>JAGWTA010000002.1 GCA_028869185.1 Hyphomicrobiales bacterium
CGCAGGATTTGAAGGCGAGTTTGCGCGGCGCCGAGCGCTTTGGCGCCCATCCCTCCGTCGCCGCGCAGATCGAAAGCTGGATTGCCGATTATCGGCCGATCCCGGGCGTTCCCGACGAGTTCATCGACGAGAGCGGGCGCGCGCGCGCCCATTGGGTGCGCTATTTCGTGGCGCTCGCCAAAAATGCGCCGCAGGAGATCGCGCAGCGTTTCGAGACGGCCGACCGGCAGATCCGCGATTCCGGCGTGTCCTATCGCGCTTACGGCGAACAGAACGAGCGGACATGGCCGCTCGGACGCCTGCCGCTGCTGATCGATTCAGCCGATTGGAAAACCATCGCCGCCGGCGTCGCGCAGCGCGCGGAAATCTGGGACCGCGCCCTCGCCGACATTTACGGCGAGGGTCGTCTTGTCTCCGAAGGCGTGGCGCCCGCCGCCGCCATCCTCGGCTCGCGCGATTTTCTGCGGCCGCTGCATGGCGTGAAACCCGCAGGCGGGCGCTGGCTACGCTTTTATGCAGCCGACATCGGCCGCGGCCCGGACGGCCGCTGGTGGATTATCGGCGATCGCGGCCAGGCGCCTTCCGGCGCAGGCTATGCGCTGGAGAACCGGCTCGTCTACACGCGCGCATTTTCCAATCTCTATCGCGATCTCTCGGTCGAGCGGCTCGCCGGCTTTTTCCGCGCCTTTCGCGACGGGATGATCGCCGAGGCGCGCCGCGCCGAACCGCGCATCTGCCTCATGACGCCCGGCCCCTTCACGGCCACCTATTTCGAACAGGCCTATCTTGCGCGCTATCTCGGGTTCCTGCTGGTGGAAGGCGGCGATCTCGTCATGCGCGACGGCAATGTGCATGTGCGCACCATCGCGGGCCTGAAGCGCGCCGACGTCCTGTGGCGACAGGTCGACGCCCAATGGTGCGATCCGCTTGAATTGAACAGCGCCTCGCAACTCGGCGTTCCCGGCCTGATCGAGGCGGTGCGCGACGGCGGCGTGGTCATGACGAACATGCCGGGCGCCGGCCTCATCGAATCGCGCGCCCTGCTCGGATATCTGCCTGCGATCGCGCGCCGGCTCACCGGACAGGAACTTCAATTGCCCCATATCGCGACCTGGTGGTGCGGCGATCCGCGCGCGGCGAACCATGTGCTCGACAATTTCGATACGCTCGCCATCGCCGGCGCCTTTGGCGACGAGGGCGCCGGCATCGACCATCCAACGCCCGCAGCCGAAATTTCGTCTGCGCGCAAGGACGAATTGCGTGCGGCCATCGCGCGCCGCGGCGTCGATTATGTGGGACAGGAAGTCGTCCAGCTTTCCACGACGCCCGTCTGGCGGGACGGCGCGCTGGAGCCGCGGCCGTTCGTGCTGCGCGTTTTCGCCGCCGCGACGCCGCAGGGCTGGATGGTGATGCCTGGCGGCTTCTCGCGCATATCCGACAATATGGACGCGCGCGCCTTGTCGATGGGCGAAGGCGTGTCCTCGTCCGATGTCTGGGTGCTGTCCGACAAGCCGGTCGAAATGACATCGCTGCTGCCGCGTGCGGAAAATGTCCGCATCGTGCGCCAGCTTGGCAACCTGCCGAGCCGCGCGGCGGACAATCTCTTCTGGTTCGGCCGCTATCTCGAACGCACCGAGGCGACGTTGCGCCTGGTGCGCTGTTTCTGCGCCCGCTCCATCGACGTCGATCGCGGCCACAAGGAAGCAGCCGACGCGCGCGCGCGCTTGCAATTCCTGCTCTCGCCGCGTGGCGCCAACGCCGAGCGCTCGCCTTCCGAAGTCGCCTCGCAGGCCCTGCACAACCCCGGCGCCGTCGGCTCGGGGCTAGCGCTCGCGCGCGCCGCCCGTCGCGCGGCCTCGATCATTCGCGAGCGCCTGTCGCCCGACATCTGGCTGATCCTCAACGATCTCGAACAGAAACTTGCGCAGCCGCTGTCCGCCTATGTCAACGAAGCCGAATTGATCGAACGGGCGGAAGAAGCGCTGGAGCGCACCGCCGCGCTCTCCGGTCTGGTGCAGGAAAATTTCAACCGCGTCGCCGGCTGGAATTTTCTCGACATGGGCCGGCGCGTCGAGCGCGGCGTGGCGACCTGCGGCTTTGCGCGCGAGTTTTCGGCGCGCGACGCCAGCGCTGAAAGTCTCGATGTTCTGCTCGATCTCATCGACTCGCAGATTTCCTACCGTTCCCGCTATATCGCAGGTCTTGGCGTTGCGCCCGTGCGCGACATGGCGCTGCTTGATCCCAACAATCCGCGCTCCGTCGCTTTTCAGGCCGCGCGCATGGTCGAGCATCTGACCGCGCTGCCCAGCTTGCGGGCGGATGGCGTGATGGAGGCGCCGCTGCGCATCGCGCGCAAGCTCGATACCGAAATCGCAACCAGCGAGGCCGACAAACTCGACCTGCAGAAGATTTCCGGCTTTGAGCAGAAATTCATGCGCCTCGCCGAAGCCATCGAGGCGCGTTACTTCCTGCAAGGCGCCAGCGCCCAGCGCGCCGAGACGATGAAGGGCCTTGCGTGATCTACGACATCCGTCACATCACCACATATCTCTATGAGAACGCCGTCGGCTCGGCGCGCTGCGCCCTGCGGCTCGCCCCACGCGTGACGCGCGAGCAAATCGTTCTCGATCGCGGGCTGGAAATTGCGCCCCATCCGCATGGGCTGCGTGCGACGCAGGATTTTTTCGGCAACGCCGTTTCGTCCTTTCGCATCGACAATCCGCATCGCGAATTGCGCATCGCCGCGCTTTCGCGCGTAGAAGTGCGCCGCAGCCCGCAGCCCTATGGCGAATTGACGCCGACCTGGGAGGAAATCCGCGCGAGCGCCGCTTCTTCGCGTCTGCTCGGCCCCGCCTCGCCCGCCCATTTTCTTTATCCAACCGCAATGACGCCGCTTTATGCGCCCGCAACCGCCTACGCCGCGCAAAGCTTTTCGCCGGGCCGGCCCATCCTGTCGGCGGCGATCGATCTGATGGGGCGCATTCACCGCGATTTCCGTTTCGATCCGACCGCGACCGATGTCGCAACGCCGCTTGCGCAGGCGTTCGAGCAGCGCGGCGGCGTCTGCCAGGATTTTGCGCATATCATGATCGCGGCCATGCGCGGCCTCGGCCTGCCGGCCGCCTATGTGTCGGGCTATATCCGCACCATCCCGCCCGAAGGCCAGCCGCGGCTTGAAGGCGCGGACGCTTCTCACGCCTGGGCGCAGGTCTGGTGCGGTCCGGCCGGATGGCTCGGCCTCGATCCCACGAACAATTTGCAGATCAACGACGATTTCATCGAAACCGCCATCGGCCGCGATTATGCCGACGTCGCCCCCGTGTCCGGCGTGCTGCACGCCTCGGGCGCGCAGGATGTGCGCGCGGCGGTGGACGTCATTCCCGTGGGATGATTGTCACGCGCTTCTGGCGTAAATGCGCAAGCGCTCCTGCAAGATGGACAGGATCGCCTCGCGCGTTTCGTCGCGGGAATCGCGCGCCCAGGCCGCCGCAAGCGGCAACCGTCCGGCAAGTCCGTCGCGCGGCGTTTTCAGCGGCGCGAAACGCACGCCCCGCGCCGCGATGCGCGCCGTCCAGCGCGGCACGATCGCCGCGCCAAGACGCGCGGCGACGAGATTGACGATCGTCTGCTTCTCGTCGGCGATCTCGGCGATATGCGGCTTTTGCCCGGCCTGCTCGAACAGCCGCATCGTCAGCGCACATGGCATGTCGTCATCGCCTGTGTGATCGCCGCCGCCGGCCTGTTTCTGGCGGGTCTGTCGACCAGTGCGCTGGCTGTCGTCGCCTCGCTCATTCTGGTCAATGTCGGCATCAGCGCCGCAAAGCCGCCGCTGTGGAGCATGCCGACGATGTTTCTGACCGGCCCCGCCGCCGCGACGGGCATTGCGGCGATCAATTCCATTGGCAATCTCGGCGGCTTTTTCGGACCTGCGATGATCGGCTGGCTCAAGCAGCAAACCGGCGATTACGCCGCCGGCCTCTATTTCGTCGGCGCGCTTTTGTGCATGTCGGCCATGATCACTTTGCTCGTCGCCCGTTCGCTCGGTCGCCAGCAGGCGCCCGCGCTGCACTGATTTTCTGGAGACCGTCATGAAGACCTACAAGATCGCCGTCATTCCCGGCGATGGCATCGGAACCGAAGTCGTCGACGCGGGCGTCGAAGCGCTGAAAGCGCTTGCCGCGCGCGATGGAACATTCGCGTTTCATTTCGATCATTTCGACTGGGGCGGCGAATATTACAAGAAACACGGACGCATGATGCCGGAGAATGGCCGCGATGCGATCAGACATCACGATGCGATCCTGTTTGGTTCTGCAGGCCATCCCGACATTCCCGACCACATAACGCTGTGGGGGCTGCGCCTTGCGATCTGTCAGCCATTCGATCAATACGCGAACGTTCGGCCGACTCGCATTCTGCCGGGCGTCGTCTCGCCGCTGCGCGGCGTATCGGGCCCCGAACTCGACTGGGTGATCGTGCGCGAAAATTCCGAAGGCGAATATGCCGGCGTCGGCGGGCGCGTGCACCAGGGCCTGCCGGAAGAAGCCGCCACGGATGTATCGATCATGACGCGCGCAGGCGTCACGCGCATCATGCGCTTTGCTTTCAGGCTGGCGCAGGGACGACCGCGCAAACTGCTGACCGTCGTCACCAAATCGAATGCGCAGCGCCACGCGATGGTGATGTGGGACGAAATCGCCAGCGAAGTGGCGCGCGAGTTTCCGGACGTGACCTGGGACAAGATGCTGGTCGACGCCATGACGATGCGCATGACGCTGAAACCGCAAACGCTCGACACGATCGTCGCCTCCAACCTGCATGCCGACATTCTGTCTGATCTGGCCGCTGCGCTCGCCGGTTCGCTCGGCATCGCGCCGACCGCCAATCTCAACCCCGAACGCGTGTTTCCCTCGATGTTCGAGCCGATCCACGGTTCGGCTTTCGACATCATGGGCAAGGGCGTCGCCAATCCCGTCGGCACGTTCTGGTCGGCTGTCATGATGCTGGAGCATCTCGGCGAAAAGGCCGCCGCCGCGCGCCTGATGAAAGCGGTGGAGCGCGTCACGGCCGATCCTGCGCTGCACACGCCCGATCTCGGCGGAACGGCCAATACGCGCAAGGTGACGGACGCCGTCATCGGCTCCATCGCAGCGGAAAACGCATAGGGTGGAAGGTTGCAGCGCCAGCGCGCCTGGTGGGCCGGGCAGGACTCGAACCTGCAACCAGACCGTTATGAGCGGCCGGCTCTAACCATTGAGCTACCGGCCCGGCGCGCCGGGGCTCTGTCGTTTAGCGCAAGCGCGCGCGAAGGGGAATCCCTCAGGCGTCCGCGTCCTCCTCGCGCGTTGCGCGGCGCCGCCCCGCCATGCGCTGGCCGGACAGGACCAATGTGCGCGCAAGCGCCGCGAACGGCTGCACGATGCGGCCGACGTCTTCGGCCCGCGCCGAAAGGCGCGCCCCGCGCGCCAGCGTGCGGTCGAGTTCGGCCATGGTGGCCGACAGTCCCGCATCGTCGTCCTGCAGCCAGGTGTCGACAATGCGCGCCCAGGCGAGCGCCATGCCTTGCAATTTCATCGCGCCCAGCGGCCCTTCCGCCGAAAGGGCCGCCGCCTCCAGCATGAAGCGCATGGAATTGACCATCGTCTGATTGAGCGGAGCCGCCGACAGCGGATCGCGCCGCGTCCAGTCGACAATTCCCGCAAGCGCCGCCTTGTAGGGGGCCATCGCATCGAGCCGGCGCATCAGCACGTCGAACAGCCGATCCCTGTCGCTTTCGCCGGCAAGGTCATCGCTTGTTCCATCCAGCACGATCCGGTCGATCCGTCGCGAAAAACCGGCGAGAACAGCGCCTTTCGAGGGGAAGCAATCGCGGAAATCGGCCAGCGACACGCCGGCCTTGCTGGCAATGTCGGCAATAGAGATGTCCTCGAACCGGCGCTCGGCGGCGAGCGTCATGAGGGCGTCGACGATGCGGTCGCGCGCAGGCGCGGGGGCGGCGGATTCTTTGGCGGCGCGGGCCATGGGAGCTCCTGTCTTGCAACACAATCTAAGGCCGCGCCGCGCTGCGTTAAAGAGGCGCCGCAGCGGACTGCCGGGACGGGAGGCGCCGCTTTAGCCCGACAATTCTTCCGCGCGGCGCGTTGCCGCCGCCACGGCGCGCGTCATCAGCGCCTTCAGGCCGTCCTTGCCCATCAGCACCTCCAGCGCCGCTGCGGTCGTACCGCCGGGCGACGTGACGTTTTCGCGCAACTGTCCCGGCGTGACGCTCTCGGACTGGCTCATCAGGGCGCTGGCGCCCTCCACCGTCGCGCGGGCTAGGCGCGCCGAAAGGTCCGCCGGCAATCCGGCGGCGCGCCCGGCCTCGGCCAGAGCCTCGGCCAGATAGAACACATAGGCTGGCCCCGAACCGGAAACGCCCGTGACCGCGTCGATCAGCGCCTCGTCGTCGAGCCATTCGACGCCGCCCACCGCCCGCAACAACACATCGGCGCACGCCCGCTGCTCGGCGGACACGCCGGCGGTGGCGAAAGCGCCGGTCACGCCCCGGCCAATGGCGGCTGGCGTGTTGGGCATCGCGCGCACGAAGGCCTGCGTCCGCGGCAGGCGCGCGGAAAGATCGGCGACGCGCTTGCCCGCCAGGATGGAGACCACGAGCGTGTCGGGCGCCGCCAGCGGTTCGAGGATGGGCGCGAGCTGATCCAGCATCTGCGGCTTGATCGCGAGCACCAGCGTGCGCGGCGCAACGGGCTCGCCCGGTGGATTGAGCCGTGCGCCCCGCGCTGCGCAGAAGGCCTTGGCCTCGCCGCTGGGAGCAGGTTCGAGCACGACCGTTTCCGGCCCGGCGAGATCGCGGTCGAGCCAGCCGTGCAGCAGCGCAAAGCCCATCTTGCCGGCGCCGACGAGCGTGAGGGAAGGTCTGAATTGATACATGGCGAAAATCCCGCAGAAACGCGAGTTTAATCCCTGCAGAGCGCCGCGCCAATCAGCCAGGGCGTCGTGCGGCGCTCAGGCTTCGCCGAGCGTCTCCAGCATCGAGGCCTCGATCGCCTCGCGCGCGCTCTTGCCGGCCCAGACGACGAACTGGAACGCCTGATAATAGCGCTCGCACGCCGCCAGCGCGTTGGAGAGCGCAGCCTCGCATTGCGCGGAAGTGGGCAACGCGCCCCCCGCCAGCAAAATGCCATGGCGATACATGACGACGCCTTCCGAGCTCCACAGATCGAAATGACCGACCCAGAGCTGCTCGTTGGCGGAGGCGATCAGCTCCAGCACCTCGGCCCGGCGGCGCGGCGGCGGCCGCAGGTCGAAGGCGCAGCCAATATGCAGCGTCTCCATCTCGGGCAGCCAGGTGAAGGCGATATTGTAATCGGACCAGCCGCCGGCGGCGGTGACGGCGATTTCGTCCTCCGCCTCGCGTTCGAAAGACCAGGCGTTGATCGCGGCGAGCCTTTCGACCACGTCCAGCGGATGTTCGCTGCGGTCCTCGGCAAGCTGGGTATGCATCATGGTCGGGCGAATCCGGATTGCTGCGGTCGATTGGAAAACGAACTGGGCGGCAAAGGCCGCAACGCAACAAGGCTCGGTTCGAAAGCGCGCGGGAAGCCCCGCGAATCACCTTCTCATTTGACTATATACCGGGCGCGCCGAACCGCACGTCCTTGTTGCGGACAATCGAAGATTCGCGCCGCAACGTCCATCGCCCCTGAATCTTCGTCCACAGAATCAGCGGTTTGTCCGCAAGTCAGGCGCCTTTGCCGATCCGCGCCTCCAGATCGGCGATGCGCTTTTCGAGCTTCTCGTTCTGCTCGCGCGCCAATGCGGCCATATCGCGCGCAGCCTCGAATTCCTCGCGGCTGACAACATCCATTTTGGACAGCATGCGCTCCATCTGGGTGCGCACCAGAGTCTCGACCTCGCGGCGCAGGCCGCCGGCGAGACCGGCGGCGTCGTTGAACAGGCGATTGAGATCGTCAGCGAGACGGGAACGGGGTTCTTGCATGGCTAAACTCCTCGGCTGCGAAGGGTCATAGCGCAAAACTGCGGCGAATGCGCGCCTTGACGGAATCAGCCTTAAAGCGGAAACCAGCGGGCATGGGCCAGATCCCGCTCCTGCTGATCGCCTTTCCCGCGATCGACCCCGTCGCCGTCTGGCTCGGTCCCCTCCCCATTCGCTGGTACGGGCTTGCCTATATTGCCGGCCTCATTTTCGGCTGGTTCTACGCGCGGCGCCTGTGCGCCAATGATCGCCTGTGGGGCGCTACCGGCCATCCGACGCCCGACGCCATGGACGATCTGCTGGTCTACGCCGCATTCGGCGCTGTGATCGGCGGGCGCGTGTTCAATGTCCTGTTCTACGGGCTCGATTATTACATCGCCCATCCCGCCGAAATTCTCGCGGTCTGGCACGGCGGCATGGCGTTTCACGGCGGTCTTCTCGGCGTTGCGCTCGGCGTCTTCCTGTTTGCGCGGCGATGGGGGCTCGCGCTCCTGCCCGTCGCCGATATCGCTTCGGCCGTCGCCCCCATCGGCATTTTCTTCGGCAGGCTGGCCAATTTCATCAAGCCGGAAATGTGGGGTCGCCCGACGGATGCGCCCTGGGCGATGATCTTTCCCGGCGCCGGCCCGGAGCCGCGTCATCCCAGCCAGCTCTACGAAGCCGGGCTCGAAGGCCTGCTGCTTCTGGCGTTGCTGGCTTTCGCCATCCACAGGGCCGGCGCCTTGAAAAAGCCCGGTCTCGTTTCCGGCCTGTTCGGCATCGGCTATGGTCTGGCGCGGATCGTCAGCGAATTCTTTCGCGAACCCGATCCACAACTGGAGGCTCTCGCGCACGGCTTGACGATGGGCATGGTTCTTTCCGTTCCACTCGTCCTGGCCGGCGTCGCGCTTGTCATAAACGCCACGCGAAAGGCGAAGGCATGAATGCGCTGACACAGGAGATCGCGTCGATCATCGCGCAGGAGGGCCCGATATCGGTCGAGCGTTACATGCAGCTTTGCCTCGCCCATCCCCAGCATGGCTATTACATGACGCGCGACCCGCTCGGCGCGGCGGGCGATTTCATCACCTCGCCTGAAATCAGCCAGATGTTCGGCGAATTGCTCGGCCTGTGGGCAGCCGAAACATGGGCCTTGTGCGGCGCGCCGCAGCCTGCGCGCCTCGTGGAGCTTGGCCCGGGCCGGGGCACGCTGATGGCGGATGCGCTGCGCGCCGCGCGCGTCGTCAAGCCGTTTTACGAATCCCTGCAGGCGACGCTCGTGGAGACCAGTCCCGCGCTGATCGAGGCCCAGCGCGCGATGCTCGCCGACATGCAGCGCCCGCTCGACTGGAAGAACAATGTCGAGGATCTGCCGCACGCGCCAACGATCGTTCTCGCCAACGAATTTTTCGACGCGCTGCCCGTGCGCCAATATGTCAAGACATCGCAAGGCTGGCGCGAGCGTCAGGTCGGGCTCAGCGGCGACGGCGCGTTCGTGTTTGGCGGAGCGCCGCAGGTCGAGCCCTATCTGAACGCTGAAGCGCCCGACGGCGCGATCATCGAAGTCGGCGCCATCGGCCAGCGCATCATGTACACGCTGGCGACGCGCATCGTGCAATATGGCGGCGCGCTGCTCGTGATCGATTATGGTCATGAAGCGACATCGACCGGCGAAACCCTGCAGGCGATGCGCGCCCATCGCTATGCCGATCCTCTGAGCGAGGCCGGCGAATGCGACCTCACCACGCATGTCGATTTCGCCGGTCTGGCGCGCGCGGCCAAATCGGTCGGCGCGCAGGTGCACGGCCCCGTTTCGCAGGGCTTCTTTTTGCGCCAGCTCGGCATCGAGCGCCGCGCCGACGCGCTCGCGCGCCAGGCCAGCGCCGATCAGGCCAAGGACATCGCAACCGCGTTGCATCGCCTGACCGACGAAACGCAGCCGACCGATATGGGCCGGCTTTTCCGCGTGATGGCGGTGACGCGCAAGGGCGCGCCCCAATTGCCGGGCTTCGCCACCGGGGCGAGCGCGTGAAGCTGCCTGCGATTGAAAGCCCTGCGCTGCAGAAAATCGGCGCGCGCCATGCTTTTTTCACCCGCAACGGCGGCGTGAGCGAAGGCGTTTACGCAAGCCTCAACGGCGGCGTCGGATCGAACGACCAACGCGACCATGTCGCGGAAAATCGCGCGCGCATGGCGAGCGCGCTCGGCGTTGCGGCTTCGCATCTGCTTGTGCCCTATCAGATCCATTCCGCCGAGTGCCTGATCGTCGACCGGCCTTTCGAGGAGCGCCCGCGTTGCGATGCGCTCGCGACGAAAACGCCCGGCCTTGCGCTCGGCGTCACCGGCGCCGATTGCGGCATGATTCTGTTTTGCGATCCGCAAGCGCGCGTGATCGGCGCCGCCCATTCAGGCTGGAAAGGCGCGCTTGCCGACATTATCGGCGCGACCGTCGCAGCGATGGAAAAACTCGGCGCGCGCCGCGCCGATATCGTCGCAGCCCTTGGCCCGACCATCGCACAGGAAAGCTACGAAACCGGTCCCGAATTTCATGCGCAATTTATCGCGACGAACCCGGATTTCGCGCGCTTCTTCGCGCCCTCGCGCAAACCGGACCATTTCATGTTCGACCTGCACGGACTGATTGGCCTGCGCGCGCAAGAGGCGGGAATCCGTTTCGAAGATCTCGGTCTCGACACCTACGCTGATGCGCAGCGGTTTTTCAGCTTCCGGCGCACAACGCACCGCAAGGAGCCCGATTACGGCCGGCTGGTTTCAGCGATTGTGATCGAAGGATAACCGGCGCGCGCCTGGCGCCGCGCAAGCAAAAGGCGGCGGCCCCCGACGGGCCGCCGCCTTTTTTTGTCCTGCAATCAATTGTCGAGGAAGCTGCGCAGTTTGCGCGAACGGCTCGGATGCTTGAGCTTGCGCAACGCCTTGGCCTCGATCTGGCGAATGCGCTCGCGCGTGACCGAGAACTGCTGGCCGACTTCCTCCAGCGTATGATCGGTGTTCATGCCGATGCCAAAACGCATGCGCAGCACGCGCTCCTCGCGCGGCGTGAGCGAAGCAAGAACGCGCGTCGTCGTCTCGCGCAGGTTCGACTGGATCGCCGCGTCGATCGGCAGGATCGCGTTCTTGTCCTCGATGAAATCGCCCAGATGCGAATCTTCCTCGTCGCCGATCGGCGTTTCGAGGCTGATCGGCTCCTTGGCGATCTTGAGAACCTTGCGCACCTTTTCGAGCGGCATGGCGAGCTTTTCGGCCAGTTCCTCCGGCGTCGGCTCGCGGCCGATCTCGTGCAGCATCTGGCGGCTCGTGCGCACGATCTTGTTGATCGTCTCGATCATGTGCACGGGAATGCGGATCGTGCGCGCCTGATCGGCGATGGAACGGGTGATCGCCTGACGAATCCACCAGGTGGCGTAGGTCGAGAATTTATATCCGCGGCGATATTCGAATTTATCGACCGCTTTCATCAGGCCGATGTTGCCTTCCTGAATGAGGTCGAGGAATTGCAGGCCGCGATTGGTGTATTTCTTGGCGATGGAAATCACGAGGCGCAGGTTCGCCTCCACCATTTCCTTCTTCGCCTGCCGGGCCTCGCGCTCGCCCTTCTGCACCATCTGCACGATCTTGCGGAATTCCTGGATTTCGAGACCCGTCTCGGAGGCCAGCGCGTGAATGTCGGCGCGCAGATCGCGAATGCCGTCCTTCTCGTTGGCGACGAAATCCTTCCAGCCGCGCGAGCCGAGTTTCGACACGCGCAACGTCCATTTCGGATCGAGTTCGCCGCCGTGATAATTCTTCAGAAAGTCCTCGCGCGCCACGCCGAAGGATTCGGCCAGCCGCAGCAGCTTCGTCTCGTGTCCGATCAGCCGTCGGTTGATGTCATAGAGCTGGTCGACCAGCGCCTCGATGCGGTTGGCGTTCAGCGAGAGCGACTTCACATCCGCGACGATTTCTTTCTTGAGCGTCTTGTATTTGCGGTCCTGCGCGGGCGTCAGCGCTTCGTTCTTCAGTTTGAACTCGACATTCTGATCCTGCAGACGGCGCAGCTTCTTGTAGGCGACCGCAATCCGGTCGAACGTCTCGAGCACCTGCGGCTTGAGTTCGGCTTCCATCGCCGAAAGCGACACGGAATTTTCCATGTCGTCTTCTTCCTCGAAATTTTCCTCGCCGCCTTCGCGCGGCTCGCCGTCGAGACCGGGCGGCGGATTGATCGGCGCCGTCGCCGGCGCCTCTGCGCTTTCAACCTTCGGCGCATTCTTGCCGTCGGGTCCGGCGTAGGTTGCTTCGAGATCGATGATGTCGCGCAGCAGCACCTTGCCTTCGTTGAGTTCGTCGCGCCAGATGATGATCGCCTGGAAGGACAGCGGGCTTTCACAAAGGCCCGCGATCATCGCCTCGCGGCCGGCCTCGATGCGCTTGGCGATCGCGATTTCGCCTTCGCGCGACAGCAGTTCGACCGAACCCATTTCGCGCAGATACATGCGCACGGGATCGTCGGTGCGGTCGGCCGGCTCCGACTTCGTCGTCACGACGGCAGCGCGCGGCGCAGCTTCCACGAGGTCGCCGCCTTCGGCCTCATCCTCGTCGCCGTCCTCCTCGTTCTCGTCGTTGTCGTCGGCTTCCGAAACGGTGATGCCCATGTCGGACAGCATCGCGTAAACGTCCTCGATCTGATCGGACGAAACTTCCTCCGAAGGCAGAACGGCGTTGAGTTCGGCATAGGTGACGAAGCCGCGCTTCTTGGCGGCCTTGATCATCTTCTTGACGGCGGCGTCTGAAAGATCGAGCAGCGGGCTGTCGTTTGTTTCGGGCGCGGCGCTTTCGGCTTCCGGCTTTTCGTCGTCTTTTTTCGGCGTCTTCGGCGTCTTGGCCATCATGGTCTCCGAACCGGAACGGCGCGGCGCAGGAGCGCCGAAGTGATTCGCCGCGGGCAAGGTCGCAGAGGCGTCCCTAACCCTGTCTTAACTACAAGCGGCGCGCTGTCGGAGCGGCGCTCTGGCCAAAACCCTCGACAGTGGCCTCGGCGCCGTCCAGCGCCGTCAATTGCGCCTGAATATCCTGCAATCGCGCGAGATTGACTTCGCTCGGGTCGGCCGCAAGGGCCTCCTCGGCGAGAGCCAACTCCCTATGTAACGCCCTTGTTCTGCGATGCAAGGCCAGCGCCTGCTTCAGCGCCTCGGCGGCGTCGAAGGGCGGCGCGTCCGGCTGGACGCAGGCGAGCGCCGACACACCCGTCTGCTGCGCCAGCGCGGCAAGCGCCGGCTCCAGCCCCGCCTCTGCGGCGGCCGCGCGCAAACCGGCGCCCGTCAGATGGTCGTCGCCCGCCGCCAGAAGAAAATCGCGCAGCCTGCGCGCCAGCGGCGTCGAGAATTCGGTCGCGGCCAACGTCTCGGCCTCGTCGCCGATGAAATCCGGGTGATTGAGAAATACAAGCAATATCAGCGCTTCACGCGGAGAGATGGTCTGCCCGCCGCCTTTGAACAGGCTGGATTGCGCCAGCGCCGGGCTGACCGAAACAGGCGACGAAAGGCTTGCCGGCTCGCGCTGGAAACGCCCCCCGCCCGGGGTCCAGGGACGGCGCGCGGGCCGCTGGCCGCCGCTCTCGCGCCCGAACAGGGCCGCCAGACGCCCGTTCATCTCGTCCTGATAATGCCGCCTCAGCGTTTCGTCGGAGATGACGCGCGTCGCCTCACGCACACGGCGCTCGAAAGCGGCGCGGCGTTCGGGCGTGTCCAGCGTCTGCGCCTCGAATTCGCGCATCCACAGGACATCGGCGAGCGGCCTTGCCGATTCGACGACCTCCGCCACGGCCGCCGAGCCCGCCGAACGATAGAGATCGTCCGGGTCCTGCCCCTCCGGCAGAAAGGCGAAACGCAGGCTCCGGCCAGGCGCAATCAACGGCAAGGCCGTCTCGATGGCGCGGAAGGCGGCCTTGCGCCCCGCGCGGTCGCCATCGAAACACAGGATCGGCTCTTCGGCCATGCGCCAGAGCAGCCCGCACTGGTCGGCCGTGAGCGCAGTGCCCAGCGGCGCCACCGTCTCGGGGAAGCCGGCGGCATGCATGGCGATGACGTCGACATAGCCCTCGACCGCGATGACGCGATTGGCCTTGTGGGCGGCAAGGCGCGCCTTGTGATGGTTGTAGAGACAGAAACTCTTGTGAAACAGCGCCGATTCCGGCGAGTTTTTGTATTTGGCCGGGTTGTCCTTATCCATCGCGCGGCCGCCGAAGGCGATCACGCGACCCGACCCGTCGGCGATCGGAAAGGTCACGCGGTCGCGCAAATGCTCGTAGGGCACGGCGATGCCCTCGCCCGTGACGAGCAGCCCCGCCTCGATCATCGTCTCGACATCGACGCCCTTGCCGGCCAGATGGTCGCGCAACTGGTAGCGTTCGCGCGGCGCGTAGCCGATGCGGAATTCCTTTTGCAGCGCAGGCCCGATCCCGCGGTCCGCGAGATAGCCGCGCGCCCGCGCCCCGTCCGCGCCCTGCAGCCTGGCCTCGAAAAACCGCGCGGCGAGTTCGGCCGCCTCCAGCGCGGTGGCGCGCCGGGCCTCGCGCACGACCTCTTCCTGCGTCATTTTCGGCAGGGCGAGGCCGGCGTCCCCCGCAAGCTTCTCGACCGCCTCGGGAAAGCTCAGCCCCTCGGTTTCCATAACGAAATCGAAGATGTTGCCATTCCTGCCGGCCGAAAAATCGAACCAGCGCGCCTTGCTGTCGTTGACGTAGAAAGAGGGCGTCTTTTCAGCGGTGAAGGGCGACAGGCCGCGCCATTCGCGCCCTTCCTTCTTCAGCTTCACGCGCCGGCCGACCACCTGCGAAACGGGCAGGCGGGCCTTGATCTCGTCAATAAAGGACGGCGGAAAGCGCATGGACCCCGCGACGGCGCGTCAAACCTCCCCTATATAGCAACCCGCCCCGGCCCCGGGGCGCCATGCGGTTTATCCCCGCTTTCAACAGGACGAGACATGCGCGACGCCGCCCGTTTTTTTCAGATGAAGCGCCAAGGCGAAAAAATCGCCATGCTGACCGCCTATGACGCCCCCAACGCGCGGGCGCAGGCCGAAGGCGGCGTCGACATTCTGCTCGTCGGCGACAGCGTCGGCACCAACATCCTCGGCTATGCGTCCGAGCGCGAGGTGACGATGGCCGACATGGTCCACCACATCGCCGCCGTGCGCCGCGGCGCGCCGGAAGCCTATATCGTCGGCGACCTGCCCTACGCTTCCTGCGCCACGCCGCAGCTGGCCGCGCAAAACGCCAAAACGCTGCGCGCCGCCGGCGCCGATATGGTGAAGTTCGAAGGCGCATTGCCCGACGTCGTGCGCGCGATCAAGGCCGAAGGCATCGCCGTGTGCTGCCACCTCGGTCTCGAACCGCAGAACCACGAGGAAAAGCGCCTGAAAGGCAAGACAGCCGCCGATGCGAAAGCGCTCATCGACAATGCGCGCGCGCTCGACGCCGCCGGCATGGACATGCTGGTGCTCGAGTTGATCCCCGAAGAAGTCGCCCGCGCCGTCACGCAAGCGGTCAAGGCGCCGACCATCGGCATCGGCGCCGGCCGCTTTACCGACGGGCAGGTGCTCGTCGTCTGCGACACGCTGGGCTACACGCAGAACAATTTCAAACACAACAAACGCTACGCCGACCACGGAACAACGATGCGCGAGGCCGCAGCCGCCTATGCGCATGACGTGCATTCCGGCGCCTTCCCGGCAGAATCCAATGCGTTCAAGATGCCGAAAGAGGAACGCGAGGCGTTTGGCGTCTAACGCCGCTCGACCGCGCTGAGCGCTAGGCCGTGGAAGCCCTGCGGCCCTGAGCGTCAATGACGATCTCGCCATCTTCCTTGCGGAATTCGCCCTGTTGCGCAGGCAGCAGATCGAGAACGAGCTCGGACGGACGACACAATCGCACGCCGCGCGGCGAGACGACGATCGGGCGATTGATGAGAATGGGATGCGCCATCATCGCGTCGATCAGCGCCTCGTCGCTGAGCGCCGGATTGGCGAGGCCAAGTTCGCCGTAAGGCGTTCCCTTCTCGCGCAGCAAGGCGCGCGGCGCAATTCCCATGCGCGCGATCAATTGCGTCAGCATCGCGCGCGAGGGCGGACATTTGCGATAGTCGATCACATGCGGCTCGACGCCGGCGTTGCGGATCAACGCGAGCGTGTTGCGCGAGGTTCCGCAATCGGGATTGTGATAGATCACGACATCCATGGTCACCCGCCGAGCGCCGCCTTCACCTGAGCGCTGACTTTCGAGAAATCCATTCGCCCTGTGTATTTCGCCTTCAGCGCGGCGACGACCTTGCCCATGTCCTTCATGGTGGCCGCGCCTGTCTCGGCGATTGCGGCCTTGATGGCGGCGTCCGCCTCTTCGGCAGAAAGGGCCTGCGGCAAATAGGACGAAATGACCGCAATTTCTGCGCGCTCGCCGGCTGCAAGCTCAGGGCGTCCGTTCTTCTCGTAAATCTCCGCCGATTCCTGCCGGCTCTTCACCATTTTCTGCAGGAGCGCGAGAATGTCGTCGTCGGAAACCGTCTTGCCCTGTCCGCGCGCCTCGATGTCGCGGTCCTTCAGCGCGGCGTTGATGAGGCGGATCGTGGACAGGCGCGCCTTGTCGCCGGACTTCATCGCCTCCTTCATGTCGTTCACAAAACGCTCGCGCATAAGTCTCTCCTGAAGGGGCGGCGAGGCTTGACGGGCAAGGGGCGCTCCCCTAGCTTCCGCGCCAATTCAAACCCTTAAATCGCGGTCGCCCGACGCTTGTGCGTCCGCGCCCGCGCGACCAGCCTTAGAGACCTCATGTCGCAGGATCAAGCCGCAAACGCCGGTTGGGCGCCCCGCAAACCGACCGGCCTGCTCGTTCTGGCCGACGGGACCGTGATCGAAGGTTTCGGTCTTGGCGCTACGGGCGAGGCCGACGGCGAAGTCTGTTTCAACACGGCCATGACCGGCTATCAGGAAATCCTGACCGACCCGTCTTATTCTGGCCAGATCGTCACCTTCACCTTTCCCCATATCGGCAATGTCGGCGTGAACGACGAAGATATCGAGACGGTGAATATGGCTGCGGCCTCCGGCGTGCGCGGCTGCGTTCTGCAAGCGCCGATCACCGACCCTTCGAACTTTCGCGCGACGAAGAATTTCGACGCCTGGCTCAAGGGGCGCGGCATTGTCGGCCTGTGCGGTCTCGACACGCGCGCGCTGACGGCGCTGATCCGCGAGAAGGGCATGCCCAACGCCGTCATTGCCCATCATCCCGATGGCGTGTTCGATCTGCCGGCGTTGAAGAAGCGCGCTGCGGCGATCCCTTCGATGGACGGGCTCGATCTTGTGCCGGGCGTGACCACAGCGCAGCGTTACGACTGGGATGAAACGACCTGGATGCTCGGCAAGGGTTACGGCCGCCGCGCCGAAACGAAGCGCAAGGTCGTTGCGATGGACTTCGGCGTGAAGCGCAACATCCTGCGCCTGCTCGCCGACGAAGGGTGCGCCGTGACGGTTGTTCCGGCGACCGCATCGGCGGATGAGATTCTGGCGCTCGAGCCCGATGGCGTGTTCATTTCCAACGGCCCGGGCGACCCCGCCGCGACAGGCGAATATTCCGTGCCGGTCATCCGCGCATTGCTCGACAGGAAAGTGCCGACCTTCGGCATTTGCCTTGGTCATCAGATGCTGGCGCTGGCCGTTGGCGCGCAGACCAGAAAGATGCATCAGGGTCATCACGGCGCCAACCATCCCGTGATGGATTACACGACCGGCAAGGTCGAGATCGTCTCGATGAACCACGGCTTTGCGGTGGATGTCGATACGCTGCCAGCTAATGCGAAGGAAACGCATCGCTCGCTGTTCGATGGCTCGAACTGCGGCATCGCTCTGACCGATCGCCCCGCCTTTTCCGTGCAACACCATCCCGAGGCCTCGCCGGGCCCGCAGGATTCGCACTATCTCTTCAAGCGCTTCGTAAAAATGATGGATGAGGCGAAAGCATAGGATCGCGCGACAACGCCGTCATTGCGAGGAGCGAGCGACGAAGCAATCCATCCAGCGGGCGTTGCAGAATGGGGCGAATACGCCTTTGCAATCACGAACGGGGATGGATTGCTTCGTCGCCTCCGGCTCCTCGCAATGACGGCGATTTAAAACAAACGCCTCTCAAAAAAACAGCGTCTTGTCGTCGAGGTTTTTGTAGAGCCCGGCGACCTCCTGCGCATAACCGTTGAACAGCAGCGTTGGATGGCGCCCGTCCACGCCGAGCCATTCCTCGGTCGCCTGGCTCCAGCGCTTGTGCGGCACGTCCGGATTCACATTGGCCCAGAAGCCATATTCGTCGCCCTGCAGTTTTTCCCAGAACGACTGCGGGCGCTCGCTGACGAACGAAATGCGCTGGATGGATTTGATCGACTTGAACCCGTATTTCCAGGGCGTCGCCAGACGCAGCGGCGCGCCGAAGACGTTTTGCAGCGGCTTGCCATAGGCGCCTGTCACCAGAAAGGCGAGGTCGTTGTTCGCCTCGTCCAGCGTCAAACCCTCGACATAGGGAAACGGATAGACGCGCTGCTTCTGGAAGGGCGCGACTTGCGGGTCCATGAAGCTTTCGAAGCGGATGTATTTTGCTTCCGGCTTCGGCTCTGCGGCGGCAACGAGTTTTTTCAGGGCAAAACCGGTCCACGGGACGACCATCGACCACGCCTCGACGCAGCGATGACGGTAGATGCGCTCCTCGACATTCATCTCCTTGATGAGCGCGTCGATGTCGACATCGCGCGGCTTGGCGCACAACCCGCCAATGGAGACGGTCCAGGGCCGGGGCTTCAGCGCGGCAGCTTTCGCAGCCGCATATTTGGAGGCCGAGAATTCAACGAAATTGTTGTAATTCGTCGTCACGCTTTCCGGCGTCGTCGCGCGGTCGAGCGGGACGCCGGCGCGAATGGCGCGCGGCGCCGCCAGCGCTGCGCCTGCGGCCAGAAACGCGCGACGGTTGAAAAAAAGGCGCTGCGGCGTCACGCAGCTCTCCGGCAGTTCCCAGGATTTACGCAGGCGGATCAGCATGGCGGCGTCCTCGTTTCCCTTGTTCTTCGGTTCGCCAGGGCGAAATGTTTCACCGCGATTGCGTCAAATTTTTGCGCCATGAATCATAACGTGCGGCCAGCGCGGCCGCGATTGCAGGCGTATCGTCGAACGGCGCGCGCGGCCAGTCTTCAAGCGCTCCGGCCCAACGGCGCAGGCTAGCGCGTTCGCGCAAGGCTGCGAGATAGGCGCTCACGCGCCGGTGGCCGCCCGCCGGTTCATAAAAATACACCGGCGCCGATGTCGCGAGCGCTTCCCCGACCATATTGGTGGAATCGGCGGTCACGACGATCCAGTCGGCGTTGGCGATCATGCTGGCGTAAGGATTGTCGCCCTGCCCGTCCCACAGAAAACCGCGCGCGCCGAGCGGCGTAACGACCGCGCGCAACGCGGCGAGAACGAATGCAGGCGTGCGGCGGGACGGCGTCGCCATCACGCTCGCGCCCTGCGCCGCTGCCGCTTGCACGATGGCGCACAGGGCCTGCGCGTCGTCCTGCGTGAAACGATGACTGTTGGATGGCCCGCCGACGAGCAGCGCCAGCCGCCGACCAGGCAGCGCGGCGATGCGCGCGTCGGGCGCAGCGCGCGCCGCCGCAAGCCTTTGCGGCGAAAGCCGATGCGGGGCGGCGAGGGTCGAAAAAACCTTGTCGCCTGCAAGCCCGTCATGCTCGGGCGCCCATACGAAATCGGCGGCCTTTTGCGGCGCGATCCGCGGGTTTTTCAGATAGACCGTGAAGGTGGCCGGCGCGCGCGCGCGCAAGGCGCGCAGATAAGGAACGGCGCGCCGTCCGGCGGCGAAAGCGATGTCGGGATAAGGCGGCGCCAGCGCAGGATCGCGCGGGTCGGGCGGACCATGCGGCGCCAAAACGGCAAAGAGCGCGCGCGGCGCAATCAGGCGCCGTTCGAGATCAAGTCCCAGCGTTTCGGCAAGGCCGATACAGGGAACGTCATGCCCCGCGCGGCCATCCGAAAGCAGCCAGGCGCTGGCGCCGTTCAGGGACGATTTGCTCGACACATCGCGCGCCGCGTCAACGGCGAGTCAAGAGGCAAAACCGGCGCGCGGCCGGTCTCGTTCACTTGAACGCCACCTTCAGAATTTCGTAGCTCTTGCCGCCGCCGGGCGTGTTGACCTCGACCGTATCGCCGATGGTCTTGCCGATCAGCGCGCGCGCAACCGGCGAGGTGATCGAGACCTTGCCCGATTTCACATCCGCCTCGCTCTCGCCGACGATCTGGTATTGCTTTTCCTCTTCGGTATCCTCGTCCACCAGCGTGACATGCGCGCCGAACTTCACGGTCTTGCCGGAGAGTTTCGAGACATCGATCACATCAGCGCGCGCGATCTTGTCCTCGAGTTCGGCGATGCGGCCCTCGTTCAGCGACTGCGCTTCCTTCGCCGCATGATATTCGGCGTTTTCCGACAGATCGCCATGCGAGCGCGCTTCGGCGATTTGCGCAATGATGCGCTGACGATCGACCTGCTGGCGGCGCTTCAATTCTTCTTCAAGAGCCGCGTAACCCGCGGCCGTCATCGGCAGTTTTTCCATTCGATGCAATCCGGTTGAAAAAGCTGGCGCTCAGGCCGCGTGAAAGTAGTCCTGCAGCGCGCGCACTTCGAGATCGCCGCCGATATAGGCCTTGATCCCCTGCGCGGCGGCGATCGCTCCGGCCAGAGTGGTGTAATAGGGCGCTTTATGCAAGAGGGCCGCCCGGCGCAACGAGCGCGAGTCGGACAGCGCCTGCGCCCCTTCCGTCGTGTTGAACACGAGCTGGATCGAGCCGTTCTTGATTGCGTCCACCACATGCGGGCGCCCTTCAGAGACCTTGTTGATCTTCTCGGTCGGCACGCCATGTTCGGCGAGATAGCGCGCGGTGCCGCCGGTGGCCATGATCTTGAAGCCGAGGTCGGACAGCATCTTCACCGAAGGCAGGATGCGATCCTTGTCCTCGTCGCGTACGGAGACGAATACGGCGCCCTTGCGCGGCACGCTCGTGCCGCCGCCGAGCTGGCTCTTGGCGAAAGCGACGTCGAAGGAATGATCGAGGCCGATCACCTCGCCGGTCGAGCGCATCTCCGGCCCCAGCACCGTGTCGACGCCGGGGAAGCGCGCAAACGGGAACACCGATTCCTTCACGCCGACGTGATCGAGCTTCTCCGGCTTCAGGCCAAAGCTCGCCAGCGTTTCGCCGGCCATGATGCGCGAGGCGATCTTGGCGATCGGCTTGCCAATCACCTTGGCGACGAAAGGCACTGTGCGCGACGCGCGCGGATTGACTTCGAGCACGTAAATCTCGCCGTCCTTGAGCGCATATTGCACGTTCATCAACCCGCCGACGTCGAGCGCCAGCGCCATTTTCTTCGTCTGCTCCTCGAGCATGGCGATCATCGCGGGCGAGAGTGAACGGGGCGGCAGCGAACAGGCCGAGTCGCCCGAGTGAATGCCCGCCTCCTCGATATGCTCCATGATGCCGCACACAAACACATCCTTGCCATCGCACAGGCAATCGACGTCCACTTCCGTAGCGTCCGCCAGATAGCGATCGAACAGCAGCGGATTCTTGCCGAGCACGGTGTTGATCTGGCCGGTCTTGTCGTTGGGATAGCGCGCCTTCACGTCCGAAGGCACAAGCCCCGGCAGCACGTCGAGCAGATAATCGTTGAGTTCGTTCTCGTCGCGGATGATCGCCATCGCGCGCCCACCCAGCACATAGGACGGCCGCACGACGAGCGGCAGACCGAGCTCGCCCGCCACCAGCCGCGATTGCTCGACGGAATAGGCGATGCCGTTTTTCGGCTGTTTCAGCCCCAACCTGTCGAGCAGGCGCTTGAAGCGGTCGCGGTCTTCGGCGAGGTCGATGGAATCGACGGATGTGCCGAGAATCGGAATGCCGGCCTGCTGCAACCCATGCGCCAGCTTCAGCGGCGTCTGTCCGCCAAACTGAACGATCACGCCCTTCAACGTTCCGTTCTGCTTTTCCTTGTTGAGGATTTCCAGAACATCCTCGCCGGTCAGCGGCTCGAAATAGAGACGGTCGGACGTGTCGTAGTCGGTGGAAACCGTCTCGGGATTGCAATTGACCATGATGGTTTCATAGCCAGCCTCGCTCAGCGCGAAACAGGCGTGACAGCAGCAATAGTCGAACTCGATGCCTTGTCCGATGCGGTTCGGGCCGCCGCCGAGAATGACGATCTTCTGCTTGTCCGAAGGATTGGCCTCGCAGGACAGAACGCCCGCAAACGGCCGCTCGTAGGTCGAATACATATAGGCCGTGGGCGAGGCGAATTCGGCCGCGCATGTATCGATGCGCTTGTAGGCCGGATGCACGTCGAGCGCGACGCGCCTGGCGCGCACGTCAGCCTCGGCGCGGCCCGAGAGCGTCGCCAGCCGCAGGTCGGAAAAGCCGGCGGCCTTGAGCATGCGCAGATTGTCGGCGTCATCAGGCAGACCGTGCGCGCGCACCTTGTTCTCCAGCGCCACGATCTCGCCGATGCGCGCGATGAACCACGGGTCGATCTTGCACGACTGGTGCACGTCGGCCTCGCTCATGCCCAGACGCAAAGCCTGCGCAACGACGAGAATGCGCTCGGGCGTCGGCGTGCCGAGGGCGCCCCGCAGCACGTTGCGATCGTCGCCCTTGCCCAGCCCCTCGATCTCGATTTCATCCAGTCCCGAAAGGCCCGTCTCCAGCGAGCGCAACGCCTTCTGCAGCGACTCGGCGAATGTGCGGCCAATCGCCATCGCCTCGCCGACCGATTTCATCGCCGTCGTCAGAACGGGCTCCGCGCCCGGAAATTTCTCGAAAGCGAAGCGCGGAATTTTCGTGACGACATAATCGATCGTCGGCTCGAACGAGGCCGGCGTCGCTCCGCCCGTGATGTCGTTGGCGATTTCGTCGAGCGTATAACCAATGGCGAGTTTGGCGGCGACCTTGGCGATGGGAAAGCCCGTCGCCTTCGAGGCCAGCGCAGAAGACCGCGAGACGCGTGGATTCATTTCGATCACGATCATCCGGCCATTTTCTGGATTGATCGCAAACTGCACGTTCGAGCCGCCCGTCTCGACTCCGATCTCGCGCAGAACCGCCAGCGAGGCGTTGCGCATGATCTGATATTCCTTGTCCGTCAGCGTCAGCGCAGGCGCAACCGTGATTGAATCGCCGGTGTGGACGCCCATCGGATCGATGTTCTCGATGGAGCAGACGATGATGCAATTGTCCACCTTGTCGCGGACAACCTCCATCTCGTATTCCTTCCAACCCAGAACGCTCTCCTCGATGAGCACTTCGTTGGTGGGCGAGGCGTCGATGCCGCGTTCGACGATCTCGATGAACTCGGCCTTGTTGTAGGCGATGCCGCCGCCCGTGCCGCCGAGCGTGAAAGACGGGCGGATGATCGCCGGCAGACCGATGTCGTCGAGCGCTTCGAGCGCCGCGCCGAGCGTTTTGATGTGGTGGGAGCGCGGGGTGTCGAGGCCGATTTTCGTCATAGCCTCGCGGAAACGCTCGCGGTCTTCCGCCTTGTCGATGGCGTCCGCCGTGGCGCCGATCATCTCGACGTCGAACTTTTCCAGAACGCCCATCTTTTGCAGGCTCAGCGCGCAATTGAGCGCCGTCTGGCCGCCCATGGTCGGCAGCAGGGCAAAGCCGCCGGGAACGGCGTGACGCTCTTTTTCGATGATCTTGGCGACGACTTCCGGCGTGATTGGCTCGACATAGGTGCGGTCGGCCATGTCCGGGTCGGTCATGATGGTTGCAGGGTTGGAATTGACCAGAACGATCCGGTAGCCCTCGGCGCGCAGCGCCTTGCAGGCCTGGGTGCCCGAATAGTCGAATTCGCAGGCCTGCCCGATGACGATCGGCCCCGCGCCGATGATCATGATGGTGGAAATGTCAGTTCTTTTCGGCATGTCGTCCATCCGCCCGCAGCGGGGCGCATAAAAAAAGGCCGCGTCGCCGGCCGATGCGGCGGAACGCGCCCTGTTGGAAGATCGCAGCCGGGCGCGCCCGCTCGAAGTGGGGATTACCTAGCCGAGAATGGCGGGGCTGTGAACCCCTGCGCCGCGTTGCGCACAGCGCGGATGGTTTGCGACGGGAAAATCGCCTAGCTTGCGGGCGTTTCGCCGTGGGGGCAGTGATCATGAACTATTTTCAGCGCAACCGACGTAAACCCGGCGACGCAAAGCCGGCCGGCGCGCTCATGATCCACTCCCGGAATTTCGACAAGGCGGGCGTGACCGTAAACGGCCTGCCCCTGGGCGGCCCGAATTAGCAGTCAGCGCGCTGCAGCGTCGCGTTGCTGGCGGATCGCCTCGCCCAGAACCATTGCGGCGGCCACGGCCACATTGAGCGAGCGCGTTTCCGGGCGGATCTGGATTTTCACCCGCGCATCCGCCGCTTCGTGGACATGCGCCGGCGCTCCGGCCGATTCGCGCCCGACCATCAGAATATCGTCCGGCCGATAGGCGAAATCGGCGTATTCGACCGCCCCCGCCGTGGTCAGCAGGACGAGGCGTCGCCCCGTTCCCGCCCGCCAGGCCTCGAAGGCGCGGAAGGAAACGTGGCGTTCGATCGTCACCTGATCGAGATAATCCATGCCCGAGCGCCGAAAATGCCGGTCGGAAACCGGAAATCCGGCCGGCTCGACGATCGCCGCGCCGACGCCGAGGCAGGCGCAGGTCCGCAGCATGGTGCCCGCGTTCTGGGGAATGTCGGGCTCGAGCAGGGCGAGCATGAGGCGATGGGGGATAAAGCGCATGGGCCCTAGCCTTAAGCATTGTGGCCCCTGTATGGACAAGGCTTGGCGGGAATGCGAAAGAACGCCGTCCCGGCCCGCGGCCCCCCGCGACCGCAGGCCGCATCGCCGCGCCTTGTTTGCGCGGTTACCTAAGCCTATTCCGTCGGCGCATCTCGCCGGTGCGACGACAATGACGAGCCAAGGATGAGCAACGTGGCGACCACGACGACAATGCCCAATTCCGCCCACCCCGAACCCACCCGCCGGGACATGCTTTATCTCGCCACCGGCGCCGTTGCGGCCGTCGGCGCCGGCGCGCTCGCCTGGCCCTTCATCGCGCAGATGAACCCCGACGCCTCGACGCTGGCGCTCTCCTCCACCGAGGTCGACATCGGCGCTATCCCCGAAGGGCAGATCGTCACGATCAAATGGCGCGGCAAGCCAGTGTTCATCCGCCACCGCACCAAGAAGGAAATCGAGGAAGCGGTGAACGTCGACGTCGCCAAGCTGCCCGACCCGCAGCCGGACTCGGCGCGCGTGAAAAAGCCGGAATGGCTCGTCGTCATCGGCGTGTGCACGCATCTGGGCTGCATCCCGCTCGGCCATCAGGGCCCCTATGACGGCTGGTTCTGCCCGTGCCACGGCTCGGCCTACGACACGTCGGGCCGCATCCGGCAGGGGCCGGCCCCGCGCAATCTCGTGGTGCCGGACTACGCCTTCCTGACGCCCACCAAGATCAAGGTCGGCTGAGCCGATTTTCCAGCCGACATTCCAAGAGACAAGCGAAAGAAAAGGTCAGACTCATGAGCGGACCGTCCACTTATGTGCCGAAAAACGCCGCGGCGCGCTGGCTCGAGCAGCGTTTGCCGATCCTGGGCTTCGCCCATGATTCCTTCGTCGCCTATCCGACGCCGAAGAACCTGAACTACTGGTGGACGTTCGGCGCGATCCTGTCCTTCATGCTGGTGGCGCAGATCGTCACCGGCGTCGTGCTCGCCATGCACTATACGGCGAACACGAACCTCGCCTTCAATTCCGTCGAGCACATCATGCGCGACGTGAACTGGGGCTGGATGATCCGCTATCTTCACGCCAACGGCGCGTCGATGTTCTTCCTCGCCGTTTACATCCACATCGCCCGCGGCCTCTACTACGGCTCCTACAAGGCGCCGCGCGAGGTTCTCTGGATCCTCGGCGTGGTCATCTTCCTGCTGATGATGGCCACCGCCTTCATGGGCTACGTCCTCCCCTGGGGTCAGATGTCCTTCTGGGGCGCGACCGTCATCACCAACCTGTTCTCGGCCATTCCGCTGGTTGGCGATGCGATCACGACCTGGCTGTGGGGCGGCTATTCGGTCGACAATCCGACGTTGAACCGCTTCTTCTCGCTGCACTACCTGCTGCCCTTCATGATCGCGGCCGTCGTCGGCCTGCACGTCTGGGCGCTGCATGTGGTCGGTCAGAACAATCCGGCCGGCGTCGACATCAAGGATGTCGCCAAGGATTCGGTGCCCTTCACGCCGCATGCGACGATGAAGGACGCGCTCGGCATCAGCGTCTTCCTGATGCTGTTCGCCTGGTTCGCCTTCTTCGTGCCGAACTATCTCGGCCACTCCGACAACTACATCGAAGCCAACCCGCTGGTGACGCCGCCGCACATCGTCCCGGAATGGTACTTCCTGCCGTTCTACGCGATCCTGCGCGCCATTCCCTCCAAGCTCGGCGGCGTGATCTTCATGTTCGGTTCGATCGCGGTGCTGTTCGTGCTGCCCTGGCTCGACACTTCGCGCGTGCGTTCGGCGACCTACCGGCCGCTCTACAAGATCTTCTTCTGGCTGTTCATCCTCTGCGTGATCTGCCTGGGATGGCTCGGCTCGCAGCCGCCCGAAGGCGGCGCCGTTCTGGCGGCGCGCATTCTGACGGCCTATTACTTCATCCACTTCCTGGTGATCATGCCGTTGCTCGGCCTGTTCGAGACGACCAAACCCGTGCCGGCCTCGATCGCCGATGCGGTTCTCGCCAAACAAGCCGGCCAGGCCGGCGCTGCGCACTGATCGGCGCGAGACAGGGACGACAATGATGAAACGCTCTCTCTCCCTCGGATTGATCGTCGCCGGACTGGCCGGCGCGCTCACCGTCTCCGCCATGGCCGAAGATGCGGCCAAGGCCGCCGCTCCGGCTGCGCACGAAGCTGCCGCCCCGGCGGAAGAAGGCGGCGGCCACAGCCAGCCGCAGCCTCCGCGCAACGATTGGTCCTTCGCAGGCGTGTTCGGCCATTACGATCAGGCGCAGCTGCAACGCGGCTTCCGCGTGTTCCGCGAAGTCTGCTCCAACTGCCATTCGGCCAATCTGCTCGCCTTCCGCAATCTCAGCGAGCCGGGCGGCCCGGAATTCTCCGAAGCGCAGGTGAAGGCGCTTGCGGCCGAATACAAGGTGAAGGAACTTTCCGACAAAACCGGCGATATCGAAGAGCGGCCCGCCCGTCCTTCCGATCATTGGCCGGCGCCTTTCGCCAACGAGATCAAGGCGCGTGAAGCCAACGGCGGCGCGCTGCCGCCGGACATGTCCGTGCTGGCCAAGGCGCGCTCCTTCCACAAGCCCTTCCCGTTCTTCATCTTCGATGCGCTGCCGGGCCTCTCCTATCAGGAGCATGGCGTCGACTACATCACGGCGATCATGAACGGCTATCGCGACGAGAAGCCGCATGGCGCCAAGGCGGACGACACGCTGGCCGCCGGCCAGTCGTGGAACGAATACATGCCGGGCTACAAGATCGGCATGCCCAAGCCCCTGTCCGACGGCGCTGTCGACTACACCGACGGCACGCCCAAGACGGTCGATCAATACGCCAAGGATGTTTCCGCCTTCCTGATGTGGACGGCCGAGCCCAAGCTGGAACAGCGCAAGAAGACGGGCATGCGCGCCCTCATCTTCCTGCTCGTTCTGTCGGGGCTGCTTTACGCCACCAAGAAGCGCATCTGGTCCAACGTGCCGCACTGAGCTGCGCCTGCAACACACGAAAGGCCCCGGCGACGGGGCCTTTTTTGTTGCCTTTTCGCGCGCCGCCCCGCATATCGCGCGCAACGGTTTTTGCGAACGGATTTCTCCCGATGGGTTTCAAATGCGGTATCGTCGGCCTGCCCAATGTCGGCAAGTCGACTCTCTTCAACGCGCTGACGCAGACGGCGGCGGCGCAGGCCGCCAATTATCCGTTCTGCACGATCGAGCCGAATGTCGGCGACGTCGCCGTGCCCGATCCGCGCCTCGAAACGCTCGCCAAGATCGCAGGCTCGAAGGACATCATCCCGACGCGTCTGACCTTCGTCGACATCGCCGGCCTCGTGCGCGGCGCCTCGAAGGGCGAGGGCCTCGGCAACCAGTTTCTGGGCAACATCCGTGAGTGCGACGCCATCGCCCATGTCGTGCGCTGCTTTGAAGACGGCGACATCACGCATGTCGAGGGCGGCGTCGATCCCATCCGCGACATCGAGACGATCGAAACCGAATTGATGCTGTCGGATCTCGAAAGCCTCGAAAAGCGCGTCGTCAATCTCGAGAAGAAGGCCCGGGGCGGCGACAAGGAATCGAAGGAGACGCTCGCGCTTGTCGAGCAATGTCTCGCGCTGCTGCGCGAGGGCAAGCCCGCGCGCCTGGCTGTCGGTTCAGGCCCGGAGGAGCGCAAGGCTTTCGCCGGGCTCGGCCTGCTGTCCTCCAAACCCGTGCTCTACGTGTGCAACGTCGAGGAATCCTCTGCCGACAAGGGCAACGCCTTCTCCGAGAAAGTGAAGGCGCGCGCAGCCGAAGAAGGGGCCGCCGCCGTCGTCGTCTCCGCGAAAATCGAAAGCGAGATCGCCGTCCTGCCGCCGGACGAGCAGAAGGAATATCTCGAAGCGGTCGGGCTGGCCGAACCTGGCCTCAACCGCGTGATCCGCGCAGGCTACGACCTGCTGCATCTCGTCACCTATTTCACGGTCGGCCCCAAGGAAGCGCGCGCCTGGACGATCGAAAAGGGCACGCGCGCGCCGCAGGCCGCGGGCGTCATTCACACCGATTTCGAAAAAGGCTTCATCCGCGCCGAGACAATCGGCTTCCAGGATTACGTCGCCAACAAGGGCGAAGCCGGCGCGCGCGAAGCGGGAAAGTTCCGCCTCGAAGGCAAGGAATACACTGTCGCCGACGGCGACGTGCTGCACTTCCGGTTCAACAACTGATTTGCGCGCCCCAGCGTAGCGCGCGCATGCGGGGCGAGCGCGCAGCCATGCGCTGCGCGCTTTTGCGCCTGATCAGCCCTTGTGCACTTCGGCTGTATAATCCTCGATCAGCATGCGCGAGATTTTGCCCGGCGTGAACGTGTAGGGGCCGATCTCGGAAACGGGCGTGACTTCCGCGCCGGTGCCGCAGATGAAACATTCCTCCAGCGACGCAAGCTCTTCCGGCATGATGCGGCGCTCGTTCACGACAAGCCCGCGGCGCTTGGCGAGATCGATCACCGTGCGGCGCGTGATGCCGTCGAGGAAGCAATCGGCGATCGGCGTGTGCAACTCGCCATCCTTCGTGAAGAAAATATTGGCGCCAGTGCATTCGGCGACGCGTCCCTGCCAGTCTAGCATCATCGCATCGGCATAGCCGCGCCGTTCCGCGCGATGTTTGGAAAGCGTGCAGATCATGTACAGGCCCGCCGCCTTCGCCATGCAGGGCGCCGTCTTGGGATCAGGGCGGCGATATTCGGCAATATCGAGCTTGATGCCCTTCATCTTCGTCGCGACATCGAACATCGAAGGCCAGTCCCATGTCGCAATGGCGACATTGATGGTCGAATTCTGCGCCGCCACCGCCATCATCTCGCTGCCGCGCCAGGCGACCGGGCGCACGTAGCAATCCTTGAAGCCGTTCTTGTCGACCACGAGCTGCTTGGCCGCGCAAAGTTCATCGACGCTGTAGGGGATCTTGAAATCGAGAATTTCGCCCGATTTCAGAAAGCGCTCCGAATGTTCGCGCGATTTGAAAATCTTGCCGCCATAGGCCCGCTCGCCTTCGAACACGGCCGACGCATAATGCAGGCCGTGTGAGAGAACATGCAGCTTCGCCTCCTTCCAGGGAACGAGCGCGCCATTCATCCAGATGAAACCGTCGCGCTGATCGAAAGGCGGAAGCGACATCAAATCCTCCAGTGGAAAGATCGGCGGCCTGATGCGGCGCTGCAGGGAGCAGCGGCCGGACGCCGACGACGGCTCCTTGACGTGTAGCGCCAGCGGCGGAAATATGTCAATAACGCTGACCTTAAACCGGGGCCGATGTGACAGCAGCGCACGAGAATGGGTCGAAACGGGAGACGGCGAGCCCGCGGGCGCAATCCCCGGCCGATCCCGCGCCGATGTATGATCTCATCGAGTTGTTCTTTTTCGCCTATCGCGACTTCGTCGGCGACGCTGACCGGCTTCTGGAAGCCTATGGGTTTGGCCGCGCGCACCACCGCGTTCTGCATTTCGTCAGCCGCCGGCCCGGCCTCACCATCGCCGAATTGCTGGATATTCTGAAGATCACCAAACAGAGCCTCAATCGCGTGCTGAAGGAATTGCTCGGCAAGGGTTATGTGGAGGCGCGCGCGGGCGTTTCGGACCGGCGCCAGCGCCTGCTCTATCCCACGGTCAAGGGCCGCGAACTCGCCTTTCAGATTGCTCAGGTGCAATCGCTGCGCTTCCAGCGCGTGCTCAACGCCGCCCCCGCGCGCGCGCGCCAGGACGCGACAGCGTTCCTCCTGCAAGTCATCGACCCCACCGAGCAAGCCGCTGTCGCCGCCCATCTGCCGGACGACAAGCCGTGACGGCGGCGCATCTGCTGATCGTGGATGACGATGCGCGCATCCGCGCGCTGCTGTCGCGCTTCCTCATGCGCGAAGGCTATCGCGTCACCGCCGGCGCATCCGCGCGCGAAGCGGATGCGCACATGCGCGCATTCGCATTCGACCTTGTCGTTCTGGATGTGATGATGCCGGGCGAGGATGGCGTCTCGTTCGCACGCCGCCTGCAAGCCCTGCCGGGCGCGCCTCCTGTACTGATGTTGACGGCGAAAGCCGGCGTTGAGGACCGTATCGCCGGCCTCGAGGCGGGCGTCGACGATTATCTCGTCAAGCCGTTCGAGCCGCGCGAACTGGCGTTGCGCATCGCCGCGATCCTGCGCCGCGCGGCGCCCGCGCCTGTCGCCGCCGTCGCCCATTTCGGCCGCAACGCATTCGATCTGGCGCATGGCCGTCTGACGCGCGACGGCGCGGCGCTGCGTCTGACGGCGCGCGAGCGCGCCATACTTTCCGTCCTGGCGCGCGCCCATGGCGCGCCGGTCGCGCGTGCGCTGCTTGCGGGGCAAACGACGGAACGCGCCATCGACGTGCAGATCGCGCGGCTGCGCCGCAAGATCGAGGACGACCCCGCCAACCCGCTTTTTCTGCAAACGGCGCGCGGCGCAGGCTATAGTCTGGCGATCGACCGCATGGAGACCTCATGAATACGCGCGTGCCCGGCTTTCTCGAGCCGTCGCATCAGGCCTGGCGCAAACTGGCGCTCTGGCTGCGTGCGCGCATGCCCAAGGGCCTGTTTGCGCGCACGCTGCTCATTCTCATCCTGCCGATGGTGCTGCTGCAGGCGCTGCTCGCCTATGTGTTCATGGAACGCCATTGGGAGGCCGTGACGCATCGCCTGTCTGCGGCGATGACGCGCGACATCGCCGCGCTGATCGACATTTACGAAACCTATCCGCAAGACAAGGATTCGCAGCAGCTGACGCGCATCGCCGCCGAACGGCTGAACATGATCGCCAACATCCTGCCCAAGGCGCCTTTGCCGCCGCCCGCGCCCAAACCGTTTTTCTCGCTGCTCGACCAGACGCTGTCCGAGGAACTCGCGCGTCAGGTCGCCCGCCCCTTCTGGATCGACACGGTCGGCACGTCGAATTTCGTTGAAATCCGCGTGCAGCTGAAGGATGCGCAATTGCGCGTCATCGCGCCGCGCGTGCAGGCCTACGCATCCAATTCGTGGATCTTCCTCTCGTGGATGATCGGCGCTGCGCTTGCGCTCATCGGCGTCGCGATCCTCTATTTGCGCAATCAGGTGCGCCCGATCCGCCGCCTTGCGCTCGCAGCCGAGGAGTTCGGCAAAGGGCGCGACACGCCATTCCGTCCCTCCGGCGCGCGCGAAGTGCGGCAGGCGGGCCAGGCGTTTCTGGCGATGAAGCGGCGCCTTGAACGCGCGCGCGACCAGCGCACCGCGATGCTGTCCGGCGTCAGCCACGATCTTCGCACGGTGCTGACGCGCTTCAAGTTGTCGCTCGCCATGCTCGGCGAGGGGGCCGAGCAGGATGCGATGCGCCGCGACGTCGAGGAAATGCAGCGCATGCTGGAGGCCTATCTCGCCTTTGCGCGCGGCGCAGCCGGCGAGGCTGCGGTCGACGCCGATGCGCGCGCGCTGATCGAGAGCGTCGTGAAGGAAGCCGCGCGCCAGGGCGTCGCGCCGCATTTCGTTTACGAAGGCGAAGCGCATGTGCAATTGCGCCCCGATGCTTTCCGGCGCTGCCTCGCCAATCTCATCGGCAATGCGCAGCGCTACGGCAAGACGATCAACGTGACGGCGACGCGCGATGCGCGCCATCTCGTCGTGTGCATCGACGACGATGGGCCGGGCGTTCCGCCGCAATCGCGCGAAACCGTCTTTCGCCCATTTTTCAAACTGGACGAGGCGCGCAATCAGGATGAGGCGGGCGCCGGACTTGGCCTTGCGATCGCACGCGACATTGCGCGCCTGCATGGCGGCGACGTGACGCTGGAAGATTCCCCGCTCGGCGGCCTGCGCGCGCGCGTTGTCGCGCCCGCCTAGGCCTTTGCGAAAGCGCCCGCAAGCGCGTCGTCGATCAGCTTGCGCGTGCCCTCGACGCCATAGAGCGCGACAAACGAACCAAAGCGCGGGCCGCGATTTTCGCCGAGCAGCACCTGATAGAGCATGTTGAAAAATTCGTTCGACACGCCAGGGCGTTCCGGCGTCGCGCCCTTGGCCTTGAGATCCTGATAGCGCGGAATGGCGCGCGCAATGTCGTAAAGCGCGGTCTGGATTTCCTCCGCGCTCGCCTTCGGCCCAACGCGGCCCAGCATGGCCGAAATCTGCGCGAGGGCGTTGCGTTCGACATCGTCGGGCGCGCGGTAAACCTTGTTTGGCCGCACGAAGTCGCGGAAATAGGCGACGGCGTAACCCACGAGTTTGTCGAGGCGCGGATGCGTGCCAGGCGAAACGCCCGGCGAATAGCGCTGCAGGAAGCCCCACAACACCGCCGGATCCTCGCTGTTGGCCACGGCTGCAAGATTGAGCAGCATGACGAAGGAGATCGCGGTTGCGCCCTCGCCATGCGCCAGCTTTTCGGACGCGGGCGGCGCGCCGTTGTGGATGTGCCAGGCCGGATTGCCGAGACGCTCCTTCCACGCCTGCCGCGGATAGGCGTCGAGGAAAGCCAGATATTCGTCCACCGTGCGCGGAATGACGTCGAAATAGAGCCGTTTGGCTGCAGACGGCTTCTGATACATGAATTGCGCAAGGCTCTCGGGACTGGCGTAGGTCAGCCATTCCTCGATCGTGAGGCCATTGCCCTTCGATTTGGAAATCTTCTGGCCCTTTTCGTCGAGGAACAATTCGTAATTGAACCCCTCGGGCGGAACGCCGCCGAGCGCGCGCACGATCTGGCCCGACAGCTTGACGGATTCGATCAGATCCTTGCCCGCCATTTCGTAATCGACCTTCAGCGCATACCACCGCATCGCCCAGTCCGGCTTCCATTGCAGTTTGCAATGGCCGCCGGTGACCGGCGTCACGAAGGTCTCGCCGCTGTTGGGGTCTTTCCAGGCAATGGTTCCGGCGGCCGCGTCATGCGATTCCAGCGGAACCTGCATGACATGGCCGGTGACGGGATGGATCGGCAGGAACGGCGAATACGTCGACGCGCGCTCCTCGCGAAAAGTCGGCAGCATGATCTTCATGATCGCGTCGTAGCGCGCGAGCATGTGCAAAAGCGCTGCATCGAACTTGCCGCTCTTGTAATAATCCGTCGAGGAGGCGAATTCGTATTCGAAACCGAAAGCGTCGAGAAAGGCGCGCAGGCGCGCGTTGTTATGCGCGCCGAAACTGTCATGCGTGCCGAAGGGATCGGGCACCTGCGTCAGGGGCTTGTGCAGATGGGCGCCGACGAGTTCCTTGTTGGGGATGTTGTCGGGAACCTTGCGCAGCCCGTCCATGTCGTCGGAAAAGGCGAGGAGGCGCGTCTTCACGCGGCCTTCGGTCAGCGTCTCGAAGGCGCGCCGCACCATGGTCGTGCGCGCCACTTCGCCGAACGTGCCGATATGCGGCAGGCCCGAGGGGCCGTAGCCGGTTTCAAACAGCACCTCGTCCTTGGGATGTTTTTCCAGCCGAGCGATCAGCTTGCGCGCCTCCTCGAACGGCCAGGCCTGCGAAACGCGGGCGGCGGCGAGCAGCGTGTCTTCGGCGGCGGACATCGGTATTTTCCCGTTGGAGAAGCGCCGGAACCTAGGGAGGCCAAAGCGCCCGGTCAACCATGGCTTGCCGGGGTTGAGGCCGATCTCGCGCCCGCGCTCATGTCAGTCTCGAGACCGGCGCGCCCGTTACTGCGTCAGCGCCGCGATCAGGGCTGGCGTCAAGAAACCGTCGGCCGGGCGGGCGCCATGCGCCAACTGCCAGGCGTGCACCGCGACGCGCGTCGCACGGCCGACCTTGCCGTCGCTCACGCCCGCATAAAAGCCCTGCGCGGCGAGCGCGCGTTGCGCGGCGGCCCGCTGGCTGAGCGACAGCGGCGCGACCTTCGGCCAGCCTTTGCGCAAACCGTCGCCCTCGATGCGCGCGGCCAGCAGCGACACGGCGAGCGCATAGGCGTCGGACGTGTTGTACTGCCGGATGACCTCCCAATTGTCGGTCAGGAGGAACGCCGGTCCCTGCGCGCCTTCGGGGAAATACAGGCTCGCCTTGCCCGACGCTGGCAGCGCGGCGCCATTGGCGCGCCGAAAGCCGAGCGCCCGCCATTGCGCCAGATCGAGATCGAGCGGCTTCCAGTCGAAATTGTCCGGAACCGTCACTTCCATCGCCGGCGGCAAACCGCGCGTCCAGCCAGATTCGTGCATGAAATTGGCGATCGAGGCGATGACATCAGGCGGCGAGCGCCAGATGTCCGGCGCGCCGTCGGAAAAACTGCGCGCAAATTTGAGATAGGACGATGGCATGAATTGCGGTTGCCCCATCGCGCCCGCCCACGAACCGACGAGCTGGTCGCGCCGCGCCATGCCCTTTTGCAGCATGACCAGCGCCGCAACGAATTCGTCGCGGAATAATTCGGGACGATGCTGCTTGATGGCTAGCGTCGCGAGCACGCGCAACACGTCGCTGCGTCCCTGATCGGCCCCGAAATTCGACTCCATCGCCCAAAGCGCAAGAATGATCGAGCGCGGCACGCCATAGCTGCGCTCGGCGGCGGCAAATTGCGAAGCAAGCGCAGCCTCCTTGCCGCGCGCGGCCGAAACGCGCCCGGCGGTCGCCGATTGCGCGATGTAATCATGCATCGCCAGCGAAAATTCGCCCTGCTTGTGCGCGCGCGTCAGCAACCCCGGCTCGGGTTCGAGACCGAGCGTGGCGGTCTCGAACGTGGCTCGCGAGACGCCGGCGGCCTGCGCGGCTGGCCAGGCGGCGCGCAAAAACGCCTCCATGTCCGCCGGCTGCGCGAACGCCGCAGGCGCAACGGCGAGAATAAGACCGATCACGAGCAATATGATTCGCATGCGCCATCCTGCCATAACGTCCGGCCCGGGTAAGCATCGCGCGCGACGCCCTTGCGGGGTCGCCGCGCGCGCAATCTCGTCGGGTCCAGAGACCTTCGCGCCTGCAGCGTCATCCGCTATGCTGCGCGCCGCGAAAGGAAACCAGCATGGCGCGCGAGGAATTTTCCACCCGCACGGGTTTTTCGGCCAACGACCTCGACCGGCAATCCGAGCGCCGGGACGACGAGGCTTACATCGCCGCATTGAAAGCCGACCGCGAGGCGCGCACCTTCGTCGTCTCCGGCGACAATATTCTGCTCGAACGCGATTCGGATGGTCATCGCTCGCTTTTCACATTCGGCGAGACCAGATTGATGGGCCCGGCGCGCGAGACGGTTTTTCTCGGCCACGACGGCGTCGGCGGCATTTTCGCGACGCTGCTGGCCGATGCGCAGCAGGATCTCGGGCCAAGCCGCGAGCAGCTCTCGCAGATTTACAGGAATGAGGAGCAGCCCGGCGCGCAGGCGATGACCGATCTGCGCTCCATCGTCATGCAGGGCCTTGTGTCCGAGCGGATCGCCGGACGTCTGGCTGAAGCCAAGAGCCTGCTCTACTGGCATTCACGCCATCGCTTCTGTGCAAATTGCGGCGCGCCGACCGAAGTCGCCGCCTCCGGCTGGCGGCGCGAATGCACAAGCTGCGGCGCGCAGCATTTTCCGCGCACCGACCCTGTCGTCATCATGCTGGCTGTCGAAGGCGAACGCTGCCTGCTCGGCCGCCAGCCGCGTTTTCCTGTCGGCATGTATTCCGCGCTCGCCGGTTTCGTCGAAGCGGGCGAAACGCTCGAAGACGCCGTGCGCCGCGAGATTCGCGAGGAGGCGGGCATTGCGACAGGCCGCGTGACCTATCTCGCTTCGCAGCCCTGGCCCTTCCCATGCTCGCTGATGATCGGTTGTCTGGCGCTCGCGCGCACAACCGAACTCACCATCGATCGCACGGAACTGGAAGATGCGCGCTGGTTTTCGCGCGCCGAAGCGCTGGCGCTTGTCGAGCGCACGCATGGCGAATTGTTCTGTCCGCCGAAAATGGCCATCGCCCATCAGCTCATCGCGGCCTGGGCGCGCGGAGAAGTCGCGTGAACAACGGCGCCCTTGTGCTTTTTTCCGGCGGACAGGATTCGACGACCTGTCTTGCCTGGGCGCTCGATCGTTACGAACGCGTCGAAACGATCGGCTTCGATTATGGCCAACGCCACCGCGTCGAACTCGACCAACGCGCCGTGCTGCGCGATAAAATTCGCGCCATCGGACCGAACTGGAACAATCGGCTCGGGCAGGATCATCTTCTGAAGCTGGAACAGCTCGGCGCGATCAGCGACACCGCCATGACGCGCGCCATCGCCATCGAAACGAACGAAAAGGGCCAGCCCAACACATTCGTGCCCGGGCGCAACCTGATATTTCTGACCTTTGCCGCCGCGCTCGCCTATCGGCGCGGCTTGCAACATATTGTCGGCGGCATGTGCGAGACGGATTTTTCCGGCTACCCCGATTGCCGCGACGCCACGATCAAGGCGATGCAGACAGCGCTCAACCTCGGCATGGACAGCGATTTTCTGCTCGAGACGCCGCTCATGTGGATCGACAAGGCGCAGACCTGGGCGCTGGCGCAGCAGCTTGGCGGCGCGCCGCTCGTCGATCTGATTATCGCCGACACGCACACCTGCTATATCGGGGAGCGCGGCGCGCTGCATGACTGGGGCCACGGCTGCGGCCAGTGCCCGGCATGCAGGTTGCGCGCCGATGGTTTCGCACAATGGCGCCTTTCGCAGAGGGAATGATGATGCCGAACTTGACCGCCTTGACGACTTTGCTCGCGCTGCTCGCCTACTTCTGGTTCGATGTGCGCGTCGGGCAGGCGCGCGGAAAATACGGCGTCAAGGCGCCGGCGACATCGGGCGACCCGAACTTCGAGCGCATTTTTCGCGCGCATCAGAACATGCTGGAATGGATGCCGATCTTTATCGTCGGCCTGTGGCTGTTCGCCCTTTACGTCAGCGACCGCTGGGCGGCGCTAATCGGCCTTGTCTGGGTCGGCGCGCGCATCTGGTACGGCTACGCTTACGCCGGCGAGGCAAGCGCACGCTTTCCCGCCTTCGGATTGCAGGCCACCGCTGCGCTGATCCTCGTCCTCGGCGCGCTGTTTGGCGTCGTCATGCGCCTTTTGGCCTGATCAGGCGGTCTGCGGCCGTGTGGCGCGCGCCGGCGCGCCGCCGCGCTGCTGACGCTGGATCAGCCAGGCGCCAACGCCGATCTCGAGCAGAACCAGCGCGCCGACCAGCAGCGCGAACAGTGGATTGAGCCGGATCAGCGTTTCGGCCGCAATCAGAATCCCGACATGGGCGGCCGGCAACACCGCGATCACCGCGCTGGAGGCCGATGAGCGCCTGCCCGTCGCGCTCGCCACGGTCAGCACCAGACCCGCGCCAAGCAGCGTATGCGCCAGCGCCAGCAGCGGCACGGCGAACCGTTTGGCCGCCTCAGACCACCATTCGGCATAGATGCGCTTTTCCGTCGCCGCGAGTTTTCGAAATCCCATGAACTCGCCGAGCGGCATTTCGAAAACGCCCTTCCAGGCGCGCTGCGGCAACCCCTCTGCGCCCTGCATGGGCAGCGAAATGGCGTATTCGTCGAAATTGGTGACGCGCACCCGCCCATCGTCCGGCCGGCTCTGGATCTGGCCGCGCGAGAGGATCAGAACGACGCTCGCCGCATTGCGCCGGAATTCGGCCGTCGCTGCGGTAATCGTCTGCTCGGTTTTCTTTTCTGCGTCATACTGGCGGATGAAAACATTTTCCGCGATGTCGGGCGTCGCCCAGCGCTCGAAATAGATCGTGCGCTGCTCGTCCTCGAATGTGTAGAAAACGCCGGGCTCCAGCATGCGGTGATTGAGCGAATGGCGAATGACGTTCAGCACGTCATGCATGCGCCCCGACGTTTCTGGCGCGATCCAGCAGGACAGCAGATAACCGAGCGCCGTCGCCGCCGCAGCGACGATCAAGGCGGGCCGCACGATGGCCCAGGTGGACAGACGCAGCGAATAGAGCACGGCGATCATGCCGTCCGCGGACATGCGCGCAAACTCCAGCGCGGCCGCAACGCCGACCGCCATCGGCAAGGCGATATAGGTGACCGTCGGCAATGTGCCGACGAGCGCGGGCCACAACAGCCCGCCGCGCAGCGCCGCCGGCGGCAACTGGTGAAACAGCGCTGAGAGCAGCACCGGAATCGTCAATGCGATCTGCACGACCAGCGCGCCGATCAGCACACGCTTTCCCAGATACAGCGACAGCAAACGGGGCATTGCGCTAGCGCCTGACTTTCGCCCATGCAGCCTGCGAAAAATCCCGCCAGGCGTCGTCGAACGCGAGCTTGCCCGGCAGGCTCTGCAGGCCGGCCCAATGGCAGAAATAGATTTCCTTGCCGGCCGAATCCAGCGGCATGCCGTCCTTGAAGGTTACGCCCTTGGCCTTGTAGAACGTCTCGTGCGAGGCGTTCGGAACGAGATCGGACATCAGCGCGATCTTGAGATGGTTGCGGTGCACGGTGAAATTCACCACCGGCTGCGCAAACAGCATGCCGCGCTTGCGCACCTTGTGAAACAGCTTGGCGTCGCGTTCCATCGTCTCGACGAACATCTGCGGATTGAGCAGCTTGTTCGACGTCAGGAAATATCCGTCGTTGAACAGCATCGCATCCTTGAGATCGGGAACTTCGTCCTTCTTTTTGTTGTAAACATATTCAAACGACGGCGAAGCGATGAGAAATTCGCTCTCGCCCTTTTTCAGATGGCCGAACATCGGCGCAAAATCGCGGAACAGCACGACATCGACATCGATGTAGACGACCTCGTCGAGCGGCAGGGCGAGCGACTGCAACTTGCGCAGTCGCCGGCGATATCCTGGAAACAGCGGGTAGAGATCGGCGGCCAGCCGGTCGATCTCCGGCGAGACGCTTTCGACCATCGTCACGCCATAGGCGTCCGCAGCCCGCCGCGTGATCGTCAGGCCATCGTCGTAAGGGATCAGGTAGAGCGGGATATGCGCGTTCGTGCGCTTCCAGCTTTCCAGAAAGGGCAGCAGCCAGTCGGCGATCTTGTCGTTGGCGACGATCGCCATGCCGCGCCGGGGAGCGCCGCCTTCGGGGTCCGCTGGATTCGCCAAGATTTACACCTTATGAGAAGGGCGGGCGCGGCCCGCCGGATGGGCGCCTTCCTCTCACGAACCGGGCGGGCAAGACAAGCGCTGCAAACGTCGCGGCGCAGGAGCGGACCGGACGTTTGACGCAATCCCCGAACACATTGCCGCCCGAAAGCGGTCCGCTTGCCGGCCGCACTGTCGCCGTCGTCCACGCCGCCTGGCATTCCTGCGGTTCGTATCAGGTGAATGTGGCGCAGGCGCAGGCCTATCGCGCGATGGGCGCCCATGTGATCTCGCTCGCCCTGCGCGAATGGCCCCCCGGCGCCCTCGACGAGCAAGCCCCGCATTGGCGCGACTACATCGCCAAGACGCAGGACATGCCGGCCCATGAGCGCTTCTATTCGAACATGCCGCGAGGCGCCTTTGCCGACCCGCGCTTCTGGGCCAAGGTCTACTGGCCGCTGATCCACGGCGATCACGCGCGCGCAACGGCGGCGATGACCGCGCTCGCGCCGATCCCGCCCGGCCTTGCCGGCCGCAGGATCGACCTCATCCACTGCAATCATTTTTTCTGCATGCCCGCCGCGCGCAATCTGTCGGCCGATGCGCCGCTGATCGTCGAGACGCAGGACATTCAGGCCAACCAGTATGATTTGCGCAACAAGGGCGCCTTCGTCGCCCCGCCCCGCGCCACCTATGCGCAGATGCTGGATTACGAACTGGACACGCTGCGCAAGGCCGATCTGCTCGTCCATCTCAATGCGGAAGAATGCGCGCAATTCGAGCAGCTCCTGCCGGAGAAGCGGCATGCGCTCGTCTATCCGGCAGCGCCCGCCGCGCCGACCGGGCCAGGCGGACGCGACATCGTAATCGTTGCAAGCGGCAATCATCCCAATACGCTTGGCGTCGAATGGTTCCTGCAGGAAGTGGCGCCGCTGGCGCGCGGCGTCGACGTCAAGATAGCGGGCAATGTCGACGCGGCGCTGAAACAGCGCAATCCGCAGCTTTATGCGCGCTGCGCCGGCATGTTTCTCGGCCGCGTTGCAGACATCGGCGCCGTTTACGCCAACGCCGGCCTCGTATTGTTGCCGACGACCGAAGGCCACGGTCTTTCGATCAAGGCGGTGGAGGCGCTCTCCAGCGGCGCGCCGCTGATTGCGACATCGCAGGCCTTTCGCGGCATGAACATGCCCATCGCCGCCATCGGCAATCTTTTGGTCGCGGACGATCCCGCGACATTCGCCGCCGCCCTGCGCGCCGCCGCCTTGCAGATCGGCGAGGATCCGCGCGCGCTCGGGCCCGCGCGCGCCGTCAGCGATACGCGACGCTATTACGAGGACCATTTCAGCGCCGCCGCCTATCGGCGCGCCCTGCAGGCGCTCGCCGTTCCCATGGCGCGCGCATGACCGCATTTGCAAACCGCGCCGTCGCCATCGTGCATCCCGCCTGGCATTCCTGCGGCACCTATCAGGTCGTGCTCGGCCAGGTCGCGGCATGGAAAAGTCTCGGCGCGCGCGTGACGACGATCGCCGTTTCGGACGAGCCCGGCCGCAAGCCGGAGCGCGCCTGGATCTGGAAAAACTACCGCGCCCATACGCCCGAACTCGACGCGACTGAGCGCGCGTTCGCAGGCCCGCCGTTGCATGCGGTCATCAAGCCGCATGTTCTGCGCAACGCCGTCTGGCCCTACGCGCATGGCGATCAGGCCGCGATCCGCGCGGGCCTCGCGAGCGAGGCGGAAATTTCGCCGCTCGCGCTGAACGGCGCCTATGACATCGTCCATTGCAACCACTTCTTCACGATGCCGGTGGCGCTTCGGCTTGCGCGCGGCGCGCCGATCCTGCTCGACAGCCACGATTTGCAGGCGCGCCAGTTTCACCTGACCGCGGAAGGAAAATTCCGTCTGTCGCCGCGCGCCAGCTATGAATCCATGCTGGCGCAGGAACTGGGCTGGATGCGCAAGGCGGACGTGCTGCTGCATCTCAACGCCGAGGAAAACGAGGCCTTTTGCGCGCTGCTGCCCGAAAAACGCCACGCATTGCTCTATCCGGCTGTGCCGCCGGTCCCGACCGGCCCGGGCGGCCAGGAAATCGTTCTCGTTTCCAGCTGGAATCGCGCCAATGTCGAAAGCGCGCTGTGGTTCCTGCGCGATGTCGTCCCGCTCGCGCCCGGGATCGCCGTGAAAATCTACGGGTCCGTTGGCGATGGCGTGCGCGCCGCGGATGCTGCGCTCCACGAAAAATATCGCGCCTGGTTCATGGGCCGCGTCGATCATATCGGCGATATTTACGCCAACGCGCGTCTTGCGCTGTTGCCAACCACCAGCGGCACGGGCCTGTCGATCAAAAGCGTCGAGGCCATGGCGAGCGGCCTGCCGCTTGTCGCCACGAGCCATGCGCTGCGCGGCATGAACATCGATCCCACCAGTCTCGACAATGTCGCACTGGCTGACGATGCCGAGGGATTTGCAGCGGCGTTGCGCATGCTCGCCGCGCGTCCGGCGCCGGACGAGGCGCAACGCATCAGCAGCGCCACGCGGCGCGCCTATGACGCCCATTTCAGCGAAGCGGCCTATCGGGCCAAACTGTCGGCGATTGCGGCGCCGCTGTTGCGGTGAGCGCCTTCGCGGAGCCCGAGAAGGCTCTGCGCTGGAGCGGTTTACGATAAGGCGGAAGCGCGCCGCCATCCACCCGATTGGCGCGTACGATGCAGACGGGCCGTCTCATTGAGGCTCATTGATTGCACGGGCGCACAGTCAGCCCGGTCGTTGCTGCGACGGCGATTCAAACCGAAAATGAACCGCTCTAGCCGCCGACTGTCGCGGCCGCCTCGTCTTCCTCGTCCTTGCGCACCGTGGCGACGTAAGCGGGAATGACATCGTTCGGCGGGCCGATTTCGCGCACCGCGCCGGCGTCGATCCAGATCACGCGATCGCACAGATCCTTCAGGTAATCGAGCCCGTGCGAGACGACCAAAATCGTGCCGCGCTTGGCGAACTCGTCGATGAAATCCTCGCACTTTTTCGCAAATGCCTCGTCGCCAACCGAAAGCGCCTCGTCGACGATCAGAATATCGGCGTCGGCGTTGGCGCAGACGGCGAAGGCAAGCCGCGCGATCATGCCGCTGGAGTAAAGCTTCATCGGTTGATCGAAAAACATGCCGATTTCGGCAAATGCCTCGATCGCTGGCATCTTCGCCAGCGTCTCGTTGCGCTTGAGGCCGAGAATGGCGGCGGCGATCATCGCGTTCTCGCGTCCCGACAATGTTCCGTCGAAGCCGGAGCCCAGCGCAAGGATCGGCGCGACGCGCCCGTTCACCGCAATCGAGCCCTTCGTCGGCCGGGTGATGCCGCACAGCAATTGCAACAGCGTCGTCTTGCCCGCGCCGTTGCGCCCGATGATGCCGACGCATTCGCCCTTCTTGACCTCGAAGGTGACGTCCTTGAGCACCCAATGCTGCTTGTAGAAAGTCTTGATCCAGCCGAACAGCGCCTGCATCAACTGATCGTTGCGGCGCATGTAGAGCTGGAAGGCCTTGCCGACATGGCTGACGACGATCGCATTCTCAGATGACATCGACGATCACCGATTTGTATTCGTTATAGAACCGGTATCCGAGCAGAAACACAGCATAGGAAACGACGAAACACGCCAGATACATCGGCAAGCTCGGCAGCTTTCCGTTGATGACGAGATCGCGCATCATCGCGATGAAATCGCCGACGAGATTGAGCTTGGCCCAGGGTTGCAGATTCGCCGGCAGCTGCTCGATGGTGAAAAACACCGGCGTGCCGAACATCATCAGCGGCACGACGGCGACCATCAGGTAGGACACGTCCTTGGTGAAGGCGCCGAGCGCCATCAGGAACCATGTCATGCCGAGCAGGAACAGCGTGAAGGGAATGAGCACCAGCGGCGCCAGCAGGATCGTCCACTGCAGGTAATGGACGGTGACCAGCCGCACGACAATCAGGGTGCCGAAACTGATCGCGGCGTAAATGAGGGCGCGCGCGACCGATGTCCAGGCGATCGTCTCGCCGGGAAAGATCGAACGCTTGATGAAATAGACATGCTCGTGCAGCAGCGTCGGCGCGCGCGCCGCCAGTTCCGCGAAAGTGTTGAACAGGATCAGGCCGACGAAGCTGGCGGCGGCGTAATCGACCGTGCTTTGTCCTTGCGCGACCATGGGGGCCGCGACCGAAAAAATGGTCGTATAGGCGAGCAGCATCGCCAGCGGCGCGAAAATCGCCCAAACCCAGCCCAGCATTGTGTCGCGGAACCGGGAGATGAACTCGCGGCGGACCACCGCCCGGATCAGTTCGCGGTGATGCCAGGCCCTCTCGAAGGGCTCGGTCAGGATCATGGGTCGCTCGTCTCGCTCGCGCTCTGGTTCCGAGGCTTTGAGGGCCGCAGGGGCGGCCGGGGGCGCGCCGGCGGGGCGCGGGAAAGAACGGGCGCTGTAGAACAGTTCCCCGCCTCCGCGTCAATGCGCAGGGCCCGCCTTGGGCGCAGGGCTTTATTTCCGGCGCCGCATGGCCTAACCAAGAGACAACCCGGCGCCCCCGGCGGCGCCTCAACAAAACGAGGCAGGCGTGACGCCCGATATTTCCGACAGGAACAAGCTGGTCGATGAGATCATCGACGTCATCTGCAAAGAAGGCATGGTCGACCGCGAGAAGGTGAAGCCGGACGCGACGATCGAGAGTCTTGATCTGAAATCAATTGATATCGTTATGATTTTGACGGCTATCGAAGAGAAGTTCGACGTCTATATCCCGATGGACGGCTCCTTTCAGGACGCCAAGACCGTGCAGGACCTGATCGACGCCCTCGCCGACCGCATCCAGAAAGAGAAAAACAAGGCATGACGCGCCGTGTTGTCGTCACCGGCATGGGGGCCGTTTCGGCCGCCGGCCTCGGCGCAACGCGCCTGTGGGAAGCCGCCCGCGACGGCAAAAGCTGCATCGGCCAGCTTAATTTTGCGCGCCCCTACATGGGCCGCATCAAGATCGGCGCGCAGGTGCCCGATTTCGATCCAGCCGCCCATCTCGACCGCCAGACGCTGATGTATTGCGACGCTTTCTCGCAATATGCGCTGGTGGCGGCCGATGAAGCGACAGCGCAGGCCGGCCTCTCGAAGGAAACGCTCGGCGGCCCGCGTTGCGCAACGATTCTGGGCACCGGCATCGGCGGCATTCGCACCGTCGACGACGGGTTGGAAAAGCTCTACGCGCACGGCCAAAAGCCCGAAATCCTGTCGATTCCCAAGCTGATCGCCAGCGCGGGCCCCTCGCTTCTGTCGATGCGCTTCAACAGCCAAGGTCCCTGTTTCGCGGTAGCCTCGGCCTGCTCGTCGGCCAGTCAGGCCATTGGCATGGGCATGCAGATGATCCGCTCCGGCATGGTGGATCGCGCCATCGTCGGCGGTTCTGAAGCCAGTCTGTCGGTTGGCACGCAATTGACCTGGGAAATGCTGCGCGTTCTGACGCCCGACGCCATCCGCCCCTTTTCCAAGGGCCGCACCGGCATGGCGATTGGCGACGGCGCCGCGATTTTCGTTCTCGAGACGGAAGAAGCGGCCAGCAAGCGCGGCGCAGCGCCCCTGTGCGAACTGGCCGGCTACGGAACCTCGGCGGACGCCTTCGATCCGATCCGCCCGCATGCCGATGGCGCAACGCTGGCGATGAAGCTGGCGCTGGACGACGCCGGCATGAGCCCGGACGAAATCGGCTACGTCAACGCCCATGGCACTGCCACGGCGTTGAACGACCCGACCGAAGCCGAGGCGATGGGCCGCATTTTCGGCGAGCGCCTCGCCAGAGTGCCCGTTTCTTCGACCAAGCCGATCCACGGCCACGGGCTGGGCGCGGCCGGGGCTCTGGAGCTTGTGTGCGCCATCAACGCCCTGCGCGCGCAATTTGCGCCCCCGACGATCAATTTTCTCGAGCCGGACCCCAAATGCCCGGTCGATTGCGTGCCCAATGTCGGCCGCCCGGCGCCAATGCGCGCGGTCCTCTCCAATTCCTTCGCCTTTGGCGGCATCAACGCCTCTCTGGCGCTGCGGGCGCTCTGAGGCCGATGGCGCGGATCGGCCCCTTCGCGGTCGTCTGCGACCCCGCCAGCGTCGTCGCTTACGCCAGGGCGACCGGCTACGAGGGCGAAGGCGCGCCGGCGGCCTGGCCCACCGTCTGGCTGACGACCGGCGAATTGGGCGCAGCCCTGCGGGCGCTGGTTCCGCCCGGCAAGGCTCTGGTGCACGAGAGCCAGAGTTTCGTCTACGCCGCGCCCCTGACGGTCGGCGCCTGCTATAAAATCGCCGCAACTGTGGCGCAGGAGACAGGCCCGGACCGGCTCGTGGTCGAAGCTGACGCAACGGCGCCGGAGGGCGGCCAGACGCTTGCCATGCGCGCGGTCCTGCGTATTGTTGCGCCGCAATAAAGGCTGAAGATGTCGTTGCCCCGGCAAGGTGAAAAAACCCCGGCTTTCGCCGTTGGTCCGTTCGGGCCGGACGATGCGCGCTGTTACGCTGCGGCGTCGGGCGACGACAATCCGTTGCATGTCGATGCAGCGCTCGCATCGGCCATCGGTTTCGCAGCGCCGCCCGTGCACGGCATGCGCCTTATGGCGGCGGTCGAGCCCGCGTTGAAACAATGGCGACCCGACCTTCGCCTCACGCGCCTGTCGGGAACCTTCGCCGAACCCCTGCTGCTGGGCGAGGCCGCAACCCTCTCGGCCCGCGTGCTGAAAGCCGGCGAAAGGGACGTCTTGCTGCGCGTGATGGTGCAAGGCCCCCGTCGCGGCCCCTCGCTCGTCGCAGAAGCGGTGCTGGAGGCTGCATGACAGAGAGCTTCCGCCATGCCGTTATCACCGGCGCCTCGTCCGGCATTGGCCGCGCCGTTGCGATGGCATACGCCGCCCCGCTCATGCGCCTGACCTTGATTGGCCGCGACAGCCGCCGTCTCGAGGAAGCCGCCGCCGCCTGCAAGGCAAAGGGCGCGGAGGTCGAGACCGCCGCGCTCGATGTGCGCGACCGCGCCGCCATGCGCGACTTTCTCGTCGCGCTCGATCGGCGCGCGCCGGTCGACCTGCTGATCGCCAACGCCGGCATTTCGACCGGCCTGCCCGCCGGCGCCCTGACCGAGGATCCCGACGCCGTGCGTGGCATCGTGGCGATCAATCTTCTGGGCGCGCTCAACACGGTCGAGCCGTTGATCGCGCCCATGTGCGCGCGCGGCAGGGGCCGCATCGCGCTCACGGGGTCGATTTCGGCCCTGCGCGGCCTGCCCCACTGCCCCGCTTATTGCGCGACCAAGGCGGCGGTCCACCTTTACGCCGAAAGCCTGCGCGGCCAGCTCGCACGCCATGGCGTCGGCGTGAGCCTGATCGTGCCGGGCTTCGTCCATACGCCGCTCAACGCCGATCTCGTTTCGCCCAAGCCGCTGGCGATGGACGATTCGAAGGCTGCGCGGATCATCCGGCGCGGCCTCGACAGGGGAAAAGCCACCATCGCATTCCCGCGCCTCTTGTATTGGGGCGCGCGGCTCCTCACTGTCCTACCCGTTCGTCTGGTGGACTTTTTCATGGTTCGGCAGCATGTGGATGTGCCGGTAACGAAGGAAAGGGAGCTGGCGTGACCGACCCGCTGTTCCTCGCCCGGCTCGCCGCTGGCGTTTTCGCCGCAGCCTCGCTCGCCTTTCTGGCCCTCACGGTGCTGCTCGGCATGCTCGCGCCCTTCCTCATGGCGCGCCGGCCGCAACGACGCGACAAGCCGCCGGTCACCATGGTGATCCCGATCAAGCAGCTGGACGAAAGCTTCGTGCCCTCGCAGGAATCGGCCTTCGATCAGGATTATCCCGATTACGATGTGACCATCACGGCGGTGGAGACGGAATCGCCGGCCATTGCGGCCTCTCGCCGCATTCTGGCGGCCCATCCCGAACACGCCGCGCGCATCGTGCGCGCCACAGCTTCCTTCGCCGCCAGCCCCAAGGTCAACAATCTCTATCAAGCGGTCGAAGACGCGCGCGCCGATCTCATCGTGATGAAGGATTCCAACATCCTGCTCACCAACAACGGCATGACGGAAGCTGTCGCCGCGATGACCGACGATGTCGGCCTCGTCGTCGCCGTGCCGGAAGCCCATGGCGCCAAAAACTTCGCAGCGGAAGTGGAATGCTCGATCATGAACCAGTCGCACGGCCGCATTCTGCTGGCCGCCGCCGCGCTGGGTCTCGGCTTCGGCGTCGGCAAGCTGATGGTTTTCCGGCGCTCTGCGCTGCATAAGGCCGGCGGTTTCGAGGCCATCGCCCATTCGGTGGGCGAGGATTCGGCCATGGCGCATGCGCTGGAGGCGACGGGCCTGCGCACCCGATTCATGCGCGCGCCGATCCTGCAATTGCTGGGCGCGCGCAATTTCCACGATGTGTTCCACCGTCAGCTGCGCTGGACGGTCGTGCGCCGCCACAACGAGACGTTCGCCTTCCTGCTCGAGCCGCTCGGCCTCGTCTCGTGCTGCGCGCTGGCGGCCGGTTTCGCCGCCCCGCTTGTTGGCCTCGAGCCGTTGGCCGGGGCTGCCGCCGCAGTCGTCGTGTGGTGGGCGCTGGAGACGCTGCTTGCGCTCGCCCGGGGCTGGGATGTATCGGTCACTGCGCCCGCCGCCATGGTGACGCGCGACGCCATGATGCTGGGCGTGTGGCTGCGCGCATGGTTCACCAAAAACGTCGTCTGGGCGTCGGAAAAATATCAGGCGCACCAGCCCGACAGGCTTGTCGAGAACGAACCGATGGCGGCAGCGGTCGAAACAATAAAAAGGAACGACCGGTGAATTTGATTTTGGGGCTGATCGATTTCGCCCTGACGATCTGCGTGATCGGCATGGCGCTGATCGGCGCGGGTTTTCTCATTCTGATCGCGCGTTTCATCTGGGACGAAATGCGCGGCGTGGGCGATAGCGCCCGCGCGACGCCCCCGCTCGCCGAAGCCGATCTGCCGCATGTCGTCTTGCAGATTCCCGTTTTTAACGAACCGAAAGTCGTCGACGGCGCGCTGCGCTCTGCCGCGCTGATCGACTGGCCGAAAGACAAGCTGCGCATCCAGCTCCTGGACGATTCGACCGACGAGACGACCGACCGCGCGGCCGAAACGATTGCGGCGTTGCGCGCGCAGGGCGTCGACGCGCAGCATGTGCGGCGCGAGGATCGCTCGGGCTTCAAGGCCGGCGCCTGCGCGGCGGGCCTGAAACTGTGCGACGCGCCTTTCGTCGCCATGCTGGACGCCGATTTCCGCCCGCCTGCCGACTGGCTGCGCAAGGCCATCCCCGTCATCGTCGCCGACCCCAAGGCGAGCTTCGTGCAGACGCGCTGCGAATTCGCCAATTACGAAACCAACTGGCTGACGCGCGTGCAGGGCCTCGTGCTCGACGGGCACTTTCTGATCGAGCAGCGCACGCGCGCCAATCTGCGCTGGATATTCCAGTTCAACGGCACGGGCGGCATATGGCGTCGCGCCGCCATCGACTCGGTCGGCGGCTGGCTCGATTATTCGCTGACCGAAGACCTCGATCTCACAATCCGCACCTATCTGGCGGGCTGGCACGGCCGCTTCATTTCCAATCCGGTGATCCCTGGCCAGATGCCCGACAACGTTCGCGACTGGCGCCGCCAGCAGCGCCGCTGGTCGAACGGCTTCATCCAGGTTGCGCAGCGCACGCTTAAGCCGCTGTGGAACGCCTCCTGGCCGTTGACCGAGCGCCTTTCGGCCATCGTGCTCGTGCTGCATCAGGTGTTCTTCCCGCTTTGCGCGATCGCTTTCGTGCTGATGCTGCTCGGCGTGATCGTGCGGCTCGCGGCCGGCCTGTCGGCGGGCGCCTATCTGCCGCTGCTCGGCCTGATTGCGCTGATGGCGACAGCCGTCGTCGTCGGCATGACTCTGCCGCCTTACATAGCGCTCAAGCGCGGGCCGCTCTGGCGCTATTTCGCCACCATGGCGATTGTGCCGCCGATGTTCATCTATCTCGCCTTCGCCAACGCGCCGAAAATCATCCAGACCGCGCGCGGCAGAAAGACTGTGTTCAAGCGCACGCCCAAGGAAGAACAGGCGGCCAAGGAACAGGCCTGGTGATTTTTGCGGGCGCGTCAGCCCGCTGTTGCAGGACGGCGCTCACGCCTCGCCAGAAACAAGCTGTTCGCGGATTTTCGCCAGCGCGGCGCGATGCTCGTCCGACGTCGTGGGATAGGCCAGACCAAGGTCCTCCAGCGTTTCGAGAATGACCTTGGAGACGATGAGCCGCGCATTCTGCTTGTCGTCCGCCGGCACGACATACCAGGGCGCCTGTTTGCTGCTGGTGGCGGTCAGGCACTTCTCGTAAGCCCTCATGTATTTCTTCCAGTAACCGCGCTCCTCGATGTCGCCCTCGTTGAATTTCCAGTTCTTCGCGGGATCGTCGATCCGCGCCAGAAAGCGCCTGGTCTGCTCTTTCTTCGACAGATGCAGAAAGAATTTGACGATGCGCGTTCCATTGCGGTGAAGGTGCTTTTCCATTTCGACGATGGAACGGTAGCGCCCTTCCCAGAGAGTCTCGCCCTGCCCGTCGGGAACGCCTTCGGCGCGCAACAGCGCGGGGTGAACGCGCAGGATCAGCACTTCTTCATAATACGAGCGATTGAAGATGCCGATATTGCCACGCTCGGGCAGAACGCGCGCCGAACGCCAGAGAAAGTCGTGGTCGAGTTCTTCGGCGCTCGGATGTTTGAAGCTGTAGACGCGGCAGCCCTGCGGATTGACGCCTGACATCACATGTTTGATCGCGCCATCCTTGCCGGCGGCGTCCATGGCCTGGAAGATGACGAGCAGCGCGTATCGATTGTCGGCGTAGAGCACATCCTGCAATTCGGCGAGACGATCGACATGCTCGGCGAGCATCGTCTTGTAATCGTCTTTTGAATCGTAAACGGGATCGACGCGCGTCGGCCATTTGTCGAGATCGACATCTTCGCCTTCATCGACGCGAAAATGCTTCGTCTTGATTTTCATGGCGCAGCTCCCGGCGATCGGCGCCGACGAGCGAAGCGCGAACGAAAATCGAAGTCAAGGATGCAGGCTCGCGCCGGTTCGCACGAGACGAAGATGGAGCGCGTCTTCAGGCGTCTGGCGCGGCTGTCATTTCTCGCCCGGCTTTTTCACCTGCGCAAAGCCCGCGGCCTCCATCGCCAGATGAACGCGGTTTTGAAATGTCGCATCGTCGCCTTTTGCCAGAACATCCGCGTTGCGCGCGCTTGCGTCGCAAAGCGCGCTCACCCAGCCCTCCTCGGAGCGGGCGAAATCGTTCAGGACGTAGGAGTGCACGAGCGCCTTGTCGCCGGGATGGCCGATGCCGAGCCGCACGCGCTTGTAGTCGTTGCCGCATTGCGCGGTGATGGAGCGCAGGCCGTTATGCCCCGCATTGCCGCCGCCGATCTTGACCCGGCATTTGCCCGGTTCGAGATCCAGTTCGTCGTGAAAGACGATGATATCCGAAAGCGCGATCTTGTAGAAACGCGCCGCTTCCTGCACCGCGCGGCCGGATTCGTTCATGAAGGTTTCGGGCATCAGCGCCAGCGCGCGCTCGGCGCCGATCTGCCCTTCGCTCACGCGCCCCTGAAAGCGGGCCCGAAACGGCGCAAAGCGCCATTGGCGCGCAATGGCGTCGATCGCCATAAAGCCGATATTGTGGCGGTTGGCCTGATATTGGCGCCCCGGATTGCCGAGGCCGACAAACAGCAGCATCGCTGACCCTGCAAAAAGAAATCGCCGCGACGTTTAGCACGCCGCGGCGATCGCGAAAGAGCGGGCGAAAGCCGCTTATTTCTTTGCGGCGGGCGCCTTGGCCGCGCCGGCTGCGGGCGCAGCGGCGGCGGGCGCCTTGCCGCCAGCGGCGGGAGCCGCAGCAGCGCCAGCGGCGGGAGCCGCAGCGGAAGCAGCGGGCGCGGCTTCCTCGGCCACCGTCGGCGGCGCGATCGTTGCGACGGTGAAGTCGCGGTCGCGGATCGTCGGCGTGCAACCTTCCGGCAGCTTGATGGCCGAAATATGCAGCGAGTCGTTGATGTCGAAGCCCGCAAGATCGCCCGTGATGAATTCCGGAATGTTGTCGGCCGGAACCATCATTTCGATGGTGTGGCGCACGATGTTGAGCGTGCCGCCGCGCTTGATGCCCGGCGCCGATTCGACGTTGACGAAATGCACGGGCACGTCGACGCGCAGGCGCGAACCCGCCTTCAGACGCAGGAAATCGACATGCAGCGGCGTGTCCTTGACGACATCGAGCTGATAGTCGCGCGGAATGACGCGCTCTTTCTTGCCGTCCACGTCGATCTCGAAGATCGTCGTGAGGAAACGGCCAGCATAAATCAGCTGGTTGAGGGATTTGTATTCCAGCGAAATCGGCTGGGCGGCGTCGCCCCCGCCATAGATAACGCCAGGTACGCGGCCTTCTCGGCGTACGCTGCGGGCGGCCCCCTTGCCTGTCCCGCTGCGGACCGAGGCCGCGAGCTTCTTCGTCTCGGCCATAGGTTCAGTCCTCGATTTTTGAAAGCGCCCACGCCTCCAGGGGTGTCGGAAACGGACGCGCGCGGCTTATAGGCGAAGATGGCCGAAAGGGCAAACGCGGGCCCCTAGAACGCCCCGCCCAAAAGGCCGACGCCAATGCCGAGCGTCGCCAGTCCTGCAAGACGCAGCGCCCGCTCGGCGGCGCCCTGGCGCGCCAGCGCGCCAGCGACAAGGCCCGCCGCGATCAGCGCCGCCGCGCCGGATAAAAACCCCGCGCAATAGGCGAGGCCTGCCGCCGTCTGCGGCGCCTCCGCCCCATGCACAAAGCCGTGCGCCAGCGCAAACAGGCCAACCAGTCCGGCGAGGGCGGCCGGCTGCGGAGCGCGGCGGGTCGCCACAAGGGCGCCCAGCACGATCAGCGACAAAGCCACAAGCATCTCCGCCCCTTCGCAAGACAGGCCCGCGAAACCGGCTGCGGCGCCCGCCGCCATCAACGCCAGGAATGCCGCAGGCGCCGCCAGCCGCCCCGCGTCGCGCCGGGAGCCGGCCAACGCTCCGACCGCCAGCAACGCCAGACAATGATCGAGACCGGTGAACGGATGGGCGAGCCCCGCCGCAAAACCCGCAACAGCGCCAGCGCCCGTATGGGCGGAGGCGGCGGCAGGCGCAAAAAACGAAAGGATCAGCAAGAGGCGGCGCATCAGGGAATCTCCGGCAAGGCCTAGGCGACTCCAGTCAAACGCAAAACGCAGGGCGGTGCGAGCCCGATTTTGATGCACATCAGTCGAACAGGCTGGAAACGCTCTCTTCCTTGGCCGTGCGCGCGACGGCTTCGCCGAGCAAACCGCCGATGGTGATGACGCGGATGTTCTTGGCGAGCCGCACGGCTTCGGTCGGCGCGATGGAATCGGTGATCACGAGTTCCTTCAGCATCGAGCTCGAAATGCGCGCCACGGCGCCGCCCGAGAGCACGCCATGCGTGATATAGGCCGAAACATCCTTTGCGCCCGCCTTGAGCAGCGCTTCGGCCGCGTTGCACAGGGTGCCGCCGGAATCCACGATATCGTCAACCAGAATACAGCTCTTGCCGGTCACGTCGCCGATGATGTTCATCACTTCCGATTCGCCCGCGCGTTCACGCCGCTTGTCGACGATGGCGAGCGGCGCGTCGATCCGTTTGGCGAGCGCGCGGGCGCGCACCACGCCGCCAACGTCCGGCGAGACGACCATGACGTTTGAGGGGACGGTGCGCTCCTTGATGTCGCGCACCATGACGGGCGCGGCGAACAGATTGTCTGTCGGAATGTCGAAAAAGCCCTGGATCTGGCCGGCGTGCAGATCGACCGTGAGCACGCGGTCGGCGCCGGCCTCCGTGATGAGATTGGCGACCAGCTTGGCCGAGATCGGCGTGCGGGGCCCTGCCTTCCGGTCCTGCCGCGCGTAGCCGAAATAGGGAATGACCGCCGTGATGCGCCGCGCCGAGGACCGGCGCAGGGCGTCGATCATGATCAGCAGCTCCATCAGATGGTCGTTGGCCGGGAAGGACGTCGACTGCACGACGAAACAATCCTGCCCGCGCACATTTTCCTGAATTTCGACGAAAATCTCCATGTCGGCGAAACGGCGGACCTGACAATGGGCCAGCGGCGCGCCGAGATAGGCCGCAATCGCCTCTGTCAGGGGCCGGTTGGAGTTGCCCGCCAGAATTTTGATGCCAGCCATAGCCAGAATGCCTTTGAACTGCACAGCGCTTTCGCGGCGCGTCATAGCAGCCGGTTCCGGTGCGAACAATATGACAAGGCCAAGACAGGGCGCGGTTTTCCCCCGCCCCGTCGGCCAATGATTGCAACCCGCGCTCCGATCTCTAAATGTCGGACATGGCCAGAAACCCGCAGCCCGACGACGCCCCGCCGGAAGCCTTCGAGAAGGACCGCCCGCAGGACGAGGCCGACGAACAGGGCCTGCCCGAATTGACCTTCGAGGACGAGGCGACCGCGCCCGCGGCCCTGCAACGCGGCGCAGCGGCGATTCGCGCGCACTGGAAGCACGCCCCGCTGGGCCCCGGCGTCTATCGCATGATCGGCGCGGACGGCGAGGTGCTGTATGTCGGCAAGGCGAAAAGCGTGAAGAAGCGCATCGCCTCCTACATGCGCGGCGAAGGGCACACAAACCGCATTGCGCGGATGATCGCGCTCACCGTCTCGATGATCTTCGTCCAGACGGAGACCGAGACCGAAGCGCTGCTGCTCGAAACCAATCTGATCAAGCAGCTGAAGCCGCGCTTCAACGTGCTGATGCGCGACGACAAGTCGTTTCCCTACATTCTGCTGACGCGCGATCACGCAGCGCCCCAGATCGCCAAGCATCGTGGCGCGCGCAATCGCAAGGGCGATTATTTCGGCCCTTTCGCCAGCGCGCAGGCCGTGCATCGCACGCTCAACGCCTTGCAGCGCGCGTTTCTTCTGCGCACCTGCTCCGACTCCTATTTCGAAAATCGCACGCGCCCATGCCTTCTGTTCCAGATCAAGCGCTGCTCCGGCCCCTGCACCGGCGAAATTTCAACGCAGGATTATGCGACGCTCGTCGACGAGGCTCATGATTTTCTCTCCGGCAAAAGCCGCGCCGTGCGCGACTTGCTGGCGCGCGAAATGAACGAGGCGGCCGAAGACCTGCAATTTGAAAAGGCGGCGCGTTTTCGCGACCGCATCGCCGCTTTGTCCACCATTCAGGGCGCGCAGGGCATCAATCCGCGCGGCGTCGAGGAGGCTGATGTTTTCGCAATCGCCGAACAGGCGGGCCAGTTCTGCATCGAAGTGTTCTTCTTCCGCACCGGCCAGAACTGGGGCAATCGAGCCTATTTTCCGCGCGCCGACAAATCCCTGTCCTCGTCCGAAGTGCTGGATGCTTTCGTTGCGCAATTCTACAGCGAGCGCCCCGCGCCGGCGCTGGTCCTGCTGAGCGAGGATGTGGAGGATCGCGCCCTGCTCGATGAAGCGCTGAGCGCACGCGCTGGCCGCAAGGTGGAGGTGCTGCGCCCGCAGCGCGGCGAAAAGCGCGAACTCGTCGATCAGGTGCGCTTCAATGCGCGCGAGACGCTGTCGCGCAAAATGGCGGAAGCCGCGAGCCAGCGGAAATTGCTCGACGCGCTGGGCGAGGCGTTCGGCGTCGGACGTTCCATCCGCCGCGTCGAGGTTTACGACAATTCGCACATCGCCGGGACGAACGCTGTCGGCGCGATGATCGTGGCCGGCGTCAACGGCTTCATGAAGGCGCATTACCGCACCTTCAACATCAAGAGCGAAACGCTGACGCCCGGCGACGATTTCGGCATGATGCGCGAAGTGTTGCGGCGGCGGTTTGCGCGGCTCGTGCGCGAGGAATCGACGCTCGCGCCGGCATCCCCTGACGATCGCGCGCAGATCGACGCGGAGCCCGAAGCGCAGCGCGACGCCGACGCCTTCCCCGCCCGGCCCGATCTCGTGATCATCGACGGCGGGCGCGGCCAGTTCGAGGCCGCCCGCGCCGTGCTGGCGGAACTCGGAGTCGAGAATGTCGCGATCGCCTCCATCGCCAAGGGGGCCGACCGCGATTCCGGCCGCGAACAGTTTTTCATCGACGGGCGCGAGCCGTTCCGGCTGCCGCCGCGCGATCCCGCCCTCTATTTTGTGCAGCGCCTGCGCGACGAGGCGCACCGATTCGCCATTGGAACCCATCGCGCCCGCCGCAAGAAGGATTTCGTGCGCTCGCCGCTTGACGAAATCGCGGGCGTCGGGCCGGCGCGCAAAAGGGCGCTTTTGCAGGCTTTTGGCACCGCCAAGGCGGTCGCGCGCGCCTCGCTCGCCGATCTGGAGAAGACCCCCGGCGTCAACGCGGCCACCGCGCGCCTCGTTTACGCCCATTTCAACGAGAAAGGTTGACGTGGGACACGAGCCCATGTTCCTTCGGAATATCATGACGCAAACGTCGCTCTCGGCCGGGAGGAGCCGCGTTCTCTCCCTGCCGAACATTCTGACTTACGGACGGATTCTCGCCGTACCTGTGGTCGTCGCCCTGCTGTTCTGGCCGGACGAGTTCTGGATGCGCTGGGCTGCGCTCGGCGTCTTTACGCTCGCCGCCGTCACGGACTTCTTCGACGGCTATCTCGCGCGCGCCTGGTCGCAGCAATCGGCCATGGGCCGCATGCTGGACCCGATTGCCGACAAATTGCTGGTCGCCGCCGTCCTGATGATGCTGGTGGCCGACCACACGATCCAGAGCTGGTCGCTGTGGGCGGCCATCGTGATCCTGTGCCGCGAAATCCTCGTCTCCGGGCTGCGCGAATTTCTCGCGGAGCTGAAAGTGCCCATGCCGGTCAGCGCCGTCGCTAAATGGAAGACGACCGTGCAGCTCATCGCGCTTGGCTTTCTTATTGCCGGCCCCGCCGGCGAAACGGTTTTGCCGGGCGCTGCGCGCATCGGCGACCTGCTGTTGTGGATCGCCGCCATCCTCACGCTGTACACCGGCTGGGACTACATGAAGGCCGGCCTGAAACATGTGACGGAGAACGACATTTGAAAGCGGTCTATTTCGCCTGGGTGCGTGAGCGCGTCGGCCTGACGGACGAAGAAATCGCCCCGCCGGCCGATGTGCGCACGGTCGCCGATCTGCTCGCCTGGCAGATCGCGCGCGGCGAGAATTACGCCTACGCGTTCGAGAACGCCAAAGCGATCCGCGCCGCACTCGACCGCAAGCACGTCAAGCACGACGCCCCGATCGCGGGCGTGCGCGAGGTGGCGTTTTTCCCGCCGATGACGGGCGGCTGATGCAGCCGAAAATCAGCGTCCGGACGGAGCCTTTCGATGCTGCAGCCGAGAGCGCGGCGCTGACGAAAGGACGCGCCGACATCGGCGCGCTCGTCTCCTTCATCGGCCTGTGCCGCGACGAAGGCGGCGCGCTCGCGGCGCTCGAACTCGAACATTATCCCGGCATGGCCGAGGAGGAGATGGCGCGCGTGGCGCAGGAAGCCGCGCGCCGCTGGCCCCTGATGGGCCTGACGGCAATTCACCGCAGCGGCAGGATCGCGCCGGGCGAGCCGATCGTGCTGGTGATCGCCGCTTCCGGCCATCGCGCAGCAGCCTTCGCTGCGGCCGAATTCATGATGGATTATCTGAAAACCCGCGCGCCCTTCTGGAAGAAGGAATGGCGGCGCGACGGAACCGCGGGCGATTGGGTCGAGGCCAAGGACCACGACGACGCCGCAATGGAGCGGTGGCGGGAGCCAGGCAAGCGAGGCGAATAGGCAGGCAGCGAGCGGCGATTGCAGAACGGGTCTGTTCGCCGCGCGCTATGCGCCAGAGGTTACGCGCGCTTGGCCGGGCAGGTGCTGATGCCGAGCAGGCGATAGGCCGGGCAGAAGCCGACGAGGCCCGTCACCAGCGGCACGACGCCGATCCAGCCCCACGGGGTCATCGGGCCGACGAAAACCAGCGAAATAAGCACGAGCCCCACGATGATGCGCAGCGCGCGGTCGATACCGCCTTCATTGGTGAACATGCGAGTCCCTCCGAAAATGTGAACGCTGGCGCTTTGTGCCTCAAAGCGGCCCTTGCGTCAGTGATCTAATCACCCGCGCGCGCGATCTTCAACGCCGGCGCGATCCAGCAGCCCGACTTCGCCGCGCGACAAGCGCACAAGCCCCGCGCGGGAAAAGGCTTCCAGCTGGCGCGACACGACCTCGCGCGCGGTGCCGATTTCTTCGGCCAGCGCCTGATGCGTGGCGGTCACGCGGCCCTGCGCATCGGCGCGCGCCAGCAACGCCTGCGCCACGCGCGTGTCGATGCGCGCAAAGGCGATCTGTTCGAGAAGGCGCGAAATATCGGACAGCCGCGCGCCGAACCGGCCGAAGATGAAGGTGCGGAAAACCCGCGATTGCGCAATCAGCGCATCGCACCGCGAGGCCGGCGCCATCACGAGGGTGACCGGCGTCTCGGTCACGCCTTCGGCCGTATATTCGAGGCCCGCCATCAGGCAGAGCGTCGTCTGCACGCAAACCTCGCCGCGCGCTACCCTGTAAAGCACGATCGAACGGCCGTTCTCGCCGGTGACGCCAACGCGAACCGATCCCGAGAGAATGATGGCGAAGCCCGCGCAGGCCTGACCCGGCGCGAACAATATCTTGCCCGCGTCGATGTCGATCGGCGGCAGATCGCTCAGCAGCGGGCGTGCGGCGGGCTCCAGCCCCGCCAGAGGCGCAAAATCATCGAGCCAGTTCGTCGCCATGTTGCATCCCGTCGCTATTGATGGGCTAATCGAGCCTGAAGGCGCGCGCAAGCCGGTCAGACGAGGAAAACGGATGCCTGAACTCTGGTACGAAGATTTTGTCGTTGGCGATGTGAAGGATTTTCAGGCGCCCCGCGCGATCACCAAGGATGAGATCCTGCGCTACGCCGAAACCTACGACCCCCAACCCTTCCATCTCGACGAAAAAGCCGGCGCGCAGTCCATGCTGGGAGGCCTTGCCGCTTCGGGCTGGCACACCGCCTGTTTCGTGATGCGCGTGAATTACGATTGCTGGCTGAACCGCACGGCCTCGATGGGCGCGCCCGGCATCGACGAGTTGAAATGGTTGCGGCCCGTGCGCCCGGGCGACCAGCTCACGGTCCGGCGCAGGATCGAGCACAAGCGCGTCTCGAAGACCCGCCCGGATATGGGCCTCGTGTCGATGACCTGCGACGTTTTCAATCAGAGCGGCGAGGCTGTGCTCATGCAAAAGCACACGCAGCTCATCGAATTGCGCCACCCGCAGGGCGATCCGCAGCCGCAGCCTCCCGCAGAGGCGAAAGAACCGCCGCGCTATGCGCCCCCGCCGGCGCCGACGCGCCCCTATACGGGCTTTCTGGAGGACATCGAAACGGGCGCCTATACGCGCCTTGGCGAAGCGCATTTCTCGCGCGAAAGCATCGTCGGATTTGCGCAGCTTTACGATCCGCAGCGTTTTCATCTCAGCGAGGAGGAAGCGCGCAACAGTCATTTCGGCGCGCTCGCCGCATCGGGCTGGCAGACCGCCTCGTTCTGGATGCGCAACTATGTGTTGACGCGCGCGCGCCAGCAGGCGCAAGCGCAGGCCAGCAATGCGCCCTTTGCGCAAGGCGGCCCCTCGCCGGGCTTCACGCATCTGCGCTGGATCAAGCCGGTTTTCGTCGGCGATACGATTGTCTACGGCGCCGAAACGCTGGAGACGCGCGCAACATCAAAGCCCGGCTGGGGCCTCGTGTTCAGCCGCAACACCGGCGTCAACCAGCATGGCGAACTGGTGTTCGAATTTCGCGGCTGCGGCTTCGTGCCGACGCGCGCGAAAGCGTAAGCGCTCAGCGCGCCGCCACGATCGTCCCTGCGCATGCGCCAAAGCCGATGCGGCGCGCGCCAGCGCGCTGGCACCAGCCGCGGAAGATGATCGTGTCGCCATCGGCCAGAAAGCTGCGCGTCTCGCCGCCCGGCAGCGCGACGGGCGCCTTGCCGCCCTCGGCGAGTTCCAGCAGCGAGCCCGCCTGCGCGCGCTCTGCGCCGGACAACGTGCCCGAACCAAACAGGTCGCCGGGCTGCAGATTGCATCCCCCGACCGTGTGATGGGCGACGAGTTGCGCCGGCGTCCAATAGGCCGCCTGCCGCGCGTTTGAACGGGCAATGACGACCGGCGCAGCGCCGGAAGCGCGCATCGCTTGCGTCTGAATCAGGATTTCAAGATCGATGTCGAGCGCGCCGCTCGCGCGGTTGGCGGCGCTGTCGAGATAGGCGAGCGGTTGCGGATCGCCGTCCGGCCGTTCGAAAGGCGCGCGAAACGGCGCCAGCGCCTCCATTGTCACGATCCATGGCGAAACGGTGGAGGCGAAATTCTTCGCCAGAAACGGCCCCAGCGGCTGATACTCCCACGCCTGAATGTCGCGCGCCGACCAATCGTTGAACAAGCCCACGCCGAACAGGTGATCTTCTGCAGCGCCAATCGCAATCGGCGCGCCGCGCGCATTGCCGGCGCCAATGAAGAAGGCCAGCTCCAGCTCGTAGTCGAGCCGCTTGCTGGGGCCAAATTCCGGCGTCGCGCCCTCGCCCTTCGTCTGCCCCTGTGGACGCACGACCGGCGCGCCGCTGACGACGACGGAAGACGCGCGCCCGTGATAGCCGATGGGCACCCATTTGTAATTTGGCGTCAGCGGCTGATCGGGCCGGAACATCTTGCCGATGGCTGTCGCGTGATGCACGCCGACGTAAAAGTCCGTGTAATCGCCGATGCGCGCAGGCAAGGCATATTCGGCCTGATCCTGCGCGACGAGACTGGCGGACAGCGCGGCCTGCTCCTGCGCCCCGCGTCGCAAGGCGCGCGACAGCGCGAGCCGCAGCGATGCGGCCGCCGCAGGCCCCATGCCCATCAAGGCGTTGAGAGCCTCGCTGCGCGCGGCCTCGGCGCTCGCGCGCGCCGCGCCGGAAAATATCTGCGCAGCGCAGGCCGCCTCGAGATCGACGATCTGATCGCCAATCGCAACGCCGCCACGAAATGCCTCGCCGCTGTCCCTGCGGCGGAAGACGCCGAAAGGCAAATTCTGAATCGGAAAATCGCTGGCCGCGTCATTGGCCGTCTCGACCCAGCTCTGCAGAGAAGGATCATGCGTTTCGTTGAGCTTCGTCATCGCGGTTGTCCCGGTGGCGGGCCTATGGCGCCCGATCCTAATTCAGACCGAGATCCTTCGCAGCCGCCATGATTTTGTCCTTCTGCGCCGGGTCATTTTCGAAAACCAGGTGCCCCGGATAGCTCGCCGTCCCCTGCGCGCCTTGCGCCCCCTGCCCCGTAAAGGCTCCGTTGTGGCAGGCGTCGCAACGCTGCCCGGAGACGGCCGGGTGGTTCATGGAATAGGAGGCGAAGCTGGGCGCCGTATTGCTGTGGCAGTTCGAGCACTGCACGCCCGCAACCGGAATATGCGGCGGCGTCTTGGGGCCGATCGCTGTTTTCCCATTGTGGCAGGACGCGCAATCAGTGTCGCCCGGCGCGTGCTGGTAATAGGCCCCGGCGAAGGTGACGGTGCTCTTGTGGCAGGCCTCGCACGGCAGCGTCGTCTGGATGTGGTTGGCGGGCTTGCCAAGCGCGTTGACGTTGTTGTGGCACGTCGCACATCCGCTCACGATGCCGGTGTGGTCCATTTTCACGGCGACGGTGAAATTCGTCGTCGTCTTGTGACACATCTCGCAGGGCGCGACGGTCGGGATATGGCCGGGAGGCTTGGCCTTGGCGATGACGCCATTGTGACAGGTGGAGCATTTGGCCGAAGCCTGCGTATGGTCGATGACCTTCAGGTCGGTCCAGCCGCCCGGCGTGTGACAGCCCGAACATTGCTGGGTGGTTTGCGGATGGGTCGGCGGCCTGGCCGCCGCGACAGAGCCGTTATGGCAGCCAAAACAGGTCCTTGGCGTATTTTTGAACTTGCCGCCAGCGTGACAGCTTTCGCACGCGACCGCGCTGTGCGCGCCCGTCAGCGGAAAGCTGGTGGTCGCATGGTCGAAGGAGCCGCGCAACGGCCCGCCGAAACTCTGGCCGAATGTCGCGCCCGGCGTCGAACTCTGGGCAAAAGCCTGCCCTGCGCCCGCCAGAATGGCGACCGTCAAAAAAAGCAGACTGCAAACGCGAAACAGAAAAGCCTGCAAAGAATTTGCACGCTTCCCGCCTATGGCGCTGCTCCCCTCATCGCACCCTCCCCATGACCCTCTGCGGCGCGGTGCAGAATCACTCTTTCAGTATAATTTTTTACACAGACAGATGCAATTGCCGATGGGCTCCCACCAGATTGATTTTGTTAAAGAATTGTCAACTTTCGTCGCGGCGTTGCAGCAGGCGCCTGGCGCCGGCCAGACAAATTCCAGCAATATCCGAATCTTAACCGGACATGCGCCAGACGCTGCGGCGCGGCCTGCGCGGCGGCGCAAAAGCGGGGCGCGCGGTGGATAAAAAAGTGGGCGGCGGCCAGATACAAGATTGTCGCCAGAGATCACATTCGCCGCGCGAGAAAACGTCGCACAGCGCCCGCCAGCTCAGGCCTCGCCATCGCTTCGAAAGTCCGCCCCAGCGGAGCGACGATGCGGGCCGGCTCACCCCGCCCTGGACCCCGGGGCGGCGCGGTTGCCGGTTTGAAACGTTATCGCCTGCGCGGCGTCCGCTTCCCCGCCGGCCGGGCCTCTCCGCCGCCCCAGTTGTGCGGGCCCATATCCGCGTCTGTCGGTTTGCGCGCGCGTGTGGGCAAATTCGCCGCGCTTCCGTATTTCCGCGCGCCCGCAAAGCGCCCGGCATCCGCCTCCACCTCGGCCTGACGCGCCATCGGATCGTCCGCCAGCGCCAACTCGGTGGCTTCGAGCCGCTTGATCTCGTCGCGCAGCCGGGCGGCGTCCTCGAAGTCGAGATTGGCGGCCGCCTCGCGCATACGCTTTTCGAGATCGGCGAGCGTTGCTTTCAGATTGTGCCCGACCAGCGGCTGCGCGGCGAGGCCTGCGTCGACGCTGACATGATCCTGCTCGTAAACGCTCCCCAGAATATCCGCGATGCCGCGCTTGATCGAGGCGGGTGTGATCTTGTGCGCGACATTGTAGGCCATCTGCTTTTCGCGCCGCCGCGTCGTCTCCGCCATCGCGCGCTCCATCGAGCCGGTGACTGCATCGGCGTACAGGATCACCTTTCCGTCGACATTGCGCGCAGCGCGCCCGATCGTCTGCACAAGCGACGTTTCGCTGCGCAAAAAACCCTCCTTGTCGGCGTCGAGAATGGCGACGAGGCCGCATTCGGGAATGTCGAGACCTTCGCGCAGCAGGTTGATGCCGACCAGCACGTCGAATGCGCCGAGCCGCAAGTCGCGGATGATCTCGATGCGCTCGATGGTGTCGATGTCGCTGTGCATGTAGCGAACGCGAACGCCATTCTCGTGCAGATATTCGGTCAGGTCTTCGGCCATGCGCTTGGTAAGCACCGTGACGAGCGCGCGGTAGCCCTTGCGCGCGATCTCGCGCACTTCGCCCAGAAGATCGTCCACCTGCGCGCGCGCTGGTCGCACTTCCACCGGCGGATCGATGAGGCCGGTCGGGCGAATGACCTGCTCGACGAAAACGCCGCCCGTGCGCTCCATTTCCCAGGAGCCGGGCGTCGCCGAAACATGGATCGTCTGCGGGCGCATCGCCTCCCATTCCTCGAACCGCAGCGGGCGATTGTCGAGGCAGGACGGCAGGCGAAACCCATATTCGGCGAGCGTCGCCTTGCGGCGAAAGTCGCCGCGATACATGGCGCCGATCTGCGGCACCGTGACATGGCTTTCGTCGGTGAACACGATGGCGTTGTCGGGCAGATACTCGAAAAGCGTCGGCGGCGGCTCGCCCGGTTTGCGACCTGTAAGATAACGAGAATAATTCTCGATGCCCGCGCACGATCCCGTGGCTTCGAGCATTTCGAGATCGAACATCGTGCGCTGTTCGAGCCGCTGCGATTCGAGAAAGCGGCCGGCGTTGTTCAGTTCGGGCAGGCGCTGTTTCAGCTCCTGCTTGATGCCGCTGATCGCCTGCAGCAAGGTCGGGCGCGGCGTGACATAATGCGAATTGGCGTAGACCTTGACGAATTTCAGGTCGTGCGTTTTGCGCCCGGTGAGCGGATCGAATTCGGCGATGGCCTCCACCTCGTCGCCGAAAAACCCGACGCGCCAGGCGCGATCTTCGTAATGCGCCGGAAAAATCTCGATCGTGTCGCCGCGCACGCGGAAAGTGCCGCGCGTGAAATCGCCTGCGGTGCGCTTGTATTGCAGCGCGACCAGATCGGCGATGAGATGGCGCTGGTCGATCTTCTCGCCGGTCTCGATCGAAAAGGTCATCGCGGTATAGGTCTCAACCGAACCGATGCCGTAGATGCAGGACACGGAAGCGACGATGATCACATCGTCGCGTTCCAGCAGCGCACGCGTCGCCGAATGGCGCATGCGGTCGATCTGCTCGTTGATCGAGGATTCCTTCTCGATATAGGTGTCGGTCCGCGGCACATAGGCTTCTGGCTGATAATAGTCGTAGTACGAAACAAAATATTCGACCGCATTATCGGGAAAAAAGCTTTTCATCTCGCCGTACAATTGCGCGGCGAGTGTTTTGTTCGGCGCCAGGATCAGGGCGGGCCGCTGCGTTTTTTCGATGACCTGCGCCATCGTGAACGTCTTGCCGGACCCGGTGACGCCAAGCAGCACCTGATCGCGCTCGCGTTGCGCCAGCGCAGCGGTCAGTTCTGCGATCGCCTGCGGCTGGTCGCCTTGCGGGCGGTAATCCGAAACGATCTTGAACCGCCGCCCGCCTTCCGACTTTTCCGGCCGTTCAGGCCGGTGCGGCGTCCAGGGCTTTTTCTCGCGGATGTTGGGGTCGCCCATCTCCAGCAGCGATTTCAGCGATTCGACCGTCGCCGTCGCGCCGCTCAGGCCGTCGCGCACGCTGTAACTGGCCTGTGGCGCCTCTTCGAAACCGCGCGTCAGCGCGGGATTGAGCAGAGCGGACAAATGCTCGCCGAGCGGCTGCACATCCGGACGAGAAGCTTTGGCGCGCGCGGGGCGTGGCGTTTTTCGGGGCGGTTTGGGCATGACGGCAATATGGGACGAGTCCGCCCACAGGAAAAGAGCGCGCAATGATCCGAAAATCGAGCGGTCGCGTTCATTTTCTGGCCAGAATCGGCGTGGTGTAATGCATGCGCAAGGGAACTCGCATGGCCGCCATTCCGAAATCCGGGTTTATCGCTCTCAACCGTTTCGGCTTTGGCGCGCGCGGCGATGGCGACCTTGCCGCCGCAGCGTCCGATCCGCGCGCCTTTTTGCTGAGCGAGCTGGCCGAACCGGGCGCAGCGCTGCTGGACGGACCCGGCCTGCAGAAAAGCCAGCCGGCGCTGAAAGCCTTTTTTGAGGAGCAGGACCAGCGTCGCCTTGCGCGCCAGGCCATGAACGAGGCCGCGAAGGCGCAACAGGCGCCGCAAACGCCGCCGCCGGCGATGGCGCCGGACATGACCATGCAATTGCCCGCCGGCGCGCCCAAGCCGCCGCCCGCCCCGCCCTCGCTGGAGCAGGCCGCCTACCGCGCCGAGACGATGGCGCGCGTGCAGCGCGCCCTGTCCGCGCGCGCCGGTTTCGTCGAGCGTCTGGTCTGTTTCTGGTCGAACCATTTCTGCGTTTCGGTCTCCAAGGGCGGGCCGGTGCGCATGCTCGCCGGCGCTTACGAGCGCGAGGCGATCCGCCCGCATGTGCTGGGCCGTTTCGCCGATATGCTCAAAGCGGTCGAACAGCATCAGGCGATGATTTTTTATCTCGACAATCAGCAGTCGATCGGTCCGAATTCCCGCGCGGGGCAGAACCGCAACAAAGGTCTCAACGAGAATCTCGCGCGCGAAATTCTCGAATTGCACACGCTGGGCGTCGATGGCGGATACACGCAAGCCGATGTCGGCGCGCTGGCGCGCATCATCACCGGCTGGACCTTCGTCGGTCGAGAAGGCAAGGCGGGCGAACCCGGCGCGCCTGTCTTTCTTCCCAATTTTCACGAACCGGGCGCGCAAACGCTGCTGGCGAAAACCTATGCGCAGGACGGGCGCGCGCAGGGACTTGCAGCCCTCGACGACCTTGCGCGCAACCCGGCGACCGCCCGCCACATCGCAGCGAAATTTGCGCGCGCTTTCGTCGCGGACGACCCGCCGCCGCCGCTGGTCGCCCGTCTGGCGAAAAACTTCACGGACACTGGCGGCGATCTGCGCGCCCTCGCCGCAACGCTCGTCAACGCCGACGAGGCCTGGAGCGCGCCAATCGGCAAGCTGCGCTCGCCTTATGAGTTTCTCGTGTCGGCGGCGCGCGCAACCGGCTTCATTCCCGCGCAGCCGCAACAGATCATCGGCCTTCTTAACAATCTGGGTCAGCCTTTATGGGCGCCGCCCGGCCCCAATGGCTACTCCGACGCGAGCGCCGCGTGGGCGACGCCCGAAGGCATGAAGGCGCGGCTGGACATCGCCGCACGCATCGCCCAGCGCGGCGGCGATGCGCCTGATCCTCTCGCCTTGCTCGACCAGATTGCCGGCGCCGCAGCCGCGCCCGAAACGCGGCAGGCGATTGCGCGCGCCGAATCCAGACAGCAGGGCCTCACCTTGCTGCTGATGTCTCCCGAAATGCAGCGCCGGTAGGAGAACCGCAATGTCGCATCAGCCTTCGCGCCGCGCAGCAATCGTGACCGGCGGCGCCCTGTTCGCCTCCGCGCATCTGCCGCGCATCGCCAGCGCCGCAGGCGCGCGCGACCCGCGCCTTGTCGTCATCGTGCTGCGCGGCGCGCTCGACGGCCTGTCGACGGTCGCGCCGATCGGCGATCCAGACTACGCGCCCCTGCATGGCGCGCTCGCCCTTGGCGCACAAGGCGCCAATGCAGCGCTGCCGCTCGACGGATTTTTCGCGCTCAATCCGGCCATGACGCAATTTCATCGCCTTTATCGCGCACGGCAGGCTCTGATCTTTCACGCCATCGCGACCAATTATCGCGAACGCTCGCATTTCGACGGGCAGGACGTTCTCGAAAGCGGCCAGAGCGCGCCCGGCCATACGACGAGCGGCTGGCTCAATCGCACGCTCGCCGCCTTGCCTTCCGGCGCAAGGATCGGCCCGCGCGGCGCGCTCGGCGTTGGGGTGACGACGCCGCTCATCCTGCGGGGCCCCGCGCCGACGCTCGGCTGGGCGCCGCCCTTCATACCCTCCGCCGGACCCGACACCGCAACGCGCCTCATCGATCTTTACACGCATCGCGATCCGCAACTGGCGGAGGCGCTGCGGCGCGGGCTCGAAACGGACCGGATGGCCAAGGCCGCCGCTGGCGATATGGGCAGGCCGGCCGACTATAACGGCGTCAACGGCATGCGTATGGCCGCGCGTGGCGCAGCGCAGATCATCGCGGCCGATGACGGTCCGCGTGTGGCCGCGCTCGCCTTCGACGGCTGGGATACGCACGCCAATGAAGGCGGCGCGACCGGCCGTCTTGCGCAATTGCTTGGCGGACTCGACGCGGCCTTCGGCGAATTCGAACAGGCGCTGGGCCCGAAATGGCGCGACGCAATCGTGGTCGCGGTGACCGAATTTGGCCGCACCGCACGAATCAACGGCACGACCGGCACGGACCATGGCACGGCGACCGTGGCGCTCGCGGCGGGCGGCGCGCTCGCGGGCGGGCGCGTGATCGCCAACTGGCCGGGACTTGCAGCGGGCAAACTCTATCAGGATCGCGATCTCGCCCCCACGACCGACCTGCGCGCCGCGCTGAAAGGCCTCATCGCCGATCATCTCGGCGTCACGGCGTCGGCGCTCGCGGCGAGCGTCTTTCCCGACACAGCCGCGCTCGCGCCCATGCGCGGGCTGCTCGCGGCATGAAAAAACCCGGCGCTGGGCGGCGCCGGGTTTTTCGCAATGGCGCCGTTGGGCTTACTTGCCCTTGCGGTCCTGCATGAATTTTTCGAACTCTTCCTGATCGCGCGCGCGGCGCAGCTTTTCGGCGTAATCGTTGAACTCGCGCTCGGCTTCGGCGAGCTTGCGGTGCTCTTCCTCGAGCCGCGCGAGCTCCTGCGCCCGCCACGCGTCAAAGGCGGCGTTGCCGGTCGCAGAACGCATCTGGAAGCCCGCGAAAGGCGACGCAAAGCCGCCCTTCCAGTTCGAAGGCGTCCATTCCCGCGCAGTCTGGTCGAACTTGTTCTGGAACGTATCGGCTTTCTCCTGCGCGAAGGCGAAGAGATGCCCCTGGTGGCCGGCGCGCCGCTGCCACAATTTGGCGCCGATCACCGCAAGACCCAAAGGCCAATACACAATGAAACCGGCGACCATGGCGGCGACTTCGAGCGGCTTCCAGTTGGCCGCGTCGCCAGCCCCGACCACGCCGCCCTGCGGCTGGCCGACCTGTTGTTTGAAAAAGCTCATGTCTCGCTCCTCGCGCGCCGCCTGTCGCAGTGGCGCGCCGTTGAGGTAGGAACGCCGGCCGCCCCCGTCCATAGGGCGGGCGGAAATTTAATGTCCGTTGGCTTGCCCTGCGCCATTGCGATGGGCGCCATGGGCGGCCACCACCGCATCGGCGGCCTTGCCGGACAATTCCGCCAGATGGTCGAAAGCGGCCGTATAGGAGCCGACGCCGGCCGTCGCCGAACGCAATTCGACGATTAGCCCCTCCATCTCCGATTCCGGGATCAGCGCATCGAGCGTTTCCCATCCCTCCCAGCCGGCGCGGCCGTCGAAACCCAGAATCTGCCCGCGCCGCGCCGTGGCGAGGCCGGTCGCGCGCGACATCGCTTCGCTCGGGACATGGATTTTCACCGCCAGCACCGGCTCCAGCAACACCGGCCCGGCCTTTTCCAGCGCCTCGCTCATGCCGATGCGCGCCGCGGTGCGGAACGCCATGTCAGAAGAATCGACCGTATGGTAGGAGCCATCCGTCAGCGTTGCGGCGACGTCGACCACCGGAAAACCGAGCGGCCCCTTGGCGCAGGCGTCGCGGCAACCCGCCTCCACAGACGAAAAATATTGTTTCGGCACTGAACCGCCGTGCACGCTTTCGCCGAACTGGTAGCCGGCTCCGCGATCGAGCGGGCGCACCTCCAGCGCGACATCGCCAAATTGCCCGTGGCCGCCCGATTGCTTCTTGTGCCGGCCGCGCACGCTGACGCCGTGGCGGATCGACTCGCGCCAGGCGACGAGCGGCTTGACCGTTTCGACCGCTACGCCGAAACGCGCCGCCAGCCGCTCCAGTGCAACGCGCAGATGCATCTCGCCCTGCCCGGCAAGCTTCATCTCGCCCGAAGCCTGATCCTGCGTGAAGGCGAGCGAGGGATCTTCCTCAATCAGCTTGTGCAGAGCAGCGGCGAGCTTCACCTCGTCCTTGCGATCCTTGACGTGAAGCGCAAGCGCATGCACCGGCTCGGCGCCCTTGGCTTCGGCGACCGCGCGCTTGGGACGTCCGCCTTTGCTCTCGCCAAACGTCTCGCCGGTGGCGATATGGTCGAGCCGGCCAAAAGCGACCGTCTCGCCAGCTTCCGCCCTGGGTTGCTTGACGGAGCTGGCGCCGACGAGTTGCGCGATCGAACCAATGCGATCCTCGCCGCCATGCGCGCCGATCACCGTTGCATTGTCCGAGAACGAGCCGCGCAGCACGCGCGCCAGCGTGATCTTGCCGCCGTGGGCGGTGTGCATCGTGCGCAGCGCATGCGCGAGCGCCGGTCCCGTTTCCTCGACGCCAAGCCGCTTGCGCGTTTCCACGATGCCGGGCCCTTCATGGCGCAGCGCTTTCAGCAAGCGCGTGACGCCGTTGCCGCGCTCAGCCGAACCGATCATCAAGGGCACGACAAGTCCGTCGCGCAATTCGCGCGTGAGATCGTCGAACACCTGATCGCGCGGCGGCTCGATGTCGGAAATCAATTCCTCCATCAGCGAATCGTCGTAATCGGCGAGCCGTTCGAGCATCGAATAACGCGCCTCTTTCTCGCGCGGCAATTCGCCGGCCGGCACATCGACGATCGCCGAAGGGGCGTGTTCGCGATAGACGAAGGCGCGCTCCAGCGCCAGATCGATGAAACCGGTGGCGATATCGTTCTGCCAGATCGGAATCTGGCGCAGCAGAAGCGGCGTGCGCGAAGCAGGCTGCAACAGCGCAAGCGTTTCGCGCACGCGCGCGGTCGCCTGGTCGATCTTGTTGAGAAAGAGCATGCGCGGCAGGCCGATGTCTTCCAGTTCGCGCAGGATCAGTTGCAGCGCCGGTATCTTGCGCTGGTCGGCTTCGCAAACCACGATCGCAGCGTCGCAAGCCGCGATCGTCGCGCGCATGTCCTGCAGAAATTCAACCGAGCCGGGACAATCGACGAAAACATAACGGTCGCCGAGATAATCGGTCGCCGCGACATTCATTTCGACGCTCATCGCGTGCGATCGCGCCTCCGGGCTTGCGTCGCCGATGCTGGAGCCCTCGCGCACCGAACCCTGGCGCGCAATCGCCCCTGTTCGCACGAGAATGCTTTCGAGCAGCGTCGTCTTTCCGGATTGAAAAGGACCGACAAGCGCAATGAGACGTGGGCCTTTGACTCTCGCGATTCGGTCCGGCATCGAAATCTCCAACGCTATGCGCCTCTTGCGGGGCGCCCGCAGCAATGCTTTCACCGGAATTGCCCGAGCGCAAGCGAAGAAGGGTCCGCGCCGGCGGCGCGAACCCTCCTCCAAACGGCCAATGACGACGATCAGCGATGGCGACGGCGATGCGGCCGCGCATCGGGAACATATTCCAGATCCAGGCTCGTCACCCCGGCCGCCACATTGAGACCGGTTTGCGCCTGTACGGAGAATGGCTGCAAACTGATCGTGCGGTTCGATCCGCCGATGAGCGCGTTCGCGCCAACGCCGACGCCCGGCGTCGCCGATGCGCCGACGCCGCCATATTCGCCCGCCAGCGCGCCGCGGCCGGGCGATCCTGTCGAGGCGAAAACCGCCCAGTCCAGCGCGCCCGGCGCTGTCGCGCCGAGATCAAGCCCGAATTTGCGGATCGTGCCGACATAGTGCTCCGGCCGCGCGTGGCGCCCGTGATAGAAGTAGCAATCGAGCGCCTTGGCCGACGTGATGATGAAGCCGGGCCCGCCCGACACATCGCATTCCAGCGAGCCGATCCGCGCGCCTTGTGCGAACGAGGGAGCCGCCATCAGGCAGCAGGCGAGCGCGCCGCCCAGAGCAAGAGAAGATTTTTTCATCGAAGCCTCCGTTTGCCCCTGGGAGGAAACGCACGGCGCGCTGTTTTGTTTCGCCTGATGAAGGGCGGGACGCGCTGATTGCAGAACCATGGCCACAAAAAATCCTTCTCCCTTGCGGGAGAAGGACATGTTTGCGCAGCGCTCCGCACAAGCGAAGCATTCAACAAGAAGCAATCAGGCAAGACTCGCGCAGAAGCGCTGGATGCGCGTGCACGCGTCTTCCAGCACCGAATTGGAGGTCGCATAAGACACGCGGAAATTCGGCCCCGTGCCGAAGGCCGATCCCTGCACCGTGGCGACGCCTTCGGCCTGCAGCAATTCCGTCACGAAATCCTCGTCGCTGGCGATGACCTTGCCCTGCGGCGTCTTCTTGCCGATCGCGCCTGCCACCGAAGGGAAAACGTAGAAGGCGCCTTCGGGCTTGGGACATTCGAGATATTTTGCCTGCCCCAGCATCGAGACGACGAGATCGCGTCGCGCCTCGAACGCCTTGCGGCTCGTCTTGATGAAATCCTGCGGCCCGTTGAGCGCCTCGACCGCAGCCCATTGCGCGATCGAACAGGCGCCCGAGGTCTGCTGCCCCTGAATCATGTCCATCGCCTTGATGAGCTTTTCCGGCCCGGCGGCGTAGCCGATGCGCCAGCCCGTCATGGCGTAAGCTTTCGAGACGCCGTTCATGGTCAGCGTGCGCTCATACAGCGACGGCTCGATCTCGGCCGGCGTGACGAAAGTGAAATCGCCATAGACGAGATGCTCATACATGTCGTCCGGCAGCACCCACACATGCGGATGGCGCACGAGCACATCCGTCACCTTCTTCAGTTCGGCGTGCGTATAGGCCGCGCCGGAGGGATTGGACGGCGAGTTGAGGATGACCCACTTGGTCTTCGGCGTGATAGCGCGCTCGAGATCTTCGGGCTGCAATTTGAAGCCATGCTTCATGTGCGTTTGCACGACGACCGGCGTTCCTCCGCACAGCGCCACCATTTCGGGATAGGAAACCCAATAGGGCGCCACGCAGATCACTTCGTCGCCAGGGTTGATCGTCGCCATGAAAGCGTTGAACAGCACGTGCTTTCCGCCCGTGCCGACGATGACCTGGCTCGGCTTGTAGTCGAGATGGTTCTCGCGCTTGAACTTGGCGCAGATCGCCTCGCGCAGCGGCTGGATGCCGGGCACGGGCGTATATTTCGTTTCGCCGCGCCGGATCGCGGCGATCGCGGCTTCCTTGATATTATCCGGCGTATCGAAGTCGGGTTCCCCAACGGAAAGCGAGATGACGTCGCGCCCCTGCGCTTTCAGGTCGCGGGCCTTTTGCGTCACGGCGATGGTGGCGGAAGGCTTCACGCGGGAAAGGGCATCGGCGAGGAACGCCATTTTCGAACTCCTGTCAGTCAAAGCGCCGGAAAATCCGGCGCGGCGCGACCATAGACGGGAAAAACCGGCGGGGGAACACAAAAGCCGCGGCAACCCGCCCCAAAAGGCCGCTGTTTCAACATTCTGACGCATATTTGACCGCTTCGGCGCCAAGACGCGGCAAAATATCGCGCAAGGCTGGAACCTTTGCCGGGCCATCGCGTTTTTCGGTCACAACGGGCGCCTGGGGGTTCAAGGCGCCGTACAAGGGAGGCGGCCATGGCTCTGATCGATCATTTCGACAACGTTCCCGAAGCAGGCTTTTCCCTGCGCGTGAACCCGGCGGAAGCCCGCCGGCAATTCAACATTTCGCTCGTGCTGATCGCATCGCTCGCTGTCGCGGCTTTCGCCATCGGCTTCCTGCTGCGTTTCGACGCGCCGCCCACCAAGCGTTTCGCCGACGACGACATGCGGCTGCACCAGGCGGCCGAACAGATTTCCCAAGGCCGGCAGGCGGATTTGCGCCTGGCGGATCCTGCTCGCTGATTTTCGTCTCGCCCTGCTCGCACCGGTACGAGACAGGCCGCCGGCTCAGGCCGGCGGCTTTTTTTCGCGGCGTTAACTAAAATTTTTCCGCAGGCGTTAACTTTTCGGTCGCCTTGCTTTGCGCATGCGTCGCGTTCTTCTTTTCCTGTCAGTCGCCGCCGTTTCCGGCGCAATTGCCGGCTGCTCGGTCTACGAGAAGGCCAAGCGCCCCGCCTGGCGCACTGCGGAGGAGAACGCCTGCTTCGCGGAAAAGCGCGTCCAGCTCTCCAGTTACATTCAGCCCTATCGCGAAATCTCAGGACCCGGGATTTGCGGCCTGACGCGACCTTTGAAAACCATGGCGCTGCAGGGCGGCGCGGTGCGCTTCAACACCACGCAGACGCTCGACTGTTCCATGGTCGCCAATCTCGAAAGCTGGGTCGCCGATGTGGTTCAACCGGCCGCAACGGCCCGCTTCGGCGCGCCGGTGGTCCAGATCAATTCCATGGGCAGCTACAGCTGCCGCGGCATGAACAACCAGACCGGCGCGCGCCTGTCCGAGCATTCCTTCGGCAATGCGCTCGACATCGGCGGCTTCCGGCTCGCGGACGGGCGCGACATCGTTATCCGGCGCGACTGGACGCGCGGCGACGAGCAGACGCAGGCCTTCCTGCGCGAAGTGCAGGGCGGCGCCTGCGACCGGTTCACGACCGTGCTCGCGCCCGGCTCGAACGCGTTCCACTACGATCACATTCACGTCGATCTCGCCATGCACGGCAACACGCGTCATGGCCTGCGGCGCATCTGCAAACCTCTGCCGCCTGCAACCGTCGTCGCGCCGCCCTCCGCTGCGCCGCCGAGAGACAATCTGCCCGACCCGCCGGAAGTCGAGGAGGAAACCGATATTGCGCAGGCAAAAACCTTGCCCGGACAGAACGCTTACGCATTGCACAACGCGCCCGATTTCGGCGCGCCGCCGCAGCCCTTGCGATCGCCCGCGCGGATCGAGAGCGCTGCGCGCGTCGGCGGCCCGATGCCGCTGCGCACACAAGGCGCGCTGCGCCCTGACGGCGCCTTTGTGCCGCCGGACGATATCGGGGACGAAACTTCCGCGATTTCGCCCCGTTAACGTCACAAGAAATTTAAACTGATCCGCCATTGCATTGAGCCGTCGACGGGCGCATTGTCGCTGCGTCGCAGCCTTCAGGGGAGGAGGCCATGGCTCTTTATCGCATTTCCATGCATCGCTACGGGCGTGACGCCGGCGACATGCGCGTCAGCGATATTTGCGTCGTCGTGCGCAACGAGTCCGAACAGGCGCTGGCCAAGGTTGACGCGCTCTCGCAAAAGCACGCCAACAAGGTAGCGCTGGACCTCATGAGTCTGTTGCGGCGCGACGATCCCGAAGGCGCGTTCATCATCGACGCATTCGTCGCAAGGCGCGCTCTCGAGCGGGCATGAACGCCGGCCTAGATAGCTGAGGCAACGCCGCTCCCGCCTCATGTGTGACAGCGGGTAGCCCGTTCAGGGCGCGCAGGCGCGCCAGAGCTCTCTTGAATGATCTGGCGTCATCGCCCAGATCATGCGAGCCTCAACGGACTTCACGGCTTGCTTTTCATGAACGCAACAGCAGAAATTTTGTTCCGCCCGCCAGCGCCCGCCCCCCGCAAGAAGCCGCTCGGCTTTTTCGGCATGCTGCACACATTGCGCAACAATCCGATCGAAATCTGGACGGAAGATCATTTTCGCAAGACGGTCCTGATTGGCTCGTCCGCTTTCGGCGTGCGCGCGGTGATCAACGACCCTGCCGCGGTCAAGCGCATCTTTCTCGACAACGCCGCCAATTACCCCAAGGACGAATTGCAGTTGCGCGTTTTGCGGCCCGGCCTTGGACGAGGCTTGCTGACAGCGGAAGGCGAGGACTGGCGCGCGATGCGCCGCGCGCTGGCGCCGTTGTTCACGCCGCGCCAGGTCGCCGCCTTTGCGCCGGCGATGGATGCGGCCGTGTGCGATTGTGTGGAAAACATCCGCAAGAAGCGCGATGGCCGCGTTCTCGACATGTCGCAGGAAATGGCGCGCCTGACGCTGGCGGCGCTCGAACGCACATTGTTCTCGACCGGGCTTGGCCGCAACGCCGATGAGTTTCAGCGCGCTGTAACGGCCTTTCTCGACACGGCCGGCCGGCTTGACCCGCTCGATCTGCTCGGCCTGCCCGACTTTCTGCCGCGCATCGGGCGCATGCGCGGGCGCAAGACAATCGAGTGGTTCGCGCAAACCGTGCGCGACATCGTCGAAACGCGCCGCGCATTGATCGCGTCGGGAAAACCTGCGCCGCGAGACATTCTGTCATTGCTGCTGGAGGCGCAGGACCCCGAAAGCGGCAAGGGGCTTTCGGAAGAAGACCTTTACGCAAACATCATCACCTTCATCAACGCAGGCCACGAAACGACCGCCAACGCGCTGACCTGGACGCTGTATCTGCTCTCGCAATCCCCGCAATGGCTCGAGCGTGTGGAGACGGAAGCGGCCGAAGCGCTGGCCAATGGCGCAATCGAAACGCTGGCCGATCGCATGCCCGTCGCGAAAGCCGTGCTGGAAGAGTCGATGCGTCTCTATCCGCCGGCGGCGATCTTGACGCGCGGCGTCTTGAAGGCGGAAGAACTGGCGGGCGTCACCGTGCCGCCTGGCGCCATCGTCACCGTCTCGCCCTATGTCCTGCATCGCCACCAAACGCTTTGGCGCGATCCGGACCGTTTCGACCCCACGCGTTTCCTGCCGGAAAATCGGGAAAGCATCGACCGTTTCGCTTACATTCCGTTCGGCGCAGGACCACGCATCTGCATCGGCATGGGATTTGCGATGCAGGAGATGTCCATCGCGCTGGCGCGTCTCACGAGCGCCTTCCGTTTCGAGCTGCAGCCGGGCCACACCGTCAAGCCCATGCAGCGCATCACCTTGCGTCCCCTGGGGGGAATGCCGATGATCGTGCGGCATCGGTAACCGGGGTTTCCACTTGATTCGCAGACATGCGCCGAAAACGCGCCGCGTCAGTCTTGGCGGGCGGGATATTGAATCCTATGGGCTGCGGGCCGACTTCTGGGGAGATTTCGCCCATCGCGCCATGACAGTCGGCTGGCCCGTGTTTTTCGCGGCAACGCTCTGCGCTTTCCTGCTGCTTAACGCTTTCTTCGCGCTTCTCTACATGGCGGGTCAGGCGTCTGTCGCCAATGCGCCCGGCGATTTCGCACATTATTTCTACTTTTCCATCGAGACGCTGACCACGGTCGGTTATGGCGACATGCATCCCCAGAGCGACTATGGCCACATCGTCGCCAGCGTCGAACTTTTTCTCGGCGTTCTCTATTCGGCCGTCGTCACGGGCCTGTTCTTCTATCGCTTCTCGCGCCCGACGGCGCGCGTGCTCTTCGCGGACACGGCGGTAATTGCGATGCATGACGGCGTGCGCTCGTTGATGGTGCGCGCCGCCAACCAGCGGCTCAACTTCATCACCAACGCAACGGCGAATTTCTGGTGGAGCCGCACGGAGGTGACCGCTGAAGGGCGCATCTTTCGCCGTTTTTATCAGTTGCGCCTGCGCTCGCCGCAATCGCCGAATTTCGTGATGAGCTGGACCATGATCCATCCGATCGACGCCACAAGTCCGCTGTATGGATTGACCGCCGAACAATTCGAGGAAATCGAGGCGACGCTCGTCGTCGCCATCGAAGGGCATGACGAAACGTCCGTCCAGACCGTGCGCACGCGCAAGCTCTATCTGGCGCGCGACATCCGCGAATCCGAAAACTACGTCGACATTCTCGAAAATGGAGAGGATGGCCGGCCTCGGCTGAACTATCTGAAATTCCATCAAACCGAACCGGAAAATTCTGTCGCACACGACGATTAGGTTTTCGGCGTCACAATCGGGGCCGCCTTATGAACATCGTCAGAAATGCTTTTTCGCCGCGTTTCATCACGCTGACCGTCTGCGTCATCGGCGCAATTGTTTTTGCCGCTCTGGCGGCTGCTCACGGTCCCTTTGCGGGCTTTTTCGCCTTTCTGGCGCTGATATTCGCCATGTTGATCGTGCTCGGTCTGCATGATCTGACGCAAACGCGCCATTCCGTGCTGCGCAATTATCCCATCGCTGCGCATATGCGTTTCATTCTCGAGGATATGCGGCCGGAGATCCGGCAGTATTTCTTCGAGGATGAAAAGCACGGCGCGCCTTTCAGTCGCGACAAACGCGCGGTCGTATACCAGCGCGCCAAAAGCCAGCTCGACATGCGCCCGTTCGGCACGGAATACGACGTCTATGATGAAGGCTACGAATGGCTGCGCCATTCCATCGCGCCAAAGCCGGTGTCGCACGAGCAACCGCGCATAACGATCGGCGCCGCCGCAGCGCAGCCCTTCTCGTCCTCGATTCTGAATATTTCGGCGATGAGTTTCGGCGCGCTGTCAAACAACGCGATTCGCGCCCTGAATGCGGGCGCCAAAATCGGCGGTTTCGCGCACGACACGGGCGAGGGCGGCGTCAGCCCCTATCATCTTGAAGCGGGCGGCGATCTCATATGGGAAATCGGCTCGGGCTATTTCGGCGCCCGCGACGAGAACGGCAATTTCTCGCCTGGCCGTTTCGCAGAAACGGCGCGCGCGCCGCAGATCAAAATGATCGAAATCAAACTCAGCCAGGGCGCCAAGCCCGGCCACGGCGGCGTGCTGCCAGGCGCCAAGGTCACCGAAGAAATCGCGCGCATCCGCGGCGTCGCCCCCGGTCGCGACTGCATTTCGCCGGCCCGCCATACGGCCTTTTCGACGCCGGTCGGCCTCATGCAATTCATCGCGCAATTGCGTGAACTGTCGGGCGGCAAACCGGTCGGCTTCAAGCTCTGCATTGGTCACGACTGGGAATTTCTCGCCATGTGCAAGGCGATGATCGAGACGGGCGTTGCGCCCGATTTCATCGTCGTCGACGGCAAGGAGGGCGGCACCGGCGCAGCGCCGCTCGAATTCATGGATCATCTCGGCATGCCGCTGCGCGAAGGATTGAATTTTGCGCATAATGCGCTTGTTGGCGCGGGCCTGCGCGACAAGCTGAAACTTGGCGCCAGCGGCAAGATCGTCACTGCGTTCGACATAGCGCGCGCGATGGCGCTCGGTGCGGACTGGTGCAATTCGGCGCGCGGCTTCATGTTCGCGCTCGGCTGCATCCAGTCGCAGTCCTGCCACACCGGCGCTTGCCCGACGGGCGTCGCAACGCAGGATTTGGCGCGCGCGCGCGCCCTGGTGGTCGAAGACAAGAAAACCCGCGTCGCCAATTTTCACAAACATACGCTGGAGACATTGGCGGAACTGACGGCGGCGGCCGGCCTCGACCATCCCAACGACTTCACGGTCGCGCATTTCTCGCGCCGCATTTCAATGCGCGAGGTTGCCTCTTTCGCCGAGCTTTATCCCGCTCTCGAGAACCGGGCGCTGTTGCGCGGCGCCGTTGCGGACAAGCGCTTCGCCAACTGGTCGCGCGTGCGCCCTGACCGTTTCGCGCTGGCCTGACCGTCAGCGGGCGCGATAGGCCGCCAGAAACACGGCCGTCGCGGATTGCACTGTCGCGACGATCTCCTCGCGCGTCGGCGTCGCGGCGCCGTCGAACAACATCCGCTTGAACAGCGCGCCTTGCGCCAGGTTGAAAAACTGCACGGAGGCGAGATCGACATCGGCAATCGCCAGTTCGCCCGCCTCCACCCGACGCGCGAGCCAATGAGCAAGTTTCTTCTGGCCGAACAATGGGCCGGCCTCGTAAAATGCCCGGCCGATTTCGGGGAATTTCGCAGCCGCGCCCGTCACGATGCGCACCTGCTCGACATGGGCTGGCTCGAGCATCAACTCCATCACCGAAACGCCAAGGCGCATCAGCACCTCCTCGGCCGGCCCCTCGTAATCATAGGGGGCGAGCCTTTCGGCCTGCGCGCGGCGATCCTCGCGCACCAGCGCCTCGAACAGCGCCGCCTTGGAGGGATAGTAGGCGTAGAGCGTGCCTTTGGAGACGCCCGCCGCCGCCGCGATCTCATTCATCGAGGCGCCATCGAACCCATCGGCCAGAAACGCCCGGCGCGCGCCATCCATCACCTGACGGGCCTTGCGGCGGTCAGGCGCCCGTTCATGTCGCGGTGCGGTGGCCAGGGCGCTATCGGATTGTTCAGTCATACTTTCTGTCATGAATTATACCGAACCGTTCGGTCTTGAATATAGCCTCATACAATGTTAGGTCAATAAGTACGAACCGTACGGTCGCTTTTTATGATCGCGGTTCCGTCTGGTGCGGCATGAACGAACAGCCATCCAAACAGCAATTCGAGCAGGCGACCCCCACGCCGCCTCCGCAGGCGGCGCCCCCGCCTGCGAAAACCCGCGCGCCCGCGCGCCGCCGGCTCATTCTCGTCGCTGTCTTGCTGGCCGCCGTCGGCGCCGCGCTGTTTTACGGATGGCGCTGGTGGACGGTCGGCCGCTTCATGGTTTCGACCGACGACGCTTATGTGAAGGCGGACGTCACGATCATTTCGGCCAAAATCGCCGGCTACATTGCCGATGCGCCGGTCGCCGACAATCAGGTGGTCAAGGCGGGCGACGTGCTCGTGCAGATCGATCCCGGCGATTACAAGATCGCCCTTGCGGCCGCCCAGCGCCGCCTCGACACGCAGGATGCGACCATCGCGCGCGTCCATTCGCAGATTGCCGCACAGGAATCGGTCATCGCGCAAGCTGTCGCGCAACGCGACGCCACGCAGGCCGACCGCGCGCGCGCCGCCGCCGATTATCAGCGCGCCGCAACCCTTGCCGCGCAATCCTTTGCAACGCAGCAGCGCCTCGATCAGGCGCGCGCGGACAAAACCCGCACCAGCGCCGCAAGCACAGGCGCGCAAGCCGGCATCGATGCAGCGCAGGCGCAACTGGCTGTTCTGAAAGCGCAGGAAACCGAAGCGACGCGCCAGCGCGCCGAATTGCAAACGGCGGTCGACCGCGCGCAACGCGACCTCGACTTCGCCACCGTGCGCGCGCCCTTCGATGGCGTTGTCGGCAACCGCGCCGCCCAGCTTGGCGCTTTTGTGCAGCCGGGCGCGCGACTGATGGCGCTCGTGCCTCTGCAAAGCGCCTATGTGGAAGCCAATTTCAAGGAAACGCAGCTCGCGGCCATCAAGCCCGGCGAGAAAGCGCTGGTGAAAGTCGATGCGCTCGGCGACAAGCCGATCGAAGCCGTCGTCGAAAGCATCGCGCCCGCATCCGGCGCACAATACTCGCTGCTGCCCCCCGAGAACGCCACGGGCAATTTCACCAAGATCGTGCAGCGCGTGCCGGTGCGCATCCGCCTGCCCGCCGAGGCGCTCGCGAGCGGCGCGCTGCGTCCGGGCCTTTCGACGGTGGTCGATATTGACACGCGCACCGCCAAGACCGGCGACGACGCGCACAAATGAGCGCGGCAGCCATAGGGGCGCCTGCCGCCGCGCCTGCAAGGGACGCGATCGACAAGCGCCGGGTGCTGGCCTTTTTCGGCATGGTGCTCGGCATGTTCATGTCGATCCTCGACATCCAGATCGTCTCGGCTTCGCTCTCTGAAATTCAGGCCGGTCTTGCCGCCGGCGCCGACGAAGTCACATGGGTGCAGACGTCCTATCTGATCGCGGAAGTCGTGATGATTCCGCTGTCGGGATTTCTGGCCCGCACCTTCTCGACGCGGACGCTCTTCACGGTCTGCGCGGCTGGCTTCACGCTGATGAGTTTCCTGTGCGCGCAGGCCACCTCGATCGAGCAGATGATCGTCTTCCGCGCCTTGCAGGGCTTTATCGGCGGCGGAATGATTCCGTCGGTTTTTTCTGCGGCCTTCACCATCTTCCCGCCGAAGGTGCGCATCGTCGTACAGCCGATCATCGGCCTTGTCGCAACGCTTGCGCCGACCATCGGCCCGACCGCGGGCGGCTATCTCACCGAGATTTTCTCGTGGCACTGGCTTTTTCTCATCAATGTCGCGCCAGGCATTCTCGTCACAGTCATGGCCTGGTCGCTGATTGATTTCGACGAGCCCGACTATTCTCTGCTCGATAATTTCGACTGGACGGGCCTCATTTCCATGTCCGTCTTTCTCGGCGCGCTCGAATATGTGCTTGAGGAAGGTCCAAGCAAAAACTGGTTCGACGAAAACATCATCGTCTATTCCGCGCTCGCGTCCGCGGTCGGCGCGCTGGTGTTTTTCTGGCGGTCTTATGTCTCGACCAATCCCGTCGTCGATCTGAAAATCCGCAACGGCAGCTTCTGGACGGGTTGTATTTTCTCGTTCGTGCTTGGCATCGGTCTCTACGGATTGACTTATGTCTATCCGGTCTATCTTGCGCGCGTTCGTGGCGACACCGCCCTGCAGATCGGCGAGACGCTGTTCGTCACCGGCCTCACGCAATTCCTGACCGCGCCCGTCGCTGGCAGGCTCGCGATGCGCGTCGACGGCCGCATTCTTCTGGCGCTCGGCTTCGGATTGTTTGCGTTCAGCTCCTGGATGATGACCGGCATGACGAAGGACTGGGACTTCTGGAATATTTTCGCGCCGCAGATCCTGCGCGGCGCCTCGCTCATGCTTTGTATGGTGCCGCTCAACGCTGTCGCGCTCGGCAGCCTGCGCCCGCAGGACGTCAAGAACGCCTCTGGGGTGTTCAATCTCACGCGCAATCTAGGCGGCGCCGTGGGCCTCGCCATCATCAACACGATGATCAACCGCCGCTGGGATCTGCACCTTCAGCAATTGCGCGAACAGGTCAACTGGGGTTCGCAAACCGCCCTCGAATGGTTGAACAAGATGACGGGCGCCTTCGCAAGCCTTCCCGATCCGCAACTGGCCGCCACGCGCCAAATAGCCAATTATGTGCGCCGCGAGGCGCTCGTCATGGCGCTGGCGGACGTTTTCATGCTCATCGCCGTGATGTTCGCTGCAATGATCTTCATGACGCTTTTCATCCGCAAGCCCGCCTTGCTCGGCGCGGAAACCTCGAGCGGACATTAAAGGGGGCGCGTCGTGCGCGCCGCGGCCTATTGCCCGCCCCGCACATCCTCGCCGGACATGTGCGCAATCTTGGCGCCAATGTCGGCAATCGCCTCGCGCAGCGCAGCCGTGTCGACAACGTTGCGCTGAGCGCGATTTTCGCGCGCCTGTTCGAGCGCCCCGCGCAGCGCCGCCGCTTCCGTCGTCAGCGCCTCGATGCGCTGTGCGCTCGCAGCTTCAGCAGCGCGCGCCTGCTTTTCGAGTTGCTCGTGCCGGCGCGCCCAGCCTTCGGCGCGCCGCTCGGCCTCCTCGCGCGCTCGCCCGTATGACTCGAGCATCGCGCGCTTTTCCTGTTCGCTCGCATGCGCTTCGACACGCAGCGCGGCCATCGCAGCATTGGCTTCTTCGGCGCGCGCATTTTCGGCCGCGATCTTGTCGGCGGCGCGCGCCATCCGCTGGTCGAGATTGTGCATCTCCTGCAGCAATTGCGCGCGTTCTTCGGTCAGGTTCTGCACCTGCGCTTCGGCATGCCGCAGCATTTGCGCGGTATGCTCGGACAGGCGGCCCATGTCATCGCGGGCGCGCAGGGCGTCGGCCGCTTCCTGCGTTGCGCGTTCGAACTGCATCTGCGTGCTGCGCAACGCCTCCTGCGCGCTCTCGTGCTCCCTGGTCAGTTCGCTATGGCTTGCGCGCAGCCCGTCCAGCGTTTCGGCGGTGTCGCGAAAGGCCGACCGCGTATCCTCCAGTTCGGCTTTCGTTTGCAGGTGCGCCGAGCCGAGCGTCGCATGCTCGGCCTTGAGCGCATCAAGCTCGCGCGACAGATCGGCCGAAACGGCGGCCCGGCGCCCAAGTTCGGCCAGATCTTCGGCGTGGCGCGCGCTGTCGATCTCGAGCTTTTGCTCCATGCGCCGCAACTCGGCGGCATGTTCGGCGCGCAACTGGTCGCGTTCGGCCACGACCTCGTTCATGGAAAGGGGCATCAACGCCTCGAGCCGCCGGCGCGACAGACGCAGCGCGCGCCGCCAGAAGGCGGGCAGCAGCATGAGCGAAACCAGCGCGGCGGAAAATGCGCCGAGCAGAAAAAACATGACCTGTTCGACCAAGCGTCGCGGCCCTCAACGCATGAATGACAATGCGCCGATCATGCCACGGCGGGCGCAGTCAGGCAAAAGCCGCCTAGAACGGGTTCCAGGTCTTGTCCTGCGTGAACTTGAGATAACCGAGGTTCAGGCCAAGCCGCGCGCCGACGCCCGACCGGATCGGCACCAGCACGACGTCGTCGGATTTGAGGGCCGTGAAACCGAAACCGCCGATCAGATAGGCCGAACCGTCGAGCCCGCCGAAGCGCTGATAGATCGCGTTCACCGAAGGCAGATTGTAGACCAGCATCATCGTGCGATCGCCATCGAGCCCGGCGTCGAAGCCAAGCGAGGGCCCCTGCCAGAACACGCGCCGCTCTCCGGCGTTGCGCGTATACATCTTGCCATCGCCATAGCGCAGGCCGCCGATGAAGGCGCCCGATCCCTCCTGCCCGAGAATATAGGCGTTGGGCCTTCCCCACTGGCGCGTCGCCCGCTCGATGCCCTGCGCAAGACCGCGCGACACCGAGCCGAAAAAGCGGTGGCCATTGTCGAGAATCTCATTATCCGAAAAGCGCTGCGGCGCGGCGTTTCCGCCATAGGCATGCGCAACCAGCGGGCTCGCGGCGGCGCCTGCCGCGAGCGCAACGGCTTTTTGCAGGGCGTGTCTGCGCGTGAAATCCGTCATGGCTGTCCTCCTCTCGCGCTGTCGCATGTCAGCATGGCGAATGCGCGGCGCGCCGGCGCCGCAGGGCCATTTGGGGCGCAGCCTCCGTGAAGATGGTTAACCAATCGTTGACGAAGCGCCTCCGCGCGCCACAAACGCGCTGTTGCGAAAGCCCGACTTGCCATAGGTCAACGGCGCGCCGTCCAGCGTTGCGACCATGCCGCCGGCGGCGCGCAAGACGGCGTCGCCCGCCGCCGTGTCCCACTCCATCGTCGGCGAGAAGCGTGGATAAAGGTCTGCATCGCCCTGCGCGATCAGACAGAATTTGACCGACGAGCCCGCAATGCGGCGCGCGACGATATGCTGGTCGCGCAGATATGCTTCCGTCTGCGCGTCGCCATGCGAACGGCTGCACAGCGCAACCGCGCCTTCGCGCGGCGCAGGGCGCACATGGATCGCGCGGCGCTGGCCGGGCGTCGGCAAATCGGCGCCGGCGGCGACCGAGCAGGCAAAGGCGCCTGTCGCATCGCCGAGCCACAATGCGCCGAGCGCTGGCGCATAAACGACGCCCGCGACCGGCGCGCCCCCTTCGATCAGCGCAATATTCACAGTGAATTCGCCATTGCGCGCGATGAATTCGCGCGTGCCGTCCAGCGGGTCGACCAGCGCGAACCGGGCGACCGCCGCCGGCGCGCCGCTGCGCGCAACGGCCTCTTCGGCGACGATGGGTAAATGCGGCGCGGCGCGGGCCAGCCCTTCGACGATGACCGCTTCTGCGCCCTCGTCTGCGTCGCAGACAGGGCTGAGATCGGGCTTGGCGCGCACCTGCGCGCCCTCGCCATAGATCCGCATGACAACCGCGCCCGCCGCGAGCGCCAGTCGCGCGAATGTCTCGGTCAGGGATTCGCTCATGCCGCCAGCTTTGCGCACCGCCGCCGGCGACGCAATGGACCCCCTTCCCCAGCGCGTGCGAGGCGCCGTTGGCCGCCTGCGGGCGATCAATGCTAGCCGCGTCGCGCCACCTCGGTTATCGTGAAACCTGTCGCCGCCCCGATGATTCGCGGGTCGCGTTACCTCGCGTTTACCAGCGTTTCATAAAGTGCCGCCTCGTATGAGTCGGCGCGCTCCCGCGCCCCATCTGGATGAAACCATGACCGACGCTCTCAAGACCGACGCCGCTCCCGAATCCCTTCCCACGCCCGCGATGCTGGCGCTCGAGCCGCTCGACCTTGCCGCCCTGCTCTGCTCGCGCGTGTGCCACGACGTGATTTCGCCCGTCGGCGCCATCGTCAACGGCCTCGAAGTGCTGGAAGACGAGAAGGACGCCGACATGCGCGCCTTCGCGCTCGATCTCATCAAGAAGAGCGCTCGCACCGCTTCGGCCCGCCTGCAATTCTGCCGCCTGGCCTTCGGCGCGGCGGGTTCGGCCGGCGCCGCCATCGACACTGGCGATGCTGAAAATGTCGCGCGCGGCCTGATCGGCGATGATCGCACCAAGCTTGAATGGAACGCCCCGCGCATTCTGCTGCCCAAGAACAAGGTCAAGCTCATCCTCAACATGTGCCTGATCGCGGCGGCCGCCATTCCGCGCGGCGGCGTTCTCACGGTCAATATCGACAGCGAAGGCAACGCCTTTTCCGTCACCTCGACGGGCGTCAACGCGCGCGTAGCAGCCCATGTGCCGGCCCTGCTCGAAGGCCGCCCTGAAACGGGCAACGTCGACGCCCACGGCATTCAGGCCTTCTATACCGGGCTCGTCGCCCGCGATTCCGGGCTGGACCTCACGCTGACGACCGAAACGGAAAAGGTTTCGCTCGCCGCCACCGCCCGTGCGACGCAAAACGAAGCGCCGACGGGAGAATCGGCTGCCGCCTGAGGCGCGATTCAACCCTCCTTAACCCAAAACAAGCATGATGGCCCGGCAGCGCCCACGCGCTCGCCGGGCTTGATTTTCATGGACGAAATCCTTCGCGATTTTCTGGTTGAAACCAGCGAGCACATCGAGACTGCCGGAACGCAGCTCGTGGCGCTCGAGCGCGACCCGTCCGATCACGACATGATCGCCAGCATTTTCCGGCTGGTGCACTCCATCAAGGGCGCCTGCGGCTTTCTCGGGCTCGCGCGCCTTGCCCGCCTCACGCATGCCGCCGAAGCGCTGATCGGCCGTCTGCGCGACGGCGAGCCAGCCTCGGCCGCCCACATCACGATGATCCTCGCCGCCGTCGACCGCGTGCGCGAATTGCTGAACGCCATAGACGAACACGGCGTCGAGCCGCCAGGCGACGACGACGAACTGATCGCGCGCCTGGCCAAAGCGGGCGTCGCCGAAAGTCAGACAGCGCCTGCCCCCGCGCCGCAGACCCCGCCAATCGTCAATCATCTGTTCGAGCCGCATGAGGCGCACGCCGCGCGCCGCCCCGAAACCATTCGCGTGACCGTCGAGGCGCTCGAAACCCTGATGCTGCTGGTTTCCGAACTGGTGCTGACGCGCAATCAGCTGACGGAGGTCACGCGCGCCAATACGGACGAAGCCGTCAAGGGCGCCTTGCAACGTCTTTCCTCCGTCGCGACCGATCTGCAGGACGCAGTGATGCGCGCGCGCATGCAGCCGATGGGCCGCGTGCTGCAGACGCTGCCGCGCCTCGTGCGCGAACTGGCCGCCGAACTCGGAAAGAAAATCGAACTCGTCACCGAAGGCGAGGAAACCGAACTCGACAGGCAGCTGATCGAACTGATCCGCGATCCGCTCACCCACATGATCCGCAATTGTGCCGATCACGGGCTGGAATCGACCGAGGAACGACTGGCGCGCGGCAAGCCCGACATCGGCCATATCCGTGTCAGCGCAGCCCATGAAGCCGGCCAGATCACGATCGAGGTCGTGGACGACGGCCGCGGTCTCGATATTGCGAAGATCCGCGACAAGGCGCTGGCGCTCGGCCTCACGAGCCAGGATGAAATCGCCGGCATGAGCGAAGAGGAAACATTCCGCTTCATCTTCGCGCCTGGCTTCAGCACGGCCGCGAAAGTAACGGCTATCTCGGGCCGCGGCGTCGGCCTCGATGTCGTGCGCGAGAATATCGAGGCGATCGGCGGCTCCGTATCCGTCACCTCGACATTCGGCGCAGGCGCGCGTTTCCTCATTCGCATTCCGCTGACGCTCGCCATCGCCCCCGCGCTCATCGTGACGGCGGGTGGCCAGCGCTTCGCGCTGCCGCAGCCCGGCGTCGTGGAGGTTGTTTCGATCGGCCTCGATTCGCCGCATCGCCTCGAAGGCGTGCAGGGCGCCATGGTGCTGCGCCTGCGCGACGATGTTCTGCCCGTCGCCGACCTTGCCGCGATGCTCGGCCTTGAGAGCGCGCCAGTGCGCGCCGATGAGGAGCGGCTCGTCATCGTCATGAAAATCGGCGGCGCGTCTTGCGGCGTGATTGTTCATTCGGTGGACGATGTTCAGGAAATCGTGGTCAAGCCGCTTGCAGCGCCGCTGCGCCACATCGGCGTTTTTTCCGGGCAAACGATCCTCGGCGATGGCGCAGTCGTGCTCATTCTCGACGGCGCCGGCGTTGCTGCGCAAATGGGCGTGCAGCGCACGCGCGACTATCGCGTCGCCGCACCGGAGCCTGTCGTCAAATCGACGTCCGCTGCGCGCATCGTTCTGCTGCGGGCGGGCAAAGGTGCGCACAAGGCGCTGCCGCTGTCGCTCATCACGCGCATCGAAAGCGTCGATCCCGCGCAGATCGAGACAACGGGCGCGGGCCTCGTGATCCGTCACAACGGACAGCTGATGCCGCTGCTTCCCGCCGCGCGCGACGTGACGATGGCGCAGGAAAGCCAGCCCGTGCTCATCGTGGGCGTTGGCGGCGAAACGCTCGGCCTGATTGTCGACGAAATCGTCGACATCGTCGAGGCGCCGCTCGATGTGCAGATCGCGCAGGTTGAGGAGGGCGTTCTGGGTTCGGCCGAATTCGGCGGCGTGGTCGCCGAATTGCTCGATCTGACGCATTACATGCGCATCGCCCGTCCAGAATCCGTCAAACGCGGCGTCAACCGTCGCTATCGCATTCTCCTTGTCGATGATCGCGCCTTCTTCCGCGACATGCTGAGTCCCGTGCTTTCGGCGGCCGGCTATTCCGTGACGGCGCGCGCCAGCGCGGCCGAAGCGCTCGACGCCATCGAACGCAGCGGTCCCTTCGACGCATTGGTGACCGACACCGACATGCCCGACATGGACGGCTACGCGCTCGCCCGCCAGGTTCGCGCGAAAACACGGAGCGCCGATATGCCGATCATTGCGCTCGCAGCGCAGACGGCGCCGAAGATAGTCGAGGCCGCGCAAGCCTGCGGCATGGACGAGGTCGCCGGAAAATTCGATCGCAAGGGGCTGCTCGAAACGCTCGCGCGGCGTCTGCGCCCGAATGCGGAAACCGCGCATGTGGAAGAGCGCGCTTTGGCGGAGAACGCTGCATGAGCCAGTCGGCAGTCCTTCGCCAACCGCTCGAGCGCGCCATGAGCGAGGGCGCGCGCAACTGCTTCATCGTCAACGCCGGCGGCTGCATGTTCGGCGTGCCGGTCGACGCGGTTCAGGCGATCTTCCGCATTCAGTCCATCACGCCGGCGCCGCTCGGTCCGCGCGTCGTGCTGGGCCTCGTCAACCTGCGCGGCAAGATCGTCGTCGCCGTATCGCTGGCGCAACGGCTTGGCCTTGATGGCGCGCACGAAAGGGGCAGCTTCGGCGTCGCTATCGACAGCGCAGGCGAATCCTACGCGCTTGTCGTCGACAGCGTCGGCGACGCCGTGCTGTGCGAGGCGGAAAACCGCGTGCAGCGTCCCCCGCACATTGCCGGCGAACGCGCAGCGGCGACATCGGAATATTACCGGCTTGAAAAAGGCATCCTGCCTGTCCTCAACCTCGACGCGCTGTTTGACATCCGCGCAGCGCGCAAGGGACCGGCCGACAACACGACGCTGGAACCCAGCGAAAAAGGAGCACATCCATGATGCGCATTCTGGTGGTGGACGACTCGGCGGTGATCCGCAAGATCACACGCCGCATTCTCGAAAGCATGCGGTTCGAAGTCGTGGAGGCCGAGGACGGCCAGGCCGCGCTCGACATGTGCTCCGATCGCATGCCCGAGGCGATTTTCCTCGACTGGAACATGCCGGTCATGGACGGTTACGCCTTCTTGCGCGCGCTGCGCAAAATGCACGGCGGCGCGCATCCGAAGGTCATTTTCTCGACGACCGAAAACGACGTCGCGCAGATTGCGCGCGCGCTGCACGCAGGGGCCAACGAATACATCATGAAGCCGTTCGACAAGGCGCTCGTGCAATCCAAACTCGAAGAAGTCGGCTTGCTGGCATGAGCGTCGCAGCGGTCAAGACAGGTTCCGCTGAAAGCACAGACAAGCGCTGGCCGCTGCGCCGTTTCGGCGCGCTGAGCCCCCGCATTCTCGCGATCGGCGCCTCGACCGGCGGCCCGCAGGCGCTGTCTGCGCTGCTGGCGCGCCTGTCGCCTTTCATGACGCATGTGCCGACCGTCGTCGTTCTTCACATGCCGGCCGATTTCACCGATGTTGTCTGCGAACATGTCGGCCGCGTTTCGGGCAGGCCGACCAAAGCCGCCGCCAATGGCGACGTGCTCAAGGCCGGCTCGATCTATTTCGCCGCACATGGCCAGCACCTGAAGGTGCTGCGCGTCGGCGCGCAGATGATCCTGGGCTATTCCGACACGCCGCCGGAAAATTACTGCAAGCCGGCGGTCGATGTGCTGTTTCGATCCGTCGCCGATTCCTTTGGTCCGGGCGCCTGCGCCATCGTGCTGACGGGCATGGGCGCAGACGGTCTTGCCGGCGCGCAACGCATCATCGAACAGGGCGGCAGCGTTATCGCGCAGGATGAAGCCTCCAGCGTCGTATGGGGCATGCCTGGCGCCGTTGCGCGCGCCGGCCTTGCCTGCGCGCTGGGCGATCCAGCCGCCATAGCCGATCTGCTGGCCGCGCGCCTCACCGGCCGCAACGCGCGGGAGAGCGGCCAATGACCGGCTTTGACCGATTTGCAGCGCTTGTCGCCACGCGTATCGGCGTTGCGCTCGATCCGCGCCGCGCCGAACAGACGGTGGAGCGTCTGCAGCCGATTCTCGTCGCGCGCGCGCTGCCGCATCTGGACGCGCTGTGCGCGGCGATCGAAAAGGGCGACAGCGCATTACTCAGCAATGTCATCGACGCGCTCGTCGTGCGCGAAACCCTGTTCTTCCGCGATCGCGCGCCCTTTCAGGCCCTGCGCGAAATCATCCTGCCGCGTCTGACCAAGGCGCGCGAAAGCGAAAGACGTTTGCGCATCTGGAGCGCGGCTTGTGCAACGGGCCAGGAGCCCTACTCGCTCGCCATGATGCTCGACGAGGCTTCTTCGTCGCTGGCGGGATGGCGCGTGGAATTGCTCGCCACCGACGTATCGGAAAGCGCGCTGGCGGATGCGCGCTCTGGGCGCTACACGCATTTTGAAATCCAGCGCGGCCTGCCGACGCCTTTGCTGCTGCGCCATTTCCGCCGCGACGGCGAAATGTGGACGATCAGCGATTACATGCGCGCCGCAGTCGACTTCCGCCGTCTCAATCTCCTGTCGGATTTTTCCGCGCTCGAACGTTTCGACGTCATCTTCTGCCGCAACGTGCTGATGTATATGGAGCCTGCGCGGCGCGCCGATGTGCTCAAGCGTCTGTGCGCGCAACTGGCGCCTGATGGCTATCTCGTGCTCGGCGCCGCTGAAACTGTCGTCGGACTGTCCGAGGAGCTGGAGCCGGCGAAAGGATGTCCCGGCTTTCTGGAGCGCAAGGCGCGCCGGCCAAGACTGGTCGCCTGCTAGAGCAGGATCTCACCCCCGAGAAACAGAAAACCCCGCTCGCGCGGGGTTTTGATTTTTGGAGGAGAGCGGGGGATTACGCGGTGATGCGCTCGTCGGTTTCGCTCGGTTCGCGCAGGACGTAGCCGCGGCCCCAGACCGTCTCGATGTAATTGCGACCTTCCGAAGCGTTGGCGAGTTTCTTGCGCAGCTTGCAGATGAAGACGTCGATGATCTTCAGCTCCGGCTCGTCCATGCCGCCGTAAAGATGGTTGAGGAACATTTCCTTGGTGAGCGTCGTGCCCTTGCGCAGCGAGAGCAGCTCGAGCATCTGGTATTCCTTGCCAGTCAGATGCACGCGGGCGCCGCCGACTTCCACGGTCTTCTGGTCGAGATTGACGACCAGGTCGCCTGTGGCGATGACCGATTGCGCATGGCCCTTGGAGCGGCGCACGATGGCGTGAATGCGCGCGACAAGTTCGTCTTTGTGGAAGGGCTTGGTCAGATAATCGTCCGCGCCGAAGCCCAGACCCTTGACCTTGTCCTCGATGCCGGCGAGGCCGGAGAGAATGAGGATGGGCGTTTTCACCTTGGCGACACGCAATGTGCGCAGCACCTCGTAACCCGACATGTCCGGGAGATTCAGGTCAAGCAGGATGATGTCGTAATCATACAGCTTGCCAAGATCGATCCCTTCCTCGCCGAGATCCGTCGTATAGACGTTGAAATTCTCGGATTTGAGCATCAGTTCGATGCTCTGCGCCGTGGCGCTGTCGTCTTCGATCAGTAGTACGCGCATTTTCTTGTCCCACCCTTCCCCGTGCCGGCCGACAAGGTCGGCTCACGGCTGCGCGGCTGTTTTCGCAATTCCCGCACGCCAATCGACACAACAGGGTTAACGGTTATTGGTTAACAAACCGTCATCGGCGTGTCGTTCCGGGGCGGGATGGAAACTTTTGCCCCGGCCCCGACGCGCAACACTCCGGTCCGTACGCTGCGAATGGCTTGGTAAAACCACTCTCTGCGCAACCTCGTCACGCAGCAACAATTGTTAACCAGACAAGTTAACAAACTCTTAGCGCGCCGGCGGCGCCGCAGCGCCCCTTAACAAACCGGCCCTCGCAGGTGCGGCGCAGACGCGCCGAATCACCTGTAACGACCTTTGTCCGCAGGCGTTTTTTTGTCCAGAGCTTAACGAACGAGCAACCTAGAACCTTCATGATGAACGGGTCTCGCGGAAAACGGCGAATGCCCTGTTCAATGTGTGTCGGACTTATAAAGTCCTGGAGTGGCGTGTCATGAAGTCGCGGGATACCCTTTTAAGGCTCAAACGTTTTCAGGCCGACGAGAAGCGTCGTCGCGTGGCCCAGATTGAAATGATGATCGCCGAATTTTCGCGCATGACGGCCGATCTCGACAAGGAAATCGCCGGCGAGGAGCAACGCGCCCGCATTTCCGACCCCAGCCATTTCGCCTATCCGACCTACGCTCGCGCCGCGCGGACGCGCCGCGACAATATCGTCTCCTCGCTCGACGAGTTGAAGGGACAGCTCGAGGCAGCCCAGGCCGCCGCCGCCGAAGCGCAGGAGGAGCTGGCCAAGGCGGAAAATCTCGAAGGCCGCGAAAAGGCCGCCGAGCGTATCCCCGAGCCGGCCCGCGCCGCCGAAATCGGCTTGCGCATGGCGCGCGCCTGACGCCGCCCCCTTCCAAATCCCCTGTAAACGCCGGCCCTCGCGCCGGCGTTCTTTTTGCGCCTTGCAGGCGCGGCCCCTCTCGTGCATGTCTGCCTCGCCCGCAATCGGCGGGCCGGGAACGGCATGAAGCGCGCGGTCGATTACATCTGGCCCCTTTTGGGCGTCGCCGCCGTCATGGCGTCCTTCTGGCTGCTGGCGCGAGAATTTCGCGGCGAGGCGGTCAAGCAGGACGTCATCGAGGCGCTGCGCGCCCTGCCGCCGCACCGTTATGCGCTGGCCGCCCTCTCCACGCTCGTCGCCTATTTCGCGCTCGCCTGGTATGACCGCATCGCGCTGCTGCACCTTGGCGTCAAGCATATCTCCTGGGCTTTCGTCTCGCTCTGCTCGTTCACGACGTACGCGCTGTCGCACAATATCGGCGCCTCGGTGTTTTCAGGCGCGCTGGTGCGCTATCGCGCCTATTCGACCAAAGGATTGACTGCAGCGCAGGTCGCTATTCTGGTGGCGCTCTGCTCCTTTACTTTCGCGCTCGGCGTCATCCTGATCGGCGGCCTGGCGCTGACGCTGGAGCCCGAACAGCTCGCCCGCCTCGACACGATGCTGCCGCACGCCCTCGTCAATCCAACGACCGCGCGGGTGGTAGGCGTCGCCTGCCTCGGCTTCGTCGCGCTCTACACGATCGGCTCGCTCCTGCGGTTGAAGCCTTTGCGGATCGGGGCCTTCAAGCTGGAATATCCCGCGCCCGAAATCACCGCGCGGCAGCTGGTCGCTGCGCCGATGGAACTGATCGGGGCGGCCGGAATCATCTATTTCGCGCTGCCCGCAGAGGGCAATCCCGGCTTTTTCGCTGTGTTGACGGTGTTTCTCGCCTCGTTCTCGGCAGGCCTCGTCTCCAACGCGCCGGGCGGCCTTGGCGTTTTCGAACTGGTGTTCATCAAGGCGATGCCCGCCATCGCCAAGTCGAAAGTGCTGGCCGCGCTGCTGGTGTTCCGGCTGTTCTATCTGCTCGTGCCGCTGGCTCTGGCGCTGGTGGTGGTTTTCCTCTTTGAACGCAGCCGCCTCGCTGATGTCGCCGACGAGGCGCAGGCGCTGGAAGAGTTGCAGCAAAAGCCGCACGAATGAAAAACGCCGGCCCGAAGGCCGGCGTTCAAGCTCCGAACGGAACGGGAAAACCTCAGACGCGATATTGCTGGATGCGCGTGGTGCGCAGACCCGCCAGACCATGCTGGTCAATCGACATCTGCCAGGAAAGGAACTCGTCCACTGTCAGCGTGTAGCGCAGACAGGCGTCTTCGAGAGACAGAAGCCCGCCGCGCACCGCTGCGACGACTTCCGCCTTGCGGCGAATGACCCAGCGCTTCGTGGAGGGCGGGGGCAGGTCAGCAACGGTCAGCGGACTGCCGTCGGGACCGATCACATATTTGACCCGGGGCCGATGGGGTTCGGTCATGGACATTACTCACGCACTCGAGACTGAAACTTTACACACTGCCATCCTAGCGGCGGCGATTTAACATTTACCTAAACGAAGCCGCGCCAATCTCCTGCGATTCATCCATGAATTTATAATAAAAACAGCCAATTACAGAACGAATTGGTTACCGCGCGCGCCGTTTCGGGACAGGCTTTGCGGAGACGTTAACCATGTTTGCGGGAATGGTCGTAGCGCGCCGTGCGCAAACATATTTTGGACACGGGCCGCCATCGGTCATCGCATCCTTGACACCTTCTCCGCGCGGCTTCTATATCGCCGCGCCTGTCGATCTCCCGAGATCGCGCGCGGCGGAGTAGCTCAGCTGGCTAGAGCAGAGGAATCATAATCCTTGTGTCGGGGGTTCGAGTCCCTCCTCCGCTACCAAACCGCGAAACATCCCTGATATCGGCGTCGTCTCGTAGCCCCGCCAAGGCCCGCAGGCGGCTGCTGGCGCTTGCGCGTCCCCTTCAAACAAAACAGCCCCGGAGCATTGTCCGGAGCCGCCTGTCGCTGCTGCAAAATGGTTCAGAAGGCGAACCAGGTGTAGAGGAGCAGCGTATCATTGTCCTTGGCGTGATGGACCGGCGTCCCGTTGGCCATTGCAAAGGCGTAATCGAACGCCGTGCTGCCGCCGTACATCTTCAGATAATGCGTGTATTGCACGCCGATCTTGGCGTTGGCCCACGGCCAGACTGAAGGTCCGCCCTTGTTGAAGGGCATGTAGGACAATTCGAACTGCAACCCCTTGCCGGTCGGCGCGCCGATGTTGGAAAGGCTGTAAAGCGTCGGATCAGCGGAGCCGGTCACGCTGAAATACCCGGCTGTCGCAGCGATCGTGTGATCCCACACATAAGTCGCCGATGTCTTGAAGCTGTTCAGATAATTAGTCGGATTGAACGAGCCGCCGAGGCCCCAGAAGGTCGCATTGAGATGCTGCCTCTCGGTGATGTGCGACATGCGCCACGTCAGCGAATGCACGTCGCCGATATATTGGTACTGCGCATCGACGCCGATGTCGTCGTAACGGTCGACGCCAACGCCCCATGCGCCGCCGGGCGCAACCTGCGGATGAAATCCGAACACGCCGATCATGAAGGAGTGCGCCCCGATCACCGGTTCGATGGCCACGCGCCAGTAAGGCGCAAAACCGCGCAGCGAATCCGATGCGCAGATCGGCGAATTGAACGGCGAATTCGCAGTCACGTAGTCCGCCCAGACCTGATTTTCCGAACATGGCAGGCCAAGCCCGCGCTGCATGCCTTTCGACATGCCGCGATAGAGGCCGCCCTCGACGAAGAAAATGTCGTTGAGCATGCCATAGGCCGTCACGCCGACCGAACGGCCCGAGAAATTTCCTTCGATCTGCGCCCCCGGAAGCGAGAACTGCGGCGCGAGCGAAGACGAGATAAACGGATAACCCCAGGCCGGCGTAGTGTTCCAGGCGTCCTGAACCGTCGGACCATTGTTCACGCTGACGCCGTAGAGCAGATCATGCGAGCCGATCTGCGTCGTATCGGCGTAGCGAATGTCGGTATTATCGAGAAAGGAATGTTGCGAGGCATAGTCGAACGTGCCCTGCACGAATGCGCCGAGATTGCCGTAGATCTTTCCCCCGTAGAACAGGCTGAACTGCTGCGGGATGAAATTATTATTGGTGTGCGTCTGCGGCGTCGGCGGCGAATCCTGATTGCGCGCTGTATGCGTGAAGGTTGGCGCGACCATCGCCGCAATCGGCGGCTGACCATCTTCCAGCCCCTTGCCGCCGCCCAATGTATAGCCGCCGAGTTTGAATCGCCGACCAAAAGGCGTGAGCTGCGGGAAGTCTGTATGGCAAGCCATGCAAGGCTGCCCTGTCTGTCGCGCGAAGCTCGGGATCGCGCGCGCGCCATGCGGCGCTATTTGAAGTCCGGCGCCCACGAGCGCGATAGCAGCGGCGGCGGGCGCGGTGAGCAGAAGCAGAAGCTTGCGCGTATCCGCTGGTGCAAGCGCTATGTTGAAATCGGCCTGGGTCATGTTCGCCTCCCGCGAATCCTCCGACTGCCCCTTTCATCGTCACGCTCGATCAGCTTTCGGGATTTGCGCTGAATCAACACTTGCGCATTGGCTGCATGCACAATGAATGCGTGCGAGTGGGGCAATTTGCACCGGCCGCTTTCTTGAGTGGTCAGGAAAGGAAACGCGATGACCAATCTTTTCGATGCGCAGAAAACCCGCCGCGAAGCTCTGGCGACCACCTTGGGCGGCGCCGCTGTCGTGAGCCTTGTCGCAACGGCAGCCGAGGCCAAAATCGCCCAAAGCGCAGTAGCTTATCAAGGTTCGCCGCATGGCGCGCAGCGCTGCGACAATTGCAAATTGTGGCAGGCGCCTAATGCTTGCAAGAATGTTTCAGGCGCAATTGCGCCCAGCGGCTGGTGCCGCATCTGGGTCAAGGCCTGATCGGTTTCACCCCCTTCACATAGTCAAAGACCCGCCGGCTTGCGCCGGCGGGTCTTTGCAATTCAGCTTCCTCAGAAACAGTTCAGCCATATGGTTATGTCGGCCACATCATTCACCTTCGCTGCGCCGCGCAGTCATGCGCGTCGAGATCGAATTCGCCGAGCATTGCGCCGTCCTTGTCGCTGTAGGAATAGCGCAATCGCGCGCCCGACATGAGTGATGCGAACGTTTCGGGATCGGCGCACGCTTTCGCAATGAAGCTGGCGCTGGCCCGCCCCCTGTCCGCCAGCCGCGCAAAGGCGCCCGATCGCGCCGCCTGCCCGGCAAGCTCAAGCTTGTAGCGATACACGATCGTGTCGTCCTGCCGCGCCACGGATTGCAGGATGGTCTCGTCGTCGATGCGTTGCGGCAGGCGCGCGCTAAGTCCGGCGATGGCCTGATCCATGTCGGAATGCAGCGCGGCCTTGCGCGTGTCGAGCGGAGCGACTTTTTTCGGCGTGAGTTTCACAACGAGGAACGCGAGCGCGAGTGCGCAGGCGAGCGCGCCCAAAGTCGCTGCAAACCAGAGCCGCGCCGCGTTCAATGCGACAGCAGAACCGGCGCCGTCATGTGTTTGAGCATGAAGCGCGAGCCGCTGCCGCGAGAAAAGCGCGGATAGCCCTGGCCGCCGAATGCGCCCAACGCCATCAGATCGGCCCCGTGATCGGACGCGCGATTGAGCAGCGCATCCATCAGTCCGATGTCGGAAACGATCGTCTGATCGGCCGTGGCCTTGACGCCATAGGCTGCCAGATGCGCGACTGCGAGATCGAGCGAACGGCGCGCATAATCGAGCGCGGCTTTCTCGCCGCTCTTGGCGATGGAAACGACCAGCGCCTCCGCGCCCGGCGCCACCAGCGGCATGGCGTCGACAAAAGCGCGCGCAGCTTCCCGGGAATCGTTCCACGCAAACATCGGCCGATGGCCGATCGATGGAAATTCGCCTGCATGCGGCACAGCCAGAACCGGCCGCCCTGAATCGACGACGACGCGTTCGATCAGATCCTTGGGCGTGCGCGCGTCCTCGCTCGTCGGCTGGCCGCAGACGATCATGTCGAAATGCCGCGAAAGATCGACGAACTGCGCCAGCAACTCGTCCTCGACGCCCCGATTGAGATCCATGAACGCGTGACCTGCAAGGCCGCCGGCCACGGTCTGGAAGGCAGCCTGCGCCGCATGGGCGGACGCCCGGTAGCTCTCCGGCGGCCATTCGGCGACGACGCCGACGCGATGGGCTTCGGCGGTCTCGGCAAAAACGCCGACCAGTCGCGCGCCTGCGCCTTTGGCCAGAGCGGCGGCCATGTTGAGGCGTTTGGGCGTCTGTGCGCCGGAATCGAGGTGGACAAGAATGTTGCGCATGGGAACGGGCTCCAAGAGGCGACTGGCGCGGCTTTGAGGGAAATCTTTTCGCGTCGCCATGTTTTGCGTCAAGCTTTTTGAGTCCGGATTTGACAGGCTTCGCGCGCTTTTCATAAACAATTATGTCGGACAATGACGGCGCACATGGAATGAGACAGGAAAATCCCGAAGCGGATGGATCGCCCGGCGTGGTCTACCGCGGCGTCATCGAGGGGCTTTACCGGGGTCGCTATGCGCCAGGCCAAAGGCTGGTCGAAGCGGATCTGACGCGCGATTTCGAGGTCGGGCGCGGCTCTGTGCGCGAGGCGCTCAATCGTCTGGCCGCAGAGGGCCTTGTCGCCATGAACCTGCATCGCAGCGCCGTCGTCCGCGCGCTCACGCGCGCAGAAGCGCGCGACATCATCGCGCTGCTGGAGACGCTGAACGGTTTTTCGGCGCGCCTTGCTGCAGAACGCATCGCCAGCGGCGATTCGATCGCCCGCATCGAGAGCGCCTTCAAGACGATCAACGACAGGGCCGTGCAACAGGATTTCCTGCGTTATGCGCGCGCGCGAAACCAGTTCCACGCCGCCATCCTGACGACTGGCGGCAACGGCGCGCTCACAAGATTGATGCCCGGCGCCGGCGCCGATCTGCTGCGCGTGCAATTCCGCGCTTACGCAACCGTCGAGGATTCCGTTCGCCTCGACGATTATCGCGCCATCTACGAAGCGATCCGCGCCGGCGATTCCCGCAAGGCCGAAGCCGCTGCAAAACTCCACATGCGTCGCATCGGCGAGGCCGTCGCGCAGCTGCCGGATGCAGCCTTCGCATCATAGGCGCCAAGCATCTGAAGCCTCGCCAAAGCAAAACGGCGGGCATGGCCCGCCGCTGCGTTGAATGAGAGGGGCGATCAGAGATCGGGCGTGTAGCGGAAGCCGAGCCGGACCGAATGCATCGTATTGCGCGATGTCGTCAACGCGCCGAGCAACCCGCCGGACTGGATCGTGCCGAGATTGGCGTAGCGATAGCCCAGATCGAGCGACATGTTCGGCGTCACCGCATAGGACACGCCGGCCATCGCAGCCCAGGCGAGGTGCCAGCCATTGTCGATCCGGTACGCGTCCCAATTATAGTACCAGGTGTTGCTGGTCAGCGCGTCCGGCGTCGTCACTTGATACGGCACGCCATTGCTCATCCACCAGCGCTGGTTCAGCTTCGAATAGGTGTAATTCGCGCCAACGCCCGCGCCGACGTAAGGCGTGAAGCCCGCCCATGTGCCGAGATCGAGATAGCCGTTGAACATGATCGCGAGATTGTTGACGCGCGCCTGTGTGTAATCCGAGCAATTATCCGTGAACGGCGCTTCGGTTGTCCCCGACGTCGCATGCCAGCCGGTGATGCAGGTTGTCGTCATGGTATGCGCGGAAAAGTTGCGCGGCTTCTGCCAGTCGAGCGTGAGATCGGTGCGCAGCCAATCGTTGTATTTGTAACCGGCGCCGATCGTCATCGAGAGCGAATTGGGAAAGCTCTGCGAGCGCGGCAGCGTCATGGTCGAAACAGGAATCGAGGCGACCTTGTCCACGTTCAGATCGCCGCGCAGATACCAGCCCGTGCCGAGCGCGACAGGCCGGTCTTGCGCAGCTTCCTGCGATGCCGGCGCGTAAGCGAGATCGGCTGCTTTCGCTGAAATCGCCAGCGTGAGCGCCGCGAAAGCCGCAAACGCGATTTTGCCAGACTGCACTCTCATGTTCGGTCCTCGACATCGGCCGGACGTTGCGTCCGGGAAGTTCCGAATCAAAGATGAAACAACATGCTTAAAATCGACTTAACCCTAATGATTCCGTGACATTTTTTGGCTGGCTTCAGACAAAGAAAAACGGCGCGGAAAACCCGCGCCGTTCGAGATTTTTCAGAAGCCAGACGTGCGTTCAGTATTTGCGCACGAGCGGGCCAGGGCCCGGCGCCACGACCGGCGCCGGCGTCGGCAGCGCAGCGCCGCCGAAGATTGGCGCGCCTGCGGGAACGAGCGGACCAACGCTCGCATCGCCGAACATGTAGCGAAGACCGACGCGGAAATCATGCGAGGCGATTTTGGCGCTCTGCGATTCGAGCCAGCACGGATTGGAGCGGCAGATCACCGGATTGGAGCTGACGCGGCCCATGTTGGCGTAGCGATAGTTGAAATCGAGCTTCACGTTCGGCAGCACGTTGGTGCTGACGCCGGCCATGAGCGCCCAGGCGAAATTCGTCTGCGACTTGTCGGCGGCCGCGCCATTGTAAGGACCGTCGACGAGGTTTTCCCAACGGTGATTGGCCAGACCGACGCCGGCGCCGACGTAAGGCGTCACGCCGCCCCAGGTGCCAAGGTCGAGATAGGCGTTGGCGAGGAACAGACCCGTGCGGATTCGGCTGCGGTATGTGTCCAAGCAATAGCCGCTCGCCTGCGTGGAACAGAAGGCGGAGAAGGCCGCTTCGGCCGCGTAATGCGTCGCCGGCGTGCGGTATTCGCCGGTCAGGTCGGCGCGCAGCCAGCCGTTGAACTGATAGCCGGCGCCAAGGCCAAACAGCGCGGAAGGTTCGATGCTCTGATGGATCAGGCCTGCGCCCGGCGCCGCAATGGTGCCGGTGGCGTAATCGAAGGGCAGCAGGCTCGAGCGCCAGCCGCCAAGCTGGTTGATGCCCGCGCCCACATCGGCGCGCAGATAGAACCCGGAAAATTCCGGCGCGGCCGCCGGCGCCTCGATCATCGGAGCAGGCGGGGGCGGCAAATCAGCCGCCGAGGCCACGCCAGCCGCAAGAAGAGCGACGGTCGAGGCAAAGGTAAGGGCTTTCAAGCTGCCCATGAGGATATCCCTTCGTGTGCTGAAACGGTCCTGAATCGACCGCCAAAGTGACAACGAAGGAAAAATTCGCAGATGATTCTTAAATAGAGCTTAACCCTAACGGCCAATCCGCCGTTTTGTTAAAATCCACGGCGCTGTTGGGGCCGCCGCCTCACGCTGCGGCCTGCAGCGCCTCGCAGATTTCGTCCACTACTTGCTCCACCAGCGCGCGGTCTTCGCCTTCGGCCATCACGCGGATGACCGGCTCGGTGCCGGACGGGCGGATGAGCAGACGGCCGGCCGAGCCCAGCCGCATCTTGCCGGCCTCGATCGTGCGTCCGACCGGATCGGCCTCCAGCGCTGTCTTGCGCGCGCGCACATTCTTCAGGATCTGCGGCAGCGGCTCGAACAGGCGGCAGACTTCGCTGACCGGGCGACCACGCTTCTGCACCACGGCCAGCACCTGCATCGCAGCCACCAGACCATCGCCGGTCGTGGAGTAATCGGACAGGATGATGTGGCCCGATTGTTCGCCGCCGAGATTGTAGCCGCCTTCCAACATCTTCTCGAGCACATAGCGGTCGCCAACCTGCGCGCGTTCCAGCGACAGGCCGATGGACGCCAGATAGCGCTCGAAACCGAGGTTCGACATGACCGTGGCGACGACGCCCGGGCGCGCGAGCAGGTTCTCGTCCTTCCAGTTGGCGGCCACGGCAGCCATGATCTGATCGCCGTCGATCGTGTGGCCGTTCTCGTCGATCACGAGCACGCGGTCCGCATCGCCATCGAGCGCGATGCCGACGTCTGCGCGCAACTCCTTCACCTTCGCCGCCAGCGCGGCAGGCGAGGTCGAGCCGCAATCGCGGTTGATGTTCACGCCGTTCGGATCGACGCCGACCGCGATCACTTCCGCGCCAAGTTCCCAAAGAGCTTCCGGCGCAACTTTGTAGGCCGCGCCGTTGGCGCAATCGACCACGATGCGCAGACCTTCGAAGGTCACCGAACGCGGCAGCGTCCGCTTGGCGTATTCGATGTAGCGCGCGCGAATGTCGTCGACGCGGCGGGCATGGCCGAGTTGCGCCGATTTGGCGAGTTGTTGCGACAGATCGGCGCCGAGCAGCGCCTCGATCTCGCGCTCGACATCGTCCGAGAGCTTGAACCCGTCGGGGCCGAACAGTTTGATGCCATTGTCCTCGAACGGATTATGCGAGGCCGAGATCATCACGCCGAGATCGCAACGCATCGAGCGCGTCAGCATGGCGACGGCGGGCGTCGGCACGGGGCCAAGGATCAGCACATCCATGCCGACCGAGGTGAACCCCGAAACGAGACCGTATTCGATCATGTAGCCCGACAGGCGCGTGTCCTTTCCGATGACGACGCGATGGCGATGTTCGCCGCGCTTGAAGACAAGACCGGCCGCCTGCCCGACTTTCAGAGCAAGTTCGGGCGTGATGAAGCGATTGGCGACGCCGCGGATGCCGTCAGTGCCAAAATAGGAACGGCTCATCGTGAAAAAACTCCAGAAGAAGGCCCGCTTATACCGCATCGGCGGAAAAAGTGGCGGTAACTCACAATTGTTGCTTAACGCAGGTCGCCGCAATACTGCGCTCGACACGAACCGGATCGCACACGATACACAGGGCAAAACGCTGGCGCGCCCTTCTACCATAACGACGCCGCCGACGCATCCCGCCGCGCATGCGCGTCGATGCGCCCGCCTTAGCGCAGCGCGCGGCGCGGCGGGGCGGGGCGCACTGTCACAAGACCTCCGTCGCTGGCGATGGCCGCGCCCGCCAGCGTGGCGCGAAAGCGCTGCGGCGCCCCCTTCAGCCGCGCATGCAAGGCTTCGAGTCGTTCAAGCCGGATCCTCGCGCCCGGCGCGGCGCGCATGATCGCTGCGGCGAGAATGCGCAGGCCGATTTCATCGGGCAGCGCGAGAAATTCTGCGAGCGGCGCGCGGAAGGCCCCGCCCTCCTGCACGAAGCCCGCGCGCGGCGCATGCGCAAAGGCCGCCAGCGCCGCATCGGCCCGCCGCGCCCGTGCGCCAAGCCGCAGCAACGCGGCGCCATCCAGCCCCTCGGCCTCAAGCAGCGGGGCAAGCCGCCGCAAACGCCCGCGCGCAAAAGCTTCATCAGCGTTGCCGGGATCGTCCACGAAAGCGACGCCCGCCTCCTGGCAAAGCGCGACGAGTTGCATCTTGTGCAGAGCAAGCAGCGGACGGGCGAGCGCAAGCGCGGGCGCGCCCGGCACAGGCGCCCGCGCAGCCATGCCGGCGAGCCCGGCAGGGCCGCTCCCGCGCGTCAGACGCATCAGGATTGTTTCAGCCTGATCGTCGGCGTGGTGGCCAGTCGCCACGACATCGCAGCCGCAGCGAACGGCTTCCTCCGCCAGAAGCCGATAGCGCGCCGCGCGCGCCGCCTCCTGCACGCGCGCTTTCGGCTTATGCCCGCGCCACACGAGCGTTGCATGCGGCGCGCCAAGCTGCGCGCACAAATCTGCAACGGCCCTCGCTTCGTCAGCCGATTGCGGGCGCAAGCGATGATCGACCGTCGCGACGAACAGAGGCGGCGCGCCGCCGCTTGCGCGCCAGCGCATCGCCAGCAACAGCAAGGCTGTGGAATCTGCGCCGCCCGAGACGGCGAGCAGCACACCGCGCGCCTGGGCAAGCGACGCAAAAACATCCTGCGGCGCAGCCATAGGCGAGGCTGCCGCAGCGCCTAGCATTGAGTCTTTTTGGACTCGCGCTCTGCGGCGCGAATAGCGCTGGATGCGCTCGGATATTTCGTCGAGACTTCCGCAAAGGATGCGCAAGCCTGTTCCTTGGCGCCGAGCGCGACAAGCGATTGGCCAAGACGCACCAGCGCCTCGGGTCCGCGCGCGGAATTGGAATAGGCCGTCGTGATCTTCAGATATTGTTCGGCCGCCTCGCGATGGCGATTGCGCAGATAGAAGCTTTCGCCAAGATCATAGGTCGCATCGGCGGCCAGCTTGCTCCTGGGATGTTTCGCCAGAAAGCCAGAGAAGCCTTTTTCCGCCTGCTCGTACTGACCTTGCTTGAGAAAGCTGGCGGCCTGTTCGAACTCCTGGCGCGCGCCCATCGGCTGAACGGGCGCAACCGCCGGCGTCTCCTCAGCCTTGGCGCTGTTGAGATCGAGCGGCCTGTTGGGCGAGGACAGGCCAGCGCCCGGCGTTGCCGGCGCGTTTGAGGCGGGCGTTTGGCCAAGCGGGCGCGGCGCGCCGGGCGCATTGGGCGTGACCGCCGGATCGAAGGCGTCGCTCCGGCGCAGGCGGCCTGCTTCGGCAGGCGCCGCCGGCGTCGCAGGGACAACGACAGGCCCCGTCGGCGCTGCGGCCGGCCGGTCCGACAATTTGCGCACCTGTTCTTCGAGCTTGCGGTTTTCGAACTGCAATTGCTCGATCTGTCCCGTCATGTCGCGCAACTGCCGCTCCATGCGCTCGATGCGAACCGTAAAGGCGCCGAGATCGGGCCCGCGTTGCTGCATCGCGCCGGGCGGCGGCTGATCCTCGTCGCCGAGATCGGCGGGCGGCGCGGCAGGCCGATTGAACATCTGGGCGGGAGCAGACGTGGCGCTCAGCAACGCCAGCGCCGCGGCGATCGAAATTCGACGGATAGAGGGAGACATGCGCGAAAATTCCAACTGCGTCCGGGCGGACGCTTAGCATTTTCCGCTATGCCGCGAAATTCCGTCCGAACGATGGCTTCAGAAGGCGAATTTTACACCGCCCGAACCGGTGAACTCCTCGCCGCCGCGTCGCAGGAACGTCTGCGAAAGGTTGAGCGACAGGCTCGCGCCGTAGCCGATGTCGGACGAAATGCCCAGCGCCGCCCGGCCGTAGAGCTGGCCATGGCCGCCATTGGGCAAGCGCCAGTTGTTGACGATGATCGGCGCCGACGTCGCCCCGTACTGGATGATGCGGCCCGAACCGATGAAGTCGTTCTCCGCCGTCAGATTGACGTAGTAATTCAGGCGACGGCCCCACAGGTCGAGTCCGTGGCGCATCTGCGCGCCGAAGCTGCCGACAAGCGCTTCCGCCTTCTGCTCGCGCAGGAACAGGTTCAGCACGGGATCGCCTGTTTCAGCATAGCTGCCGACCGAGGCATGCGCATAGGCAAGTCCCGCGATCGGCCCGACGCGCAGACCCGGCGCAACGTCGAACAGATAGCCCGCCTTGGCGGAGGCCGAGACGGTGAAGCCATGCGGGTTCGACGAGATGAGGCTGACGACGCCCGGACGCCAGTTGTGATAGGCGACCAGGCCGAACGAGGCCGCGCCCTGCACGAAGGCGTTGCGCCCGTTCCACGCGCCATAGCCGCCAAACTGGAATACATTGGCTTCGGTGCGCCCGCCGTTCGTCTTGAACGATGCGGAAGCGTTGGCGTAATCGAACGCGACGCCGATCAGCGCGTTGGGCGCTACGCGATATTCGGCGCCGATCGTGCCGCCCACGCTGTCGAGATCGTAGCCGTAGGAATTGAGACTGGCGCGACGCTCGCTGAGCGACCCGTTGACCGTGATGAAAATGGCGAGCGGCGAGGCAGGCGCTGCGCGCGGAACATCGACCAGCGGCCCCTTGCGCACGGCGCCCGGCGCATAGGACATGACCTGCGAGGGCGTGATCGAGGATGCGGGATTGAACAGATCGAGCCGGTTGAACATGCGCGACGCGAAATTCGCCGTCGACGTGAGGCCGATGTCGCCCTGCGCTGCGAATGTCATCGGCGCATTGAGGCGATTGACGACATACTCGCCCATGATGTTGAAGCCGAGCGAGGTCAGATGAATGCCGTCCACATAGAACAGATATTGGCTCTGCAGCGCGGGATTGCCGACGCAGCTCAACGGGCACATGCCGGGATTGGCGACGCCATAGAGCGCAGGATTGGCCTTGATCTGCTGGCCGAGCAGTCCGATGTCGACATATTCGACGCGCACGCCGGCCGCAGCGAGCGGGGCGAGACCCATCTGCATCTGCGCATTGTAGGCCCGGCTATAGGCTGTGCCCACGCTGGTCATGGATGACGGATAGAAGCCCGCTTCCGCGAGCGCGCCGACATCGCCCACCGTAAAGACGAGATTGCGCATGCCCGCGCCGACAAGCGCGTTCACGCCCGCCATCGCCTGCGCCGCGCTGACGCCGGACGCGGCGCCGACGCCGCCCAGCGTGCCGCCGGACTGATAATAGGCGCGCGCATCGTTGCCGCCGATGTTGAGCGCGACAAGATCGGTCGGCGCAATGCGCCCGCCCGCGAGCGTGAAGCCCATCCATTGCTGCAGGAAGCCCGGAATGCCCGCGCCAACCGTATTGGTTGCGCCCGTCTGCGATCCGCCGATCGCGAAATTATAGACCGGCAGGCCGTAATAGCCCGACACATAGTCGATGTAATTCGTGCCGCCGCTGAAGCGCCCCGTCGGATAGATGGGATTCGTTCCGGGCGGGAGCAGATTGCCCTGGTCGACATAGCTGTCGCCGAATGCATAGAGCGTGGAGAATTGCTGTGCGCCAGCGGGCGCTGCGGCCAACAGGGCTGAAACGGCGACAGCGGACAAAGCGGCGCGACGCGTTGCGGCGAATGCCAGCATGAAATCCTCCATGTTCCCTCGAATGCCGCTTTCGATGCGGTCTATGTGTGAACTGTGCGCTGGAGGCGAAATTCCGGCAAGAGCGCGGCGGAGCGCGCGGGTTCTCGATCGTCCGAAAGCCACGCGATGTGACAAAATTGATACAAATCGCTTGTGTTTTGCGCCCCGGAAACGCAAAGCGCGCGCCCTCTACGAAGGCGCGCGCCCTGATTTCGACCTGAAGCCTGTCGTTTACGACTGGCCGCCGCGCAGCGCGGTGACGGCGCGGCGATTCTGCGACCAGCAGGAAATGTCGTCGCAGGTGGCCACGGGCCGTTCCTTGCCATAGCTGATGGTCTTGATGCGCGAGGCCGAAACGCCGCGCGCGACCAGATAATCCTTCGTGACTTCAGCGCGGCGGGCGCCCAGCGCGAAATTGTACTCGCGCGTGCCGCGTTCGTCGGCGTGGCCCTCGATGGTGAAGTTGTAGCGCCCGTAGCGCTGCAACCACTCAGCCTGCTTGTTGAGCGTATCCTGCGCCTTGGCGGAAAGATCGGACGAATCCGATTCGAAGAAGACGCGGTCGCCGACGTTCTGCGCAAAATCCTGCTGGCTGCCCGGCAGCGCCTGACCGTTGATCGCGCCGCCGCGGCCGTAACGTCCGGCGCCGCCTGCGCCTGCGCCGCCGCCCAGCAGGCTGGCGTCGTCCGCCGTATTCTTGGCGCAGCCCGTCACCGCCAGTCCAGCGGCAAGCAGCGCAGCGAATTTGAGAACGCGCGATGTCGACATCGTTTAACACTCCTTGACGCAAAACTCGTTGGCGCCAGTCGTAGCGCTCGAAGAGTTAAGCAAAGGTTTTATCAACCTTGATGGAGCCTTTGCCGATTGTGTGGCATTCGCGCCATTCGCAATCGTGGTTAAGAATCCATTGCGGCGCCGGCGTGGCGAAAAAGCGTTTTCTAAAATCATTCCAATTAGCAAACACGGGCACGCGCCGCTTTTCGATTGCCGTTGCGGCGTGCGCGCGCCTATCACCGCTGCAACGCTCAACTTTTTCGGGAAAGTTCCGATGAACGCTCTGTCCCTCGCCCTGCAATCGGGCGCCATCCTGCTGCGCGAAGGCGTGGAAGCCATCCTGGTGCTGGCCGCGCTCGGCGCGTTTCTCAAACGCGCTGGCGCAAGCGGCGCGGTGCGCGCTCTGTCCATCGGCGCGCTCGCGGCGATTGCCGCCAGCATCGTCGCCGCCATCGTGTTCCAGCTGGCTTTCAATGGCGCGCACGATGATCGCATGGAGGCGCTCGTCATGGCGGTTGCGGCGGCGTTGATGCTTTACATGAGCGGCTGGATGTTCCTGCGCCAGAACCCAGCGGCGTGGAAAGCCGAACTGCAGAAAATGGCCAGCCGCGCGCTCGATGCGCCGCGCGCCTGGTCGATCGGCGCCATCGCCTTTCTCGCCGTGTTCCGCGAAGGCGCGGAGACGGCGCTGTTCCTGCATGCCCTCGCCATGACGAGCGGCGGCTGGAGCCTTGCGTTGACGCTCGGCCTCGTCGGCGCCGCCGCATTGCTCGCGGCGTTCTACTACGCGATGCAATGGCTCGCATTGCAATTGCCGCTGCGGCCGGTGTTCCTCGTAACCTCGGCGCTGCTTTTCGTGATGGGTTTGCGCTTCATCGGCGGCGCGATGCAGGAATTGCAGGAGCAGGCGCTGCTTCCGGCGAGCGCGGCCCCGCATGCCGACTGGCTCGTCGCCTTCGGTCTCAATCCGACAATCGAGGCGCTCGCGGTGCAAATCCTGATTGCCGCCGGCGCGCTGGCGGGCGCGCTGCTCGTCAGCCTCAACCGCAAGACGCCAGCGAAGGCGGCCTGAAAAGGCCGCCGGCGCGCAAGCTCAGTTCAGCAGCGGCGACCACGCCGGATCGGACGCATAGGACGGCGTCGGCACCGTGAATTCGCCACGCCCGTAAACGTCCGTCATGTGAATCTTCGGACCGCCGCCGCCGCCCGGATCGCGGAAGAACATCAGGAACAGCCCGTTCGGCGCCCAGGTCGGGCCTTCGTTGTGGAAGCCTTCCGTGAGAATGCGTTCGCCAGATCCATCTGGCTTCATCACGCCGATGCCGAAGCCGTTTTTCGATTGCCGCGTAAAGGCGATGTAATCGCCCTTGGGCGACCAGACCGGCGTCGAGTAACGACCTTCGCCGAAGGAAATGCGCTTTGCGCCGCCCCCGCCCGCCGGCATGACGTAAATCTGCTGTGTGCCGCCGCGGTCGGATTCGAACACGATGCGCCCGCCGTCGGGCGAATAGCAGGGCGATGTGTCGATGCCCGTCGAATCCGTCAGCCGCGTCGTCTGGCGCGTGCGCAGATCCATCGTGTAAAGCGCGCTGGAGGCGCCCTGCGACAGCGACATCACGACCTTCTGGCCATCGGGCGAAAAGCGTGGCGCGAAGGTCATGCCCGGGAAATTGCCGACCGCCTCGCGCTGGCGCGTATCGAGATTGATCAGCTTGACGCTCGGCTCGTCGCCGCCGAACGCCATATAGACGACATCCTGCGAAGAGGGCGAAAAGCGCGGCGTGACGGCGAGCTCCTCGCCGCGGGTCAGATACTGCACATTGGCGCCGTCCTGATCCATCACCGCAAGGCGTTTGCGGCGCTGGTCCTTCGGTCCTGTTTCATCGACGAACACGATACGCGTGTCGAAAAAGCCCTTCTCGCCGGTGATGCGCGAGAAGACCTGATCGGAAATGATATGCGCCACGCGGCGCGAAACATGCGGATCGGTCACATATTGCTGGCCCGCCGCCTGCTGGCCGGTGTTGACGTCCCACAGGCGGAACTCCGCGCGCTGGCGTCCCTCGCGCGTCACGCGGCCCGTCAGGACATATTGCGCGTTGACCGCGCGCCATGCGTCGGAATTGGGCGCCTGCTCGCCCGAAAGATTCTGTTCGGGGAACGAGGCTGCATCGACCGGCTGCAGAAAGATCGAGCGTTTGAAATTATTGCCGATGACGTTGGTGAAGAGCTTCGCCGCCTCGCCGTCTCCGGAAAACGGCATGACGGCGATGCGCACCGGCTTGAACGCGCCGCCGGGGCGCACTTCCAGCGTGCGTTCCTGCGCAACGGCGGTCAGCGGCGTCAGCGCCATGCCGGCGATCAGCGAGCGACGTGAGAGAATGAACGACATGAGAACCTCGTTTATTCGTCCGGATCGAACTTGAAGGCGAGCGCCTTCCATTCGTCGTAATAGGGAGAAAACTGCGCGGGAATGCGCAATGGATCGCATTCCTTGATCGCGCGCAGCGCCGCTTCGCCCTTGGTTGCGAAGGCGGGATCGGATGGCGGGTTGACGAGAACAGGCGGCTGCGCCAACGACCCGTCCGTGCGATACCGCACGCGAATGACAGGAACATAATTGCGCGCCGATCCTGAACCGAAATAGGTCCAGCACTTCTTGTATTGATCGATCATCAGGCTGTTCAGCTGGTCGATCATGCTGGGCGACATTTTCGTTGCATGCGCGCGCTGCGCGCCAAGCGCGGCCGTACGCACGACCTCACGGCCCGTCGAGCCCGTCGCCTGCGGCTTGTCATGATCGAGCAGCTTCGAAATCGCGCTGGAATCGAATTTCGATTTGGTCGTGCTGGTCTCGTCGCCCGACTTCGGCTTTGAGGCGGGCTTGTCCGTCTTCGCCTTGTCCTCGGCTTTCGATTGCGCCAGCAGCTTGGCGACCTCGTCGGTGAGTTTCTTGGAATCCTTTTGAACCTCCTGCCGCGTCGGATGCGGACGCGACGGCGGCTCCGGCTTTTTCGGCTCGGGCTTTTTCGCCTCTTCCTTCGGCTTGGGCTCTTCCTTCTTCGGCTCTTCTTTTTTCGCTTCCTTCGGACGTACGGGCGGCTTCACCGGTTCGGCGTCGTCTGCCTCCGGTTTTTCCTCGGGCTCTGCTTTCGCTGGCTTGGCGACCGGCTTCGGCGGCTCGTGTTTGACAGGCTCGGGCTTCGGCGGTTCGGGCGCCGGCTTCACGGGTTCGGGCCGCGGCGGCGGGGGCGGCGCGGCCGCCATGCGCTGCGGTTCCGGCTTTTTCGGCTCGTCATCATGGCCAGGATCGATCTGCGGGCGCAGCGGCGGCAGCGGCGGCGGCACGTCCTTCTTCGCCTCGGCGAGCGGCGGCTCCTTGGTTTCGTGAATCTCGGCGATTTTTTCCGCGCGCTGGACAGGCTTGGCCTCCTTCGCGCTCTTTTCGCCTTTGGCGATCTGGCTGAAGGCCTGATCGGTGACGATTTCGACAGGAACGGCTTCCTGCGCGTCGTCGAATTTTTCGGTGCGCGAGAAGGCGACGAGCGTCAGCGCCAGCAAGCTCGCATGCGCGAGCGCTGAGACGACGAAACCGGGCTCTTTGCGCGAGACCTGCACGGCGCGTCCCTACTTTTTCTCCGGCTCGGTCACGAGAGCGACCTTCTTGAACCCGGCGCCGGTGACAAGCGACATGACCTCCGCGATGCGTCCGTAATTCACCGCTTTCGAGCCGCGCACATAGACGCGCTCGTCCGCGCCGGCCTTGGCCGCTTCTTTCAGCTTGTCGACGAGATTGTCGATCGCGACGGGCTGGTCCATCAGGAAAATCTGACCCTTTTCATCGATGGAGATCGACACCGGCTTTTGCTCGATGTTGAGCGGCGCAGCCTTCGTCTGCGGCAGATCGACTGCAACGCCCGTGGCGAGCAGCGGGGCCGCGACCATGAAGATGATGAGCAAAACAAGCATGACGTCGATGAACGGCGTCATGTTGATATCGGCCATCGCGCCATAACGCGGCACGCCGCGCCGGCGGCGTCCGGATTTGCGGCCTGCGGCCATCGACATGCCCATGGTGGTCGCTCCTAGGCCGCGCGCTCGGAGGCCGCGTGCTGATCGATCTGACGCGACAGAATGGCGGAGAATTCGTCAGCGAAGCTTTCAAGGCGCGCCTGCGTCTTGGCGACGTCGCCCTGCATCTTGTTGTAGGCGATCAGCGCAGGGATAGCCGCAAAAAGGCCGATGGCGGTCGCAAACAAGGCTTCGGCGATGCCCGGCGCGACGACTGCGAGCGATGTGTTCTTGGAAGCGGCGATCGAACGGAACGAGGTCATAATGCCCCAGACCGTGCCGAACAGGCCGACGAAGGGACCGGCCGAAGCGACGGTTGCGAGCACGAGCAGGTTGGACTCGAGCTTTTCGACTTCGCGCGCAATCGAAACATCAAGCACTTTCTCGATGCGCGCCTGCAGCCCCATGAACGAGGCGCCGGCGTGGCTGAACGAGCGCTTCCACTCGCGCATGCCGGCGACGAAAATCGAGGCCATGCCGCTCGTGGGCCGCTCCGACAGCGATTGATAAAGCTCCTCGAGCGAACGGCCGGACCAGAACATCTCCTCGAACGAATCCATCGCCGCGCGCGTGCGGCGGAACAGCAGCGTCTTGTCGACAATGATCGACCAGCACCAGACGGAGGCGGCCAGCAGCCCGATCATCACCGCCTGCACCACGATGGAGGCGTGCAGGAACATGCTCCACACGGAAACTTCGGCGACAGGCGCCGCCGCGGCGGCTATTTCGGCAGGGGGCATCGGCTGGTCCTTCGCAAATCGCGCGGCGGATGGGTTGGAAAGGCGCGGATATCCGCCGCAAATCGGTCATTTCTTTGGCCCGGGCGCGGCGCCCGGCGGGCGGGAAACGCCCGTTTCTTTTAAGCATCAGTCAGGGTTAACAGCCGGTTACGCGGCGGCCGGTTTCCCGCAGCGGTAAGCAAACGTTAACCATAAAAATCTAGATTTGCGGGCGCGACGGCCCTCATGCGGCCGCCGCGCGAGAGAATCTGTGTCGCGGACCATCCATTTTCTGCTGACGACCGCCATTTGCGCGCTGGCGAGCGCGCCGGCAGTCGCGCAATCGCTGGAAGACGCGCCGGCCGACACGCTGGGCCTGCGCGGCGCAGCCATGCCGCGCGCCGGCCTTGCCCCGACGCCGGGCGGCTTGCCCCCGGCCTACGGCTCGGGCGGCGGACAATTGACGCCCAACCCCGCCATCCCGCCGGTCGACGCCAATGCGGTGGTCGCCCCGCCCGCGACCTATTCGGCCGGCAGCGCCCCCGCCGGCGCCAGCGACGTCACCAATTACGGCAAGCCCCGCAAGCGCCAGACGCGCCCGCTGCCCAATCCTTCGGTGAAGGTGAACCGCCAGCCCCTGCCCCAGCTCGAACCCTATCCGACGTCCTACGCCGCCCGGCGCCGCGCCCAGGCGGCGCGGCGCGGCGAAACGCCCGACCCGCAGCGGCCCGACTGGCGGCCGCCAACAGGCGTCGCCGAGGCGCCGTTGCTGCCGGCTCCGCGCCGCACGAAGGTCGACGAAAACCCATACGAACCGACCGGGCTCGACGTGATCGGCCTTCGGCTAAAGCCCTATGCGGAAGTCGACACGGGCTACGACAGCAACCCCAACCGCGTGCAGCATCCCGCCAAGGGCGCGGCTTTCCTGCGCGCCGAAGGCGGCGCCGCATTCCAGTCCGACTGGAACAATCACGCGCTGAGCGGCGACCTGCGCGGCGGATACACGGACTATTTCGGCGTTTCGGCCGCCAACCGCCCCGACGGCAAGGGTTCGATCGCCGGCCGCATCGACGTGACGCGCGATACGAAGATCGACGTCGGCGGCCAGTTTTCGATCGACACGATCCGGCAAGGCTCGCCCGAATTGCAGCCGGGTTCGAGCACGGCCGTCTCCACCAACCGGCCCGTTACCTGGACAGCCGGCGCCTATCTCGGCGTGACGCAGAAATTTAACCGGCTGGAAGCCTCGCTGCGCGGCGGTTACGACCGGACCGAAACGGGCGATGCGCATTTCTCCGACGGCACGACACAATTGCTGTCGATGGACAATTATTCGACGCTCAGCCTCAGACCGCGTCTGTCTTACGAAATCACGCCCGGCTTCAAGCCCTTTGTGGAGGCGACGCTCGACAGGCGCCTCTACGACAATACGCGCGACATCAACGGATTTGATCGCGATTCGCGCGGCCTTGCAGTGCGTGCGGGCACGACATTTGAAATCAACCGCCAGCTGACCGGCGAAATCGCCGCCGGCTATATCGACCGCAAGTTCAACGACAGCCGTCTCGTTTCCGTGCGCGGCCCCACCGTGGACGGTTCGCTCGTCTGGCAGGCCTCGCCCTTGACCCGGCTCACGCTGAAAGGCTCGACCACGCAGGCCGAAACCAACATCGCCAACGCATCGGGCGCCATCGTGCGTTCGGTGTCAGGCGAGATCACGCACGATCTCATGCGCAACGTGACGTTGACCGGCTTCGGCGGCTATCAGAACACGCATTATCAAGGCTACAATCCGGCCGCGAGCGCGGGCAATTTCGCCAGCCTCGATCAGGATCTGATCACCGCCGGCGCGAAGATCGATTATCATCTCACGCGCGCGTTCCTGGTGCGCGCGAGCTACGCCTACGAGCGGCTGCATTCGCCGACGCCGGGCATCGATTACACGGCCAACGTGTTCCTGCTCGGCCTGCGCCTTCAGCGCTGAGCAGCCGCCCGTCGTTGCAGACGGGCCGCCGCAATGCCGGCGTGACATCTCACCCCAGCAGCTTTTTAAGCCCCGCCTTGTAGGGCCCCGCCAATTCAGGATTGGCGAGCGCAAATGCGGCGTTGGCCATCAGGAACCCGAGCTTCGAACCGGTGTCGTAGGTCACGCCGTCGAAACGCACGCCGTGAAACGCCTGCGATTTCGCCAGCGCCTTCATGCCATCGGTCAGCTGGATCTCGCCGCCCGCGCCCTTCTCCCCCTTTTCCAGAATCGCGAAAATCTCAGGCCCGAGAATATAGCGACCCGAGATGATCGCGTTGGAAGGCGCCGCGCCTTTCGGCGGCTTTTCCACCATGCCGGTGATTTCGAACGTATGGCCTTCGTCCTTGCCGATGGCGACGACGCCATATTGATGCGTCTCTTCCGGCGGCACTTCCTCCACCGCGATGATGTTGCCGCCATGCTTTTCATAGGCAGCGACGCATTGCTGCAGGCAGCGCGTCTTTTTCGCGCCATTGGCCATCGTCACCATGTCCGGAAGCAGCACGGCAAAGGGCTCGTCGCCGACGATATCGCGGGCGCACCACACGGCGTGGCCAAGACCAAGCGGCGCCTGTTGACGCGTGAAACTCGTGGCGCCCGCAGCGGGCAGGTCGGCCATCAGCGCGTCGTATTCCTTTTTCTTGCCGCGCTTCTGCAGCGTGTCCTCAAGCTCGTAGGACATGTCGAAATGGTCTTCGATCACCGCCTTGCCGCGGCCGGTGACGAAGATGAAATGCTCGATTCCCGCCTCGCGCGCCTCGTCCACCACATGCTGCAACACCGGGCGGTCGACCACCGTCAGCATCTCCTTCGGCATCGATTTGGTGGCCGGCAAAAAGCGGGTGCCAAGTCCGGCGACGGGGAATACGGCTTTGCGAATGCGTTTGGTCATGGATGGGTCCGTCTGTGAAAATTCGTTCTGAAGGCGCTCGTCATTGCGAGCGAAGCGAAGCAATCCATCCCGTTCACAGGGCAAGCTTACGGGATGGATTGCTTCGTCGCTTCGCTCCTCGCAATGACGGGCTGTGATTTTAGCGTCTCGTCATTAAGAACGCCTTATTCCGCAGCCACCTGCGGCAAATCGGCCATCGCGCGGGCGAGTTCGCGCTCGTCGTAGGCGACATCCTCGATCTTGCCGGCGAAGTAATCGATATAGGCGCCCATGTCGAAATGGCCGTGGCCGGACAGGTTGAACAGGATCGTCTCCTGCTTGCCGTCGCGCTTGCACCGCAGCGCCTCCTCCACCGCAGCCTTGATGGCGTGTGTCGATTCCGGCGCAGGCACGATGCCCTCGCAGCGCGCGAACTTGATCGCGGCGTCGAAACAGCCGCGTTGACCGTAGGCGACGGCCTCCAGTTCGCCGAGTTCCTTGAGATGGGATACGAGCGGCGCCATGCCGTGATAGCGCAGGCCGCCCGCATGAAAGCCTGGCGGCGTGAACGACGACCCGAGCGTATGCATTTTCGACAGCGGCGTCATGTGGCCCGTATCGCCGAAATCATAGGCGTATTTGCCGCGCGTCAGCGAAGGGCACGCCGCCGGCTCGACCGCCACGATGCGCGGCTTTTTCGCCTTGCCGCGCAACGCCTCGCCGATGAAGGGAAAGGCGATGCCCGCGAAATTCGAGCCGCCGCCTGCGCAACCGATGACGATGTCGGGCCAGGCGTCAGCCATCATCAATTGCTCCATCGCCTCCATGCCGATGACGCTCTGATGCAGCAGAACATGATTGAGCACCGAGCCCAGCGCATATTTCGTTTGCGGGTCTTTTGCGGCGATTTCGACGGCTTCGGAAATGGCGATGCCGAGCGAGCCGGGATGATCGGGCCTTTCGCCCAGCACCTTGCGCCCGTAATCGGTCGTGTTCGACGGCGAGGGCAGGCAATGGGCGCCATAGGTCTCCATCAAGGCGCGCCGGTACGGCTTCTGGTCGTAGGAAACGCGCACCTGATAGACGGTCACGTCGAGACCGAACAGCGAGCCGGCGAAGGCGAGCGAGGAGCCCCACTGGCCAGCGCCCGTTTCCGTCGACAGGCGCTTGACGCCCGCTTCCTTGTTGTAGAAGGCCTGCGGAATGGCGGTGTTGGGCTTGTGCGAACCGGCGGGCGAAACGCCCTCGTATTTGTAGAAAATCTTCGCCGGCGTATCGAGCGCGCGCTCAAGCGCGCGAGCGCGGAACAGCGGCGTGGGGCGCCACATGCGATAGATGTTGCGCACGGGATCTGGAATTTCGATTTCGCGCTCGGCGGAAACTTCCTGCATGATCAGCGCCATCGGAAACAGCGGCGCAAGATCGTCCGGCCCCACCGGCTGGCGGGTGCCCGGATGCAGCACGGGCGGAGCGGCGACGGGCAAATCGGCCTGAATATTGTACCAATGTTTTGGAATATGCTTTTCTTCGAGTTGATATTTCAGCCGGTCGCCCATGAGCTTGCCTCCGTTAGCGGCGGCGCGATGCTAGACCATCCGGCCTCTTCCGCAAGCTGCGCCCCGTATCGGAAATATTAAGCCAGGGCGCGCTATAATCGTTTGATTGCGCGCAAAGCGGAGAAACCGATGACGATTCTGGTGACCGGCGGCGCCGGCTATATCGGCAGCCATATGGCTCTCGCCCTGCAGGACGCAGGCGAGAAAGTCGTCGTCGTCGACAATCTCACCACCGGCTTCCGCTGGGCCGTCCCGGACAAAATCCCGCTCGTCGTCGGCGATTTCGGCGACGAAGACCTGATGACCGAGACGATGGCGCGCTACGATGTGGACGAGATCATCCATTTCGCCGCCAAGATCGTCGTGCCGGAATCGGTCAGCGATCCACTCGGTTATTATCTCAATAACACCGCCAAGGCACGCACCTTGCTCGAATGCGCCGTCGATTCCGGCGTTAATCATTTCATCTTTTCCTCCACGGCCGCCGTGTACGGCGATCCCGAGCGCAATCCCGTGACGGAAGACGAGCCGTTGAAGCCGATCTCCCCTTACGGCCGCTCGAAGCTGATGGTGGAATGGATGCTGGAGGATGTGGCCAAAGCCCATCCGCTGACCTACACGGTGTTGCGTTATTTCAACGTCGCCGGCGCCGATCCGCTTGGCCGTTCGGGACAGTCGACGCCCAACGCCACCCATCTCATCAAGATCGCCGCGCAGGCCGCGCTGGGGCTGCGCAAGGGCATGGAGGTTTTCGGAACCGACTATCCGACGCCCGACGGCTCGTGCCTGCGCGATTACATTCACGTCAGCGATCTGGCGCAGGCCCATCTCGACGCCCTGAATCGCCTGCGCGCGGGCGGAACGAGCATCACCTGCAATTGCGGCTACGAGCGCGGCTTCTCCGTGCTCGAAGTGATCGACGTCGTGAAGAAAATTTCAGGCGTCGATTTTCCGGTGAAGATTTCCGGTCGCCGTCCCGGCGATCCCGCCGCAATCGTGGCTGCCAACGAACGCGCGCGCCGCGAACTCGGCTGGACGCCCAAACACGACAATCTCGAAGAGATCGTCCGTCAGGCGCTCGACTGGGAACGCCGCCTGCACAATATGCGGACGCTGAAGGCAGGCTGATTGAATCCCGGGGCGCCCGCGCTCATCGCGCCGTCCGCACCCAATCGAGATAGGGCGCAAATCCGCCTGCGGCATCGACGCGCACAATCTCCGGCGTCTCATAGGGATGGACGGCAAGAATCGCCGCCTCGAGCGCGCCATAATCGGTCGTGCGCATTTTCATTTCGAGTCGCCATTCGCGCGCATCCTCGCGGGCGCCTTTCCAGACGTAGAGACTGCGGATCGGGAAAATCTGGACGCAGGCCGCAAGCCCGGCATCGAGCGCGGCATGCGCGATTTTTTCGGCGGCCGCCTCGCTGTCGACAGTCGTGATGACGAGACTTACGCCCATCCGGCAAGCTCGCGCCGCGCGACAGCCTCGATTACGTCGATGCCGCCCTCGCTGTCGTTGAGACAATCGATACGCGCAAATTTTTCCCCGCCGCTCGCGAGAAAGATATCGCGATTTTCGACGCCGATTTCCTCGATCGTCTCAAGGCAATCGGCCGTGAAGCCGGGCGTGACGATGGCGATTTTCTTCACGCCCGCCTGCGCCAGCGCTTTCACGGTTTCGTCCGTATAGGGTTTCAGCCATTCAGCCGGTCCAAAACGCGACTGGAACGTCAGGCGCAACTTTTCTTCAGAGAAACCGAGCTTCTCGCGCAGCAGCCGCGCCGTCTTCACGCATTGACAATGGTATGGATCGCCCTTCAGCAGATAGTCTTTCGGAACGCCGTGAAACGACGCCAGAATGACATCGGGCTCGAAATCAAGCTGCGCCAGCCCCGTTCGCAGCGATTGCGCCAGCGCTTCGATATAGAAATCGTCATCGTGCCAGGGCGCAGCGATGCGCACATTCGGCTGCCAGCGCATTTTCATCAGCGCCTCGAATGTCTTGTCGGCGACCGTGGCTGTCGTCGCCGCCGCATATTGCGGGTAAAGAGGCGCAACGACGATGCGATCGCAACCCTGCGCCTGCAACGCGCGTATGCGGCTTTCGATCGACGGATTGCCGTAGCGCATCGCCCAGTCGACGATAACATTCTTCTTGTCCGCCAGCCGCGCGCCCAGCTTTTCGGCCTGCGCGCGCGTGATCGTCTTCAGCGGCCCTTCATTGGCCTCGCGATTCCAGATGGCGTCGTAATCCTTGCCCTTGGCCTGCGGGCGCCGCGACAGGATGATGAGATTGAGCACGGGCCACCAGATGAGCCGCGATGTTTCGATCACGCGCCGGTCTGACAGAAATTCCTTGAGGTAGCGCCGCATCGACCAGTAGTCCGTCGCGTCCGGCGTGCCCAGATTGACGAGCAGCAAACCGACCGCGCGCGCGGCGATTTTCGGGTGATCGGTCGGAAGAACGGGAGCAGCCATGGCGCGCTTATAGCATGGCGTCTATAATCGCCTACTGGACCCAGCTCATGCTTGCGCATCGTTTCGCCCTCGCTTTCGGATTGCTCTGCGGCCTTACGGCGACGCAGGCGCCCGAATACGCCCAGCAATATCGCCAGCGCCTCGGCGGCGCGCTGGACGAACTCAATCGCATCGTCGACGATTTCGCGCTGACTGCGGGAAAACAGGGCATGACGCCCGCCGAAGCCGCGCTCGGTCTCGAACATAACGGCGACCCGATCGCGCGCGACCGCGGCGCCGCCATGCTCGAAACGATGGCGCGGCGCGACCGTCTGGCCGAGCAGCAGGCCCGCATGGCGCACGCGGGCTCTTTCGGCCGGCTCGGCGCTTTGGCGCAGGGTTTCGATCCACAGATCGCGCGCGGGGCCTGGAGCGCCTACGAACCGGCGATTCCCACGACGACGGAAGGCCTGACCGTGGGCGGCGCCGGCGCGCTCGCCGGTTATTTTTTCCTGCGCCTCATCGCCGCGCCCTTCGGCAGGCGCCGCAAACCTGCGAGCGCCCGCGCCTGAGCGCTGCAAGCGCCAGCTAGAGCGTGCCCTTCCACGGCGCCGGCGTCAGACGATAGCCATCGCCCTCTTTCTCGACATAGCCGGCCGCCGGAAAGGGATAGTGGAAACCCTGCACGAGCATTTTCTCGGCCACGGCCATGTCGAAGGACTTCCGCCGCGCGGCCTCCGCCATTTTGGGATCCATGTCGAACATCGCATACCAGCCGGGATGGCGCAGGAAGAGTTCGGGCCGGTTTGTCAGATCGCTCGTCACCAGCAGCGCCGCATCGGCGGATGCGATCGTATAGGACACATGGCCCGGCGTATGGCCGTTCGTCTGAATCGGCGTGATGCCGGGAACGACGTCCCTGGCGCCGTCATACTGCGCAACCTTGCGCCCGAGCGCGTCGAAAACGCGCCGGACATTGGCGAAACCTGCCTTCTGTTGTTCCGGCGCGCGGCTCATGGCGCCATCGTCCATCCAGAACGCCCATTCCTTCGCCGGAACCAGTATTTCGGCATTGGCGAAGGCGGGCTTGCCGTCCGCCGTCAGCAGGCCGTTGATATGGTCTGCGTGGAAATGCGAAATCACGACCGCATCGACCGCGCCACGATCGATCCCGGCGGCGCCGAGATTGTTGTGGAACTGCCCCGACGCGCCATTGGTCTTTTCGAGATTGCCGGGCCCGTAGCCGGTGTCGATCACGACCAGCTTCGAACCGGTGTTCACAACGATCGGCGTAAACACGATCGTGATCTGGTCTGGCGCAAGATGCGCCTCTTCGAGCGCCTTGCTGACATCGGCCTTGGGAACATTGGTGACGAATTTGTCGCCAAGCGGAAAGCTCACCTGACCGTCCGTGACGGCGGTGATTTCCACTGCGCCCACCTTGTATCGATAAAAGCCCGGCGCTTGCCGCCCGGCTTGCGGCGCATAGGCCTGCGCCGGCGCTGCGCTCAGCCCGGCGGCCGATCCCACCGCCGCGCCACACGCGCCGACCAGCACGTCCCGTCGAGAATGCGTCATCCTGCCCTCCGCCGTTCCTTCGCATCTGCGTTAGCCGCAGCGCGGTCGCTTTGAAGTTACGACGAAAGTCTGATCGATGGAAATAGGCCTGATCATGGCCGCGGCGCGCGCCGCGCTTGCTTTGCCGCGCCGGCGCTGCGAATGTGCGCGGAACAAAAAGGTGCGCAAAGCGCCTGTGTGGGAGTGGGAGGGAAGCATTGGCGAACGCAGGTCGCGCTTGCGACACGTTTCCAAAACTCATGCGCATGCATGCGGCCGAGCGGAGCGACCGTCCGGCGTTTCGTCACAAGGATCGTGGCGTGTGGCGCACGTGGAGCTGGCGCCAGGCCTATGACAACGTGCGCGGACTGGCCGAGGGATTGCGCGAGGCCGGCGTTGTCCATGGCGACAAGATCGCCATCGTGGGCGCAAACCGGCCGATGCTCTACTGGGCGGTGACTGCTGCGCAAATGCTGCGCGCTGTGCCCGTGCCCGTCTATGCCGACGCCGTGGCCGACGAAATGGCCTTCGTGCTCGAAAACGCCGATGTGAAAGTCGCAATCGCGCAGGATCAGGAGCAGGTCGACAAGCTGTTGTCGATCCGCGATCGCCTGCCGCATCTGACGCGCATTTACTACGACGAGGATCGCGGCCTTTCCGATTATGACCACACGGACCTGCAATCGCTGGAGAGCCTCATGGCCGCCGGCTCTGCGGCGTTGCAAAAGGACTCCGGCCTTGCGCGCGCGATGGACGCTTCCATCGATCACGGCGCCGCCGACGATGCATCCATCATGCTTTACACGTCGGGCACGACCGGTCGTTCGAAGGGCGTGGTTCTGGCCGCCGGGCGCTCGGTGGCCGCAGCGCGCGACACCGTCGCTTTCGATCATCTGAACGACCAGGATTCGCAGCTCGCCTATCTTCCGCTCGCCTGGGTCGGCGACCATTACATGAACTACGCGCAGGCCTATGTCGCGGGATCATGCATCTGCTGCCCCGAAGGCCCCGACACCGTGCAGGATGATTTGCGCGAAATCGGCCCGAGCTTTTATTTCGCACCCCCGCGCGTTTTCGAATCGATGCTGACGCGCGTGACGATCCGCATGGAGGACGCGGGCGCGCTCAAGAAGAAGATGTTCGATCATTTCATCGCGCACGCGCGCCGCTGGGGCGAGAGCATTCTCAATCGGCAGCCCGTGCCGCTCGCCGCGCGCCTGCATTACGCGCTCGGCGAAGCGCTGGTGTACGGCCCGCTGAAAAACGTGCTCGGCTTTTCCAACATCCGCGTCGCCTATACCGCGGGCGAGGCGATCGGCGCCGATCTGTTTTCCTTCTACCGCTCCATCGGCCTCAACCTGAAGCAGCTCTACGGCCAGACGGAGGCTTTTCTTTATGTGACGGCCCATCCCGACGGCGCAATCCGCGCCGAAACGGTTGGCCTGCCTGCGCCCAATGTGCATATACGCATCGCCGACGACGGCGAGGTGCAGTTCAAGTCGCCGGGCCAGTTCCTGCACTATTACAAGGAAGCCGAAAAAACCGCCGAAACGCTGACCGAAGACGGTTACGTGAAAACCGGCGACGCAGGCTTTTTCGAGGAAGACGGGCAGCTGCGCATTCTCGACCGCGCCAAGGACGTCGGCAAACTCGCCAATGGCGTGATTTTCGCGCCGAAATATATCGAGAACAAACTGAAATTCTTCCCTAATATCAAGGAAGCTGTCGCCTTCGGCGATCAGAAGGACTTCGTCACGGCGATGCTCAACATCGAATTGACCGCCGTCGGCAACTGGGCCGAACGCAACGGCGTTTCCTACGCATCCTATCAGGAGCTGGCGGGCCACCCGCGCGTCTATGAACTCATCAAGGGCCATGTCGACGAGGTGAACGCCGCTTTGGCGCGCGAGCCGCGCATGGCGGGCGCGCAGATCAGCCGCTTCCTCATCCTGCCCAAGGAGCTGGACGCGGACGATGGCGAATTGACGCGCACGCAGAAGGTGCGCCGCAGCTTCATCGCCGAACGCTATGCGCCGCTGGCCGCCGGCCTCTACGACGGATCGGAAATCGCCGACATTTCCACTGAAGTCACATTCGAGGATGGCCGCAAGGGCGTCATCTCCGGACGCGTGCGCATCGCAGATCTTTCGCCGCACGCACCCGCATCGAAGGAACGCGCGGCATGAGCGAGCGCGAAACGCTTTTGTCCGTCAGCAACGTCTCGCTGTCCTTCGGCGGCGTGAAGGCGATCAGCGACGTCTCCTTCAACATCGCCAAAGGCGAAATCCGCGCGATCATCGGTCCGAACGGCGCCGGCAAGACATCGATGCTCAACGTCATCAACGGCTTTTATCATCCCCAGCAAGGTCAGATTTCCTTTAACGGCGTCATGCGCAAGCGCATGAAGCCCTATGAGGCTGCAAGCCAGGGCATCGCGCGCACATTCCAGAACGTCGCGCTCTTCAAGGGCATGTCGACGCTCGACAATATTCTGGCTGGGCGCGCGCTGAAGATGCACAAAAGCTTTTTCTGGCAGATGTTTCGCTACGGCCCCGCGCTCGACGAGGAAATCGAACACCGCAAATTCTGCGAGGAAATCATCGATTTTCTGGAGATCGAACACATCCGCAAGGCGCCGGTCGGCTCGCTGCCCTACGGCCTGCAAAAGCGCGTCGAGCTTGGCCGCGCTCTGGCGATGGAGCCGACCTTGCTGCTTCTCGACGAGCCGATGGCCGGCATGAATCTGGAAGAAAAGCAGGACATGAGCCGCTTCATCATCGACGTGAACCAGCATTACGGAACGACCGTCGCGCTGATCGAACACGACATAGGCGTCGTCATGGACCTGTCGGACCGGATCGTCGTGCTCGAATACGGTCACAAGATCGCCGACGGCACGCCGGACGAGGTGAAGAGCGACCAGAAGGTGATCGACGCATATCTGGGAGTGGCGCATTGATGGAGAGATTTGCGGCAGTTCGTCCGCGCGCACCCCTCGTCCGCTGCGCGGGCGACGAGAGGAGCGCCGCATGATGCACCTCCTCTACCAGATCTTCATCGATCCCTTCGTGCAGATGGCGGGCGCGCCGGACCTGCTCGTGCAGACCCTGTGGGAGGGCTTCGTCGGCGGCATGCTTTATGCGTTGATCGCCCTCGGTTTCGTTCTGATCTTCAAGGCGTCCGGCGTGTTCAATTTCGCGCAGGGCATCATGATGGTGTTCGCCGCGCTGACGATGGTCGGCCTTTACGAGAAAGGCGTGCCAGCGCCGCTGGCGCTGCTTCTGGCCATCGGCGTCATGTATCTGCTGGCTGTTGCGGTGGAGCGCCTGATCTTGCGTCCGCTGGTCAATCAGCCCGATATCATGCTGTTCATGGCGACATTCGGCCTGACGTATGTGCTGATCGGCGTTGGCGAACTGATATTCGGCGGCAGCCCGAAAGAAGTGCCGACCGCGCAACTCGGCCTGCCGAAAGGCGCCTACGACATTCACGCCTTTGGCGGCCTGGTGTCGTTGCAGAAAATCGACATAGCGGCGGCGCTGATCGCCTCGATCATGGTCGCCGCCCTCGCCGTCTTTTTCCAGAAGACGCGGATCGGGCGCGCGCTGCGCGCTGTCGCGGACGATCATCAGGCCGCGCTTTCGGTCGGCATTTCGCTCAACCAGATCTGGGTCATCGTCTGGTTCACCGCGGGCGTGGTCGCGCTGGCGACCGGCATTATGTGGGGCGCGCGTTCTGACGTTTCCTTCTCCTTGCAGGTCATCGCGCTGAAGGCGCTGCCCGTGCTCATTCTGGGCGGCTTCACATCCGTGCCGGGCGCCATCGTCGGCGGCCTCATCATCGGCATCGGCGAAAAGCTCGGCGAATTCTACTGGGGGCCGCTCGTCGGCGGCGGCATCGACAGCTGGCTGGCTTACGCCATCGCCCTCGCCTTCTTGCTGTTCAAGCCGGAAGGCCTGTTCGGCGAAAAGATCATCGAACGCATCTGAGGCGCCCGTGTTTTACCGCGAAGTCGGACAATTCAAGACCAATTACGCAGCCGATCAGGCGATCTTTCCCATTCGGCAGGATCGCATCGGCCTTGCGCTGATCCTGCTCGTCGCCTTCATCGTCATTCCGCTATTCGGCGGCGAGTTTCTGATCGCCTCCGTGATGATCCCCTTTCTGGTGCTGGCGCTCGCCGCCATCGGCCTCAACATCCTTGTCGGCTACACCGGCCTGATCTCGCTCGGCGCAGCCGCGTTCATGGGCGTCGGCGCCTACGCCTGTTACAAGCTCTCGACGATTTTCCCCGAAGTGAACATCGTCGTCTGGATTGTCGCGTCCGGATTTGTATCGGCGGCCGTCGGCGTGCTTTTTGGCCTGCCCAGCCTGCGCATCAAGGGCTTTTACCTCGCCATTGCGACGCTCGCCGCGCAATTCTTCTTGCAATGGTGTTTTCAGCGCGTGCCCTGGCTCTACAATTACAACACGTCCGGCGCCATCGAAGTGCCGACCCATACGCTGTTCGGCGTGCCTGTCACGGGCGCCTCTGCGACGCCCGTGACGCGTTATTACGTCGTCCTGACGATTGTCGTGGGCATGACGTGGGTCGCCGCCAATCTCGTTCACGGACGCATAGGCCGCAACTGGATGGCGGTGCGCGACATGGACATCGCCGCGCAGCTGATGGGCATCCGCCTGCTGCCTGCAAAGCTTCTGGCTTTCGCTGTATCGTCCTTCTATGTCGGGGTCGCCGGCGCGCTGATGGTCTTCATGTGGCTCGGCGCCGCCGAACCGGAAGCCTTCAACATCAATCAGTCCTTCATTCTGCTGTTCATGGTCATCATCGGAGGCCTTGGCAGTCTGATCGGTTCCTTTTTGGGCGCCGCGCTCATCCATATCCTGCCGATCATCGTGCGCATGGTTCCCGACGCGCTCGGCATACCCATCGGCGCAGCGACGGTCGAACATCTGACTTTCATCATCACCGGCGCGATGATTATCTTCTTTCTCGTCGTCGAGCCGCATGGACTGGCGCGGCTCTGGGCGATCGCCAAGCAGAAGCTGCGCGTCTGGCCGTTTCCATACTGAAGCATTCAAGTGGGAGGAAAAACAATGCTACGTAAAACCCTGTTCGCCATGCTGGCGACGACGACGCTGGCGGCGCCCGCGGCGGTCCGGGCCGAAGATTCGATCTTCGTGCCGCTGTTCACCTATCGCACCGGCGCCTTCGGCGGCTCGGGCACGCCGATCGCCGACGGCATGCACGATTACCTCTCGATGCTGAACGAGCGCGACGGTGGCATCGGCGGCGTCAAGCTCGCAATCGAGGAATGCGAGACGGGCTACGACACCAAGAAGGGGCTCGAATGCTACGAAGCGGTGAAGCCGAAGGGCCCGGTCGTAGTGAACCCCTGGTCGACCGGCATCACGCTTTCGCTGATCCCGAAAGCGGCTGTCGATAAAATCCCGATCCTGTCGATGGCCTACGGCCTCTCGGCTTCCGCGCAGGGCGACACGTTTCCCTGGGTCTTCAATCCGCCGGACACCTACTGGGACGGCATGTCGATGATCCTGAAATACATCGGCGCGCAGGCGGGCGGTCTCGACAAGCTCAAGGGCAAGAAGATCGGCTACATCTATCTCGACGCGGGCTTCGGCAAGGAACCGCTGCCCTTCCTCGACCAGCTCGCCAAGGATTACGGTTTCGAGACGAAACTTTATCCCGTCGCCGCTGCTGAAATGCAGAACCAGTCGGCGCAATGGCTTAATGTGCGTCGCGACCGGCCCGATTACATGATCATGTATGGGTGGGGCGCGCTGCAGCCGACCGCGATCAAGGAAGCCGTCAAGATCGGCTACCCGATGGAGAAGTTCATTTCCATCTGGTGGCCGAGCGAGGCCGACGCCAAGGGCGCCGGCGAAGGCGCGGTGGGCTTCAAGACGCTTAACTGGCACGCCGCCAACGCGGACTTCCCGGTCATCAAGGACATCCAGAAGCTCGTCGTCGAAAAGGGCAAGAGCCAGTCGCCCAAGGAAGCTGTCGGCACGGTGCTTTATAACCGCGGCGTCTATAATTCGATGCTGATCGCCGAAGCCATCCGCAACGCGCAGAAGCTGACGGGCAAGAAAGCCGTCAACGGCGAGGACGTGCGCCGCGGTTTCGAGACGATGAACGTCGACGCGGCCCGGCTGAAAGAGCTCGGCATGGACGGCTTTACGGGTGCGTTCAAGCTCACCTGCGCCGACCACAACGGCCACCGCCCGACCTTCGTGCAGCGGTTTGACGGAACGAAATACGTCAAGGTTTCGGACTGGATCGAGCCGATGACCGACAAGGTCATGCCGCTGCTTGAGGCCGACGCGAAGGCCTATGCCGAAAAGAACGCCGGCTGGCCGAAGCGCACCGAAGCCTGCGACGCGAAATAGCAACCAATGCCGCAGCGCGCGCCTCGACCGGGCGCGCGCTGCAATGCGCCGAATTGAAGTGCGACACGCGCGCACCCACGGAGTTGTCATGACCCAAGCCGCCGCAACGCCCGCCACAGCCCGCGATGCGATCCTCACGGTCAACAATATCGAGGTGATCTACAATCACGTCATTCTGGTCCTCAAGGGCGTGTCGCTCACGGTGCCGCAGGGCGGGATCGTCGCGCTGCTGGGCGCCAATGGCGCGGGCAAGACGACGACGCTGAAGGCGATTTCCAATCTCATTCGCGCTGAACGTGGCGAGGTGACCAAAGGCTCCATCGAATTTTCCGGCGAGCGGGTCGACAGGCTGCGCCCTGACGATCTGGTGCGGCGCGGCTGCATCCAGGTGATGGAAGGGCGCCATTGTTTTGGGCATCTGACCATCGAGGAAAATCTGATGACCGGCGCCTTCACACGGCGCGATGGTCGCAAGGCCGTGGCCAGCGATCTGGAGCAGGTTTACGCATTTTTTCCCCGTCTCAAGCAACGCCGCGCCTCGCTTGCAGGCTACACATCGGGCGGCGAGCAACAGATGTGCGCCATCGGCCGCGCGATGATGTCGCGCCCGCGCATGATCCTGCTCGACGAGCCCTCGATGGGTCTGGCGCCGCAAGTGGTTGAGGAAATTTTCGAAATCGTGCGCAATCTCAACACGACAAGCAACGTGTCCTTCCTGCTCGCGGAGCAGAACACGAATATTGCGTTGCGATATGCGCATTACGGCTACATTCTCGAAAGCGGGCGCATCGTGCTCGACGGCGAAGCGGCGGCGCTGCGCGAGAATCAAGACGTTAAAGAATTTTACCTTGGCGTCTCCGGCGCCGAACGGAAAAGTTTCCGCGAAGTCAAACATTATAAGCGCCGCAAACGTTGGCTTGCCTGAAGTAAATGCGTTGACGCTACGCTGACGACATGCCAATCAACGCGCTCCAATTCTGCGGTTTTCGGCATGAACCAGTTCTATGATCGTTATGAGTCCCGCGCGCCCAAGGCGCGTGAAACCGTTTTGTTTCGCGATCTGCGCGCCATTCTGAAAATCGCCAAGAACCGTGCGCCTGCGTTGCGCAAGCAGCTCAAGGGCGTCGATCTCGACGCCATCACGGACCGCAAGGCGCTCGCGCTCATTCCGCTCGTGCGCAAATCCGAACTGGCCCAGATGCAGGCCGAGACGCCGCCATTCGGCGGGCTGTCCGCCGTGCGCGCGCAAAATCTGAAGCGCCTGCTCGTTTCGCCTGGCCCTCTGTTCGAACCCGAAGGCGTGTCGAAAGACTGGTGGGGCGCAGCGCGCGCCTTTCACGCCGCCGGCATCGGCAAGGGTCAGATTGTCATCAATTGCTTTTCCTATCATCTGACGCCGGGCGGCCACATCATGGAAAGCGGCGCACATGCGCTGGGCTGCGCCGTCATTCCCGCCGGCGTCGGCAACACCGAGCAGCAGATCGACGCGATCCATTATCTCAAGCCCGACGCCTATTGCGGCACCCCCGATTTTTTGAAGGTCCTGCTCGACAAGGCGGTCGAGCTTGGCCGCGACGCAAGCTCGATCAAGCGCGCGCTTGTGTCCGGCGCAGCGCTCCCCGCGAGCCTGCGCGCTGAACTTGAAAAGCGCGGCGTTGCGGTCCGCCAGTGCTATGCGACGGCGGACCTCGGCGTCATCGCCTACGAGAGCGCGGGCGAGGGCATGATCGTCAACGAAGGCGTCATTCTCGAAATCGTCAAACCCGGCACGGGCGAACCGGTCGCGGCGGGCGAAGTCGGCGAGATCGTCGTCACTCGGCTCAATTCGGATTATCCGCTGTTGCGTTTCGCCACAGGCGATCTTTCCGCCGTCATCAAGGGCGCATCGCCCTGCGGGCGCACCAACATGCGCATCAAGGGCTGGCTCGGCCGCGCCGATCAGACGACCAAGATCAAGGGCATGTTTGTCCATCCCGCCCAGGTCGCCGAAATCGGCAAGCGTCACCCAGATCTCGGGCGCCTTCGCCTCGTCGTCACGCGCAACGGCGAGCAGGACGTCATGACGCTGCGCGCCGAACGCAAGGGCGCAAAGCCCGACGAGACGGTCGCCGAAACGCTGCAGGCGCTGACCAAGCTGCGCGGCAAGGTCGAATTCTACGAGAAGGGCGCCTTGCCCAACGACGGCAAGATCATCGCCGACGAACGGCCGGTGGGATGAAGGGGCGCGTCGCCAACGCGCTCTCGATAGCCGGCTCCGATCCATCCGGCGGCGCCGGCGTGCAAGCCGATCTGAAAACTTTCGGCGCTCTTGGCTGTTACGGCATGGCCGCGATCACGGCGCTCACCGCGCAGAACACGCGCGGCGTCACAGCCATTCACACGCCCCCGCCCGAATTCGTTCTGGCGGAAGTCGACGCCGTATTCGCCGATGTGCGCGTCGACGCCGTTAAGGTCGGCATGCTGGGCAACGCCGCGATCGCGACCGGCCTTGCAGCACGCCTCGCGCGGCGCTCCGGCATCCCCATCGTGCTCGATCCGGTTCTCGTCGCCACCAGCGGCGATGCGCTCGCCGAAGAAGGCGTCGTGGAGGCGATCCTCGCCGAGCTCATGCCGCTCGCAACGATCATCACCCCCAATATCGATGAGACGGCGCGGCTGACGGGCGACGCGCCGCCCCGCACGATAGACGAAATGTGCCGCGCCGGCGTGACGCTGCTTGCCAAAGGCGCCAAGGCGGCGCTGGTGAAAGGCGGCCATCTGTCCGGCGAGACATCCGCCGACGTTCTGCTCGCCAACGATGCAGTGCATATTTTCGAAAGCCCGCGCATCGCCACGCGCAACACGCATGGCACGGGCTGCACATTGTCCAGCGCCATCGCCGCTTTTCTGGCGCAGGGCTTTTCGCTGGAAGAAGCCGTGCGCCGCGCCAAGGATTATGTCACCGAAGCGCTGCGCGGGTCAGACCGGCTCGACGTCGGCGCCGGTCACGGCCCGCTCAATCATTTCGCGCGCTATCTCTGACGGCGCTAGGCCAGATAATCGAATTCGACCGAACCGAGCCCTAGCGTGATATCCGCCTTGAAATGCAGGGCGGACACGACTTCGCGCACCGGCAGGCTCGCCACATCGCAAATGATGTGATTGTAGAGGTCGAGCGCGGCCGGGCTCGACCACGCGCCCTTCATGTGAATGTCTTCAAGACCGTAGCGCACGAGCTCGCAAACGCGCGGGCTGCCGTCGACATGCGGGATGATCTTGATGAGAAAATTCGGAATCGACAGCGCCGGAACGAGCGATTGCGCATCGAGTATCTTGTGCTTGTAGCCCATTGTCGCGAGCGCGCAGAGCGCGGAGCCGTAATGCAGCGTGCACGTGATCACATCGCTTTCATGCGTGATCTTCGGAGAGGCGAGCTTTTTGGGAAAACCCCAGATCTCGCGCCCGCCCGCGATCGGCGCCTCGTCGTCGAGATACATGGAATGTGTGTAATTGCCCGGCTTGCCCTTGTATTTGACCGGAATGACCTGCCCGGATTCGGTGTAATCTCCAAAGCCCGTCGAGTCCGGCATGCGAATGAATTCGTATTTGACCAGCGGTTCGTCCACCTCGAGCGGCTCGGGCACGACAGCGCGCAACGCCTCGATATCGGTGCGATAGGTGATGATGATGTATTCGCGATCATAGAAGCGATACGGCCCGCGCGGATAGGCCGGATTGGTCAGCGGCATCGCGAAAGCATTTTTGCGCACATCTGCAATCTTCATAAATAATCTCCTTTGTGCGATCGGCGCGAAAAAGGCGACGCCAACCGCGGCAATCATCACGGCAATTGCAACAATCCCGCGACGCCGTCCTTGGCGCCGAACAGCAGGCGTTTTCCCGGCGCATCCCAGGCGAGCGCCGAAATGGCCTTGCCCTCCTTGGGGCCGCGGACGAAAATTTCGGCGCCGTCGAGGAGGCGGCACAGCATCAACCAGCCGTCTTCGTATCCGATGGCGGCGATCAGCGTCGTTGGGTGAAAGGCCACGCAGGACACGCGCTTGTCGCGCACGCCGCATTCGCGCGGCGCCTTGCCCATAGGCCCATCCTTCGTCTGGAAGGGCCACACGATGCAGGCTTCCGCGCCCGAAGTCGCCAGCCAGTATCCATCATGCGACCAGGAGAGCGAGCGCGGCTTGGCCGGATAGCCGGACATGCGCATGTGTTTCTTGTCGGCCAGGCGCCAGCCATGCAGCATGTTTTCCTGCATCGACGTCACGAGGAATCGCCCGTCCGGCGAAACCGTCACGTCGAGATGCGAGCCCTTCCATTCGAGAAACTCCGGCGCTGCGCCGGCATTGGGAAACCAGAGCGATGCGCCATTGTAATGGGCGGCCGCCACACGGTAGCCCTTGGGGAAAAATGCAAGGCCGCGCACGGAGGAAGGCGCGTCCCAATGCTTGATCGCGCCGGAGGCTTCGCGCGCCGCAACGCGCTTTCCTGCGCTCCACAGCGCGGCGCCATCGGCGCGCAACGCGAGCGCGTCGATCCATTTGCCCTTCTCGTCTCCAAATTGCGTGACGGCGCCGGAGGCGTCGGTCGCGACAACCCGCCCGTCGTCGCCGCCTGTCAGCAGAACGCGCCCGTTCGCCGCGCTTGCGAGGATTGCAGCGTCCTCATGCGCCACGATGCGCCGCTCTTCGCCGACATCGGCGAGCAGCACAACGCCATCCGCCAGCGCCAGCGCCGGCGTTCGCTGCAAAAAGGCGGCGCCGACGATTTCGGCTCCGGCTTCGATGGGGATGACATGGTCGGAAAGGGAGGTTGCGGACATGGTGTGCTGCATACACCCTTCGCCCGCGCGCGAACAGGACATAGCGCTGACACGCGATTATGCGATAGTGCGCGCATGTCATTTCCCACCAGCGTCGATTTCGCGATTCTCGGCGCCGGCGCCGCCGGAATTGCCGCAGGCCGCAGCTTTGCCGCCGCGCGCCGCAGCTTTATCATGCTGGAGGCGCGTTCGCGCATTGGCGGGCGCGCGCATACGGTGACTGGCCTTGCCCCGGTCCCACTCGATCTTGGCTGCGAATGGCTGCATTCGGCCGATCGCAACGTGTTGACGGGCCTTGCGCGCCGGATGGGCTTTGTCGTCGAGGAAACCCATCCACGCTGGGGCTCGCTCAGAATGTCGCATGTCGACGAGAAAGAGCGGCGCGCGTTCCGCAAGGCGGCCACCGCCTTTTGGGAAACCGTGGACGAGGCGGCCCAAAACGGTGCGGGCGATGCGCCCGCGGCCAATTGGCTGACGCCCGGCGGCCGCTGGAACCCGCTCATAGAAGCGATCAGCACCTATTCCAACGGCGCGCCGCTCGGCCGCGTATCGATCATAGACATGCATCGCTACGACGACTCTTATGTGAACTGGAAAATCGCGGAAGGCTATGGCGCGCTGATCGCCGCCGCTGGCGCCGGTCTGCCGGTCGCTCTCGATTGCGCGGTGAGCGCAATCGACCATTCCGGCGCATTGCTGCGCATCGAAACCGAACGGGGAACCGTGCAGGCGAAAGGCTGTATCGTCACCGCGCCGACCAATATTCTGGCGCGCGGCGCCATTCGTTTCACGCCGCCGCTGCCGGACAAGATCGAGGCGGCGGCGAACCTGCCGCTCGGCATGGCGAACAAGATTTTCTTTCGGGTGGAAGGCCGCAGCGAATTGCCGAAAAGCGCGCATATGTTCGGCGCGCTCGATCGCATGGAGGCGTTGTCCTTCGATTTGCGCCCCGGCGGCAAACCGATTGTCGAAGGCTATGCCGGCGGCGATTTCGCCCGCGCTCTGGAACGCGACGGCGCCGCCGCTTTCGAGGCCGAGGCGCGCCGCCAGATCGCCGACCAATTCGGCGCGCACGGCCTGCGCGGCTTGCGCGCGGTCATCACCACCGCATGGGATGGCGATCCTTTCGCGCGCGGCGCCTATTCGCATGCGCTGCCCGGCCATGCCGACGCCCGAGCCCGTCTTGCCGCCCCGGTGGGCGAGCGTCTGTTCTTTGCCGGCGAGGCGACGCACGCCTCGCGGTTTTCGACCTGCCACGGCGCCTGGGAGAGCGGGGCGTCGGCGGCCGCTGCCGCCCTGGCCGCTGTAGCGGCTTGAACGGCGACAGATGTAACATTATAACACCTCCATGAGCGAAGCCGCCCCCCTGCGCGCCGACCATGGCCACGAGCATGGCCAAGCCCCATCCCACACCCACAGTCACGCCCATTCTCACGCGCCGGCGCAGGTCCGGCGCGCTAATTTGCCCTATCGCTTCTCGCTGCTGCGCCTGTCGGCTGCGGCGCGGCTGGCGGGCGCCGGGCTTCTGTCCGCGTTGATCTGGGCGTTGGCTTTCTGGGCGATGCGCCCATGAGCCAGTCCCCCGACAGCGGCGCGGCGCGCGCGAAGGGTTGCGGCGTCGCCCTGCAAAACGTGACGCTCGGCTATGACGGGCACCCGGCGGTCCACCATCTGAGCGGCGATTTCCCCGCCGGATCGATGACCGCGATTTGCGGCCCCAACGGCGCCGGCAAGTCGACGCTCGCCCGCGCGCTGGCGGGCGCGCTAAAGCCGATCGGCGGCGCGATCCTCCGCGAAGGCCTGCCGGCGCGCGCCATCGCCTATCTGCCGCAGGCCGCCGAAATCGACCGAACCTTTCCCATGGATGTTTTCGATATGGTCGTTTCGGGCGCCCGCGTCGGCCTGTTCGGCGCGCTTGGCGCCAGGGTGCGCGAAAGCGCTGAACGCGCCCTGGCCGCGGTCGGTTTGCAGGGTTTCGAACGCCGCCCCATCGGCGCCCTGTCCGGCGGCCAGACGCAGCGCATGCTGTTTGCGCGGCTGATGATGCAGGACGCACGGTTTCTGGTGCTGGACGAGCCGTTCGCGGCGGTGGACGAGCGCACGACGGCCGATCTGACCGCGCTGCTTGAACGCTGGCGCGGCGAGGGCCGCACGATCGTCGCCGTGCTGCACGACCTTGCCGAAGTGCGCGCGCATTTTCGGCGCACGTTGCTGCTCGCGCGCGAATGCGTCGCCTGGGGCCCGACATCCGACGTGCTGACAGCGGACAATCTCGCGCGCGCGCGCCGCATGTCCGAGGCGTTCGATGAATCAGCCGCCGCTTGCGAGCGGGCCGCCTGATGCACGACCTGTTCATCGCGCCCTTCGCAGATTTCGCCTTTATGCGCCGCGCGCTGGTAGGCGCCGTTGCGCTCTCGCTGTCGGGCGCGCCGCTCGGCGTTTTTCTGATTTTGCGGCGCATGTCGCTGTCGGGCGACGCCATGGCGCACGCCATTCTGCCCGGCGCTGCGATCGGCTATCTCGTCGCGGGCCTCTCCCTGCCGGCGATGACGATCGGCGGTCTGGCGGCGGGGCTCGTGGTCGCCTTTGGCGCGGGTCTTGCCGCGCGCGCGACCTCGTTGCGCGAGGACGCTTCGCTGGCGGCCTTTTATCTCGTCTCGCTGGCGCTCGGCGTCACGCTCGTATCGCTGCGTGGATCGAATATCGACCTGCTGCATGTCCTGTTCGGCAATGTTCTGGCGCTGGACGATTCCGCGCTCATGCTGCTGTCCGCCATTGCATCGTTGACCTTGCTGGCGCTGGCGTTGCTCTATCGCCCGCTTGTGCTCGATACGGTCGATCCCGCATTTCTCGCCACGACGACGCGCGCCGGCAGCGCCACGCAAATCGCCTTTCTCGGCGTGCTGGTTCTGAACCTCGTCGCTGGATTTCACGCGCTCGGCACATTGATGTCGGTGGGCCTGATGATGCTGCCGGCCGCCAGCGCGCGCCTGTGGGCGCGCCGGCTGGAGACGACGCTCGCGCTGGCTGCGCTCTTTGCGGTTCTGGCCGCTTATATCGGTCTTGTCGCGTCCTATCGGCTGGCGACGCCGTCTGGCCCCAGCATCGTCCTTGCGGCTGGCGCCATTTATTTTCTCTCGCTGATTTTCGGCGCGAGCGGCGGCGCCTTGCGCCATTTTGCGCCGCGCCGGCATCTGGAGGCGTGATGACGTTTCTGCTCGACCGCCGTGCAGCGCTCGCGATGTTGACGACGGTGGGCGCCGCCGCAATGGCGGCTCCTGTGCGCGCCGAGCCCACGCTGCCGGTCGTTGCGACATTCTCCATTCTTGCCGACTTCGTGCGCGTGCTCGGCGGATCGCGCGTTGCCGTCCGCTCGCTCGTCGGCCCCAACGGCGACCCTCATGTCTACGACCCCTCGCCTGCCGACGCGCAGGCGGTGAAAGGCGCTTCGCTGCTCGTCGAGAACGGCCTCGGCCTCGAAGGCTGGATGGCGCGTCTTGCCGCCTCCGCGCACAGCGCCGCGCGCGTCGTGATCGCGAGCCAGGGCGTCGCAAAGCTGACAGCCGAAGGCGGCAAGCTCGATCCGCACGCATGGCAATCGGTCGCCAACGCAGCGCTCTACGCCGCCAATATCCGCGACGGCCTGATCGGGGCCGACGCGGCCGGCCGCACAACCTATGAAGAAAACGCCGCGCGCTATCGCGCCGAACTCGACGCGCTGGACGCAGAGGTGCGCGCGGCCATGGCGAAAATTCCGCCGGAGCGCCGGCGCATCGTGACGACGCATGACGCCTTCGCCTACTTCGGCGCGGCCTATGGTCTGGAATTGATCGCGCCGGCCGGCGTTTCGACGGAAGGCGAAATCTCCGCGCGCGATCTTGGCGCCATCATCGCGCAAATCCGCGCCGGGCATATTCCCGCCGTCTTTCTGGAAAATATGTCCGACCCGCGCATCGCCGAACAAATCGCCCGCGAAACCGGCGCTAAAATCGGCGGCGTGCTGTACACCGACGCCCTCTCGCCGCCGGACGGTCCGGCGCCCACTTACATCGCCATGATGCGCCACAATATAATGGAACTGACCAAGGCCCTGGCCTGAAAGCATTCAAAATGAAACTGCCGCAAACGCCTTTCACGACCACAGACTGGGCGAGCATCCCGAAAACCGAGCACAAGGGCGAAACGGGCGCGGCCTATTGGCGCACGCTCCATTTCGGCGACATGCGCGTGCGCATGGTGGAATACACGCCCAATTATCTGGCCGACCATTGGTGCGACCGGGGCCATGTGTTGCTGGTTCTGGAAGGCGAACTCGAAACAGAATTGAAAGATGGGCGCCATTTCAGACTGACCGCAGGCCAGAGCTATCAGGTTTCAGATTTCGGCGACGCCGCGCATCGTTCGGCGACCCGATCAGGCGCAAAACTTTTCATCGTCGACTGACCGCGACGCAGGAGCCATCCATGTCCGATAAAATCCCCGTCACCGTTCTGACCGGCTATCTCGGCGCCGGAAAAACCACGCTGCTCAACCGCATCCTGTCGGAACCGCACGGCAAGCGATACGCCGTCATCGTCAACGAATTCGGCGAAATCGGCATCGACAATGATCTTGTGGTCGGCGCGGACGAAGAAGTGTTCGAGATGAACAATGGCTGCATCTGCTGCACGGTGCGCGGCGATCTCATCCGCATTCTCGAAGGTCTCATGAAACGCAAGGGCAAGTTCGACGCCATCATCGTCGAGACGACAGGCCTTGCAGATCCGGCGCCTGTCGCACAGACCTTTTTCGTCGATCAGGACGTGCAGGATTCAGCCCGTCTCGACGCAGTGGTGACGGTCGCGGACGCCAAATGGCTGTCAGCCCGTCTGAAGGACGCGCCGGAGGCCAAAAGCCAGATCGCCTTCGCCGACGTCATCATCCTCAACAAGACCGATCTCGTCTCGCCGGAAGAATTGCGCGAGGTGGAAGCGCGCATTCGCGGCATCAACCCCTATGCGAAAATCCACCGCTCGGTGAAGGCCAACGTGCCGCTCGACACGGTGCTCGGCCGCAACGCTTTCGACCTCGATCGCATTCTCGAAATCGAACCGGCCTTTCTCGAAACGGGCGATCATCACGATCACGATCACGATCATGGCCACGAATGCGGCCCCGGCTGCGGCCACGATCATCATCACCACGAACACGGGCATGGTCATGAGCACCATCACGACCACGGCGGCCTGAAGCATTATCATGACGAGGACATGCAATCCCTGTCGATCACCATCGACGGCGATGTCGACCCCGACAAGTTCCTGCCGTGGGTCAACGACCTCGTTCAGAAGGAAGGCCCGAGCATCCTGCGCTCGAAAGGCATCCTCTCTTTCAAGAACGAGCCCAAGCGTTTCGTCTTTCAGGGCGTGCACATGATTCTGGACGGCGACCTGCAGCGCGAATGGAAGCCAGGCGAAAAGCGGTTGAGCCGCATCGTCTTCATCGGCAAGCACCTCAAGGAGCAGGAAATCCGCGACGGCTTCCTGAAATGCGCGGCCTGAACGCTGGCTTGCAACGAAAAAAGAGCCGCAGATGCGGCTCTTTTTTTGCGCGCCCTGGCAGCGCCCCGTGTTTCAGAACGGGTGATACTGGAACAGCCAGCTTTCCGAGATGATCTTGTCGCCGATCTTCAGAAAGCAGCGCATCTCGACGGGGTCGGCGCCTTCGGCCGTCAGATCGAATTGCGCGCGCCAATGCCCGGGCACATCGTCCGGCACCGCTTCGGTGAAAACGTAGGAGAACTGGCCGCGCGAGGCCCACAAGGCTGCTTCCGGCTTCACGCCCTTGGGCAGATCAGTCAGCGGTCCACCCATGAATTCGACCATGAATTTGCGCACGCCTTTCGGCCGCGGCTGGCCGGGAATGCCGCCATTGCCAAGCCGCGTGGCGACGCAACGCGCAAGATCGGTCGGAAACGGCTCATCGGCCTGCCAGTAGATGCGATAGGACAGATCGACCTGTTTGCCCGGTCCGGTCGGCTCGGCCGGCACCCACATTGCGACGATGTTGTCGTGAATTTCATCGTCGGTCGGAATCTCGACGAGTTGTACGGCGCCTTTGCCCCATTGGCCTTTCGGCTCGATCCACACGCTCGGGCGCCGGTCGTAATACACGCCGTCGAGATAATGATCGAAATTGCGGTCGCGCTGCAGAAGGCCGAAGCCTTTCGGATTGTTGTCGCCGAAAGCGGACGCCATGACGCGTGGCGGATTGTTCAACGGCCGCCACAAGCGCTCGCCGCTGCCCGTCCACATCGCAAGCCCGTCTGAATCGTGAATCTCGGGCCGCCAGTCGGCGCCCTCGACCTTGCGCGTTTCGGAGAACCAGTACATCGACGTCAGCGGCGCCAGACCGAAGCGCAGGTAATCCTTGCGAAGGAACAGCGAGCAGTCGATGTCCATGTTGACGCCCTTGCCGCGCGTCATCACGAACCGATAGGCGCCGGTGAGGCCTGGCCCTTCGAGCAGCGCGTGCAGCGTGACCGTGTCGCCTTCCTCCGGTCCGATCCAGAAATGTGTGAAATCGGGGAATTCCTCCTCGCGCCCGACCTGCCATGTGTCGAGCGCGACGCCGCGCGCCGAAAGTCCATACTGCCGCAGCGCGCCGATGGCGCGGAAATAAGAAGCGCCCAGAAACGCCACCCAGTCGTTCTTGCGCCAGTCGAGTTCGCCGCCCTTGGCTTCCTGAATGCGAATGCCGGCAAAGCCCGCGCCTTTGGGAATTTTGCGCGCAGGCGAATCCGCCGGCATGTCGAAATAGGCCGGATCGTAAACGATCTCGCGCGCCTGCCCGCCCTCGACCACGCTGACCTGAATGCCTTTGCGGAAAAATTTGCCGAGGTGGAAGAATGTGATCGGAAAACGCTGCGGCCCTTGCGCATAAACGGCGCTGTCCATATCGAACTTGATCTTGCCCCACTCGTCGTAATTGAGCTGGCTGACGATATCGGGCGCAGGCTGCGCCGGCGCGCGATAGGGCTGGCCCGCCAACCGCTTTGCTTCGCTTTTCAGCCAGTCGAACGAGAAGGGCATGGCTGCGCCATATTTCAGCGGCTGCGCCGCTTGCGCCGCCCCACTCGCCAGAGCGCCTGCTCCCGCCGCCGCCGCTTTGAGAATATCGCGGCGATCAATGTTTGTCATGACGGTCTCCGGCTGTGATTCGCCTTGCATCGTCACGATTTTGCGCCGCACGCGAGCGCCTCGCAAGCCGCGCGCCCGCGGCCTTGCGCCGCGCGACGCTCAGCTCATGCCGAGCGCGGAGAGATAGATGTCGAGGATTTCCTCCTCCTCCTTGCGCTTGTGCCGGTCCTGGCGGCGCAACGAGACGATCTTGCGCATGATCTTGACGTCGTAGCCCGTGCCCTTGGCCTCGGCGTAGACTTCCTTGATGTCCTCTGCGAGCGCGCGCTTTTCTTCCTCAAGCCGCTCGATCCGTTCGATGAACGCCTTGAGATGGCCAGCGTCGATAGAGCCTGTGTTCATGAGTGAGACCCGCCGCGAAATGGAAAATGCGAGCGCGGACTTGGAGGCCATCGCGGCGGGCGGGTCAACCCTGCGGCCCGCAGCAATCCCCGCTATTTAAACCCGCCGTCGCGACCGTCGGCGCGCGAGCCGAAAAACCGGCGCTCGCCCAGCGCAGGGTCGGCCAGCAAGGGCCCGAGCAGACGCGCCAGCCGCTCGGCCCAGGCGGCCTGCCCGGCCTCCTCGCTCACCAGATCCTGCCGGATCTCGACCAGCGCATGCGCAATGCCCGCCGCCGTGCACAGGTCATACATCGTGTCGCCCTTCAGCGCGCCGTCATAGGGCTCGTTGTCGCCGCAAACGAGTCCGTCCGCGCGCAAGGCTGCGATCAGCGGCCGCGCCAGCCGGTCGTCGCGGTCCCACAGCACGCCTGCCTGCCAGGGCCGCGCGACATTGCGCCACACCGGCGTGAATGTGTGGACCGAAACGACAACGGGAACCGCGCCGGCGGCGGCGACTGCCCGCAGTTCCGCCGCGATCGCCTCGCGATAGGGCCGCCAGAAGCGGGCGATGCGCGCGTCTGTTTCCGCAGCGTCCACGGTCGCGTTTCCGGGCACGATGGCGCCGTCGGAAATTCGCATCACCAGCGTCGGGTCGTCCGCGCCGCGGTTGGGATCGATCAGCAGCCGCGAAAAGGTCGACAGCACAGCCGGGGCGCCCAAAAGGGCGGCAAGACGCCGCGTGACGCCCGCTGCGCCGATGTCATAGGCGATATGGCGCGCAAATGCGGCTTGCGGCAGGCCGAGATTCCCATAGGAGGGCGGCGTGGCGCTGCTGGCGTGGTCGCAGATCAGCACGAGCGGCCCGGCTCCGGCGATGCGTTCGAAAGCGGGAAAATTCTGCATTGCGCCGCAATGCCGCGTTGCGCGGCCCGGAGCAAGCCGCCCGAACGGCCCATCGACATGAAATTGCAAAAAACCCGGCCAAATATGGACAAATCCGCCGCGCCATGATTTGCCTGTGCCTCGACATTGCGCCTTCCCCGAACCGTCGTCGATATGATTCGCAGCATCCTCCGTCTCGTCCCGCTTGCCGCGCTGCTGATCGCCGCGCCCGCCCGCGCGGATTTTCGCCTGTGCAACAACACAGCCGGCCGCGTCTCGGTCTCGCTTGCCTACACCGACGGCGACGCCTGGTTTTCGGAAGGCTGGTGGAACCTGAAGCCAAGCGGATGCGAAACGCTGCTGCGCGGCCCGCTCGCGGCCCAGTTCTATTATGTTTACGCCATGGACGAGCGCGGCGGCGAATGGAAGGGCAAGGCCTTCATGTGCACGCGCGATCGCGAGTTCAAGATCGAGGGGCGGCAGGACTGCTATGTGCGCGGCTACGACCGCACCGGCTTTTTCGAGATCGACACCGGCAAGGATGCGCGTTCGTGGACCGTGCAGCTGACCGATCCAGGCCAGACCGGGATGCGATAACGACAGATAGGAAACCGAATGAGACGTCTGCGCCGCTGTAAAATTCTGGCGACGCTCGGCCCCGCATCGGCCGACAAGAAAACGATCGCCGCGCTGCACGACGCCGGCGCCGATGTCTTTCGCATCAATATGAGCCATGCCGATCACGCGGGCATGCGCGCGCGCATCGCGATGATCCGCGAGGTCGAGAAGGAGGCCGGCCGCCCCATCGGCGTGTTGATCGACCTGCAGGGGCCCAAGCTGCGCATCGGCGAATTTGCGAGCGGCCCGGTTGCGCTGGCGCACGGCGCCTTGTTCACGCTCGACGACGATCCCACGCCCGGCGACGCAACGCGCGTTCATCTGCCGCATCCCGAAATTCTTGCCGCGCTGGAGCCTGGCCATGTCGTGCTGATCGACGACGGCAAGGTGCGTCTGCACATTGTCGAAAAGACCGATCGCAAGGCTGTTGCGCGCGTCGATGTCGCCGGCCGCATATCGAACCGTAAGGGCGTCAGCCTGCCTGACACGGAAATTCCCGTGGCGGCGATGACGGAAAAGGACCGCGCAGATCTCGATGCGGGCCTCGAGGCGGGCGTCGACTGGGTCGCCGTCTCCTTCGTTCAGCGCCCCGAAGACGTCGCCGAGGTGAAGAAGATCGCGCGCGGCCGAGCGCTCGTTCTGGCGAAGATCGAGAAGCCGCAGGCGATTTCGCGCCTCGCCGAAATCATCGAGCAATCCGATGCTTTGATGGTTGCGCGCGGCGATCTCGGCGTCGAAATGCCGTTGGAGAAAGTTCCGGGCCTGCAAAAGCGCATCACGCGCATGACGCGCCGCGTTGGCAAGCCTGTCGTTGTCGCCACGCAGATGCTCGAATCCATGATCGTCTCGCCCGTGCCGACGCGCGCGGAAGTTTCAGACGTCGCAACCGCCGTGTTTGAAGGCGCGGATGCGGTGATGCTGTCTGCGGAGAGCGCGGCCGGACAATATCCGGTCGAAGCGGTCGCAACGATGAACCGTATCGCCGAGGAGGTCGAGACCGATTCCGTTTATCGCTCCGTCATCGCCGCCCAACGCGGCGCGGCGCCGGACCCGACAGGCGCGGATGCAATCGCCGTGGCTGCGCGCGACGTCGCTGAAACGCTCGATCTGAAGGCAATTTGCGCCTGGACCGCCTCGGGCTCTACCGCCTTGCGCATCGCGCGCGAGCGCCCGGCGCCCCCGATCGTCGCGCTCACGCCCAAGGCCGACACGGCGCGCCGTCTCGCGCTGGTCTGGGGCGTGCATGCGCTCGTGACCAAGGACGCCAGCGACGTCGACGACATGGCGCGTCGCGCCTGCAAATTCACGAATCGCGAAGGCTTTTCGAAAGAAGGCGACCGCATCATCGTCGTCGCCGGCGTTCCTTTCGGCACACCCGGCGCGACCAACATGATCCGCATCGCCTTCACCGGTCCTGAGAACTAAAAGGGCCGCCTCACCAGCGCAGCAACCGCCCCGCAAGCGCGCCCGCAACGCCCATCGCCAGCGCCGCGGCGCCATACCAGGCCGCCATGAACAGCGCCGAATCCTCGGGGCAATGCAACGCATAGATCGTCGCGCCGACGCCCGCGGCGGCGAGGCCCGCAACAAAGCCCGAAAGGCGGGGATTTTCCGAAGCGCCGTTTTTGAGCCCGTGAATCAACGCGGCGAACGGCAGAACCGATAGCGCGACGATCAGCGCGGAACAGACCGAGCTGGTGCGACCGAACAGACGCGCGCGCCAGTCGGCAAGGCCGTGAAGACCAAAATCGATACCCAGCAACAGCAGCAGCACGGCCAGCGGCGTGAACAGCAAAAACAGCGCCAGCCCATGCGGCGCCCCCGGGCGCGCAAGGCGCAAGGCCGCAACGACGCCGAAAAAGGCCAGCGGCGCGGTGACGCAGATTTTGATCGCCGTCGAAACGGCCACCGCATGCGTCGTCAAGCCGGCGCGCAGACCAAGCGTCGCATAAAACGTCAGACCGGCGACGACAGCCGCGCCCGCAAGGCCCAGCAGCGTCGAGCGCTCGATAACGCCGCGTTCGACCGCCTCGTCGCCGGCCAGGGCTTTGATGAAATCATCCGTCTTCATACGTCGCTGCTCCGATACAAAGCCGCCAGTTGCTTCAGCGCCCTGTGCAGGACGACGCGCACGGCGCCTTCGCTCATCTCCAGTTGCGCGCCAACCTCGCGGGCGCTTTTCCCTTCGATCGACATGCCATGCACAACCGCGCGCGCGCGCGGATTGAGCCGCTCCATCAACCGCTCGGCGTCGCCGCGTTCGCTTTCGGCGGCGGCGGGCGCAGCGAGCGCATCCGAAAAATCCTCGATGTCGACATGTGTCGCCCGGCCGCGACGGCGCAGCATGTCGATCGCCTTGTAGCGGGCCACCGCCATCGCCCAGGGCGCAAATGGCAAAGCAGGGTCCCAGGTGTGGCGCTTGACATGCACCGCGAGCAGGATTTCCTGCACTGCGTCCTCGACATCGAGCTCGCTGCGGCCTGCGCGCGCATAAATTCGCCGGACCGCGCCACGACAGGCGCCCGCGAGATCGGCCAGCAGCCTGCGGTAAGCGGCCTCGTCGCCTGCCAGCGCAGCGCGCATGTGATCGTCCCACTCGTCACGACCCACGTCGGCCGCTCCACATACGATCTCTCCTTCGCCGCAAGCGCTTCGTTCGTTACGCGACGCAATACAAATTTCTTCCTAGCCGATTTCGTCGGCCCTGTAACGCCGGCCGCCTTTCTCCCGAACACCGCCATGAGCCGCATGGCGCGGCCCAAAAGGAGATGAAGATGGATCGTCGCACACTCTCGCTCGCGCTTGCCGCCGCGCTTGCGTCATCGCTTGCCGCCGCGGCTCCGGCCGCCGCCGCCGAAACCGAACAATGCTACGGCGTCGCGCTGAAAGGCCACAATGATTGCAAGGCGGGCCCCGGCACGACCTGCGCCGGCACCTCGCGGATCGACTATCAGGCCGACGCCTGGAAATCCGTCCCCAAGGGCAGCTGCGAACAAATGGCCTCGAAAACGTCGCCGACCGGCCACGGCCAGCTCGCCGCCTTCAAGCCCAAGGGCTGAACCGCCATGATGCGCGCGCAACCCCGGCCCTTCCCCGTCTCGCGCGCCGCAGGCGCCCGCGCTTTGCCCAAAAGCGCGGGCGTCGGCCTCAAGCCGCAACACGGCGAAGCGCTGTTGCGCGAAAGACCGAAGCTCGGCTTCCTCGAAGTGCACGCGGAAAATTACTTCGGCGCCGGCGGACCGCCGCATGCGCTGCTGACCGCCCTGCGCGACATTTATCCGCTGTCCATACACGGCGTTGGCCTGTCGATCGGCGGCGAGGGCCCGCTCGATGAAAGTCACCTCGATGCGCTCGCCGCGCTGCTGGCGCGTTACGAGCCTGCGCTTTTTTCCGAACATCTCGCATGGTCGACGCATGACGGCGTCTATTTCAACGACCTGCTTCCGGTCGCCTACAACAAAGCGACGCTGACGCGCGTCTGCGCGCATATCGATCACGCGCAAAACCGTCTGAAGCGGCCGTTGCTGCTTGAAAATCCGTCAACCTATGTCGCGTTTTGCGCAAGCGACATGGACGAGGTCGACTTCATCGCCGCCGTCGCAAAAAACACTGGCTGCGGCCTGCTGCTCGATGTGAACAATGTCATGGTGAGCTGCGTCAATCACGGGCGCGATCCTTACGCCTATATCGACGCGCTTCCAATCGACGCGGTCGCGGAAATTCATCTGGCCGGTTATGCGCAGGATCGCGATTCGCTCGGCGCCCGCCTGCTCATCGACGCCCATGGCGCGCCCGTCGCCGACGATGTATGGCGCCTTTACGCCCATGCGATTGCGCGCGCCGGCGCCATGCCGACGCTGATCGAATGGGACAACGACGTTCCCGATCTGCCCCGCCTTCTCGATGAGGCGCAGCGCGCCGACGCCACGATGGCGGCGCGCGCGGCGCACGAAACGAGCGCGGCATGAACGGCGCCATCGCCCGCAGCTTGCGCGAAAGCGCAGCGCCCGCCCCGCACGGCCTTGCGACATGGAACGGCTCGGCGCCAGAACAGCGTTTCGCGATTTACCGCAACAATGTCGTCGTCTCGCTCTGCGACGCGCTCGCTGCGAAATTTCCGTTGCTTCAGAAAATGGTCGGCGACGATTATTTCCGCGCGCTGGCGCGCGCCTTCATGGCGCAGACCATGCCGACCAAACCGCGCCTTGCGCTTTACGGCGACGGTTTCGCCGACTTTTTGGCGAACTTTCCGCCGCTGGAGCGCTGGCCCTATCTCGCCGATATCGCCCGGCTCGAAGCCGCGCGCCTCGACGCCTATCACGCCGCCGACGCGCGCCCGCTCGCTGCGCACGATTTTGCCGGGATCGACGCTCTGCCGGACGCGCGTCTTCAGATGCATCCCAGCCTGCATCTCCTCAGTTCGCCCTTCGCTATTCTCACCATCGCACAAACGCTCGAAAGCGGCGGCGATTGCGCGGCGATCGATCCCTTTGAAGGTCAGCGCGTGATCGTCGTGCGTCCGCAAGGCATCGTTCGCATGTTCGCCGTAGCCCCTGCAACGCTTGCTTGCATCGCAGCGTTGCAAGAGGGCGCAACCATCGCAAAAGCCGCCGCATGCGCGCAAAACGTCGACGTTTCCTTCGATGTCGGCGCAGCCTTTCACCTTATCGTCGCGCAAGGTCTTGCCGCGGCGATCTTTCCGGAGAAAACGCCATGACAGCCTTCCGTGCGCCAGGCCCGCTGGGATTGCTCGACCCCCTGCTGACGAAAGTTCCCGCCGACGCCATCGCATTGCTCGCGCGCTTTTCCATTGCGGCCGTCTTCTGGAAATCCGGCCAGACCAAAGTGACCGGCCTTGCGATCGATCTGATCGACGGAACGTTCCACCTCGGCTGGCCGCATCTTTCTCCAGGCGCGGTCGATCTGTTCCGCACCGAATACAAGCTGCCGTTGCTGTCGCCCGAAATCGCTGCGCCGCTAGCGGCGAGCGCCGAACATGTCTTCCCGATCCTGCTGCTCATCGGCCTCGCAACGCGTCTGTCCGCAGCGGCGCTTTTGTGCATGACGGCGGTCATCGAGATATTCGTTTATCCCGACGCCTACCCAACGCATGGCGTGTGGGCTGTCTGCCTGCTCTTTCTCATGAAGTATGGCGCGGGCGCCTTCTCGCTCGACAATCTGATGGGCGGCGGGCGCAATTGAGCGCTTACGTCCTGCGGAAGCTTTCCACGATCCATCCGCCGAGAATGGCCGCTAGCAGCAGCACAAGCGCAAGCGCGCCAAGCGCAAGCGGCGTTGCGGCGACGCCGCGCGCGACGCTCGTCTGCGTTCGCCGGACGCCGATCCAGTCCGATCCGCCATAAATCGAGCCCGGCTGCACGGCGGCGACGCGCGGCACGGCGATTGCGCCCTGATCGCCCGCCGCGATACGGCGGATCGTGCCGCCGCTCGCCTCGGCGATGGGCGCGAGCAGATCGAGCGTCGAGACCACATTCTGAAACTCGCGGGGATTGTCGGGGCCGACATTCACCAGCACCGACAAGGCGCCGGACGACAAACGGTGCAGGCCCATTTCCTTCGCCTGCCAATGCCCGCGATCAAGGCCAGGTTCTGCATTGGCGAGCGTAAGCTCGTCGCGCGCGCCGGACGGCGCAACGATCGTGACGGGCTCGACCGTATCCTTCAGCGTCTGCCGCTCTACCGTCAGATCGCGCCCGCGCGCCCGCGCCCGCAGCGCTTCTTCTTCGAGATCGGGCTCTTTCATCATCCAGTGCGCAAGGCGCCGCATGAGATCGAGATAAGGCCCCCCGCCCTGATAGCCGCGCGCCCAAAGCCACATCTGGTCGGTCAGCAATTCGGCGACGCGCCCCTTGCCTTCGCGCGAGAGAACGAGCAGCGGCTTGCCGCCGGCCCCGTTCATCACCGCGACGCCGCGCGTCGTCTCCGCATTCACGAGGCGGAACCAGTCGCTCCATTGCGGCGGCTCGCTCGCCGAACCCGGCAGAGCGCGCGTCACCGGATGCTTGCGGCCTATATCCGAAACATGAGCGCGAAACGCGCGTTCGGTGAGCGAGCCTTGCGGCGCAGCGGGCGTGATCTTGCCGAGCGGCGAGTTGAAAATGCCGTCAGCGGTCGCAAAATCGGGCCCGGCCGCGATCAGCAGCGCGCCGCCGTCCTGCACATAACGAACGATATTTTCCAGATAGACGGATGGCAGAATGCTCTGGTTCGAATAGCGGTCGAAAATGATGAGATCGAAATCCTTGATCTTGCGCCCGAACAAATCGGCTGTCGGGAAAGCGATCAGCGCGAGTTCGCTGATCGGCGTTCCGTCCTGCTTTTCCGGCGGACGCAGGATCGTGAAATGCACGAGATCGACATTGGCGTCCGAGCGCAGGAGATTGCGCCAGGCGCGCTCGCCCGCATGCGGCTCTCCCGACACGAGCAGAACCTTCAGCTTGTCGCGCACGCCGTCAATCGTCAGCACGGCGCGGTTGTTCAGCGCAGTGAGTTCGCCAGGCAGCGGATCGACTTCGAGCTCGACGACATTGGGGCCGCCATGGTCGATCTTGACGCGCACGGCGGTCTTTTCGCCGGGAATGGCGCGCAAGGTCGCGACGTCGGCGCCGTCGCGCCGCACGTGGACGAGAGCAGGCTCCGCCCCCGCGCGCGTATCGATCACCCGCGCCTCGATCACAAGCTCTTTGCCGACGATGCCGAAACGCGGCGCCTCGACCAGTTCGATGCGCCGGTCGATCTCGCCTTCGCGCCCAGTAACCAGCACATGCAGCGGCGCCCTGAAGCCGAGCTTGTCGACGCTTTCGGGAATGTCGTGCACCACGCCATCGGTCACCATCAAAACGGCGCCGAGCCTTTCGGGCGGCACATCCGCCAGTCCGCTCGCCAGCGCCGCGAACAATTTGGTTCCGTCGGAGTCAGGGCCATCGCGCGCGCTGTCGATGACGCGCAGATCGATATCGCCAAGCGCGCCGATGCGTTTTTCAAGCTCGGCGCGCGCTGCTTCCATCTGCTTTGTGCGCTCGCCCAGCGTCTGGCTGCCGGAATGATCGAGCACGAGCGCCACAATGTCGCGCAGCGCCTCGCGATCCTCGCGCACAAGCGAAGGACCGGACAGGCCAAACAGCAGCAGCCCGAGCCCCGCCGCGCGCAGCATGGCTCCGGGGCGGCGCGCCCAGATCGACAAGGCGACGGCGAGCGCGCCCGCGACCGCCAAGGCGATCAACGCCCAATACGGCAGGAGCGGCGCGAACGAGAGCGAATATTCGCGCATCTCAATGCCCCAGTCGTTGCAGCAGATCCCGCACGTGCACCTGGTCGGCCTTGTAATTGCCTGTCAGCGTATACATCACGAGATTGACGCCGCCGCGCAGCGCCAGTTCGCGCTGGCGCGCTCCACCCGGTTCCAGCGGGTACATCGGCTCGCCATTGGCGTCGCTCGCCCAGGCGGCGGCCAGATCGTTGGAGACGATGATGATCGGCGAAACGCCGTCGCCGGCGCGCGCGGGGCGATTGGCCTCGCCCGGAGTCTCCGGCGGCAACGCCTCGATCCATGTTCGCCCGGTTGTGGTGCGGCCATAAAATTCGTCGATCAGATAAAATGTCTTCGTCACGACATGATCGCGCGGCACGGGTTCGAGACCGGGAATGTCGACGCCCTCCAGCAACTGCCGCAACCAGCGCTGCTCGGGCGTCGCAGCGCCATTGGCGCGCGCACTCTGCGCATCGCGCGTATCGAACACGACCGTTCCGCCCTGCTTCATGAAAGCGGCGATTTTCAGCGCCGCCTCGCGTGGCGGCTGAGGCCGCGAGGCGACGATTGGCCAATAGATCAGCGGATAGAACACAAGCTCGTCGCGCGCCGGATCGACGCCAACCGGCGCGCCCGGTTGCAGCGAGGTGCGCTGCGCCAGAACGCGGCTCAGCGTTTCAAGCCCGGCCTTGCTTGCGGCGTCCGCCCGCGCATCGCCCGTGACGACATAGGCGAGCCGCGTCGTCAGCGCTGCTTCAATATCGCGACGCGTCGGCTGCGCCTTTTGCGTCTGCGCGGGCGCCGCCTGCGGCGCCTTTTGCGCATGCGCATCGCGCGGGGCGACCAAAAGGAGCGCGCCGCACGCAATCACGATGGCGCTTGTCGCAGCGCGTCGCGAAAGGCGCGGCAGGGCGCCGCCAAGCCAGAGCGAGGCGAATGCGTCGATCACGAACAGCGCGAAGGCCAGCGCCAGCAAAGGCGCGCGCAAATCGATCGGCTCGGCCGCCTCCAGCGCGAGCCGCTGCGCCTTGAGGCCTGAAAAGTCCGCGCTCGTCAGCGTCGCATCGGGCGCCAGCGCATTGACGGCCATCAGCGCATCGGGCGCCCCGTAATATCCCGGCGGATGGGCGGCGTCGCCGGCCCCGGCATAGTCGGCGGCGATGGGCTTGGCGGTCGCCGAAGGACTGCCAAGCGCGCCAAAACCGTCGAGCAGCTTTTGCGGCGCGAGCGTCTGCGCCCTTGCGCGACTTTCCTCGCCCGCGCCCGACAACGCATCCGGCGCCGCGACATTCTGCCCCGCCATGTCGACAATCCGCCGCAACATTTCCGGAAAGAGTCCGGACAGCGGCAGGTTCGACCACGTGGTGTCCGCCGTCATGTGAAACAGCACGAGCAACCCGCGACCGCGCCGTTCGGCTGTCACCAGCGGCGTGCTGTCGGCAAGCTGCGCCCAGGTGCGCGACGGCAATCCGGGCTCCGGCTCGGCCAGCACCTGCCGAGAAACCGTCGCCTCGTCCGGCGTGGCGAGACCAAAAAACGGACTGGCCTTGTCGAAAGGCGCGAGTTTCTTCGGCGTTTCCCAAGAGAGCGCGCCGCCGAGCACACGCCCGCCGCGTCGCAGACGCACCGGCGTCAGATCATCGTCGGAAGCGGCAAGCCGCGTGCCGGCGAAACGCACGATGACGCCGCCATCCTGAAGATATTTTTCCAGCCGCTCGCGCGTCTCGCCCGGCGCAAGGCCAAGATCGGCGAGCACAAGCACATTGACGTGATCGTCGAGCAATTGTCCGATCGGATCGACGGCGTCGATACGCGGCTGACGCACGTCGGCAAAGGGCGCAATCGCTTTCACGACGTAATAATTGGGCGCAAGCAACGGCTGCGAGACGTCGGCGCTGGCGCCCGAAACAACGCCGACTGTCCGCCGTTTCCAGCGATCGTCGATCAGCGAAACGGCGCCTGCGGAGCGTTCACCCGCAATATCGAGACGCGAAACCTCGTTGCGCAACTCGACCGGCAGCTCGATGCGCGCCTTCGTTTCATTCGCAGCGCCGAAATCGAACGGCGCATCGGCCAGCGACAGGCCCTTGCGATCATATGCGCGCACGACGCCATGCTGCGCGCCGCCCGGCCCCATCCGCAACACGCGCACACTGAGCGCGCCCGCCTCGTTCTGCGCGCCCGCCAGCGCGCGCGGCGCGCGATCATCCGTCACGATATCGAGACCGCCTGCAGCATTGGCGAGCGCAGTGGCGAAATCGCGCGCGCCATTGGCTTCAAGTCCATCCGCCAGCCAGAGAACATGCGCATCCTTGTGCTGTCCCAGAAAGGCGCGCGCCTGATCGAGCAGCGCGGCGCGTTGCGGCAGATAGGCCTGCGGCTTCAGCGCGCGCAATTGTTCGAGCGCGGCTGCCGCGTCGGAAAGGGCGAGCGCGCGCGGCGTAGAGGCCGCCGCAAAGGCGACAGGCGCGCCGCGCCGGGCTGCGCCTTCCATGGCGCCGGCGGCGTAAGCAACGCGTTTGTCCCACGAGGAAGCGGTCGGCCAGCCATCGTCCATCAACACAAGCAACGGCCCGGCGCCGACGCCCGCAGGCGGCGGATTCCAGATCGGGCCCGCCATCGCCAGAACGGCGAGCGCGGCGATGGCGAGGCGCAACGCAATCAGCCATGGCGGCGTGCGCGCAGGCGTTTCGTCCTTGGGCGCCAGATCGCGCATCAGCCGGAACGGCGGAAAGGGAATGCGCTGCGGGCGCGGCGGCGTGATCCGCACAATCAGCCAGACGAGCGGCAGAACGACAAGGCCCGCCAGCGCCCAGGGCGCGAGAAACGCCAGCGGCAACCCCATCACGCAGCCTCCTCAAGGCGCGTGCGCAGGGCGAGCAGCGCCTCGGACGCAGGCCGGTCTGTCCGATGCATCGCGACGTTCAAGCCATGCGCGCGCGCTGTCTCCGCAATGGCGGCGCGATGCGTCGCAAGGCGCTGCGCATAGGCCTGCCGCCAGTCTTGCGCGCGCGCGGCGCGCATGATCTGCGGCGAGTCGCTGTCGAGAAATTCGACGTGGCCGGAAAAAGGAAAGCTCTCCTCGATGGGATCGGCGACAGTGAGCAAATGCCCCGTCGCGCCCCGTCCCGTGAGCGCCGCCAGACGCTCGGCGAGCGCATCGGGCGCAACGAGAAAATCGCTGATCAGCAGACAGCGCTCGCGCGGGCCGACCGGCTGCGCTGGCGGTAGATCGCCGTCCGCGCCGCGCGCATGCAGCAAGGCCTCGGCGAGATGCTCGACAATATCGCGTGAAGCCCGTGCGCGCGTGAGGCCCAAAAGCCCGACCCTTTCGCCGCCGCGCACCAGAAGATCGGCGCAGGCAAGGCCCAACACCAGCGCACGCTCGACCTTCGATTGTTGCGCCAGATCGGAAACGAACGCCATGGACGGCGAAAGATCCATCCATATCCACACCGTATGGGCGGCCTCCCATTCGCGCTCGCGCACATAGAGGCGGTCATCGCGCGCCGAACGGCGCCAGTCGACGCGCTGCGCGGCTTCGCCCGACATGAATTGCCGGTATTGCCAGAATGTCTCGCCAAGCCCGGCGCGCCGGCGCCCGTGCACGCCATGCACGAGCGATGCAGCGATCTGCTTTGCGGCGACGATCAGCGCGGGCGCGCGCCGCGCAAGATCGAGCGCCGCCTGGCGTCCTTCCGGCGCAGCCCGACGTTCGGCTTCTGTGAGAAAGCGCGCCGCCATATCACGCCAGTTTGGCGACGAGGCGCGCGATGAGCCCGTCCACCGTTTCGCCATCGGCGCGCGCGGCGAAGGTCAGCGCCATGCGATGTTTGAGAACGGGCGCCGCAAGGGCTGCGACGTCGGCGCGTGAAGGCGCAAGACGCCCTTCGAGCAAGGCGCGCGCCCGGCAGGCGAGCGTCAGGGCCTGTGCGGCGCGCGGCCCCGGGCCCCAGGAAATATGCCGCACGATCTCGGCGGCGCCTTCGCCCGGGCGCGCGGAACGCACGAGATCGAGAATGCTCTCGACGACGCTTTCGCCTACCGGCAGACGGCGCACCAGCTTCTGAATGGCGACGAGTTCCTGCACATCCATCGCCGCGCCGGGTTTGGCCTCGCTCTCGCCCGTCGTTTCGACGAGAATGCGCCGCTCGGCGTCGCGATCGGGATAATCGACGTCGATCTGCATGAGGAAACGGTCGAGCTGGGCTTCGGGCAGCGGATAGGTGCCCTCCTGCTCGAGCGGGTTTTGCGTCGCCAGAACGTGAAACGGCGCCGGCAAATCATGGCGCCGGCCCGCAACCGTCACGTGATGCTCCTGCATCGCCTGCAACAGCGCCGATTGGGTGCGCGGGCTCGCGCGGTTGATTTCGTCAGCCATCAGCAATTGCGCGAAAATCGGGCCGGGAATGAAACGGAAGGCGCGCGAACGGTCGGCCGCCTCCTCGAGCACTTCGGAGCCCAGAATATCCGACGGCATCAGATCGGGCGTGAACTGCACGCGTTGTTCGGCAAGGCCCAGAACCGAGCCGAGCGTTTCCACGAGTTTGGTCTTGGCGAGGCCGGGCACGCCGACCAGCAGGCCGTGGCCGCCCGCAATGATGGTCGCCAGCGCAAGTTCGACAACGCGGCGCTGCCCGAAAATCGTCGATTCCACGGCAGAGCGGGCGCGCGCGAGCTTTTCGAGCGCAAGGTCCGCCTCGCGCGCAGCTTCGCTCGCGGAAAGAGCCGGCCTGACAAGTTCGTTCATCGCAAAATCCCGCAAAGTTTCCGCCGACTCTGGCGCGGCCGACCGCCAGATTAAACTGGGAAGGCGCAAAGTCGATTGCTACACTGCCGGGGCAGCGAATTTATGGCGAAAAAACATGGCTAACGCCCCAATCCAGAGCCTCGAGGGCCTGACCGCCGCGGCAAGGGCCGCAGGCGGCGAGGCGCGACGGCTGCCCCCTGTGCATCTGTGGAACCCGCCCTTTTGCGGAGACATAGACATGCGCATCGCGCGCGACGGGACCTGGCATTACATGGGCTCGCCCATCGGCCGGCCGGCGCTGGTCCGGCTGTTTTCAACCATCCTGCGCAAGGATCCCGAGCAGTATGTGCTGGTGACGCCGGTCGAGCGGGTCGGCATTGTGGTCGAGGATGCGCCGTTTCTGGGCGTCGAACTGCAGCGAACGCAGGAAGATGGCGCACAGCGGCTGCGCCTGCGCACCAATGTCGACGATTGGGTCGAGATCGGCCCGGACAATCCCCTGCGTTTCGAAAAAGGCGCGGCGGACGGCCTCAAACCCTATGCGCGCGTGCGCGCCGATCTCTGGGCGTTGGTCAAGCGGGCGCTGTTTTACGATCTCGTCGCTTGGGGCGAAACGCGCGCCATCGACGGCGTCGACATGTTTGGCGTTTCTTCCGCAGGCGCATTCTTTCCGATGGCGCGCGCCGACGAGCTGGACGGAGTTGTCGGCTGAAAGCTTTCCACACCCGCAGGGCTTGACCCATGCGGCGATTTTGACAATGCCGGCCGTTCGATCATGTCCGATAATCCCTTCATGAGTTCCGATTTCATCGCGCGGGCCCGCGCGCGCCTCGCCGTTCCCCCGCCGGGGACGTCGCCGGGCGATCACGTGCTCAACCCCGGGCAGATGGACATGGAGCGCGTCATGGCGGTCGCCAAACCAGCCGCCGTGCTGATTGGCCTCATCGACCGGCCCGAGGGGGCGACTGTGCTGCTGACCGAGCGCGCCTCGCACTTGCGCGATCATTCCGGGCAGATCGCCTTTCCCGGAGGACGGATCGATCCGCAGGACGCAAGCCCGCTCGCGGCCGCGCTGCGCGAGGCCGAGGAAGAAGTCGGCCTTGCGCGCGACCACGTGGCGCCATTGGGCGAACTCGACGCCTATTACACGGGCTCGGGCTATCGCATCACGCCGATCGTTGCGCAGATTGCGACGCCTTTCGCGCTGCGCCTCAATGCGGAGGAAGTGGCCGACGCTTTCGAGACGCCGCTCGCCTTTCTGATGAACGAGGCCAATCACCAGCGCCAGTCGCGCGAATGGAAGGGCCTCGAACGCCGCTTTTATGCTATGCCGTGGAACAACCGCTACATCTGGGGCGCGACGGCGGGCATTCTGCGCAACCTCTACGAGAGACTTTATCCGTGATCGTGCGTGCGCTCGAAATGCTGGCTCTTTTTCTTGCGCCGAGCGCAGTCTATCTGCTGTGGCTGATCTGGGCGCAACGCCATCCCGCTCCACCCGGCGCCTGGTCCGGCGCGCGCGCCTTCTGGCTTGTCGTCGCGGGACTGGCGGCGGCGATTTTCGGCCTGTTCGCTTTCGGGCTGTCGGCCGAGCGCCAACAAGGCGCCTATACGCCCGCCCATGTCGAAAACGGCAAACTCGTGCCGGGCCGGTTCAAATGAATTTCGCGCAGGCCAGAACGCTGCTCGCGGACGCCCGCGTTGCGCGCGTGCTCGCGGTGCTCAATGGCGACGGCGAGGAGACGCGCATCGTCGGCGGCGCCGTGCGCAACGCGCTGTTCGGCGTGCCCGTCGAGGATGTCGATCTTGCAACGACGGCGACGCCCGATGTCGTGACACGGCGCGCCAAGGCCGCGCACATCCGCGTGCTGCCCACGGGCGTCGAGCATGGCACGGTGGCGCTTCTGCTCGACGGCAAGGCCTTCGAAACCACGACATTGCGCGAGGATGTCGAAACCGACGGGCGTCGCGCCGTCGTTCGGTTCGGCCGCGATTTTGCAGCCGACGCGCAAAGACGCGATTTCACCGTCAATTCGCTGTCGCTGTCCCAGGACGGCGTTGTGCACGATCCGCTGCGCGCCATCGACGATCTGATCGCGCGCCGCATCCGCTTCATCGGCGATCCGCGCCAGCGCATCGCGGAAGACTATCTGCGCATTCTGCGCTTTTTCCGCTTTTCCGCCGCCTATGGCGAGGGCCCGCTCGACCGCGCCGGGCTCGATGCGGCGTCACAATTGCGCGCCGGCCTTGCCTTTCTCTCGCGCGAGCGCATCGGCGCGGAAACGCTGAAAATGCTGTCGGCGCCGCGCGCGCCGGACGTATGCGCGCAAATTTCCGAAAGCGGCGTCGCAGCCTTCCTTTTTCCCGGCATGGTCTTTCCCGCACGCCTGAAAAATCTCGTGCGCGCGGACGCGCAGGCCGATGTTTTGCTGCGGCTCGCCGCCTTCGCCGTGCTGACGCGCGAAAACGCCGAAAACCTGCAGCCTGCGCTGCGCCTGTCCAATGCGCAGACGCGACGCCTTGTCGAAGCGGCGGTCGCGCTCGAACATCTCCATGACGCCGAGCCCCCATCGGGCGCACGCCTTGCCGAACTGCGCTTCGGCTTTCCCGGCGCAGCCGACGCGCTCGCCCTGGCGGGCGCCGAACGGGGCGAGACCGGCGGCGATTCGCAATGGACGCGCGCCCGTGCCATCATCGCGGACATGGAAACGCCACGCCTTCCCGCCTCGGGCGAGGATTTCAGGCGGCGCGGTCTCAGCGAAGGCCGCGCCATCGGGCGTGCGTTGAAGGCTTTGCAGGCACGCTGGATCCGCGCGGGATTTCCGCAAGACCCTGCGGTGGTTGCACAATTGATCGAGGATGTCGTCGCCGAGGCGGAAGCCAGGCGCGACTGACAACGCGGCGCACAGCCGGCGTCGCAAATTTGTGTGATGGCGCGCGGGAGCGCCAGCAGCGTAGAAAGGCGCCCGATGACGATAACGCGCCAGAAACCCGTCGATCTCGCCCGCCGCCTTTCGGCGCGCGGCAGGACGCGCGCTGCATCCGGCGGCGGCTGGCGGCGCGAAACCTATCGTTTGCCGCGCGAAGAAGCGCGCGCCAAGGCGCGCGAATGGTTCGATCTTTATCCCAAGGCCGCTTACATGACGGAGATCGAATTCTGGCGCGAATGCGCCGATGGCGAGATCGAATTCACGATCCGCCGCCTGCCGAGCGCCGACTGAGCGGGCAGGATCAGGCGCGCCCGTCCACGACATCGGGCGTGCGCCATCCCAGATGCTGCCCGGAATCGACAGCGATGATCTGACCGGTCACGCCGCTGGCGCGCATGAGGAACAGCACCGCATCGGCAATTTCCTGCGGCGCGACCGCGCGCCCGAGCGGCACGCCCGCCGCCTCGCGCGCAAAGCCCGCATCGCCCTCATGCTCATTGGGCAGCACGGGCCCCGGCCCGACGGCGTTGACGCGAATCTGCGGCGCGAAAGCCTGGGCCATGGTTTTTGTCGCCGCCCACAGCCCGGCCTTGGAAATGGCGTAGCTGAAATAAAGCGGATTGGGCCGCAGCACGCGCTGGTCCACGATATTCACGACAGAGCCTCCCTTGGGCGACTGTGCGGCGAAAAATCGCGTCAGCATCAAGGGCGCGCGCAAATTGACCACCATGTGGCGATCGAAATCCGCACGCGTGAAATCATCGGCGTGGTCGGGTTCGAAAATCGATGCATTGTTGACGAGGCCAGCGACGGGCCCGAAGGCTTCATGCGCGGCGGCCATGATCTTTTCCGCCGCCTCGTCCTCCGCCAGATCGCGCGCGACGACCGCCGCGCGCCCGCCTTGCGCTGTAACCGCGCGCATCAGCGTCTGCGCCTCGCCGGCCGAACGCGGGCTGGCGTGAATGATGACGGGATAGCCGGCTGCAGCCAGCGTCTCGACAATTGCCTTGCCGATGCGCCGCGCGCCGCCTGTAACAAGAACCGGGCCGTTTTGAGTCGTCATGTTTCCTCACGCAGCCAGCGATGCCGCAAATCGCCAGATGAAATCCCCGTTTAACAAATTTTTAGCGATTCTCCACGCTTTGCCCGCGCCCTATAGAGTCGCACATGACTCGCCGCCGCAGTAAAAGCGTCATGGTTGACCGCTCGTAAACGCAAAGACTGCGGTTTTACTGATTCAAATCAGGAATGCCTTCCATTCGCCGCTTTTACCAATCGTTGGCGGTTAAGGTCTCGCTAACCCGATCGTTCCAATTGTAGCGGCGCACACGGGCCTCGCCCGTTTAGTTTTTGCTTGGGCGTTCAGGAGTTCCAACAATGAAAAAGTTCGTTCGCGCCGCCATTCTGGCGATTGCCGCTTTCGCGGGCGCTGCGCAGGCCGCCGATCTGCCGCGCCGTTCCTATGCGCCGTCCTATGCGCCGGCCTCGGTTGCTCCGGTGTTCACCTGGACGGGATTTTATGTCGGCCTCAACGCCGGCTATGGCTGGAATTCGCTCTCGGGCGGCGCCAATCAGCTCTTCGGCACGCCGTCGGGCTTTTCGGGCGGCGTGACGGGCGGCTTCAACTGGCAGGCCGCGCCCAATGTCGTCGTGGGTCTCGAAGGCGACTGGGATCTGACGAGCATCAACAACAAGAACAACCTGCCCTTCTTCGGCTTCAGCGGCCAGACGAAGGTCAACAACCTAGCCACCGTGCGCGCACGCGCCGGCTATGCGGTCGACCGCGCGCTGCTCTATGTCACGGGCGGTCTTGCGATGGGTTCCGTCACGACATCCGTAACGGATCTGCGCTTCCCGTTCTTCGGCAATGAATCGAGCTTCCGCGCAGGCTTCGCGCTCGGCGCCGGCATCGAATACGCCTTCTCCGATCATGTTTCGGCCAAGGCCGAATACATGTTCACCTCGCTGAACGCGAAAGACGTGTTCGCCTATTCGCCGGACTGGACGCGCTCTGGCCACAACATTTCGCAGGTGCGCGTCGGCCTCAACTATCACTTCTAGTCGCCCGCAAAGGACGCGCACAATCGCAAGGCCCGGCGGCGACGCCGGGCCTTTGTCTGTCTGCGCGGGGGCTTAGAGCGGCTCGATGAGCGCAACGCCCTGCCCCGCCGCGCGCTCCATCAGCCGCGCCAGCGCAGGCAGGAGCGTGCGCGCTTCTTCTTCCAGCACGTATGGGGGATTGAGAACCAAAAGGCCCGTGCGCGTCAGACCGCCCGCCCGAGGCCCGTCGACGGCGATTTCGAGCCGCAGCGCCGGGCCATCGCAATCCGCGCGCATCGTCGCGATGAAATGTTCGACCGCGCGCGCATCCTTGACCGGATACCAGAAGGCGAACACGCCCGTGCGCCATTTGGAAAACGCTTTCGCGCCGGCGCGGGCCATCTGCGCAAATTCATCCCGCTGCTCGAACGGCGGATCGATGAGAACAAGGCCGCGGCGTTCGGGCGGCGGCGTAAAGGCCGAAAGCCCCTGCCAGCCGTCCATCGCAAATGTTTTCACGCGACGGTCGCGCGCAAAACGCGTTTGCAGCGCTGCGTAAGCCCTGGGATGCATTTCGCAGAACAGCGCGCGATCCTGCGCGCGCAAAAGCTGCGCGGCGATGAGCGGCGAACCGGGATAGAGCGCGGGCCGACCTGCGGCGTCGCAAGCGCCGAGACAGTCGAGATAAGGCTGCAGCAGCGCGCGCGCGGCATTGTCGGCGAGCGCCGGCAGCAGGCCAACGCCGCCGCGCCATTCGCCGCTGCGCGCCGCCTCCTCACGCGTCAGGTCATAGGCGCCCTCGCCCGCATGCGTGTCGATGACGCGCAACGGCGCATCCTTGCGCATGAGGTAAACAAGGATGCGCGCCAGCAGCGCGTGCTTGAACACGTCGGCGAAATTGCCGGCGTGAAAGACATGCGCGTAATTCACGAATTCAAAGCGGCGCCGGAATGGCGACCTGCGGCGCGCGGCACGATTGCTGCACCACTTCCGGACAGGGCCGGAAATCGCGCAAATCTTTCGTCATGCAGAAGCGCACTTCCTGTAAAACGCCGCGCTGGCAGCCAACCGCCGCCATGCCGGGCCGCAGGCGCGGATTGGCGCTCTCGAAAGCGCGCAGGATTTCCGCTGGCGACACGCGCGCATCGCCGCGCGCCTGCGAAAATTGCGGCGGCACGACGATGCTGTCGCGCGCGCGACGCACATCGGCGAAATAATCAGCCGGCGCCTTGCCTGAACAGGTTCCGTGCTTGCGCCACTCGTAGCGCGCAAGGCCCTGGTCGGGGAACAGCCCCTCGGCCTGACGCATGGCGATGAAGGAGGGCGAGCCGCCGCGGCAGTCCTGCGGGAAACCGCGTTCGTATTGCGGCCACAGGCCATGCACGACAAAGCCGAGATGCGAGCCGGGCGCGCATTGCGCTTTGCCTTTTTCGGCGCCGCCCGTCGCACAAAATCCGGACGACCAGGACAGCGAAAAGACATAGAAATCGAAATCGCCCGGCGTGCTCGGTCCGCGCGGGCGCGCACGTTGTCCGCCGCCATAGTCGCGCCGCTGATCATAGCGCCGATCGCTGTCGCGCCCGTAACCGCGTTGCTGGTAGCGGTCCTGCTGCTCGATGGGCGAAGCGCGACGGTCCGCGCAATTGTCGAGGATGCAGCCCTGTTCGGCGCGCGCGGCGGCGCCGATGAGACAGAAGGCGGCGCCAAGCGCCAGACGCGTGATGACATGCATGGCGGGTTTTCCGTTCAGGGTCGCAGCGCGCGGCAATGGCCGCCGTAAACATGGCTTGCGTCGAGGCCGACGACGCACCACTCGACGCTGTCGGACAGCACGCCGAGCCAACCCATGCTGTCGCCGAGCACATAGACGACTTCGCGCCGTCTGCCATCGTTGAACAGCGCGCGCGCCGTGCAGTAGCGCCGCGGCACAAGGTCGCGTCCACGCGTGCGATAACCCGTCTCGCGCATGCTCTCGATAAGATCCATCTGCACGCCTGGCGCGACATAATCAGGCGCGCGCTCGTTGAATTTGGAAATGATTCGCGTCAGAGCGCCGGGATCGGCGCAGGGCGTCCTCACGCCCTCGAAAGACATGTCGCGCTGCTCGGCGGGCGTGGTGAAGGGCCGCCCGAGCGCAGGCGAAGCGGCAGCCAGCAGCAGGGTCAGAACGGCGGCCGGACGGATGGAAAAAACGGACATCGGCAAAACCTCGCAAGTCTGGGGACGATGCTGTGCGCTCTCGCATGCGTCAAGTCGCCGATGATCGGATCACAGATAATAAAGCACCGCGGAAACGGTGAAAAAGGAGAGCGCCGTTGTGGCCAGCAACGCCGCCGAGGCGCTGCGCCCCTCGCCATAGGCCTGCGCGATCAGCGGATAGATCGTGACCATCGGCGCGGCGGCGAAAATCATCATCGTGCGTTGCAGGATGGGATCGATGCCATGGACATAATGCAGACCGATCCATATCAGCGCGGGCATGATCAGCAGTTTGCACACGGCAATCAGCGCGACATCGGCGCCAAGACCGCGCGCGCTGAGCCCGACCAGCGCCCCGCCGATGGAGAAAAGCGCGGCCCCGCCGGCCGCATTGGCCAGCATGTCGACCGCGCGCTCGATCGCGCGCGGCAGCGTCAGCCCTGAGGCCGCCATCGCCGCGCCGATGACGATCGCAATCAAAAGAGGATGGCGCGCCAGCCGGCGCGCGGTCGTCGCCGTGGTCGCCGCAAAGCCCGTTCCCCGCCCCGCCGCCGCTTCTGCAATAGCGAGCGAAAGCGGGATCAGCAGCACATTCTCGAAGGCCATGTTCAGGGCCATCGCGAGCCCGGCTGTCGGGCCGACGGCCAGCGTGGCGATCTGATAGGCGATCAGACCCGAATTGGAGATCGATCCGCCGAGCGCGATCATGGACGCAGCGCCCTGCGGCCGTCGCAACGCGAGACGCGCAACTGCATAGCCGAAGGCGAAGACCACAAGCGAAACGCCGCCGTAGAGCGCAAGATAGCGCAGATTGGCGAGCTCCGAAAAAGGCCGTTGCGACAATGCGCGGATGATGAGCGCCGGCAGGGCGACATTGATGACGAAGGCGCCGAGCGCGCGCGCCTGGTCCTGCGCGAAAAATCCGAGCCGCACAGCCGCGTAGCCAAGACCGATCAGCAGAAAAATGGGCGTCGTGACGGCGAGGATATCGGTCATGCAGGATCCGGATGCGCCAGCTTAACACGCGCCGGCCGAAGACGCGCGGCGGCGATGGCCAGCGCGGCGAGCCAGCCTGCGCCAAGCGCGCCGAGAAAGGCTGGACTGCGAGGCTCCGGCGCCGGCGCGCTGCGGGCCGCCTCCTCAAGGCGCGCGGCAGGCGCGCCCAGCGCATCCGCCCGCAAGGCGGCCGCCGTCCATTCAGCGCGCACGGCGTCGGAAAAGGCGCCTGCCAGCGCGTCAGCGCCGGCTGCATCGGCTGCACGCGCCCGCACACGCAGCGCGCCGCCTTCGCCGTCGAAGCCAAGGCCCGACGCGACAGCAGCCATCGCCGCCTCGAGCCGATCGTCGGCGTGGCGCGAGGCGCCGTAAACATAGGAAATTCGTCCTGACAACGCGGCGCGCTCGCGCAGGCCCGCAAGACGCGGATCGAGCGCGGCGCGGCGCAAAACCGGCTCGCTCGCACTGAGACGGACGAAGCGCAAACCCGCCTCGCCGGGGGCAAACGGTGAACCCTGTGTCTGAAAAACAATAGTAACCACAGAATCACGCGGCAAAAGCGCCACAGACCCTGTGCCAAAAAGGAGCAAGACCCCACATAATGCCGTAAGGATAGCGCGATGGCGCGACAAGACCGCCTCTCGGGTTCGCAAAGAGACGGCCAGTCTAGCGTCGGGCGGTTACCGAACATTAACGCTGACCGGCGGCGGCGCGCTGGTTGCATTGAAAAACCATCGGGACGGTCCACCCCGCATTTTGCGTCATTGCGGGCCGTTCCCTGTATCGAAATGGGTCACATGTCGCCGTTCAAGCGTTCCAAACGACCTCAGGGCGCAGCCGCCGCGTCCCTCGCCCGCTTCGACTGGGCGTCGGGCCTGCCGCGCGCCAATTCCGGCATGCTGCGTGGCGGTTTCGCCACTGTTGCCGCAACGCTCGACATTGTTGCGATTGTGGCCGGCGTCTTCATGACGGGCGAGCCCTACATGCGCGCCGTCCACGGCGGCGGCGCCGACTGGATGGACTATCTCGAGACGGGCCTCTTCATCGCATTGCTGTTTGTCTTCGGCAGCATCATCCGCAACGAATACGTCATTCCGAAATATCTCTCGCCTCAGGGCCAGTTCGGGCGCTTTTTCTCGCTCTGGAATCTCGTTCTCGTCACCTGCCTCGCTTTCGCCTTCCTCACCAAGACGACGGCGCATTTCTCGCGCGGCACGATCATTCTGTTCTATTTTGTCGGCGGCTGGAATATTCTGGCGCTGCGCTGGCTGCTCGCGCGCCTTGTTCGCACCGGCGCGGAAGCCGGCGTGATTTCCTCGCGCCGCGCCTTCATCGTCGGCTTCGAACGCGATGTCGAAACTTTTCTCGAGCGCCATGAAGACGATCCGGCCGAAATGCGCATTGTCGCGGCGTCCGTGCTGCGCGGCATGGAAACGCTGTCGGACGATCTCGCGCTCGCGGCCGCTTCGGCGCGCATGGTGCGCCCGGACGATGTCTACATCCTCGTGCCATGGTCTCACAGCGCGGTCATCGACTCCTGCGTCGATGTATTCCTGCGCGTGCCGGCCTCGATTCATCTTGGGCCGGAAAAGGTTCTCGACCGCTTTCTGGATGCGCGCATCTCGAAGGTTGGCGTCATATCGAGCCTGCACATCGTTCGCCAGCCGCTCAGCGCCTCCGATGTTGCGCTGAAGCGCCTTGTCGACATCATCGGCGCGCTTGGCGGACTGATCCTGCTCTCGCCCGTTTTCCTGATCGGCGCGCTGGCGATCCGTCTCGAAAGCAAGGGCCCCGCCTTCTTCTTGCAGCGGCGCTACGGGTTCAATCAGGAACCGTTTCGTATTGTGAAATTCCGCTCGATGCGCACGATGGAAGAAGGCTCGGCGGTCGTGCAGGCGACGAAGGGCGATGCGCGCATCACGCGCGTCGGCCGCTTCATGCGACGCACCAACATCGACGAATTGCCGCAATTGCTGAACGTTCTGTCCGGCGACATGTCGCTGGTCGGCCCCCGGCCGCATCCGCAGGTGCTCGACCAGAAATACGCGCAGGTGATCGCTTATTACGCCCGACGCCACAACGTGAAGCCAGGCATCACCGGCTGGGCGCAGGTCAACGGCTATCGCGGCGAAACCGAGACGGAAGACAAGATGCGCGGGCGCATCGAATACGACCTGCACTACATCGACAATTGGTCGATGTGGCTTGATTTGCGCATCATCTGGCTGACGATTTTCTCGCGCAAGGCCTACAACAACGCGGGTTGAAACGCTGCGCGCCTACCCGCGATTGTATACGTCCTCGATCCGCACAATGTCGTCTTCGCCAAGATACGAGCCCGTCTGGACCTCGATCAGTTCAAGATCGATCTTGCCGGGATTGCCCAGGCGATGGATGCAGCCGATCGGCAGATAGATCGACTCATTCTCGTGCACGAGAATCCGTTCGCCGTCGCGGTCGACTTCCGCCGTGCCTTTCACGACGATCCAGTGTTCGGCGCGATGGAAATGCTTTTGCAACGACAATCGGTCGCCCGGCTTCACGACAATCCGCTTGACCTGATAACGCGCGCCATTGTCGATCGACTGGTAGTAGCCCCATGGGCGGAAGATGCGCTTGTGCTCGGACGCCTCGCGACGGTTCGTCGTCTTGAGATGGTCGACCAGCGCCTTGACCTTGTCCGAATGCTGCCGGTTCAGAACGAGCACGGCGTCCTGCGTCGTCACGACGATGACATCGTCGACGCCAACCACGGCCGTCAGATGCTCGTCGGAACGCACATGAACGTTATGCCCATCGAGCACGACTCCATTGCCGCGCACTGAATTGCCTTCGCTGTCGCGGTCCGACAATTCCCAAACGGCTTGCCATGTGCCGACATCCGACCAGCCGATATTGGCGGGCGTCAGCGCCACGCGGTCCGACTTTTCGATAACGGCGTAATCGATCGACTTTTTGGGCGAGCGGCCGAATGCATCGGCGTCGAGCACGAGAAATTGCAGATCGGCGGACGAACTGTCGACGGCAAGGCGCGCAGCCTCCGCCATCGCTGGCTCGAAACGCGCAATCTCGGCCTGCATCACATCGGCGCGGAAAACGAAATAGCCGCAATTCCAGTAATAGCCGGACGCGACATATTTCTCCGCCGTCGCGCGGTCGGGCTTTTCGACGAACGCCTCGACCTTGCGCACGACGCCGCCCGCATGCAGCGGCGCGCCTGCGCGAATATAGCCATAGCCCGTCGCAGGCTCCGTCGGCGTAATGCCCAGCGTGACAATCGCCCCTTCCTTCGCCGCTTCGGCCGAAAGGCGGCACAGCCGGATCAGTTCCTTGCGGTCGCGCACCACATGATCGGCGGCGAACACGACGACGACCGTATCGGGCTTGCGCCGCGCCGCGATCTCGGCGGCCACCGCAACCGCAGGACCGGAGTCGCGCCGCACCGGCTCGAGCACGATATCGGCTTCAACGCCGATGTCGCGGAGCTGGTCGACGACGAGAAAACGATAATCGACATTCGACAGGACAAGCGGCCGCTCGAACAGCGGGTCGCGCAGCATTTCCATCAGCATCTGGAAGGTCGAATGTTCGCCGACCAGCGGAATGAACTGCTTCGGCAGCGACTCCCGCGATTCCGGCCACACGCGTGTCCCCGAACCGCCGCACATCACTACGGGAAGAATTTTCATCAGGGGCGTTCCGTCTCGCGGCCGCCGGGGCCGCGTCTCAAGTCGAAAGCGCCTGATAATCCTTCACGTCCGAAAAGACAATGTCCGGCCAGCGCTCCTCTTCGTAGCGCAGGTTGAAGGCGGAGGTGGCCATGAAAACCGGCGCTCCATCGAGATCGGCCGCCATGGCGGACGGATAGGCGCGCTGGAAACGGTCGAGTTCGCCCGGCTCGCGCGCCGAAACCCAGCGGCAGATTTCGAAGCGGCTTTGCTCGAAGCCCGCATCGAGGCCGTATTCGGCCTTGAGGCGCTCGGCCAGAACGTCGAGTTGCAGGGCGCCGACGACGCCCACCAGCACGCCCGAACCGTCTTGCGGCGTGAACACCTGTACGACGCCCTCTTCGCCCATCTGCTGCAGCGCCTCGCGCAATTTCTTGGCCTTCATCGCATCGCCGATGCGCACGCGCCGCAGGATTTCCGGCGCAAAGCTCGGCACGCCGCGAAAGATCAGCTCCTCGCCCTCCGTCAGCGTATCGCCGATGCGCAATGTGCCGTGATTGGGTATGCCGACGACATCGCCGGCAAAGGCCTCGTCGGCGACCGAGCGGTCCTGCGCGAAAAAGAACTGCGGCGCATTGAGCGCGATATTCTTGCCTGTGCGGATCAGCTTGGCCTTCATGCCGCGCTGCAATTTGCCCGATGTGACGCGCAGGAAGGCGATGCGGTCCCGATGGTTGGGGTCCATATTCGCCTGAATCTTGAAGACGAAGCCCGTCATCTTGGGCTCGCGCGGATCGACATGTCGAGACGCAGTGTCGAGCCCGCGCGGCGTCGGCGCAAATTCGGCCATGCCGTCGATGAGGTCGCGCACGCCGAAATTGCGCAGCGCCGAGCCGAAAAACACCGGCGTCAAATGTCCTTCGAGAAAGGCCGCGCGGTCGAAGGGCTTGCTCGCCCCGCGCGCAAGCTCGATTTCGCCAGCCGTATGCGCGGCAAGATCCTCGCCGGCGAGCTTTGCAATCTGCGCGTCTTCGGGGCCGCTCACCTGCATGACCGGCGCATCGGGATCGGCGTCGAGGCGGCGCACGACATTGCGGCGCAGATCGTAGGTGCCGCAGAATGCCCGGCCGGAACCGATGGGCCAGGTCAAAGGCGTGGTGTCCAGCGCCAGCGTCTTTTCGATTTCGTCCAGCGTCTCGAACGGATCGCGCGCCTCGCGGTCGAGCTTGTTGACGAACGTGACGATGGGAATGTCGCGCAGGCGGCAAACCTCGAACAATTTGCGCGTGCGCGCCTCGATGCCTTTGGCCGCATCGATCACCATGACGGCGGCGTCGACGGCAGTAAGCGTGCGATAAGTGTCTTCGGAAAAGTCTTCGTGGCCCGGCGTGTCGAGCAGATTGAAGACGCAATCGCCATATTCGAACGTCATCACCGACGTGACGACGGAAATGCCGCGCTCGCGTTCGATGCCCATCCAGTCCGAACGCGTCTGGCGACGGTTCTGCTTGGCCCGCACTTCGCCTGCAAGCTGAATGGCGCCGCCGAAAAGCAGAAGCTTTTCGGTGAGCGTCGTCTTGCCGGCGTCAGGATGCGAAATGATCGCGAAAGTGCGGCGGCGCGAAACCGGGTCGGCCTTGGGCGCAGGTGCGTTCACAAAAATTCCCTCAGATGTGGCCGGCCGGCTGCGCCTCGCCCCTCTCGGACGGCGGTGTGTGCTGGCCCGCATCGGCGCGGTGGTCGCGCGCGATGAATGTATAGATGGCGGGCGTGACGAACAGCGTGAACAGCGTGCCGATTGCAACGCCGAACGCGATGACGAGACCGATCGCGATACGGCTCTGCGCGCCCGCGCCGGTGGCCAGGATCAGCGGGACCATGCCGACCACCATCGCGGCCGTCGTCATGAGGATCGGCCGCAGGCGAACGCCCGCTGCGTGCACGATCGCATCGCGGCGGCTCATGCCGTTTTCTTCCTGCATGCGGTTGGCGAATTCAGTCATCAGGATGCCGTGCTTGGAAATCAGCCCGATGAGCGTGACGAGGCCGATCTGCGAATAGATGTTCAGGCTCGCCATGCCCATGACGCCCAAAATGTTGAGCGGCAGCAAGGCGCCGAACATCGATGTCGGCAGCGCAATCAGGATGATGAACGGATCGCGGAAGCTCTCGAATTGCGCCGCCAGCACAAGAAAGATGACAATCAGCGCGAAGATGAACGTCGTCGTCAGCGCATTGCCTTCCTGCACATATTGCCGCGCATCGCCCTGGAAGTCGTAGGTGAAGCCCTCGGGGAAGATTTCTTTCGATTTGCCGACGAGGAAATCAACGGCCTCTCCCAGCGTGCGGCCGGGGAACGGCACGCCCGACAACGTCGCCGAATTGAGCTGCTGGAACTCGGTCAACGCATTGGGCTGCACGCTCTGCGAAACGGTGACGATGGTCGAGAGCGGCACGAGCTGCCCCGAGCCTGTGCGCACCTGATATTGCTCAAGCCATTCGCGCGAATCGCGATAGATGCGCGGCGCCTGCGGAATGACCTGATAGGACCGGCCATAAAGGTTGAAGCGATTGACGTAATTGCCGCCGAGCATCGTCGCCAGCGAACCGCCGACATCCTGCATGGTGACGCCGAGCTGATTGGCCTTCAGCGCATCGATCTTCACCTCGACCTGCGGCGTGTCGAAACGCAGGTCAATATCGGTAAAGATGAACATGCCGCTCTTTTTCGCTTCAGCCTGCACACGGTCGATCACTTCGGCGAGTTGCCGGTAATCGCCCAGCGTGCGCACGACGAACTGCAACGGCGGGCCGCCCGTCGAGCCTGGCAGGGCGGGCGGCGAAAAGGCGAAAACCGAGCCGCCGGCAACGCCGGCGAGCTTGGGTCCAAGCTCCTGCATGATCTGCTTTTGCGTGCGCTTGCGCTCATCCCACGGCTTCAGGAGAATGCCGGCGAAACCCATATGCACGCCGCCCGAGCCATTAATGACGAACAGATGGCTCTTCTCCGGAATCGTGTCGGTGATTTCCTTGATCTTCGCGGTGGTCGTCTCGAGGTAATCGAGATTGGCGTATTGCGGCGTCTTCACGATGGACAGAAGAATGCCCTGATCCTCCTCCGGCGCCAGCTCCTTCGGCGTCGAGGCGTACATGATCGCGGTCAGCACGAGCACGCCCACAAGCACAAGCAAGGTCATCGCGCGGAAGTTCAGCGTCTTCGAAAGGCGTCCCTCGTAACGCTGGCGCAGGCGTTCGAACGTCCGGTCGATGAACTTCATGAAACCGCCGGTTCCTTCCGGCAGCGGTTTCAGCAATTTCGAACACATCATCGGCGAGAGGGTCAGCGCGATGATTCCCGAAACGACGACCGAACCCGCCAGCGTGAAGGCGAATTCGCGAAACAGCGCGCCGGTGAGGCCGGTGACAAAGCCGATCGGCGCATAGACCGCCGCCAGCGTGATCGTCATGGAAATGACCGGCAGCGCGATTTCGCGCGCGCCCTGCAGCGAGGCGTCGAACGGCGACATGCCATCCTCGATATGGCGCCAGATATTCTCCACAACGACAATCGCATCGTCGACGACGAGGCCGATGGCGAGCACCAGCGCCAGCAACGTCAGCAGATTGATCGAATATCCCATCGCCAGCAGGAAGATCATCACGCCGACGAGCGAAAGCGGAATCGTGACGACTGGAACGATGGTCGCGCGGAAATTCCCGAGAAACAGGAAGATCACGACGATGACGATCATAGCCGCTTCCGCCAGTGTTTTCACGACCTCCCAGATCGAGGCGCGAATGAAATTCGTCGCATCATAGGCAATCGTCGATTTGATGCCCGGCGGCAATTCGGCCTGGATGCCCGGCGCCGCCTTGCGCACACGGTCGATCACATCGAGCGGGTTGGCGGTGGGCGTAGCGTAAATGCCGATGAACACCGCTTTCAACCCGTCGAAAACGGACGAAGAATCGACGGCCTCGGGGCCAAGCTCGACCTTGGAAATATCGGCGAGCCGCACGAGCGCGTCGCCTTTCGCACGCACGACGAGCTGGGAGAAAGCCTGCGCGCTCTCCAGCGACGTCTTGGCGTTGATGCTCGTCTGGATATATTCGCCCTTGATCTGGCCGGCGGCGGACGTGAAATTGTTGGCCGCCAGCGCATTGCGCACATCGATGGCCGTCACGCCGCGCGCGGCCATGCGCGTCGGGTCGAGCCATATGCGCATGGCGAAAGTCTGACCGCCGAGGATCTGCGCATTCGCCACGCCGTCGATCGTCTGCAGGCGCGGCTGCACGACGCGCGAAAGATAATCGGTAATCTGCGCCGCCGTCAGCGTGTCGGAGTTGAACGACATATAGAGCAGCGCATAGCCCTGTCCTGTCTGCTTGACGACGGACGGGTCCACGGCGTCGCGCGGCAGCACGCTTTTCACCTGCTGGATTTTCGACAGAACATCCGCCACCGCGCGATCGGGATTGGCGTTGAGCAGCATGTTCAAGGTTATGGTCGAGACATTCTGCTGCGAGTTGGAGACGATCGTGTCGAGCCCTTCCGTACTCGCGACCGCCTGCTCGAGCGGTGTGGTGATGAAGCCTTTCACGACATCGGCATTGGCGCCGGGATAAACGGTCGTGATGGTGATCGTCGTTTGCGACAGCTCCGGATATTGACGGATCTGCAGTTTGAACGCCGCCTGCAAGCCGACGAGCAGGATGAGCAGGCTGATGACAGTGGCCAGAACCGGACGGCGGATGAAGATGTCGGTGAAATTCATCGCTGCGTCATTCCTTCGGCAGCGGCTTCAGCGGCGGCAATCCGGCGTTGGGATCGACCTTCACCTTCATGCCCGGTTGCAGCTTGTTCTGGCCTTCGGAGACGACGAAATCGCCAGCCGCAACGCCATCCTCGATCACGACGAGCGAACCCTGCGTCTCGCCAACCTTCACCGCATGACGCTCCAGCGTGGCGGCGCCCGATTTGTCGTCCACCATCTTGGCGACGAAAATGCTGTCGCCATAGAGCGAATAGGTCACCGCCGTGCGCGGCACTACGACAGCCTCCCGCGGCGCGCCAGCCGCGACATCCACATTGGCGAACATGCCCGGCAGCAATTTTCGATCGGGATTGGGAATTTCCGCGCGCACCAGAAAGTTGCGCGTATCATTGGCGATTCGCGCATCGAGATATTTGATCTTGCCGTCGAATGTGCGCTTGAGCGCATCGACGCCCGCATGCACGGTCTGGCCGACGCGCAGATTGGCGATCTGCTGTTCGGGCGCCTGAAAGTCGACGAAAATCGGATCGAGTTGCTGCAGCGAGACGAGCGCCGCGCCAGGCCCCACATATTGCCCAAGATCGATGCGGCGAATGCCGAGCCGCCCCGCAAACGGCGCGACGATGGTTTTTTGCGCGATCACGGCCTTGATGCGCTCGACCGCAGCCTGCGCCTGATCGCGCGCAGAAACTGCGGTGTCGAGATTGGCGCGCGCGCCGGCGCCTGTGTAGTTCAGTTGCGCCTGCCGTTCGTAGGTTTGCTGCGCGTTGCGCAATTGGGCCTGCGCGGATTTCAGGTCGGCCTGCTCGGTCGAATCGTCGAGTTCGACAAGCGGCGCGCCCTTCTGCACATCCTGCGCAGAATCGAAGCGAATCGCGCGGATCACCCCGCCGACCTGCGGCGCAATGTCCACGCCCTGCACGGCACGCACCGTGCCGATGGCGGAAAATTGCGGCGTCCAGGTCTGCGTCTTCGCCTCGGCGACCGCCACTGTTTGCGTCGGCTGACCGGCGGCGGCGATGAAGCCTTTCACCATTTCCGGCTTCACGCGAAACTGAAACCAGTAAAGTCCGAACGCCGCTGCGGCGAAAAGGGCGAAAACGATCAAAAAAGCAAATGCGCGTCTCATGACGCGCTTTTACCGCTTGTCGGCCCGCATGGCCAGCGGCCGCTTGTCACCCAAGCTTGACGCCTTTGGCCTTGGCCGCCTTTCCGACGAATTTCGTCGTCTGCGCAAAGGCGCCAGGCAGAGCCTCCTGCCCGGCCGGATTGGAAATGGCGTCGAATTGCGCGGCGACTTTCTCGGGCGTCGGCGCGTCGATATAGACGCCGTCCGTCTCGTAGACATAGGCCCGCGCAAAGGCGCCGGCGCCGGCGCCCAGAATGCAGCGGTTGGGCGCATCCTCGCTCACGAGATAGAGAACGCCCGGCGTGATCAGCTCCGGTTGCATGAGCGCAAGCGCAGCTGGCGGCAGCAGTTCCTCGGTCATCCGCGTCGCGGCCGTTGGCGCAAGCGTATTCACGCGCAAGTCGTTCTTCTGGCCCTCCTGCGACAGAACATTCATCAAACCGACCATGGCCATTTTCGCAGCGCCGTAATTGGCCTGTCCGAAATTGCCGTAAAGGCCGGACGACGAGGAGGTGAGCACGATGCGCCCGTAATTTTGCGCGCGCATGATATCCCACACCGCCTTGGTGCAGATGACCGAGCCCATCAGATGCACATCGAGCACGGTGCGGAAATCGGCGACATCCATTTTCGTGAATGTCTTGTCGCGCAGGATGCCGGCGTTATTGATGAGAATGTCGATGCGTCCCCAGGCGTTCATGGCGGCGTCCACCATCGCCTTCACGCCGGCCTCGTCGGTCACGCTGCAAGCGGCCGCCATCGCCTGGCCGCCAAGCGCCTTGATCTCGGCCACCACCTTGTCGGCCGCTTCGGACGAACCGCCCGTACCATCGCGCGCGCCGCCAAAATCATTGACGACGACCTTGGCGCCGCGTTCGGCAAGACCCAGCGCATGGCAGCGCCCAAGCCCATTGCCGGCGCCTGTAACGATGGCGACGCGATTGTCGAAACGAATGCTCATTGTGCCAATCCCCGCTGCGGCATGTGAAAAAACTCAGTCGAAAAAGCCGATCGACAGCCACTCGGCGGCGAGCGCCGGCTTTTCTTTGCCCTCGATTTCGACGCTTACGGCGTAACGCGCGACGAGCTCGCGCGGGCTTTTGGCCTGCGCGGCGGCCAGCGTGAAACGCGCGCGGATGCGCGAGCCGACCGGCACAGGCGAGATGAAGCGGATTTTTTCAAACCCGTAATTCATGCCCATCGTGCGCCCTTCGACCTCCGGCAGCGCGTCATAAGCCATGGCCGAGAGCATCGAGAGCGTCAGAAAGCCATGCGCGATCGTGCCGCCAAACGGCGTCTCGCGCTTGGCCCGCTCGGGATCGGTGTGGATGAAATAGGGATCTTCCGTCGTCGCGGCGAAGGCGTCGATCCGCTTCTGGTCGATCAGGAACCAGCGCGAAACGCCCATTTCCTGGCCGACGCTGGCGAGAATCTTTTCGCGATTCGTTTTGGGGAGGGTTTGGTTGAACAGGCTGGCCATGGAACCTCCGGCGTCAGATTGTCCGACATAATCATCATATCGTCTTGAGGGAAAGCCCGCTTGTGGGCTCAGACGACGGAATCGGGCGCGAGCGCGCATACTGTCGTGCGGTCGACCTCGATCTGGATGGTCGGATGGTCGATCTCGAAGCGGCTCTTCAGTTCGGCCGCCAGATCGCTGAGGAACCGGTCGCCTGGATGCCCTGCGCCCGTCACCAGATGAACGGTGAGAGCCGTCTCGGTCGTGCTCATCGCCCATATGTGCAAATCATGAAGGCTGTCGACGCCCGGACAGGCGCCCAGGAACGCGCGCACGGCCGCCGGATCGATGTGCGGCGGCGTCGCCGCCATGGAAAGAACGGCCGAATCCCGCAGCAATCCCCACGCGCCTGCAAAAATAACTATACAAATCAAGAGGCTGACAACTGGATCGAGCCAACTCCAGCCCGTCGCCATCATCACGAGCGCAGCGATCACCACCCCGGCCGAAACCGCCGCATCCGCGAGCATGTGCAGAAAGGCGCCGCGAACATTGAGATCGCGCCCGCCGCCAGAAAACAGCCAGGCGGTGACGCCATTGACCACGATGCCCGCGCTCGCCACCGCAATCACCGTGCGGCCGGCCACCGCCTCGGGCGCGTTCAGGCGGTGGATCGCCTCCCAGGCCAGCACGCCAACCGTCGCCATCAGGAACAGGCCGTTGAACAGCGCCGCCAGAATGGACGAGGAACGCCAGCCATAGGAAAAACGCGCCGTAGGCGCGCGATGCGCCAGCAAGCTCGCGCCCCAGGCGAGCACCAGACCGAGCACGTCGCCCAGATTATGCCCAGCGTCCGCCAGCAGCGCGACGGAATTGGCCAGATAGCCGAAGACCACCTCGACGACGACGAACCCCGTGTTGAGAATCGTGCCAATGGCGAAAGCCCGGCCGAAATCTTTCGGCGCATGCGAATGGCCATGCCCGTGGCTGTGACCGTGCCCGTGACCGTGGCCGCGCCCCTGCCGATGCCCCTGCCCATGGGCGTGATCATGCCCGTGATCGTGGTCCTGGTGATCGTGATGGTGATCGTCGTGATCGTGGTGATCGCGGTGGTCGTGGTCGTGCATCAAAAACCTCTGCCGCGAAAATGCGCTTTCAGCTGCAAGGGCGCAAGCAAGCCAAGCCTTGATGCGCGGGGCGCGCACGTCTATCTTGATCGCTCAAGCCATGGGGTGCTGGCCGGTTTGTCCGGCCGGCTGAGATGAGACCCATAGAACCGGATCCGGGTAATGCCGGCGCAGGGAAGGCCGACTGAACGCAGATGAGCTGCGATTCCGCCCTCTGCGCCGCAATTCCCGCGCCGGTCAGGAAAGCGGAGGAACACACATGAACGTCCACGCCAAGCGTCCCCTGACGCCGCAAACCGTGACGACGGGGCCGATCGAAGGCTCGCGCAAGGTGTATGCGCAGCCAGCCTGCGCGCCCGCGCTGCGCGTTCCCTTCCGCGAAATCGCGCTCACCGATCGCAACGAGGCGCCTGTGCGCGTTTACGACGCCTCCGGCCCCTACACCGATCCGCATTTCACGCCCGATCTTTCCGCCGGCCTGCCCCCGGCGCGCGCCTGGCTCTCGGCGCGCGCAGGTCTCGAGACCTACCAGGGCCGCGCCATCAAGCCCGAAGACAATGGCAACGTTTCCGCCGACGGACTCGTGCCCGCCTGCCCCGCGACGCGCCAGCCGCGCCGCGCCGCCGGCGCAGAGCCCGTCACGCAATATGAATTCGCGCGCGCCGGGATCATCACGGAAGAAATGATCTACGTCGCCCATCGCGAAAATCTCGGTCGCGAGGCCGCAGTTGCGCAGGCCGCTGCAAAGGTTGCCGACGGCGAGAGCTTCGGCGCCGAGATTCCGCAATTCGTCACGCCCGAATTCGTGCGCAGTGAAATTGCGCGCGGCCGCGCCATTATTCCCGCCAACGTCAACCATCCCGAATGCGAGCCGATGATCATCGGCCGCAACTTTCTGGTGAAGGTCAACGCCAACATCGGCAATTCCGCCGTCACCTCCTCCGTCGCGGAGGAAGTGGAAAAAATGGTGTGGTCGATCCGCTGGGGCGCCGACACGGTGATGGACCTGTCCACAGGCCGCAACATCCACAACATTCGCGACTGGATCCTGCGCAACGCGCCGGTGCCGATCGGCACGGTGCCGATCTATCAGGCGCTCGAAAAGGTCAACGGCGACGCCACCAAGCTCGACTGGGAAGTGTTCAAGGACACGCTGATCGAGCAGGCCGAACAGGGCGTCGATTATTTCACCATCCACGCTGGCGTGCGCCTTGCCTATGTGCCGCTGACCGCCAACCGCACGACAGGCATCGTTTCACGCGGCGGCTCCATCATGGCGCGCTGGTGCCTGTCGCATCACAAGGAAAGCTTTCTCTACGAGCGTTTCGGCGACATCTGCGACATCATGCGCAAATACGATGTCTCCTTCTCGCTCGGCGACGGCCTGCGCCCCGGCTCCATCGCCGACGCCAACGACGCGGCGCAATTCGGCGAACTTGAAACGCTCGGCGAACTGACGAAGGTCGCCTGGGGCAAGGGCTGCCAGGTGATGATCGAAGGCCCCGGCCATGTGCCGATGCACAAGATCAAAATCAACATGGAAAAGCAGCTGCGCGAATGCGGCGAGGCGCCCTTCTACACGCTCGGGCCGCTGACGACCGACATTGCGCCGGGCTACGACCACATCACATCAGGCATCGGCGCGGCGATGATCGGCTGGTTCGGCACCGCCATGCTTTGCTACGTGACGCCGAAGGAACATCTCGGCCTGCCCAATCGCGACGACGTGAAGACCGGCGTCATCACCTATCGCATCGCCGCCCACGCCGCCGATCTCGCCAAAGGCCACCCTGCCGCGCAAATCCGCGACGACGCGCTCTCGCGCGCGCGCTTCGACTTCCGCTGGGAAGACCAGTTCAACCTCGGCCTCGACCCGGACACCGCGCGTCTCTACCACGACGAGACGCTGCCCAAGGAAGCGCATAAGGTCGCGCATTTCTGCTCGATGTGCGGCCCGAAATTCTGCTCGATGAAAATCACGCAGGACCTGCGCGCCGAAGTGCAGGCGATGGGCGAAAACGAAAAGAAAGCGCTCGGCCTGACCAAAGAACAGATCGCTGCGCAGGAAGGCATGGCGAAAAAGAGCGCCGAATTCATGGAGAAGGGCGGCAAGCTTTATCTGGACGCCGATCAGGCGGACGAACGTCTATAACAGCGGGCTCATGATGCGCGCTGCGCTTTCCAGAAAGCGCGTGCGCCTGTTGCGTTGCCGCCACGTTGCAAGATCGAGCGCGGGCGCCCTGGTTTCGTAGCGCGCCTGCAACGCGCGCACTGCGCCTGCGGTCGTCGCATCGAACATGAGCGCGGCGACCTCGAAATTGAGGCGCATCGACCGGATGTCGAGATTGAATGTCCCGAAAATGGTTGTCTCGCCGTCCACCGTCAGACTTTTGGTATGCAGCAAGCCGCCCTCGAATTGCAGGATGCGCGCGCCCGCCTGCAGCAGCGCTTCGAAATAGGAACGGCTCGCAAAACCTACGAGATGCGAATCATTGCGCGCGGGCAGGATCAACGTCACCGCAACGCCCTGCAGCGCCGCAGATTCCAGCGCCGCCATGAGAGGCTCGTCAGGCACGAAATAGGGCGTCGTGATAACCACTTCGCGCTGCGCCGCATAAAGCGCGTTCACCACCAGCCGGCGTACGCTGTCGACGGTGTTTTCCGGTCCCGAAGGCATGATGAGACAGGAGGGCGCTGCTGCGGTCGAGGCAGGCGTTGCAATGTCGGCGATGGCGATTTCGTCGGGAGAAAGTGGTTCGCGCGCTTCGGCGGCCCAGCTTTCCAGAAACACCGCCTTGAGCGCGGCCGCCGGCGGGCCAACGAAGCGCAACATCGCATCGACCCACTCCCCCACGCCTGCGTTCTGTTTGAAGAAACGCGGGTCGACCATGTTCATGCTGCCGGTGTAACCGATAGCGTCGTCGATCACGACGATCTTGCGATGCATGCGCAGATCGACGCGCACGAAAAGCGCGCGAATGACGCCGACCGGCAAGGCGACGACGACAGCGACGCCCGCCGCGCGCAGACGCTGCGGCTGCGCACTGCGCAGAAAATCGGCGCTGCCGACAGCATCCAGCAACAAGCGGCACCGCACGCCGCGCGCCGCTGCGCGCATCAGCGTGGCCATCGCCGCATCGGCGAGACCGCCCTCGTTCCAGATATAAAAGGCCATGTCGCAGGTGTGTTGCGCGCGGTCGAGATCTGCGATGATCGCGTGAATGATTGCATCGGCGCCGTCGATGATCCGGGTTTCACCGCTGCGGATGAGCGGCGCCGAGCCAGATCGCATCGCGATCGTCGCCAGACGTTCCTGCGCAGGGCGCAGCACGGCCGGATCGACGCCCGCCACCTGCTTCATATTCGCAAAACATTCCCGCAATGGCGCACGCAATGCGCGAATGCGTGCGACACGCACGCGCCCGAGCGGCCGCTCGCCGACAAGCAGATAGATAAGCGCGCCGCCAAAAGGAAAGGCCACGATCAGCAGCAGCCAGGCGAGCGATACGCCCGGCGCGAGATTGCGCATGACGACGCGCAGGCTGAGACCGAGCGCGATGACGCCGTGAACGAGTGCGACGATTGTAGCGGCAGACATAGCAGGCGGGTCCATTTCCAGGCCGAAGGAGCTTTATACGCGACGTTTCCATCCACCCGCACGACCGTGCGTCCGGTCATCTGCCGATCATTTGGCTAGACGAGCGCCGCTGTATCTGTATGTCAATATCGCCTTGAGGAGCTGCGCCATGACCGAGACCCCCCGCCCCGCAATCATTGGCGTCGTCACCGCCTCCGACCGCGCGAGCGCCGGCGTTTACGAGGATATTTCGGGCCCCGCCATCGCGGCTTATTTCGCGCGCGTCGTCACCACGCCTTTCCGCATCGAGCGGCGCGTCATCCCCGACGGATTCGAGAGCGTGCGCGATACGATTATCGAGCTGGTCGATGCCATCGGCTGCGATCTGGTTCTCACGACCGGCGGCACGGGACCGAGCCCGCGCGATTTGACGCCCGAGGCGACACTCGCCGCCGCCCCGCGCGAATTTCCCGGTTTTGGCGAGAAAATGCGCGCCGCCTCGCTGGCGCAGACGCCGACCGCGATCCTTTCGCGTCAGCTCGCCGCCCAGCGCGGCAAATGCCTCGTCGTCAATCTGCCTGGCAGTCCGCGTTCGATCGATCTGTGTCTCGATGCGGTGATGGCGGCGATCCCTTACTGTCTCGATCTCATGGGCGCGGCGCGGATCGAAACCGATCCGCGCTTCATCAAGGCCTTCAGGCCGCAGAAAGGCTGAATGGAGCGCCGGCCCGTTTCGGTCGGTTCAACCACAGCGTCAGCAGCGCGAGCGCCACCGGCGCCAGCGCCCACCAGGACCATACCGCCGCCAGCGCGAGCCCCATCGCCCAGAGCAGCGACAGGAGATGCTCGATCATAGCGACGACTTTGGACTGGCTGTGCCGGCGCAGAAGATCGCCGCGCTTGCCGGGCGAAGGCTGCCACAGGTTGACGAGCGCCGCCGACAGCGCCGCGCAGGAGGCAAAGAACAGCGTCATGTAGGCGCCCCTGGCCGCAGCCAGCCACAGCAGAAACAGCGGAACTGAGAACAGCAACGCCAGCGGTCCGACGATCGCCTCGAGCTTGGCGCGCTCGATCGCGCCGCGCGTCACGGGCGCCGTGGCCAGAAAATCGGGCGCATCCTCGCTGGAGATGGTGAGCCAGGCGAGCGAGGCGGAAATATGCGCGGCAACCACCACCATCGCGGGCGCGATAGCGAGCGCGACTGAGCCGTTCGGGCCCTGCGCGCGCCACAGCACGACCGAAACCGGCATCGTGTAAACAACCTGCAGCAGGATTTGCGAGGCGAGATAGGGATCGCGCGTGATCAGGCGCCATTCCTTGCGTCGCAAGCTGGCGCCGGCGCCGCCGCGGAACGCGCGTTGAGACCGCGCGGGACGCGCGTCCGCGCCGCTGGCGCCGACCGTCGAAATCGCGCCATGGGCGAAAAGATCGGCCATCGTGAAACAGACCAGCGCAAAAAGCGCGAGCGCAATGAAGGCAAAAATCGCCAGCGCCGTCGGATCGCCCGCTGCAGCGCGCACGGGGATCCACCATGGCCCATCGATATCGAAGGCGCCGCCGTCATGGGCCACGCCAAGCCGCGCGGCGATCATCGCTCGCAGATGCGCGGGCGCGACATTGGCGCCCTGCAGGCCGAGCGCAAAGCCGGCGCCGATGAGCGTGGCGAGAATTTGCGCGACCAGCCGCGTGCGGCGCGGCCCGAACAGGCGGAATAGCGCCATCGTGAGCAAAAGACCGAGCGCTGCGCCCAGCAGCCCCGAAAAGAACAGCGCCGGATAAACGCCAAGCCAGTTCAGCCCGAAACGCCAGGCCATCATGTCGGCGACCGGCAGAAGGAAGATCGCCACCGACACGATGGATTCCATCGCGATGGCGAAGCCGCGCGCAGCGAAGACCGTGCGCGCCGAAACAGGCGAGGCGAGAATGATATCGAGATCGCCGCGCGAATAAAGCGCGCGCGTTGCATTGGTGAGCGCCTGCGAGACGATCCACGGCAGGATGAAGGCGAAGACCATCGCGACCTGCGGATAGATCTGCCTGATGTCGCCGCCCGTCTCCTCGAAAACAGCGCGCGCCGCGCCATAGCCAAGACCGTGAAAGGCCGCCAGCGCCGCAACGAGAATGAGCGCAATTTTGAGCGGGCTGGACTTTCCGAAAAAAGCCCGGATGCGGCGCAGCGCCAGACGCAGGTCATGCGCGGCGAACCAGAGGAAGGAGCCCGGCGCGCTCACGCAGCTTTTGCCCCGCTTTGCGCCTGGCGCCAGTCGGCGCCGGCGTTCTCTTGCGTCAGATGCAGGAACAGGTCTTCAAGGCTCGCATCCGCGCGCCCGGCGCGTCCGCGCAATTGCGCCAGATCCCCTTCCGCGCACAGGCGGCCATGCTGAATGATGCCGATGCGATCGGCGAGTCGTTCGGCGACTTCGAGAATATGCGTCGTCAGAATGACCGAACAACCAGCCTGTGTGCGCGCGCGCAAAATGTCCTTCACCTGCCGCGCGGCCGAAGCGTCGAGCCCGGTCAGCGGCTCGTCCAGCATCAGCAGCTTTGGCTCATGGATCAGCGCGCCGGCGAGCGCCACTTTCTGCTTCATGCCGCGGGAGAAGCCTTCGCACCGCTGCCGCGCCTGCGCGCCAAGGCCCAACATGTCGAGCAACTCGTTCGCGCGGGACTGCGCCAGGCGGGGCTCGACGCCCCAGAGGCCGGCGACGAATTCCAGATATTCGAGCGGCGTCAGCTTGTCGTACAGCATCGGCTCGTCCGGCAGCCAGGCCGTGATGCGCTTGGCCCCGATGGGGTCGCGCCGCGCATCCACGCCGAAAATGGCGATCTCGCCGGCGTCCGGCGGCATGAGCCCGGCCACCATGCGTAAGGTCGTGGTCTTGCCCGCGCCGTTGGGCCCCAGCAACGCATAGAATTCGCCGGGCCGGATCGTCAGATCCAGCGCATCGACGGCGGGACGGTCGAAGGATTTGGCGAGGCCGCGCAAAAGCAGGGCCGGTTGATTTTCATGCATAGGGCGGGGCCTGACGGGACTAGACCCTCGAAAATTAACTGTATCGGCGTTTCGCAGGCGTTAAACCGCAGTCCCATCGCATTTTTCGCGGGCGCGATGGTTAAAAATGGCTTATCGTCCGCCCACTGGCTTGTCGCCAGCAGTGGGGAAAATTGTTCCATGCAAAACGGTAAAGCCGCCGCCAAAGCGCCTGTCGCGCTCACGCCCGAGAACGCCGGGGCGATGGATCAGGTGCGCGAATTGCTGTTTGGCGAGGCCAAACGCACAACCGAAGCCCGCCTCGACGACATTGATCGCAAGATCGAAATGCTGCGCGACGATCTCGCCGCCCGTTTCGCCTCGCTCGAAGCGCGCCTTTCCGATCAGGGCAAGGACACCGATCGCAAGCATGCGCAATCGATCGACGATATCGGCCACGCGATCGCGCAACTCGGCGAGACGATCAAAGGTCTTGGCCAGGGCGCCGGTCGGCGCTGAGGACTGAACGATGAATCGGCCGCCCGGCCAGTCCGCGTTCGAAATGGACCGGCTGCGCGAGCTTCTGCTCCAGCCGGAAGCGGACAGGCTTGCCGGTCTCGAAGGCAAGGTCGATGCGCTCGGCGCCTATGTCGGCGCGCCGGACCGGCTGGAGGCGGCGACAGCCGGCGTTCTGGTGGAAGCCTTCCGCCGCGCCGAGATCGACCGTCATCAGGAATTGGCCAACGCCGTCGCGCCAGTCGTTGTCGCAGCAATCAAACACGAGATCGTCAATTCGAAGGACATGATGATCGAGGCGCTCTATCCCATCACGGGCCGTCTCGTGGCCGCCGCCGTGGCCGCCGCATTCCGCGATCTCGTCGCCGACCTCAATCAGCGGCTCGATTCAACCTTTTCCGCCCGCCGCTGGAAATACCGGCTGCAGTCCATCCGCACGGGCCGCCCGGTGAGCGAGCTTGCGCTGGCCGACGCGCAATCGCCTGACCTGCGCCGCCTGTTGCTGCTCGAGCGCGGCGGCGGGCGCCCGCTCGCTCTTTGGCAGAAGGACCAGACGCAGAGCGATGAGGAGCGCGCCGAACTGACAAGCGGCCTCATCGCCGCCCTGTCCGACTTCGCCTCCACCGTCTACGGCGAGCAGAGCGAATTGCGCGCGCTCGATCTTGGCGGCTCGCGCGTCTATCTGCGCGCCGCGCCGATTTACATCGTCGCCGCCGAATGTTCCGGCGTGGTCAAGCCGGAACACGAGCATGAGCTGGACACTCGCTTTCTCGCACTCGTATCGACGCTCGATCGCACGCCGCGCGACGCGCAGCCCGCAATCGAAACGATGGCCGGCGAATTGTTTCGGCCAAAGGCGCCTGCCAAACGGAAAAAGCCGAAAGCGCTGATCGCCATCGCAGCCGCTCTTGGCGCCGCGGCTTTGTTTTTCGCCGGCTCCTGGGCTCTGCGCGCCTATCGCACGCAGGCGATCAAGACAGCGTTCGAAACCGCGCGCGCAGCTCGACCGCAACTGCAAGGCTGGCCGGTGCATGTCAGCGTCGACGCCGCCGCCGGCAAGGCCATCGTCACCGGCCTCGTGCCTGCGCAATCCGAAAGCGACGCGCTGGCGGCCGCCGTGCGCGCAGCAGCCCCCTATGTGGTCGAACAGGCGACAACGACGCTGGACGATTCCAGTCAAGCCGCACGCCTCGACAAGGCGGCCGAACGCGCAGCGCTGGCCGCCCGCACGCAAGGCGACGTCAATGCGCAACTTGCCGCAAGGCAGGATACGCTCGCCGCCGAACTCGCCGCCGCGCGCCAGAGCATTGCAACGTTGCAGCAGCGTTTGGCCGACCCTCATGCGGAACTCGACGCCTTGCTGCGCCACAGCGCCATATTCTTCACGCGCGACGATACGATCGCCGATGAAGCTGCGGCCAATGCGCGTCTGGACCGCATAGCCGCTGCGGTGAAGAAGGACGGCGGCGCTTTGCGCGTCGTCGGCCATGCCGATCTTTCCGGCATCGAGGCAAGCAACGCTGCGCTTGCGCGCAAACGCGCCGAGACGGTCGCCGCCATGCTCGTTGCGCGTGGCGTACCGCAAAGCCGCATCACGACGGTTGGCCGCTCGACAGCCGAACCGATCGCCACGAGCGCCCAACCCAGCGACGTGCGCAATCGACGCGTGACGTTCGAGCCTCTGTTCGACGGCGAGGTTCAACCGTGATCCGCAGCGCCAAGATCATGCTGCTGGGCTCCATCGGCGTCGGCAAGACGTCTCTGGCGCGCCGCTTCGTCTTCGACAAATTCGAGGGCGAATACAAATCGACGATCGGCGTCGATATTCACACCCATGACGTGTCGGTGGAGGGCGCGCCGATGCGGCTGATCCTCTGGGATACGGACGGAGACTTCGGCTCGCGCATTTTCGCCACCGCTTACGTGCGCGGCGCAGCCGGCGCTGTAATCGTGTCCGACGCCACCCGACCGGCGACGCTCACGCGCGCCGCCGAACTTGCGCGCGCATTCAGCGAACATTTCCCGGGCCGCCCCGTGCGCATCGTCGTCAACAAGATCGACGCCGCCACGCTCGAGCCGGAAGCGTTCGCAGGAACCGGCCTTGCCGCAACCGACGTTTTACGCGTCAGCGCGCGCACCGGCGAGGGCGTTCCAAAATTGTTCGAAGGGATTGGCGCCGAAGTTCTGCGCCGCAATCTCTAGTCGGCGCGCGCTCTAGTCGGCGCGTGTGTGCGCCGGCAATATGAGCAGCAGGTGCCGGGCGAGCGGCGACGTCGACAGCGTTGCGTAACAGCCAAGCGATTCCAGCCCGGCGAGCGCGGCGAAATATTCGCCATCGACGCCTTCAGCCATGCGCAGATGCGTCGCCCCGTCCGGGCGCGCCAGCGTCACCATCGCCATGCGCACATCGCTCAGCGAACGCCAGACGATCAATTCGACGCGCTGGCCGGCGTCCTCACGCGCAAAGGCGGCGCCGAGAAAACGCGACATCGCCGAATAAAGCGCATTCGGCTCTGCTCCGACCTCCGTGCGTTCGGGCGGTGGGGAAAACAGCACCGTCAGGTTTCTGGCGGAAATATTGCCCTCGAGCCCGCGCAGCGCATTGGCGACGCAACAGCGGAAGTCCGGCGCGTTTTCGGGTTCCGAGCAGCATCCCGCGTTCTGGCGCGGGTTGACGGTGAGATCGTCTTGGACAGCAGCTAACATGACGCATCGAGAATCGGCATTTTTGGCCGACCTTCATGTGCCGCATGTCATCCGCCCTCCCTGCCAAACGTCATTTTTTACCCGATTTGACCACTTTCACGGCCAGTTCCGTGCGGCTGCGCACACCGAGCTTTTCCATGAGGCGGCTGACGTAATTCTTCACCGTGCCTTCGGCCAGGTGCAACGCGCCGGCAATCTCCTTGTTCGATTTGCCATTGGCGACGAGCGACAGGATTTCATGTTCACGCTCTGTGAGCGGCTCGTCGGGACCGTCTGAGCCGGTCGGCGACTGCAAGGGTCGCGTGCGGCGCAATTCGCCAAGCACCTTTTCGGCAATCGACGGCGAAAGCCGCGCCTGCCCGCGGATCGTGGCGAGGATCTCGCGCTCCTCCGCATCCTTCAGGAGATAGGCCGCAGCGCCGGCGGAAATCGCGTCGAACACCAGGGAATCCTCGTCGAAAGTCGTCAGCACGACGACACGCGTCTGCGGCCGGTCGGCCAGAATTTGCCGCGTCGCGGCGACGCCGCCAAGGCGCGGCATGTTGAGATCCATCAGCACGACGTCCGGATGCACGATGCGCGCGAGCCGCACCGCTTCGTGCCCGTCCGGCGCCTCGGCCACGACGTCGATGTCGGGCTCCAGCGAAAGCATCGTCTTGAAAGCGCGGCGGATCAGTTGCTGATCCTCTGCGATCAGAATGCGGATTTTGGGCGCTGCGCTCATGACTTCTTTTCCTGTTGCGCCTGCGGGGCGCGCACGATCGTGCGCACGCCCTGCCCAGGCGTTGATTGAATGACGACAGACCCGCCGATCATGCGCGCCTGTTCGTCCATGCCGATGAGTCCGTAATGGCCGGGATGTTTGGCCTGCGTATCGAAGCCGCGCCCGTTGTCGGTCAGCACGACTTCAATTTCGCCGCCCGAAGAACGCGCGACGAGTTGCGCGCGCGCGGCGCCCGAATGCGCCTCGATATTGCGCAACGCTTCCTCGATGATGCGATAGACGACTTCCGCCCGCTCGCCGAAAACGCCGTTCAGCAGCGGATCGACATCGGCTTCGACGGCGATGCCGGTGCGCTCCTGCAGGCGCCGGCAGGCGCGCGTCAGCGCCGGGCCAAGCCCGTCGAGCCCCGCGCGCTCGAAACGCACCTGACCCACCGCCTCGCGCGTGCGCGCAAGACCGTCGCGCACCGCATCCTCGGCGCGCGCAAGCTCGGGCTCCACCATGTCGGGCGCGCGCTCTTGCATCTTGCGAACGAGACGCAATTGCGCAGAGACGGCGACGAGGGAATGAACGATAGAATCATGCAGGTCGTGTGCAATTTTCAGCCGCTCGCGCATGACCAGCGCATGGCGCGCCTCGGCATTGGCGCGCTCGACATCGGCCCGCAGATTGCGCAGCAGCGTGACGTCCCGCCCCACCGCCTGAAATTCCTGCGGCCCTCCGCCGGCGCCGAGCCACGTCACGCGCCACCACACCCAGATGACGTCGCCGCGCGGCGTGCGCAGGCGCTGCTCGAAAGACGCTTCAGGACCGTCGGCGCGAATGGAGCCCCACGCCCCGCCCTCGCCGGCGAGCTGCGCGCCCGCGCGCGCGCCGACAATCGGTCCGCATTGATCGAGCCCGCGCCGGTTGGCGAAGACGACGACGCCATCGCCGTTGAGACGCAGCACGAGATCGACATCGCGCTCGACGATGTCGCGATAATAGGCCTCGCTGACGCGCGCACGCTTCTGCGCGGCGGCGGCCTGCTCCTCGGCCAGTTGCTGCGCCCGTCTCTCGCCGACGAGGAGGGATTCAAGCTGTGCGGCGCCATGGTCGGGCATGGTGAGCGCGAAGAAACAATTCTCGGCGACGCTCCAGACAATGGCGATGAGGAGGCGCTGCTCGCCCGCGAGCCTGACGCCCGGCAACGCCAGCGCTTCGCCGGGATGAGCGCGCAGATGCGCAAAATCGGCTTCCATGCCGGCAAGCGTTGGCGCCTCGAAACAGGAATGGCCAACCGGCGGCAGCCAGTCAGGCGCCCGCCCCGCGCGCTCGAGCACGACGCCATCGGCGCCGATGCGCGACAGCGAGGCGCCCAGTTGCGCAAAGGGCGCCTGCAAGGCGCGAAGACTTTCGCCCATATCGACCTGTGCGCGCAAAATTTCCCCTTGGCGGCATTCTGGCCAAACTTTGCGCCGGACGCCAGCCCGGCCTAACCAGGCGCCGCGCGCATCGCCTCTGCGGCCAGTTGGCGCGCCGCCTGCGCCCAGCGCGGCCGAATGACGCGCGAGGGATCGCCCTTCAGGCGTCCCTGCGCAAAATCGCGCACGGTGCGCGCGAGCGCGTCGGCGTCGTTTACGGCAAAATAAAGCGCGCCATCGCGTCCGATCTCGCGGAAAACCGGAATGTCGCTGCAGATCGCGGTCTTGCCGAAAGCGGCCGCTTCGGCCACCGACAGACCGAACCCCTCCGCATAGGAAGGCGCGAGCACCGCCGCGCAGCGATCATAGGCATAGGACAAATCCTCGTCGCCCGCATGGTCGAACCAGAACAATCTGCGCCCCATTTCGGGATGGGCGCGCAGACGCGTCAGAAAGGCGTCGAGATTCCAGCCGGGCCTGCCGATGAAAACCAGTTTTCCGGCAAAGCTGTCCGCCCAGAGCTTTTCGAAAGCGGCCAAAGCGACGGCATGCCCCTTGCGCGGCTCGAGCGTGCTGACGATGAGATAGGCGGGCGCGTCGGCGAAAGCGCGCGCAACCGCTTGCGAAGGATTGGACCTGGCGTCGTCTGGCGCAAAATCCGAGCCGCAATGGAACCAGCCGATGCGCAGGCCCGGCCGCACCGCCATGCCGCGCTGCGCGACAAAGGCCCGCAACTCGTCGGCCACTGTCTGCGAAATCGCGACCATCGCGTCGCTTTCGGACAGCGACGCCGCAAGCCAGCGACCGTGATCGCGCGGCGTGTCGCCAACGCAAGCGCCAGGATAAAGCTGCGGGATGAGGTCATAGATCACGCTCGCAATTCGCCCGCCCGCCGCCCGCACGGCACCGAAGACCGGCGCAAAGCGCGCGAAATCCTTCCAGGAACTGTCGAGCATCAGCAACACGTCGCCAGCGCAGGGCGCGATCGGCGCATCGGGTCCGCGCGGCGCGCGTTGGCCAAGCGCGGCCCCGTAAGACTCGCACGCCACGAGGCGCTCGCCCGCAAGACGCACCGCGAGCGGATAGACGCCCGGCGGATTGTCGGCGTAAAGCGCGCCGACCACCTTTTTGACGACGCGCTGAATGCCGGTGCGATCGTCATGGCCGACAATCGCAGTCACATCGATCAGCAGACGCGCCGTTCCCGCCGCCGGATCGAATGCCCGCGTCGGCGCCGCAGCGCTTTCAATCTGCGAGGCCGCTGCGCGAGCATCGCTCCGGCGCAAGCTGCGGCGCAGCGCATTCTCGATGGTGCGCACTGGCCAGGCGAAACGCCAGGCCGCGCTGTAAACGGTCTCGTCGCGCCATTTGCGCAAAGCTTCAAGCTCGCCGCGCAACTGGTCGATCTGGAATTCGAGGATCTTGCGATGCTGGTCGTCCGGGCCGCTCATGCGCCGGCCTTGATGCGCGCGCGCATGTCGTCCAGCAGGTCGCGCAACGTCTGTTCGAGGGCGATCTGCGGCGCCCAGCCCGTCGAGGCGCGCAATCTTTGCGCATCGCCGGCGATAACCGGAATATCGTTGGGGCGCAGTCGCGCCGGATCGACCTCGACAGCAAACTGCGCCGCCGTTTCCGCGCGCAGAATATCGAGCAGATCGCCTATGCGGCGCGGTGCGCCCGAGGCGATGTTGAAAACATTGTCGCCATCCTCGCCGATCGTGGTCATCTGCGGCGCGGCGCGCAGCAGCGCGACATAGGCTGCGGCGACGTCGCGCACGTCGAGAAAATCGCGGCGCGCCTCGATATTGCCGACAATCATGCGCGGCGCGATCAGCCCCGCCTCGATCTCCGCAGCCTGTCGGGCGAACGAGGGCATGACGAAGCGCGTATCCTGCCCGGGCCCCGTGTGATTGAACGGGCGCGCGACAATCAGCGTCGCATGCGCGCCGAGCGCTTCCGGCAGCCCGCGCTCGGCGTCCGCCTTTGTTTGCGCATAGACGTTGTTGGGCGCCAGCGGCGTCGTCTCTCGCGCTGGCCCGTCGCGGAAATGATCGCCATAAACTTCGCCGGTGCTGACGAAGAAGAACACGCAGGCGGGATCGGCCTGCGCTGCGGCGCGCGCCAGCGTCAGGGCGCCATCGCGATTGACGCGTCGTGTCTCTTCTGGCGCGGTCGCGGCGACCGCGGCGGATGCCTGCGCTGCGAAATGCAGAACGAGATCAGGCCGCATATCCGCGACGAAAGCTTCGACAGCGCCGGCGTCGCCAAGGTCAATTTCGTGTTGCGACCAGCCCGGCCGCTCTGCCCGTTCGCCCGGTCGCGTCAGAATTGCGCGTTCGCTGTGCGGAAAGGCCTCCGCGACCATCGGCGCGAGATAACCGCCGACGAAGCCAGCGCCGCCTGTGAAGAGAATGCGCCGGAACGGCGCTGCGGCGCCGGCCATGTCAGGCTTTCAGGCGCGCCAAATCCGCGTCAACCATTTCACGGATCATTTCGTCGAGCGTCGTCGTCGCTTTCCAGCCGAGTTTCGCATGCGCCTTGGAGGGATCGCCCAGCAGCACATCGACTTCAGCGGGACGGTAGAAGGCCGGATCGATGACGACATGCTTGTCCATATCGAGGCCGACGTGGGCAAAGGCGATACGACACATGTCGCGCACGGTCGTGGTGACGCCGGTGGCGACGACATAATCGTCGGGCTTGTCCTGTTGCAGCATCAGCCACATCGCCTGCACGTAATCGCGCGCGTGACCCCAATCGCGTTTGGCGTCGATATTGCCGAGCCGCAATTCTTTCGCCATGCCGAGCTTGATGCGCGCCACGCCGTCGGTGACCTTGCGGGTGACAAATTCGATGCCGCGCAGCGGGCTCTCGTGATTGAACAGGATACCGGATGAAGCGTGCAGGCCGAAGCTTTCGCGGTAATTGACCGTTATCCAGTGGCCGTAGAGCTTTGCGACAGCGTAGGGCGAACGGGGATAAAACGGCGTCTTCTCGCTCTGCCGCTCCTCCTGAATGAGGCCGAACATTTCCGACGACGAGGCCTGATAGAAGCGTGCTTCCGGCGCCTCCGCGCGCACGGCTTCAAGCATGTTGGTCACGCCGACGCCCGTGATATTGGCCGTAAGCACCGGCTGGCGCCATGACGAGGCGACGAAGGATTGCGCGGCGAGATTGTAAACCTCGTCCGGCCGGGTTTCCTTCACGATGCGCACGAGACTGGACGCATCGCCAAGATCGCCGTCGAGCAGGGTCACCCGATCGGCGACGCCGAGCCAGCGCAAACGGTGATCCTCGACGCCCCGATGGGAGGAGCGGCGAATGACGCCGAAAACGTCATAGCCCTTGGACAGCAGGAATTGCGACAGATAAGCGCCGTCTTGCCCGGTAATGCCTGTAACCAACGCGCGCTTTTTCATGAAAACCTCGCCGCCAGCCTCCGCCGGAGGGCTGGCTTGAATGCGGGTCAGGGCTTAGCAAATAGGGCCCGCCGCTGGCAAGGTCCGGGGTCAGCCCTCAGTGAAGCGGGGCGCGCGTTTTTCCATCTGCGCGCGCACCGCCTCGATCTGGTTCGCGCTGCCGATGGCGGCCTGTTGCGCGTGCGATTCCGCCAGCAAAATCTCCGCCTCGCTCTGGCCCGCCGCATCGCCGATCAGCGCCTTTGCCGCGCGGATCGCGGTCGGGCTTTTCAGCGCGATGGCGCGTGCGGTCTCGAGCGCGCTGGCGCGCGGATCGGCGCAGATGCGTGTGACAAAACCGTAAGCCAGCGCTTCCTCTGCGGAAAAAACCGCGCCGGTATACGTCAGTTCGCGCACAATGTCGTCCCGCGCCAGTTTCGACATCAGCACGATGCCGCCCATGTCGGGCACGAGACCCCAGCGGATTTCCATCACCGAGAAGCGCGTGTCGGGCGCAGCGTAACGCATGTCGGCGCCAAGCGCGACTTGAAAGCCGCCGCCGAAGGCCACGCCATGCACCGCCGCGATGACGGGCACAGGCAGCCGCCGCCACGTCATCACCGCTTGCTGCGGCCGGTTGCAATCGCCGTGTACGCGCGTGACGAGATCGCGCAAGCCCGCCAGCCCCTCGCCCTTTTCCTTCATCGCCTCCATGCGACCCATGTCGAGTCCGGCGCAGAAGGCGCGACCTTCCCCCGACAAAACGACGGCGCGCAGGCCGCCGGTCGCGCGCAAGCTCTCGCCGGCCTCGATCAGCGCGTCGAACATCTTTTCGTCGAGCGCATTCATTTTGTCGGCGCGCACGAGCCGCACGTCTGCAACGCCGTCGACGATGTCGATGCTGATCCTGTCTTGCATGACGTTCCTCCTGAGCGGCGTTTGGAGACCGCGCTGCGCAAAGCGCGCGTCTCGCGTGATGAAGCCTGCGTACTGCTAAAGAACCTTGCCCGGATTGAGCGTATTGTGCGGATCGAGCGCGCTCTTGAGCGCGCGCATAACGTCGAGCGCGACCGGATCCTTCACGCCGGGCAACAGGTCGCGCTTCATCACGCCGATGCCGTGCTCAGCCGAAATGGAGCCGCCGAGCTTCGCCGTCACGCCATGCACCAGCGCGTTCACTTCCGCCCAGCGTGCGAGATAGGCCTGCTTGTCGGCGCCCGGCGGCTGCGAGACGTTGCAATGGATATTGCCGTCGCCCAGATGCCCGAACATCACCATGCGCGCGCCGGGCACAGCCGCAGTCACGGCCGCTTCGGCCTCGCGCAAAAATTGCGGCACGGCGGAAACGGGCACGGAAATATCGTGCTTGATCGAGCCGCCCTCATGTTTCTGCACTTCGGAGAGCAACTCGCGCAACCGCCAGAACAACGCGCGCTGGTCGAGCGATGCGGCGACAACCGCATCCTCGACAAGACCCTGCTCGATCGCCTCGCCAAGGATCGTCTCCATGACAGCGTCCAGCGCGCCTTCGGCTTGCGAAGTGAGTTCCAGCAAAACATACCATTCATGCCGCGCGCTCAACGGATCGCGCGTGTTGGCGCCATGGCGCAGCACGAATTCCAGCCCGATGCGCGGGATGAGTTCGAAGGTCTTCACATCCGCGCCCGCGCGCTCTTGCGCCAGATTGAGCAGGTCGAGCGCGGCTTGCGGCGAGGCGAGGCCGATGAAGGCCGTGGCGTGCGCGCGCGGCCGAGCGAACAGTTTCAGCGTCGCGGCGGTGATGATGCCGAGCGTGCCTTCCGATCCCATGAACAGATGCTTGAGATCGTAGCCGGTATTGTCCTTCTTGAGCTTGTTCAGCGTCGCCATCACGCGCCCGTCTGCCAGAACGACCTCGAGGCCGAGCGCCAGATCGCGCGCCACGCCATAGGCGATCGCCATCGTGCCGCCGGCATTGGTGGAAAGATTGCCGCCGATAGTGCACGAGCCTTCCGCCGCCAGCGAAAGCGGCAGCAGGCGGCCTGCTTCCGCCGCAGCCTCCTGCGCGCGTTGCAATGTCACGCCGGCTTCGAGCGTCATGGCGTTGGCTGTTGCGTCGATCTCGCGAATGCGGTCGAGCCGCTTCAGGGACAGAACGATCTCATCGCCGACGGTCGAGGGAATCTGGCCGCCGACCAGACCGGTGTTGCCGCCTTGCGGCACGATCTTCAGCCCGTTGCGATTGGCGTAAGCCAGAACAGCGGCCACCTCGGCCGTGTCAGCCGGCCGCACGACGGCGCGCGCGGCGCCGCGATAAAGCCCGCGCTCTTCCGTAAGATACGGCGCCATGTCGCTTGCCTCGGCAAGTACATGCCTTTCGCCGACAATGCCGCCAAGCGCCTTCAGGGTCGCGTCCATAAAACCTCCGCAGCCGACGCGGCAGGCGCGGCGGTCCGCGTTCTTTTTCCAGAAACGACCCTGCTTTGCCAAGAGGCCCGAGGCCGCAGGCGCTAAGTCGGTCCGCAGCCGGCCAGCGAATGGAGGCTCGGGTTAATCGGCCGCTACCGCCAGAGCGCCGCCAGCGCGTCTGCGCAGGCCTGCCCATCTTCCGCGCCGTAGACATCGCTGACACGCAGCGTTGCGAGGCCATGCAATTGCGCGAAAAGCAGCCGCGCCTGAACATCCGCCGGGCTTTTCGCCCGCACAGCCGGCGCGCGCTCGATTGCGATGCGCAGCAATTTGCAGAGCGCCGCGGCATAGCCCGGCTCCGTCTCGAATGCGCGGGCAAGCATGCGATATTCGCCCGGCCGTTCGACGGCGAAGGCCATGTAGCGCCGACTCACGGCGGCGACCGCCGCCGGCGCCTCGCCATTCTTGGCGGCTGTCTCCAGCTCGCCGGCCAGCTGCTCGAAGACAAGTCGCGCGATTTCCGAAAGCAACGCGCCTTTCGATTCGAAATGCCGATAGACGGCCGCATGACGCACGCCCGTCCGCCCGGCGATCTCGCGCAGGGTGAAATCGGTGTCGCCACGTTGCAGCGTCAATTCCTTCGCCGTCACGATGAGCGCATTGCGCAGATCGCCGTGGCGGTATGACCCCTTGGGTTTCGTCAGGCCAACCGGCGCCGCCCCGTTGGGCGGGCGGTTCGCCGTTGGGGCGCTCAGATGTTCTTCCATAGCCCCCTCCACAGCGCTATTTCGCACCCGCCACATCACCGCGGACGGCGGCCTTGGGCCATGATCCAGGTCAATTTCGCGCCGCAGCGCCCCGCGCGCCTTGCACTGCGGGAGGGGCGGCGCGGCGGCTGCGCGACCGCGCGTTTGCTTGATTTCCGGACTTTTCCCGCTTATCGCAGGCGGCGGGACACCTCCCCCCAACGGGAGGCGCCCATCTGAAAGGATGGTATCATGACGAATACGAAGCCCGCCGTTCGGCCCGCCAGCCCGAACTTTTCTTCCGGCCCCTGCGCCAAGCGCCCCGGCTGGTCCCTCGAAGCTCTGAAGGACGCCCCGCTCGGCCGCTCGCATCGCGCCAAGGTCGGCAAGACGAAACTCGAGCAGGCCATCAACCTCACGCGCGAGGTTCTCGAAGTTCCCGCCGATTACCGCATCGGCATCGTTCCGGCCTCGGACACGGGCGCCGTCGAAATGGCCTTGTGGTCGCTGCTCGGCGAACGCCCGGTCGACATGCTCGCCTGGGAAAGCTTCGGCGAGGGCTGGGTCACCGACGTCGTCAAGCAGCTCAAGCTGAAGGACGTGCGCACGCTTTCGGCCCCTTACGGCGAACTGCCCGATCTGAAACAGGTGAATTTCGACCATGACGTTGTCTTCACCTGGAACGGCACGACCTCCGGCGTGCGCGTGCCCAATGGCGACTGGATTGCGGCCGACCGCAAGGGCCTGACGATCTGCGACGCAACCTCGGCGGCTTTTGCGCAGAAGCTCGACTTCTCGAAGCTCGATGTCGTCACCTACTCCTGGCAGAAAGCGCTGGGCGGCGAGGCTGCGCATGGCGTGCTCATCCTGTCGCCGCGCGCCGTGCAGCGGCTTGAAACCTACAAGCCCGCCTGGCCGTTGCCGAAAATCTTCCGCATGACCAAGGGCGGCAAGCTGATCGAGGGCATTTTCGTCGGCGAGACGATCAATACGCCTTCGATGCTCTGCGTCGAGGATTACATCGACGCGCTGCAATGGGGCAAAAGCATCGGCGGTCTGAAAGGTCTCGTCGCTCGCGCCGACGCCAACACCAAGGCCATCGCAGACTGGAAGGCGAAAACGCCGTGGGTCGATTTTCTGGCCAAAACGCCGGATATCCGCTCCAACACCAGCGTGTGCCTGAAGGTTGTCGATCCCGCCGTGACGGCGCTGGCGCCCGACGCGCAGGCCGCTTTCGCCAAGCAGCTCGCCTCGCTGCTGGAGAAGGAAAAGGTGGCCTACGACATCGGCGCCTATCGCGACGCGCCGGCGGGCCTGCGCATCTGGTGCGGCGCCACAGTCGAAAAAAGCGATGTCGAAGCGCTGACGCACTGGCTCGACTGGGCCTTTGCGGAAGCGAAAGCCGCGATCAAGGCGTAACCGCCGCCGTCAAACCAATCCGTCATTGCGAGCGAAGCGAAGCAATCCATCCAGCGGAACCTGATTCAGAAGCCGGGATGGATTGCTTCGTCGCTTCGCTCCTCGCAACGACGGCGCTCATTCATTCAAGGAACAAGCTCATGGCTCCTCGCGTACTCATTTCCGACGCCTTGTCGCCGGCCGCCGTCGCCATCTTCAAGGAGCGCGGCGTGGACGTTGATTTCCAGCCCGCGCTCGGCAAGGACAAGGACAAGCTCGCCGCCATCATCGGCGATTACGATGGCCTGGCCATCCGCTCGGCGACCAAGGTCACGGCGAAGATTCTCGAAAACGCCAAGAAGCTGAAAGTCATCGGCCGCGCCGGCATCGGCGTCGACAATGTCGACATTCCCGCCGCCACCGCGCGCGGCGTCATCGTGATGAACACCCCTTTCGGAAATTCCATCACAACCGCCGAACACGCCATCGCGATGATGTTCGCGCTCGCGCGCGAGATTCCCGCGGCCGACGCCTCCACGCAGGCCGGCAAGTGGGAAAAGAACCGCTTCATGGGCGTTGAAATCACCGGCAAGACGCTCGGCGTCATCGGCTGCGGCAACATCGGATCGATCGTCGCCGACCGCGCCATCGGCCTCAAGATGCGCGTGATTGCATTCGATCCCTTCCTGTCGCCCGAGCGGGCGCGCGACATCGGCGTCGAAAAGGTGGAGCTGCCGGAACTGCTGGCGCGCGCCGACATCATCACGCTGCATACGCCGATGACGGCGCAGACCAAAAACATCCTGTCGGCCGAAAATCTCGCGAAGACGAAAAAGGGCGTGCGCATCGTCAATTGCGCGCGCGGCGGTCTCGTCGACGAGCAGGCGCTGGCCGCGCTGCTCGATTCGGGCCATGTCGCGGGCGCCGCTTTCGACGTGTTCGTCGAAGAGCCCGCGACCAGCAACGTTCTGTTCGGCCGCGCCAATGTGGTGGCGACGCCGCATCTTGGCGCAGCAACCAACGAAGCGCAGGAAAACGTCGCCCTGCAGGTCGCCGAGCAGATGTCGGATTATCTGACGCGCGGCGCCATTTCGAATGCGGTGAACTTCCCCTCCATCACGGCGGAGGAAGCGCCTAAACTGAAGCCCTTCATCGCGCTTGCCGAAAAGCTCGGTTCCTTTGCGGGCCAGCTGACCGAAACCGGCATCAAGAAAGTGACGATCACCTATGAAGGCGAAGCGGCGGAACTGAAGACCAAGGCGTTGACGGCGTCCGCGATCGCCGGGCTGCTGCGTCCGCTCCTGTCCGATGTGAACGTCGTCTCGGCGCCTATCGTCGCCAAGGACCGCGGCATTGTCATCGACGAAGTCACGAGGGCGGCCGCGGGCGATTATGAATCGCTCATCACGCTCTCGGTCGAAACCGAACGTCAGGAACGCTCTGTTTCGGGAACCGTCTTCTCGGACGGCAAACCGCGCATCGTCGCCATCAAGGACATCAAGATCGACGCCGAATTTGCGCCGCATATGGTCTACGTGTCCAACGAGGACAAGCCGGGCTTCATCGGCCGGTTCGCCGGCATTCTCGGCGATGCCAAGGTCAATATCGCGACCTTCGCGCTCGGGCGGGACAAGGAAGGCGGCTCGGCCATCGCGCTCGTCGCCGTCGACAGCGCGCCGCCGGCAAGAGCGATCGACGACACGCTTGCGCTGCCCGGCGTCAAGCAGGCCAAAACGCTGACATTCTGAAGCAGGGCTGGCGCCTGGCGCACAACCAGATGCGTTCGATAAAAAAACCCCCGGACGAAATGTCCGGGGGTTTTGTTTGTCGCCTGCGTTGCGCCGGTCAGGCGCCGCCGCGGTTGGAAATGAGATCGTCCACCACGCTCGGATCGGCGAGCGTCGAGGTGTCGCCAAGCGATCCGAACTCGTTCTCGGCAATCTTGCGCAGGATGCGTCGCATTATCTTGCCCGAGCGCGTCTTCGGCAGGCCAGGCGCGAACTGAATGACGTCTGGCGTTGCGATCGGACCGATTTCCTTGCGCACATGCGCCACCAGCGCCTTGCGCAATTCGTCGCTGGCCTCGACGCCCTCCATCAGCGTGACATAGGCGTAGATGCCCTGACCCTTCACGTCATGCGGATAACCGACGACCGCAGCTTCCGAAACCGCGTCATGCGAGACGAGCGCGCTTTCGACTTCGGCCGTGCCCATGCGATGGCCCGACACGTTGATGACGTCGTCGACGCGGCCGGTGATCCAGTAATAACCGTCCTCGTCGCGGCGGCAGCCGTCGCCCGTGAAATACTTGCCCGGATAGGTGGAGAAGTAGGTCTGCTGGAAGCGCTCGTGGTCGCCATAGACCGTGCGCATCTGTCCCGGCCAGGAATCGGAGATCACGAGATTGCCCTCGCAGGCGCCTTCGATCACCGTGCCGTTGGCGTCCACCACCTCCGGCTTCACGCCGAAGAAGGGGCGCGTTGCAGAACCCGGCTTCAGCGCGGTTGCGCCCGGCAGCGGCGTGATGAGAATGCCGCCGGTTTCCGTCTGCCACCAAGTGTCGACGATCGGGCAGCGGTCCTCGCCGACCACATGATAGTACCATTCCCAGGCTTCCGGGTTGATCGGCTCGCCGACCGAACCCAGCAGACGCAGCGATTTGCGCGATGTCTTCTTCACGGGCTCTTCGCCCGCGCCCATCAGCGAGCGGATCGCCGTCGGCGCGGTGTAGAAGATGTTGACCTTGTGCTTGTCGACCACGTCCCAGAAGCGCGAGATCGAGGGATAATTCGGAATGCCCTCGAACATCAGCGTCGTCGCGCCATTGGCCAGCGGCCCGTACACGATATAGGAGTGGCCCGTCACCCAGCCCACGTCCGCCGTGCACCAGTAGATGTCGCCTTCGTGATAATCGAAAATGTACTGGTGCGTCATCGAGGCGTAGACGAGATAGCCGCCCGTCGTATGCACGACGCCCTTGGGCGCGCCGGTCGAGCCGGACGTGTAGAGGATGAACAGCGGATCTTCGGCGTTCATTTCGGCCGGCTGGTTGTGCGGATCGGCCTTGGCGACTTCCTCGTGATACCAGACGTCGCGGCCGGCGTGCCAGTCGACCTTGCCGCCCGTGCGCTTGACGACGATCATCGTCTTGACGATGTCGCCGGTCTTCTTGGCGGCCTCGTCGGCATTGACCTTCAGCGGCACCTTGCGGCCGCCGCGCAGACCCTCGTCCGCCGTGATGACCACGCGCGAACGGCAGCCCTCGATGCGGCCGGCGAGCGAGTCGGGCGAGAAGCCTCCGAACACGATGGAGTGGATGGCGCCGATGCGCGCGCAGGCGAGCATGGCGTAGGCCGCCTCGGGGATCATCGGCAGATAGATCGTCACCGTGTCGCCCTTCGACACGCCATGCGCCTTCAGCACATTGGCGAGGCGGCAGACGCGCTCATGCAGCTGCTTGTAGGTGATGTGCTCGGACTCGGCCGGATTGTCGCCTTCCCAAATGATCGCCGTCTGGTCGCCGCGCTTGGCGAGGTGACGGTCGATGCAGTTCATGGCGACGTTGGTCGTGCCGTCCTCGAACCATTTGATCGAGACCTTGTGCGGATCGTAGCTGGTGTTCTTCACCTTGGTGAAAGGCTTGATCCAGTCGATGCGCTTGCCGTGCTCGGCCCAGAAACCCTGCGGGTCGTCGACCGAGCGCTTGTACATTTCCTTGTATTTGGCGTCGTCGACATAGGCGCGGTGCTTCCATTCCGCGCTGACCGGATAAACCTTCTCGGACATAGACTTCCCTCCCGCACGCGCGCGTTGGCCGCGCCGCGTTTTAAAAAAAAAACCGGAAGGATTATGCGTCGCCCGCCCCTGAGGAACAAGCGCGCCCATGTCGAACTTTGGTCGGTTGGGCGCGCGCCCGCCTTACGGGCATTCCTTGCGAATGCGGGCCAGAGCGTCTGTCACGCCGCCGAGCGAATATGTGTCCGTCGTTGCGTGTCCCTTGGCGGACGACGCCTTCACGACGAGTTTGGAGCCCTTTTTCAGCGCCTGAATGAAGGAGCCTTCCTCGGAAGCGTTTTTCACCCAGGCGTTCGATCCCTTGGCGATCAGGTCGAAATTCACGCCGTTGATGTCGGCTTTCGGCTCCGAGCCGTCCTTCATGGCAAAGCCCATGATGATGGAGACTTCGTTGCGCACGTTGTCGGCGGGCCGGTCGGAGATGAAGATATAGGCGTCGTCGCGCTTCAGCGTCTTGGGCGAGCGATCCTTGGGCCGCGTCAGGGCGTAGCAGGTCTTTTTGCCCTGCGTTGCATAGGCCTTCCAGTTTTCGAACGTGCCCAGTTCGATCGACTTGCCCTTGCCCGAAGACTTGGCGGATTTGGCCTCCTTCGCGCTTTCCTTGGCCGGCTTGGCCGGTTTGGCGAAGGCCGGCGGGGCGGCGAGCGAGAAGGCGGCGAGAACGGAGAGAACGAGAATCGAGCGGGAATGAATCATGACGCAGACCTGTTACAGCGCCGCCAAAGGAACCGGAGAAGGCGGCGGAAATCGGGTCAAACTGTAACGATCCATGCCTAACGATTGCCTAACGCGGCCGGGCCGCGGCCCTTCCGTTCGGCCGCGGGGGTCATTATGTTGGCCCGGGTTTTTAAGGAGTTGATCATGACCCTCGCCTTTTCGCGTCTGCGCGCTGTATTTGTCGCCGCCCTTGTCGGGCTCAGCGTCGCAGGCTGCGGCTACAACACCATTCCGACGGCCGAAGAGAACGCCAAGGCCAAATGGGGCCAGGTGCAGAACGAATATCAGCGCCGCGCCGATCTCATTCCCAATCTCGTCAGCACCGTGCAGGGCTACGCCAAGCAGGAGAAGGACGTTTTGACGCAGGTTGTCGAGGCGCGGGCCAAGGCAACCTCGGTGCAGGTCAACGCCAACGATCTGACCGATCCGGCCAAGATGAAGGCCTTCCAGGACGCACAGAACCAGTTGACCGGCGCTCTCGGCCGTCTGATCGCGGTTTCGGAAGCCTATCCCGACCTCAAGTCGAACCAGAACTTCCTTGCGCTCCAGTCGCAGCTCGAAGGCACGGAAAACCGCATCGCCGTCTCGCGCCGCGATTACGTGCAGGCTGTGCAGCAATACAACCTGACGCTCGAAACCTTCCCCTCGATCCTGTGGGCGAAGACCGTGTTCGCTTCGAAAAAGCCGATGGCCGTATTCTCCGCTGCGGACGATGCGCAAAAGCCGCCGCAGGTGAAGTTCTGACGTCAGGACGAGAGCGATGCACAGGCGCAACCTGACTCCCTCCGCCCGTCCGGCGGTCGGCGGGGCTGTGGGGCCGCGCGAGCTTTCGAGGTCGCGCGCAACCGCCCTGTTTGCGCCCGTTCTGGCGCTCATCGTCCTGTGCCTCGCCGCCGTCGCGGCTTACGCCCTGCAATTCCCGCAATTGACAGGGCGCGTCGTCGACAACGCGCACATCCTCGACATGATGACGAGCGCGACGATCGAGCAGAAGCTCAAGGATCTCGAGGACAAGTCCGGCATCCAGCTCGTCGTCGCCACCGTGCCTTCGCTCGAGGGAACGGATATTGCGACCTATGGCGTCGAACTCGGCCGCGCCTGGAAAATCGGACAGGACAAGAAGAACAACGGTCTCATCCTCCTCGTCGCGCCCAACGAGCGCAAGGTGCGCATCGAGGTCGGCTATGGCCTCGAAGGCGTGATGACCGATGCGCTGTCGAGCGTCATCATCCAGAGCGCCATCCTGCCGAAGTTCCGCACTGGCGATTACGCCGGCGGCGTATCGGCCGGCGTCGATGCGATCATCGACGCGTTGACGGTCGATCAGTCAGAATGGCAGCAGAAGGCGCAGGTGCGCGTCGATCAGCAACCGAGCCTTCTCGATCAGTTGCTCCCCTTCCTGATGCTGGCGCTGTTCCTGTTCATCTTCTTCCAGATGGCGCGCGCCTCGCGCGGCTCGAATGGTCGTTGGGTCAATCGCGGCGGCAATGTCATCTTCTTGCCCACGCCCGGCGGTTTTGGCGGCGGCTACGGCGGCGGGTTTGGCGGCGGCGGCGGTTTCGACGGCGGCTTCTCCGGGGGCGGCGGCGATTTTGGCGGCGGCGGCGCCTCGGGGAGCTGGTGATGCACACGATTTCGCTTGTCGATCGCACGCGTATCGCAGCCGCAATTGCAGAAGCCGAACGCCACACGGCGGGCGAGATCGTCTGCGTGCTGATGCGCTCGTCCTCGGATTATTCTTATGGCCCGATTCTGTGGGCTTCCTTTCTGGCGTTGTTGTCGCCCTGGGCCTTCATGTTCTTCACTCACGTCTCGACGGTGAAGATTCTGTCGGCGCAAATCGCTGTTTTCATCGCGACGGCGCTCATCCTGTGGTGGCCGCCGCTGCGCATGCTGCTTGTGCCGCGTTCGCTGTTGCGCACCCGAGCCCATCGCGCGGCGATGGAGCAGTTTTTCGCGCGCGGCGTTTCGCTGACGAAAGACCGCATGGGCGTGATGATTTTCGTCTCGCTCGCCGAGCGCTACGCGCGCATCATCGCCGACAACGGCGCCGCCCGTCTCATCGATCACGAAGACTGGCAGCACGCCGTCGACGCGTTGACCGCGCAAATGCCGGACGGGCATATCGCCGAAGGCTTCATCGCCGCCATCGAGCGCTGCGGCAAGGTTCTGGCCGAACATGTGCCCCCGAACGGAGAGCCGCATGTCCTGCCCAACAGGATTTATGTTCTGTGATCACCGCTCGCGAAGCGCCTGCAGGACTTTCATGCCGGGACGGCCGCGCCGCGGCAGGCCGATCTGCGCTTCGATATCCTTGATCGCCGCTTTCGTCTTGTCGCCGACAGCGCCGTTCGGCTCGCCGACATCGTAACCACGCGCCGTCAGCAAGCGCTGCAACTCGCGCTTCTCGGCGCGCGAGAGACCGGGATCGTCAGTCGGCCATGCGCCCTGCACGCCGGGCTTGCCGCGCAGCAGATCAGACAGGATCGAAATGGCGAGCGCGTAGGAATCGGCGCCATTGTAGGCGTAAGCCGCATCGTAGTTCCTGAAGACAAGAAACGCCGGGCCGTTGCGGCCGGCCGGCAGCAGCAGACCCGCCGGGCCGGAACCCGTCAACGCGCCGCCGCCGAATTTGCGCAGGCCGCGCGCGGCCCAGTAAGAGACGGGATGTTTGGGCTTGCGGCCGGAGGGCCCAGAATAGCCGCGCGGAATCTCGACTTCATAGCCCCAGCTCGCGCCGGGCGCCCAGCCAGAGCGATGCAGGTAATTGGCGGTAGAATGCAGCGCGTCGGGCACCGAATGCACGAGATCGCGCCGCCCGTCGCCATCGCCGTCGACGGCGAGCGACAGATAGGTGGACGGCATGAATTGCGTATGGCCGAAAGCGCCCGCCCACGACCCCCACAGATCCTTGGCGGCGAGATCGCCGCGCTGGATGATTTTCATCGTCGACATCAGTTCGCCGGCGAAATAGGAGCCGCGCCGTCCGCCAGAGCACACGAGCGTCGACAGAGCCTGCGGCAGATACCATTTGGCCGGCGCCTGCCCGAAATCGGATTCGACGCCCCAGACGGCGGCGATCGCATAACGATCGACGCCGAAGCGCTCCTCCGCGGAAGCGAATGCGTCGGCATATTGCCGCATTTTGGCGCGGCCCTGCGCGACTTTCTCGGCGTCTGCGAGCGCCGCCAGATAATCCCAGATGGGCGTCTTGAACTCCGGCTGGTTGGCCTGCAGCTCCAGCACCTTGGGATCGGGACGCACGCCTTCCATCGCATGATCGAACACAGAGCCCGAAATGCCATGCGCGGTCGCCCGCGCGCGCAAGGCGGCGACGCAGGAATCGAAATCGGCGTAAGCGGGCGCGACAGCGGCGCCAAGAAACGCCGCAATCAGGAGAATGCGCGTTGTTTTCATACCGGCAGCCTAGCTGCCGGTATTTAACGGCTCATTAACGATAAAATTGCGGCAGACGCCGGCGCGCCGTTACAGCCAGCTGCGGTCGGCGGCGTGCTTCTTTTCGTAGGCGTCGATCTTGGGCGCCTTCACCATCGTCAGGCCGATGTCGTCGAGCCCTTCCATCAGGCAGTGCTTGCGATGCGCGTCGATGTCGAATTTGACGACCCCGCCATCGGGGCCGCGGATTTCCTGCTTGGCGAGATCGACCGTCAGCGTCGCGTTGGCGCCGCGTTCGGCATCGTCCATCAGCTTGTCGAGATCCGCCTTGGCGACCTTGATCGGCAGAATGCCGTTCTTGAAGCAATTGTTGTAGAAAATATCGGCGAAGCTCGTGGAGATCACACAGCGAATGCCGAAATCGAGCAGCGCCCAGGGCGCATGTTCGCGCGAGGAGCCGCAACCGAAATTATCTTCCGCCACCAGAATCTGCGCCTTGCGATAGGCGGCCTGGTTCAGCACGAAATCGGGATTTTCCGAACCATCCTCGCGATAGCGCATTTCCGCGAACAGGCCCTTGCCGAGCCCGGTGCGCGCGATGGTCTTCAGATATTGTTTCGGGATGATCATGTCCGTGTCGACGTTCATGATCTTCAGCGGCGCGGCGACGCCCGTGAGTTGCGTGAATTTTTCCATGGACGGGGATTTAGCAAAGGCGGCGGGGCCGCGCAAACGGCGGCCCCGACTGTTCAATGCGTGGCGATCGCTTCAAAGCCGCCGAAAATCAGCCTCTGGCCGTCGAACGGCATGGCGTCGCCGGGTTTGGGCATGCGCGGGTCTTCCATCGCCGCCTTCATGCCTGCATCCCGCGTCTTTTTGTCCGGCCAGACGATCCAAGAAAGCACCACCGTTTCGTCGGCTTTCTTTTTCACGGCCATCGGAAAGGAGGTCACTTTGCCTTCGGGGACATCGTCGCCCCAGCAATCGACGATCTGCCTGGCGCCATGATCGCTGAAAATCGGGGCCATGGCCTTCGACCATGTCTCGAACTGCTTCTTCTTGGCGGTAGGAACCGCGCAGACCATTCCATCGATATACATTGGGCTTTCCTTTCGTTCAGGCCCCCCGAAACGCTTTTTCCAGCGCCGCTATGTCTATTTTGCTCATTGAGAACATCGCCTGCATCGCGCGCCCTGCGGCGGCGCGATCCTTGTTGGCGATAAGGCGCGGCAGAATTTCCGGCACGATCTGCCAGCTGACGCCGTAACGGTCGGTGAGCCACGAACAGCGGCTCGGCGCGCCGCCTTCGACCAGCGCATTCCAGATGCGATCCGTCTCGGCCTGATCCTTCGTCGTGACGGAGATGGAGGCCGACGGGTTAGGCCGGTCGGGCGGCCCGTCTCCCAGAATCTGATACGGCGTGCCGGCAAGCGTGAATTCCGCCATCAGCGCCGGCTTGCCTTCCTGAGGATAAAAAGCGCCGTCGAAAGTCGAGTCGGGGATCGTCGCCGCGTAAAAGCGCGCCGCCTCCTCCGCCCGGCCGTGCAGTATGAAACAGGTGCGCACACGAGAGCGCATGGCTTGGCTCCTCTTGACCGAATTAAATAAGTTGATATCAACTTATCATTGCGCAGCGTTCGGCGCTTGTCAAATCCCGAACCGACACGACGCCCGAGACAGGCCCCGAGACAGGCTATGAACGATTTGTCGCCCATTCCGCCCGTGTCGCTCCACGACGTCGAACATGTCCGCGACAATTGTCTTTGTCTGGCGAGCCAGCGGGCCGCCCGCATGCTGGCGCGCCGTTTCGACGCCGCCTTCCAGCCGCTTGGCCTCACCAACGGCCAATTCTC
>JAGWTA010000003.1 GCA_028869185.1 Hyphomicrobiales bacterium
TAAAGGCGCATATAACCTTCGAGCCGGACCGGGTCGGGACCGAAAAACAGTTCTTCCCAGGTGAAATGGCTGAACAGCTGCAGCATCAGCACGCGCGCTTCGGCCGAGCCCTTGTCGTCGGTGAAGCGTTCGATGAGCTGGTCGAGCGATCCCGAAGCATAAGCGAAGGCCAGAACGCCGACGGCGAGCGGAACGACGAGCGAGAAGGCCAGCGCGCCGCGCAGATCGAACCGCGCCCCCGCCAGCGTGCGCAGGATCGGCATGATCGAGCCCAGCGCCGTCAGCGCAATGCTCATGACGATTGCCGTGCGCCCGCCGAAGGCCACCAGCGCGACGCCGCAGACGCCGATGATGGCGAGGCGCGGCAACAGGCTGACGGCGCGGTCGCCGCCGAAAATCATCATCAGCATATAGCCGCCCGTCGTGCCCGCATTCAGCAGCGGATGGCCGAGCAGCGCGGTCGAACGATAATCGTACAACACTTCGCGACCGCCGGTGACGAAAGGCGTCAGACGCTTGTGCGTGACGAATTCGCCGATGCCGATCAACGCATTGCCCACCAGCACGACATGCAGCATGACAGTGATGAAATTGCGCGTTTCGCAGTCGGCGTCTTCCCACAGAACGAGAAAGACCAGGGCGCAGAAAAACGTGTCGACCAGCGGCATGAGCGGCGTGTGCTGCACGATTTGCGCGAACAGGATGATCGTGATCCACGAGCCGGTGAACAAGGCGGCGCCCGGAAAGCGGGCGGGAAGGCCCGCGATCCAATCGATGCGATCGCGCCGCGCGGCGAAGGTCGCCATCAGCGCAAGACATGCGATCCAGCTTGCAGGGTGCAGCTTGTGCAGCGCGCTGCCGCCTGCCTCGTCGTATTTGACGCCGAAATAGGACAACGTCATCGCCGATATGACGAAGCAGACAAGAGTCATCAGGATAAGCAGCGCCGACGCAGCGCGCGCCAGAAAGCCGCGCGGCGCGGCGCGCGGCGCGCTCAACGCCGGCTCCCGTCTTTCTGCGTGAAGACGGTTGCGAGAACGAGCGGCGCAAGACCGGCGTCCTCGATCGCGCGATCAAGACGGGCGTGAGAGGCTTCAGGCGCAACGGCGATGACGCCGTCGATCGATTCGGCGCGCTCGACCATGCGGCCTGCATCGCGCAGAAGGCCGCAGTCGATCAGCACGAGATCGAAATCGTCGTCGTAACGACGGCCGGCCCTGATGCGCGCGCGATCGTTCGGCAGAACCACAATCGCGCCGGCGTCCTTGTTCTTGCGCACAAGCATGGCGTTCTGGCCGGCGCGCGCGAGCGTCACCGGTTCGGCATCGGCGGTCAAGGCGCCGATGGCGTCCGCGCCATGGCGATGATCGATGATGAGAATGCGCTCGCCGCGCGCGCAGGCGACATGAGCAAGCGATAAGGCCAATGTGCTTGCGCCGGCCTGACGCGACAGACCGGCGATTGCTATGAACGGCGTGCGGTCATGCCGGCGTAGTCGCGCCAGCGCGCCGTCGAGAATGCGGCTGACGCCGCGCGCATAGGCGCCGCCTGCCGCGACCGCCGGTTCGACGCCGCCGAGATTGGCCCCATAGCGCTGCGGCAATTGCGGCGCGCGATAAGCGTCGTTTCGCTCATGCGCGAGCGGCGCCATCTCGCGCAGGCTTTCGTGCGGCTCATGGCTTTGCGCTGGAATGTCTTCGTCGCCATCGTCTTCGCCAGCGCCGCCGGCTTCTTCGGCGACAACGCGCTCGACGACGGTCGGACGACGGTTGCGACGGGCGCGATATTCGGCGATCAACGCGCTGACGATCCAGATATTGAACGCCGCGCCCAGCGCGATGAACAAGGCCGGGATGGTTTTCGGGCTGGCCGGCAGCGCATCGGCGATGGGCGGATCAAGCAGCACGCCGAACGGCGTCGTGATGACGTCCTTGCGGATATTCTCGCGCGTCGCCAGGGCCTTTTCATAGGCTGCGCGCAGGTTGACCGCATTGCGTTCGAGATCGTTCAATTCGAGCCGCTTGTCGCCGAGCTTGTTCATCGCCGCTTCGAGATTGGCGACCAGCATCGCGGCCTGCTGGCGCGTCTTGCGGGCGGTCTGCAATTCGAGTTCTGTCGCATGCGCGATGCGTTGCTGTTCAGCGCCGATCTGACGGCGCAGCGTTTCCATCTGGGTGAGGATGGTTTGATACGAGGGATGGCGCGGCCCCAGCACGGTGCGCGCATAGGCCTCGTCACGCGACAATTGCGCGTAGTCGGCGCGCAGCTTCTCGATGACGGGCGAACGCAGCGCCTCTGCGACGGCGCCGCCGTTGTAACTGGCGCCAAGGCCGTTGCGGATCTCGCCGTAGCGGGCCTCGACTTCTGCAAGGCGCGTCTGCGCCTGCACCAGCGCTGCATTCGCATCTTTCAACTGCGCTTCGGGAGAAGAGCGGCCGTCGCTGATGGCGATTTTCTGCTTGTCGCGGAATTCCTGCGCGCGCCGCTCGGCGCTCTCCACGCGTTGGCGCAGATCGGCGAGCTTGCCGTCCAGCCATTCGCGCTGCCTGACGACGATGGCGTCGGCGTTCTTCTGCTCGGCGGCGAAGAATGCGTTGGCGAGCGCGTTGGCGATGGCGACCGCCTTTTCGCGGCTTTCGGCCCGCACCTCGACGTCGACCACATAGGAGCGTTCGCCGCGCTTGACCACGACCGCCTTTTCGAGCTGCGCGAGCGCGCGCTCCATCGGCGAGGCCGGCTCGCGGTTGAACAAGCGGCGGATGGGATCGAGAAGTCCCGGCTTTGCGGGCGTTTCGAGATGTTCGGCGCGCACCACTTCCTGAAGGACCGGCTGCGACGTCATCAGCCGCATCTGGCTTTCGACCATGAAGGGATCGGGGTTTTGCGGCATCGGCGGCGAATCGATGCCGACCGGAACGCGCTCGCGCGGGTCGATCATGATCGACATGGTCGCCAGATAGGACGAAGGCGTCAGCAGGACGTAAGCGAGCCAGCCCGCCAGCGCCAAAGCCAGAATCGGAACCAGGAGCAGGAGGCGACGCGCGAGCGCGGCGAAAAACTCGCCGATATCCATCGTGGCGGCCTCGTCCCGCAGCACGACCGGCGGATCGGTCCGTTCCATCGTTTCAATCCGCCCAACCATCCGCTACGCGCCTTCCACCGACGGCGCCACCCCGCCGCCAAAGCGAAAAATTAGGCGGTTATGGTTACCAATTGATTAGTCTGGATCGTTCAGGACCGCGAAATGGTTCTGATGCGCGGGCCGACGGCGTCGATCGTCTCAAAACCGCCGCATGTGTTGAGCGTGTGAACGCCCTGCGCAGGCGCGCCGGGCGGGGGCGCGAGGCGCGCTGCGATGGTTTGGGCGAAGTTCGCTCCGAGCCGGTCAATCCGGCACAAGGACAGACCCGAGCCGTAGCCGGCCGAGCAATCCTGCGCAGGTCGCCAGAGCTCGCCCCCGATCCGCGCCACTCGGCCGGCGGGGCGGGCCGCCGCCACATCGACCAACACCGGGCCTTCGCCGCAGCGCGTCCAGGGTCCGAGCGGCGAGGGCCCCCGCCAGAGCGACAGGCAGTCCCAGCTCGACCCCTCGTCTTCCGCCGTCGCGGCCGTCAACCAGAAGCTTCCGTCCGCTTCGAAAAAGGTCGCGTCCGCGATGGATTGCCCCTCGATCAGCGTGCGGTCGAGCACCCAGCGATGCGGGAAGGGATCGGCGCGGTAAAGCTCCAGCGTTCCGGCGCCGGATGTTTCGGGCATCATCCAGATCTGTCCCGCCGCGCGAAACACCAGCGGGTAGGACAGGTGACAGGGCCGCTCCAGCACGATCTGCGGCGGGCCTGCGCGGCCATCGGCGCCCATCTCGCAGACGGAGATGACGGCTTTGCCGGTCGCATAGGGAAATTCTTCCAGAAAAAGCCAGGTCTTGCCCGCCTCCTCGAACAGGAAGGGATCGGCATAATAGCGGGCGCCGTCGTCGGGCAGCCAGGACCAGACGGCGCCGGACGGCCAGGCGCGGCGCTCCAGCGCGCCGGCGCCCGGCGGGCAAGCGCGCCAGCCGACGCGCCAATGGCCTTCATGCGCGACGATCTTCCGCAACCGGCCGGCGATGCGCGCCGCCAGCGCGCCGGCGCCGTAGGCCAGCGGAGCGCGCCCCTCCGGCGCAGGCCGCGGCGGCTGCAGACGGCCAGCTTGCGGCCCATTGCGCACCGCCTGGCGGATGAGCGTGACGAGGCGCGCCGCAACCGCCTCGCGCCCGGCCTCCAGAACGCCCGGTCGTTCGAGCGCGGGCGATGCTTCCGCAACGATGCGCCAGCCGTCGGCGCCCGGCAGGGCGAGCGCCAGATGCGGCGCTCGGCCCTCCAGCAGCGCAGCGTCGCGGGCGGCGCCTTCCGGCCGGCCGTCGAAGAGCGGGGTCAGGGCGCCGGGCGTTAAGCCGCCGGCGAGATCGACGACGCAATCGGCGACCCCCTCGGCCGCAGGCGGCAGGCTTGCAGGCTCGAGCGCCGCCGTTGCGCCGGAAAGACCGCGCGCATAGAGCAGGCTTTCAAGTTGCTCGAGCAGACGCAAAGAGGCCGTGGGCCGCTCCGGCGTGGCGACCATGCGCCACGAGAGGCGCGCGCCGTCGGCCGCGATGCGGCGCGCCAGCGCGCCGTGCCAGCGTTGCAGGCCATCGGCGGGCAACAGGAGGAGGACGTGTTTGCTCACCGCGCATTTCCTCGCAAGCCCGGATCGCTTATGACGACGACCGAATCATCAAGGCGCCCGCAATGAGCCGACGCAAGCTGCTGTTTTACACGCATGGGCTGGTCGCCGGCGGCGCCGAGCGCGTTTTCGCACGGCTGGCTTCGGGCTTCAGCGCGCGCGGCGACGATGTTGTTTTCGTCGTCGATTACGATGCGCAGGCCAATCGCGGCCATCTCGACGCCTCGGTCGACTATCGCGTGCTGCCGGCCGGCCATGCGCGCGGCGCGCGCGCGCTCGCGCGCATGCTGGCGCAGGAGCAACCCGCCGCGAGCCTGTCGGCGATCGCCGTCTCCAATCTCAAACATGCGGCCGCCGCCCTGCTCGCCGGGCGCAGGAGCCGCGCGATCCTGGGCTATCATGGCTTCTATGAAAGCGAGCCCGAGCGGCTGAGCAACATCGGATACCGGTTGACGCCGCAGATCGTGCGCGCCTGCGCGGCCACGGTCGCAGTCTCGCATGCGCTGCGCGCCGATCTCATCGATCGTTTTCGCGCCCCGCCGGAGAAAGTCGTCGCCATCTACAATCCCGCCGCGCCCGAACCTTTTCCGCCCGCGCTCGGCCACGCCGATCTTGCGGCGCGGCCGCCGCGCCTGCTTGCGATGGGGCGGCTCGTCCGGGACAAGGATTTCGCAACCCTGATCGGCGCGCTCGCGCTGATGAAAACGCGGGACGCGGAACTCGTCATTCTCGGCGAGGGCCCAGAGCGCGGCGCGCTGGAAAAAGCCGTCGCCGCCGCCAATCTTCAGGGGCGCGTGCGGCTGCCGGGCTATTGCGCCGACACCGGCGCCGAACTCGACGCCGCGCGCTGCTTCGTCGTCTCGTCGCTGCGCGAGACGTTCAGTCTGGCCTGTGTCGAGGCGCTTGCGCACGGACTGCCGGCGATCGTCACCGATTGCGGCGGGCCGCCCGAGATCGTCAATGCGGCCGCGCTCGGCGCTGTCGTTCCCACAGGCGACGCCGCAGCGCTTGCGCGCGCGCTGGACGATGCGCTCGCTGCGCCTGGCGATCCGGCCGCGCGACAGGCGCGCGCGCGCGATTTCACGCTGGAGACCGCGCTCGACGCCTATGACGCGCTGATCGAGCGTCTTGCTCACGGGGCGGCGCCCGGCGCAAGTTCGGCGTAAACGCGCGCCATTTCGCGATAATAGCGTTCGCGCGTGAAATTCGTGCGCGCCGAAGCGCGCGCCTTCTCGCCCATAGCGGCGAGCGCGCCGGGCTCCAGCGCAAACAGCCGCGCGATGCAATCGGCGAGCGAAGCGCGATCGCCCGACTTGCAGATGAAGCCGGTGACGCCGTCCTCGACCATTTCGGGCAGGCCGCCGAGTTCGCTGACAATGGCCGGCTTGCCGCGCGCCTGCGCTTCCAGAATGCTCTTGGGCGCATTCTCGTACCAGATCGAGGGCAACGCGACGGCGACGGCGGCCTCGACATGGGCCCACAACGCCGGCCCGCTTTGATGGCCAACGAAAACGCAATCGGCGCCGAGCGCGCGGACCTGCGCCTCCAGATCGGCGCGCTGTGGACCATCGCCGACGAGCACCAGCGGCGTTTTGGCCGCATGGGCGGCGTCGATCAGCAGGCTGACGCCCTTTTCCTGCGAGAGGCGGCCGAAATACGCAAGATACCGCCCATGGCGCGCGCGCAGGGTCGCCATCATCGCGGCGTCGGCGGGCGCGTCGTCCTGCGTCTCGAAAAAATTCGGCACATAGCGAATGCGTTCGGCGTCGAAACCGTGTTCGGCATATTTGCGCGCCAGAAAGCGCGAGGGCGCGATATAGCGCGCAATATCGTGGCGCATCTCGCCCTTGCGCCATTGATAGAGCCCGTCGGCGGCGTAAAGCGCGCTCTTGGCGAAATTGTCGCAGCAATTGTTCACCGCGCAACGCCATTGCGCGCCGCCACGGCATTCCTCGCAAACGCCCTTCTTGCGATTGTAGAAAAAATACGCCGGGCAGATCAGCTTGAAATCGTGCAGCGTGTAAACGAAGGGAATGTTGCGCGCGCGCGCGGGCGCGACGATGGCGCTCGTCAACTGCTGATAAAGCCCGTGCGCATGGATGATGTCCGGTTTGAAATCGTCCAGCAGGCGGGCGAATTTCGCGCGCGCCTCGGAAGAATGAAAGAAGCGCGGCGTTGCAGGCAGCCCCTTCAGGCCGCCGGGCGGATCGAAATAGGACGGAAAATAGGAAGACCATTCCGAGGGTTCGTTCAGGGGATGATCCATGACGAATTCGGCGCAGGTCCAGCCATGTTCGCGGAACAGCGCCAGGTGGTCGAAATGCACCGCCTCTGCGCCGCCCTTGCGGTAATGAATGCGGTGAACGCCCAGCAGGCGCACGGAAAACTCCATCAAAAAGCCGATCGGCGCCAATTCATAGCGCGCGAGCCGTATGGGTTTGGTAAACGTATACGATTAGGCTGCCTTTCGATTATTTTCGCGCGCGCGGCAGAACCAAGGCGATTGCATGGATGGGAGTGGGGTGAACGCGCCGGATATTTCCGCGCCGGCGACGCTGAAGCGCAGCGGCCGCATCAGGCCGTTCGCGCGCGGCGACGTAGCCGCCGTCGCAGACATGTTTCAGGGCGTATTCCGGGCCAGCGACGCGCCGGGCGGGGCGCGGCTGCAATCGGATCTTGCGCATTTCTTTCTCGACCACCCGCATTTTTCGCCAGCGACAGCGGCGCTGATCTACGAGCGGCCGGATGGCGCAATCGGCGGGTTTGCAGGCTTTGCGCCGCTGAAACTGCGCTTCGACGAGGCGCCGCTCCTCGGCTCGATCATTTCCACATGGATGGTCGCCGACCGCGCGCGCGACCGCGAGGCGGGCGGGCTGCTTGTGCGCGCCCATCTCAAGCGCGGGCACGCCCTCACGGCGACAGACACGGCCAATGACGTCTCCGTCGCCTTCCTGCAGCAATTGCGATTCGATTTTTCGCACGCCCACGCCCTGCGCTGGGTGCTGCCGCTGAACTTCTCGGCCTATAGCGCGGGCGCGCTGGCCAGCAGGCTCGGCCTTGGAGAAGCGCGCCGCATGCGCGAGGGCGCTTTTGTGGTGGAACGGCTGATGCGGCGCCTCTCGCGCCGCCCTGGCATCGCCATGCCGCCCGGCTGGTCGCGCAGCGCCGTTTCGGCCGAGACATTTGCGCAAGATTTTTGCGCGCTTTCGCAAGGATACCGGCTGCGACCCGACTGGACCCCCCAGGACGTCGCCTGGATGATCGCCTTCGCGGCGCGGCGCAACGGCGGAGGCCGGTTGCGGCTGGGACAGGCGCGCGACGCCTCCGGCGCCTTTGCGGGCTGCTACGCCTATTTCGCCGACCGGCGCGGGCAGGCCGAGACGATCCAGATTCTGGCGCGACCGCAGCGTGAGGAAGGCGTGCTGCGCGCGCTGATCGAGGATGCGACCGCAGCCGGCTGCTCCTTCATCGTCGGGCACGCCGACCCCGCGCTGTTGCGCGGGCTGCGCGCCATTCCCAACATTTTCTTCCGGCAAAGCCGCGCGACCGCGATGCGCAGCCGCACGCCCGAGCATTTCGCCGCCGTGGCGACGGGCAAGGGATTGATCGGCGGGTTGATCGGCGATTCCTGGACGCCGATGGCGGTCGACCCTTACGCCTGACGCTCAGGCGATGGCGTCGATTTCCGCATCGCTCAGCGCGCCGGGCACGACGACGACAGGAATGGGAAAATCCCCGCGCGCGGCAAGCCGCGAGACGAGCGGACCGGGGCCTTCCGAGCCGGTGCCGCTCGCCAGAACGAGGAACGAAATATCGACGTCCTCATTGATGAGCTTCACGATTTCCTCGGCTTTCTTGCCGGAGCGCAGGACGCGCTCGACCTCCATCGGCCCAAGGCTCTTGCTGTCCCATACGAAGGCTTCCATCAGCGCATTGGCGCGCGCGTCGGCTTCCTCGCGCATGATGTCGCCGACGCCCAGCCAATGCTGGCCATCGGGCGGATCGGTGACGGAGATCATCAACAGCACGGCGTTTTGCAGCCGCAGCACGCGCCGCGCTGCGAACCGCACGGCGCGCGAACATTCGGCCGTTTCGTCGATGACGACAAGAAACTTGGGGCGGTGGCCTTCCTCGAAGGAACGCCGCAATCGGCTGGGCATGCAGGCCTCCTCAGCGCACGAAGCCTACAATATCCTTCACCGCTTTCATATTGGCCGCCGCAATCGCACGCGCGCGGTCCGAACCGTCGCGCAGAACCCCATCGATGAAGGCGGGATCGGCGCGCAGACGACGCATTTCGGCGGCGATGGGCGACAGTTTCGTCACCATCAGATCGGCCAGCGCCGTCTTGAAGGGCGAGAAGGTCTGCCCTCCGAAATCGCGCAGCACCGTCGCCTTGTCGGTCCCGGCGAGCGCTGCAAAAATGCCGACGAGATTGTCGGCCTCTGGCCGGCCCTTCAACCCCTCGACATCCCCCGGCAGCGGTTCTGGATCGGTCTTGGCCTTGCGGATCTTCTGCGCGATGGCGTCGGCGTCGTCGGTGAGGTTGATGCGCGAATAATCGGAGGGCTCCGATTTCGACATTTTCTTGCCGCCGTCGCGCAGGCTCATCACGCGCGTCGCCGGTCCCTGAATGATCGGCTCGGGCAGGGGGAAGAACGCCGCGCCGTGTCCGGCCGCGGCAATGGGGGCGGCGTAATCGTTGTTAAATTTTTGTGCGATGTCGCGCGTTAATTCCAGATGTTGCTTCTGGTCGTCGCCGACAGGCACATGCGTGGCGCGATAGACGAGAATGTCGGAGGCCATCAGCACGGGGTAATCGTAAAGGCCGATCGAGGCGTTCTCGCGATCCTTGCCGGCCTTTTCCTTGAATTGCGTCATGCGGTTGAGCCAGCCAAGGCGTGCGACGCAGTTGAACACCCAGGCGAGCTCGGCGTGTTCGGCGACCTGGCTCTGGTTGAAGACGATGTGCTTTTTTGCGTCGATTCCGCTGGCGATGAAAGCGGCGGCGATCTCGCGGATATTGGCGGTCAGCTCGCGCGGCTCCTGCGCAACGGTGATGGCGTGCAGATCGACGACGCAATAGACGCAATCATGCGTCTTCTGCATGTCGACGAATTTGACGAGGGCGCCGAGGTAATTGCCGAGGTGCAGATTGCCGGTCGGCTGGACGCCGGAAAAGACGAGCGGTTTGAAGGCGGGCGCAGGGGCTGACATGAGGAGCTCCGGGGGAGCCGCCTCTTAGCGCAGGGGGGCGCGGCGCGCCAGCTTTTCTGAATTCCTCCGGCGAGCAGCTTGCGCCGGGACTCCTTTAACAAGACATGGTCCCATGCGATAATTTCGCCATGTCCAAGCTTTCAGGCAAAACCGTTCTTCTCATCGTCGGCGGCGGCGTCGCCGCCTACAAATGTCTCGATCTCGTGCGGCGGCTGGCCGAGCGCGGCGCTAAAACGCGCGTCGTGATGACCGCGGCGGCCAGGCAATTCATCGCCCCGCTCGCTTTCGCCAGCCTCTCGGGCGAAAAGGTCTACGACGATCTTTTTTCGCTCACCGACGAGACGGAGATGGGCCATATCGAATTGTCCCGCTCGTCCGATCTCGTCGTCGTTGCGCCTGCGACGGCCGATCTCATCGCCAAGGCGGCGGGCGGGCTCGCCAATGATCTTGCCTCGACGCTGCTGATCGCGACCGACAAGCAACCGATCTTCGTTCCCGCCATGAATGTGCGGATGTGGCTGAATGCGGCGACGGCGCGCAATGTCGCGCAATTGCGCGCGGACGGCTGCGGCTTTCTCGGACCGGTGGAAGGCGAGATGGCCTGCGGCGAATTCGGTCCGGGCCGCATGATCGAGCCGCTCGAAATCGTCGCGGGGCTTGAACGGATTTTGGAACAGACACAGCCGCAGGCGCTGCTGGCCGGCCCCGGCCCGCTGAAGGGCAAGCGCGCCATCGTGACAGCGGGACCGACGCAGGAGCCGATCGATCCCGTGCGCTACATCTCCAACAAATCCTCCGGCAAGCAGGGTTACGCCATCGCCGCCGCGCTCGCGCAGGCCGGCGCCGATGTGACGCTTGTGAGCGGGCCTGTTGGGCTGACGGCGCCGGCGGGCGTGCGCCTCAGCAAGGTCGAGACCGCGCGCGAAATGCTGGCGGCTGTCGAGGCGGCGCTGCCCGCCGATGTTTATGTCGGCGCTGCGGCGGTAGCCGACTGGCGCGTCGAAAATGCGGGCGCGCGCAAGACCAAGAAGGGCGCCAAGGGGCCGCCGCAACTCTCGCTTGTCGAAAATCCCGACATTCTTTCCGCAGTCGGCCACCTGCCCGCAAAGCGGCGGCCGGCGCTCGTCGTCGGCTTCGCCGCCGAAACGGAAAATCTCGTCGCCAATGCGCGCGGCAAGCTGCAACGCAAGAAATGCGATCTCGTCGTCGCCAACGACGTCGGCGCCGACAATGCGATTTTCGGCGGCGACCACAACACGATCGTGATCGTCGACGCCAGAGGCGCGGACGCCTGGCCGGCGCTGCCGAAACGCGAGGCGGCGCAGCGGCTCGCGCGGCTGATCGCGACGCGGCTGGAGCAAAAACGATGATCGCCGTTGCGGTGCTGCGCCTGCCGCATGCGCGCGACCTGCCCCTGCCCGCCTATCAGAGCGCGCATGCGGCGGGCGTCGATCTTGTAGCCGCGCTCGAGGCGCCGCTGTCGCTGGCGCCGGGCGCGCGCGCGCTGGTGCCGACGGGGCTCTGCCTCGAACTGCCGGAAGGCTTCGAGGCGCAGGTGCGCCCGCGCTCGGGGCTCGCGCTGAAGAACGGCGTGACGGTGCTCAATGCGCCTGGCACGATCGACGCAGATTATCGCGGCGAGGTGCAGGTCATTCTCGTCAACCACGGCGCGGAGAATTTCGTCGTCGAGCGGGGCGCGCGCATCGCGCAGATGGTGATTGCGCCGGTAACGCGCGCGGCCTTTGCGGAAAAGAACAATTTGTCCCAAACAGCGCGCGGAACGGGCGGTTTCGGCTCCACCGGCGTCAAAATTTAGAAAAAGCCGCGCATCGACAGGCCAGCCTTGTTGGCCTAGCTTTTGCGCCTATTTGCGAGGAAACCATGTCCGATCATCACAAGCCCGGCCGGGGCAAGATTTACGCTTCCATCGTCGACACGATCGGCGACACGCCGCTGGTCAAGCTCGAACGGCTCGCAGGCCATCTCGGCGTCAAGGCGAATCTTCTCGCCAAGCTGGAATTCTTCAATCCGCTGTCGAGCGTGAAGGATCGCATTGGCGCGAACATGATTGCGGCGATGGAGCGGGCGGGCAAGATCGCGCCCGGCAAGACGCTGCTCGTCGAGCCGACCTCGGGCAATACCGGCATTGCGCTCGCCTTCGTGGCGGCCGCCAAGGGTTATCGCCTGCAACTCGTCATGCCCGAATCCATGTCGATCGAGCGCCGCAAGATGCTGGCGCTGCTGGGCGCAGAACTGGTGCTGACGCCGGCCGCGCAAGGCATGAAAGGCGCCATCGCCAAGGCGAACGAGATTGTCGCGGCGACGCCCGGCGCCGTCATGCCGCAGCAATTCGAAAATCCCGCCAATCCGGAAATCCATCGCCTGACGACAGCCGAGGAAATCTGGAACGACACGCATGGCGACGTCGATGGTTTCGTGTCGGGCGTCGGCACGGGCGGCACCATCACCGGCGTCGGCGAGATTTTGAAACAACGCAAGCCTTCGGTGAAAATCTTCGCGGTCGAGCCCGAGGATTCGCCGGTGCTGTCGGGCGGCCAGCCCGGCCCGCACAAAATTCAGGGCATTGGCGCGGGCTTCGTTCCGGCCGTGCTCGACCGCAAGGTCATCGACGAAGTTCTGAAAGTCTCCAACCAGCAAGCGTTTGACATGGCGCGGCTCGTCGCGCGGCTCGAGGGTGTGGCGGTCGGCATTTCGTCGGGCGCGGCTTTGCAGGCGGCGGCCGAAGTCGGCAAGCGGCCCGAATTTGCGGGCAAGAACATCGTCGTCATCATTCCCTCCTTCGCCGAGCGCTATCTTTCGACGGCGCTGTTCGAGGGGCTCTGATATTCAAGGCGCTTCGGCTGCGAAGGGGCCGCCCGGCCCCGGCGCCGGGCTGTTTGATCCATTTGGGGTTGCGCCGCCCGGCGTGCGGCGCGATAACCCGCGCCCATGACAGCGCATGACCTGCCCGCGTGGCTTCCGCTCTCCGTCGCCGTCTGGCTCGTTCAGATGGTGGCCTACCACGGCTTCGGCCTCTGGTTCGAATGGCTCGACCGCACGGGGCGTCTTTCGACCTACAAGGTTCGGCCCGTCGACCGCTGGACCTATGCGCAGGTGCTGCCGCGCGTGCTGTTCAATCAGGTCTTCCTCCTGCTGCCGGCGATGATGCTCGCCCAATGGGCGGGGCTCGCCTATGTCGGCGCCGATCATCTCTCGCCGCTGATGTTTATCCTCGGCATGCTCGGCATGACGATCGGGCACGATCTGGTGCAGTATTTCTCGCATGCGTGGATCCTGCACCGGCCCGAACTGATGCGCACGCTCGGCCATTCGGTGCATCATTCGACGACCGCGAGCCGCTCCATTTCAGCCTGCTTCATGAGCCCGATGGATTTCCTGATGGAAATCGTCGCCCCTTATCTCATCCCGCTGATGCTTGTGGGCGGCGGCGGCGCCGACCTGCTCTTCCATTTCTTCACCGTCTCGGCCGGCGCCTTCGGCGGCATCTATGAACATTCGGGATATGATTTCAGCGTGAAGCTCGCGCAGGGCGGACCCGTGGCGCGTTTCGTCGCTTCGCGCATTTCCTCCAAGGCGCATGCCGAACATCACAGCCGCGGCAATGTCTCGTATTCGGACGGGTTTGGCTCGTCGAACATTTGCGACACCGTGTTCAAGACGCGCTGGGATCTCGTCAAACCCCGCGAACGCCGTCGCAATTCCCAGGAAGCATGAGCTTTCAAGCCGCCGCGCTTTATGGTTCGATCATGAACCAAAGCGGACGGGGGACTGGCGATGCAGGAATTCGACTATCTCGTTCTGGGCGGGGGATCTGCGGGCTGCGCGCTTGCAGGACGGCTCAGCGAGGACAGTCGATCCACCGTCGCCTTGTTCGAGGCGGGCGACCAGGGCGCGAGCTGGGTGATCTGGACGCCGCTCGGCGGCGCCTTGATGCTGCCGAGCATCCTGCACAACTGGTCGTATAAAACCGTGCCGCAAAAGGGGCTCGGCGGGCGCCGCGGCTATCAGCCGCGCGGGCGCACGCTCGGCGGCTCCTCGGCGATCAACGCGATGGTCTATATTCGCGGGCACGCAAGCGATTACGACCATTGGGCGGCGCTCGGCAATCCGGGCTGGGCCTATGCTGACGTGCTGCCCTATTTCAAACGCGCGGAAAACAACGAGCGCATCGCCGACGCATTCCACGGCGCGGGCGGCCCGCTCAATGTCGCCGATCTGCGCACGGACAACCCGATTGCGAAAATGTTCGTGGATGCAGCGCGCGCGCTGCAACTGCCGATCAACGAGGATTTCAACGGCGCCTCGCAGGAGGGCGTCGGCCCCTATCAGGTGACGCAGAAGAACGGCGAACGCTGGAGCGCGGCGCGCGCCTACATTCACCCCCATCTTAAGCGCCCCAATCTCGCGGTGAAAACGAAAGCGCGCGTCGAACGCATTCTGTTCGACGGCAAACGCGCTGTCGGCGCGCAGATCGCCATCGGCGGACAATCGCAGACGTTTCGCGCGCGACGAGAAGTCATCCTGTCGGCGGGCGCGTTTGGCTCGCCGCAGATTCTCATGCTGTCGGGCGTCGGCGATGGCGCTCAATTGCAGCAGGCTGGCGTCGAGACGAAACATCATTTGCCAGGCGTCGGCGCCAATCTGCAGGATCATCCCGATTTCGTTTTTCTCTACGGGACGCATTCGCTCGACGCTTTCGGCAATTCGGTCGGCGCAACCATGCGGCTCATTCGGGAAATCAAGCGCTATCGCAAAAGCCGACGCGGCATGGTCGCGACCAATTTCGCGGAGGCCGGCGGATTTCTGAAAACGCGGCCGGACCTTGCTGCGCCCGACATACAGCTGCATTTCGTCGTCGGCCCGGTCGACGATCATGCGCGCAAGCAGCATCTTGGCCAGGGCTACAGCTGCCATGTCTGCCTCTTGCGGCCCAAAAGCCGCGGCGCCGTGCGCCTCGCCAGCCGCGATCCGCGCGCGGCGCCGCTGATCGATCCGAATTTTCTCGGCGAGCCCGAAGATGTCGAAACGCTGGTCGCCGGATTCAAGATCACGCAGCGCATCATGGACGCGCCGCCGCTCGCAGGCCTGCGCACGCGCGACTTTTATACCGGCGACATCCGATCGGACGAGGATATTCGCGCCATGCTGCGCGCGCGCGTCGACACGGTCTATCACCCTGTCGGCACCTGCGCGATGGGGCGCGATCCCGGGCGCCATGTCGTCGACGCGCAATTGCGCGTGCACGGGCTCGACGGGCTTCGCGTGGTCGATGCTTCGATCATGCCGACGCTGATCGGCGGCAACACCAATGCGCCCGCCATCATGATTGCGGAAAAGGCTGCGGACATGATCCGAGCAAGCTGAGACGAAGACGCTTGCGGCGGCGTCGCGCAAGCGTCAAGAATGTGTCACGGGATTGACGACCGCCGCCTCTAGAAGCGGCGCACACTGGAGGGATCGAACATGAAGCGTCTTCTTATGGCGAGCGTCGCCTCGCTTGTTGTCGCGCAGGCGCAGGCTGCGACCGAGTTGCAATGGTGGCACGCCATGACAGGCGCCAACAACGATGTGATCGTGAAGATCGCTGAAGACTTCAACGCCTCGCAAAGCGAATTCAAGGTCACGCCGACCTACAAGGGTTCCTACGCAGACACGATGAATGCGGGCATCGCCGCCTATCGCGCGGGGCAGGCGCCGCATATCTTGCAGGTATTCGAAGTCGGCACAGCGACGATGATGGCCGCCAAGGGCGCAATCAAGCCGGTGTATCAGCTGATGCAGGACGCTGGCGAAAAATTCGATCCTTCCGCCTACCTGCCCGCCATCGCCGGCTATTACTCGACATCGAAAGGCGAGATGCTCTCGATGCCGTTCAACTCCTCGTCCATGGTCATGTGGGTGAACAAGGACGCGCTCGCAAAGGCCGGACTTGATCCCGAAAAGCCGCCGAAGACCTGGCCCGAGGTTTTCGAAGCCGCCAAAAAATTGCACGACACGGTTTCGCCGACATGCGGCTTCTCGTTCGCCTGGGCGCCCTGGGCGACGATCGAACAATTTTCCGCCTGGCATAATCTGCCGATCGGCACAAAAGCCAACGGACTCGACGGGTTCGACACGCATCTGACGTTCAACTCGCCGCTGCACGAGCGCTTCTGGGCCAAACTCGCGGAATTGCAGAAGGACAAGACCTTCGATTATTCGGGCCGCACCAATACGGGCGAAGGACGCTTCACGTCGGGCGAATGTCCGCTGTTCCTGACGTCTTCGGCGTTTTACGGCAACGTCAAGGCCAATGCGAAATTCGCCTATACGAATGCGCCGATGCCCTATTATCCCGATGTGAAGGACGCGCCGCAAAATTCGATCATCGGCGGCGCCTCGCTGTGGGTGATGGGCGGCAAATCCGCAGAAGAATACAAGGGCGTCGCGAAGTTTTTCTCCTTCCTGTCCGACACGGACCAGCAGGCGCGCCTGCACCAGCTTTCGGGCTATCTGCCGATCACGAAAGCGGCTTACGAGAAAACGAAAGCGTCCGGATTCTACGACAAGAATCCGCTGCTCGAGACGCCCTTGAAAGAACTGACCAACAAGCCGCCGACAGAAAATTCACGCGGCCTGCGCTTCGGCAATATGGTGCAGATGCGCGACGTTTGGTCGGAGGAACTGGAACAGGCGCTCGCCGGCAAGAAGACCGCCAAACAGGCGCTCGACGACGCTGTGGCGCGCGGCGACGTCATCCTGCGCCAGTTCGAGCGCACCGCAGGCAAGTAAGCCGCCAGCATCGAGAGGCGCGCGGCGGCGCGCCTCGAGCGCTGCGTCTTTTATTGAGCGCCGCCGACGAGAGGGCCGAAACGCTCCCAGGTCGCGCCGTTGAAGCGCTGCATCTGCATCTGCTTCAGCGGCGCGTAATCGTCTGACGCCGTGTTGATGACGACGCCCGGCAGAACCATGTCGAGCCGCTCGTTCTTCAGGCTCGCGGCCTGTTTCATCACATTGGCGCGCGTCAGATCGTCGCCCGCGTTGCGCAACACGCGCTCGAGAATTTGCGCGGCGTTGTAGCCATACACATAGAGCACGTTGTGTCTGTCGCGCCCCGGCATCCAGCCGTCCATGAAAGCATTCCACGCCTTGAGGCCGGCATCGTCGCTCCATGCAGGATCGTCGGGATCCTTGTAGTATGTGGCGGAGACAACGCCCTGCGCATTCTCGGCGCCCGCGACTTTCATGACGGCGCCGATCGACTGCGAGACGGAATGCAGGATGTGCAGCGGCTTCCAGTTCAGCTCCGCCATGCGGCGGATCGTCTGGATGGCTGCGCGCGGCGTTGAAAAATCCACCAGAACGTCGGGCTGCGCCGCGCGCAGCACAGCGAGCGGCGCGTCGATTGTCGGGTCGGTCGATTCATAGGTCGCTTCGGCGACGATCTGCCCCGCTTTGGCGCCCAGCGCCGCTTTCAGCGCCTTGACGGATTCGCGGCCGAAATCGTCGTTCTGCGCGAGCACCGCGATTTTCGCATCCGGCTTGTTGTCGAGAATATAGCGCGCGTAGATGCGCGCCTCTGTGGCGTAGGCCGGCTGAAAACCCATCGTCCAGGGCCATGTTTTCGGCTCGGCGAAAGCGCCGAGGCCCGAAGCCACGAAAAGCTGCGGAACCTTTTTCTCGTTGAGAAAAGGCGCGACAGCAAGATTGGGCGCTGCGCCCAATGCGGAAAAGACCGCGAGCACATTGTCGCTTTCGACAAGCTTGCGCGTCTGCTCGACCGTTTTCGTCGGATTGTAAGCGTCGTCGTAAGTGATGAAGACGATCTTGCGCCCGTTCACGCCGCCATGCGCATTGAGCATGTTGAAATAGGCGGCTTCGGTTTCCGCGATCACGCCGTAAGCTGCCGCGCCACCTGTGTAGGGCGCCGTATTGCCGATGCGGATTTCGGTATCGGATGCGCCCGTATCGTATTGCTTTTGCGCGCGGGCGGGCGCCGCTGCCGCGACAAGCGCAGCGAACGCGATGAGCGATTGGAATTTCACGAGCAAGCCTTCCGCGATCGCCGCGCACGAATGCGCGCTTTTGTTACCCCTGCAAGGCCGCCCACATATCGCGGTCGCGCTCAGCCGTCCAGATGACGGGATCGTCTACGCCAGAGGCTTCGTCATATGCGCGCGAAACATTGAAGGGCAGGCAATGTTCGTAAATCGCGAACGCGCCGAATTTCGGATCCATGATCTCGCGCGTCGCGGCCATCGATTCTTTCAGCGTGCGCCCGCGCGCCACGCTCATCTCCGCAACGCCGTAAAGGCTCGTCACGAAATCGCGCGTCATGCCGATCGCCTCGTTGACCTGCGTTGCGCCAACCAGCGCATCGCCGCGCCCCGGCGCCACGGCGCGCGGCCTGAATTCGCGAATCTCGTTCAGCGTGCCCGGCCATTCGCGCAGATAGGCGTCGCCGCAATAGCAAGCCGAGTGATATTCGATGAGATCGCCGGTGAACATCACCTGCGCATCCGGCACAAAGGCGACAATGTCGCCGGACGTGTGGCCTGCGCCCAGTTGCATCAGCCGCACTTCGCGCTTGCCGAGATTGACCGTCATTTCGCCGGTGAAGGCGAGATTGGGCCATGTGAGGCCGGGGATGCTTTCTGCATCGCGGAACAGGCGCGGGAAGCGGCCATATTCGGAATCCCAGTCCTGCTTGCCGCGCTCGGCGATCAGCCGCGCGGTTTCGCTCGAGGCGACGATTCCCTGCGCCTTGTAAGCGGAAGCGCCCAGCACGCGCACCGCGTGATAATGCGAGAGCACGACATATTTGATCGGCTTGTCGGTCACCTTGCGCACACGCTCGATCACGCCTTGCGCCATGGCGGGCGTCGCCTGCGCATCGAACACCATGCAGGCGTCCTCGCCCACGATCACACCCGTGTTGGGATCGCCCTGCGCCGTGAACGCATAGAGATCGGGCCCGACCTCGGTGAAGGAAATCTGCTTTTCCGTCATGTCGCCGGTGGAGGCGAAGGATTTTGCGGTCATGAGACGATTTCCCCGGTGCTGCCTTTTTGCGCGGCGGACCATAGCCGTGGAACGGCCGCCGGGCGAGGCGTAAAATGTTCTTGAAATGTTCTTGCGCGCTTCGGCGTTTCGAGTCATGGTCGAGGCGCTGACATTCAGGGGCGCGATATGGTTGTGCGGGTGGCGACGGTGGCGTTCGAGGGCATCGAGGCGCGACCCGTGGACGTGCAGGTGCAGATTTCCTCCGGCAACGTCGTCTTCAATGTCGTGGGGCTCGGCGACAAGGCGGTGGCTGAATCGCGCGAGCGGGTGCGCGCCGCGTTGATCGCATCCGGTCTTGCCCTGCCGGCCAAGCGCATCACCGTCAACCTCGCGCCAGCCGACATGCCGAAGGAAGGCAGCCATTACGATCTGCCGATCGCGCTGGGGGTGATGGCGGCCATCGGCGCCCTGCCGGCCGATGCGCTCGGCGGCTTCACGGTTCTTGGCGAGCTTGCGCTCGACGGCGCGCTGACGCCCGTTGCCGGCGTGCTGCCCGCCGCTGTCGCGGCCAACGCCCGCGGACATGGGTTGATCTGCCCCGAAGCGTGCGGGCCTGAGGCGGCCTGGGCGTCCGGAGACATGGATGTGATTGCGCCGCGCTCGCTCATCCAGCTCGTCAACCATTTCAAGGGGACGCAGGTTCTTCGGCGCCCTGAGCCCGCCATGCGCGGCGCGGGCGCGGCTTTGCCCGATCTCGGCGAGGTTCGCGGACAAGAGAGCGCCCGGCGCGCCCTGGAAATCGCAGCGGCGGGCGGCCACAACCTTCTCATGAACGGGCCGCCCGGCGCCGGAAAATCCATGCTGGCGCAGCGCCTGCCCTCCATCCTGCCGAAACTCACGCCGGCCGAACTGCTCGAAGTCTCGATGATCCATTCGGTCGCCGGCGCGCTGGCGGGCGGAGAGCTGACCGACCGGCGCCCGTTTCGCAGCCCGCATCATTCCGCCTCGATGGCGGCGCTGGTCGGCGGGGGTATCCACGCGCGTCCTGGCGAAATCTCGCTTGCCCATCGCGGCGTGTTGTTTCTCGACGAATTGCCGGAGTTCCAGCCGCAGGTTCTCGATTCGCTGCGGCAGCCGATCGAGACCGGCGAGGTCGCCATCGCGCGCGCCAATCATCGCATCGTCTATCCCGCGCGGTTCCAGCTCGTGGCGGCGATGAACCCCTGTCGCTGCGGCCATGCGCTCGACCCCGGCTATGCGTGCAAGCGCCAGCCCAATGCGCGCTGCGTCGCGCAATATCAATCCCGGCTGTCCGGGCCGCTGCTCGACCGCATTGATCTGCATATCGAGGTTCCCGCCGTCACGGCGGCTGACCTTATGCTGCCGGCGACCGGCGAGACGTCCGCGATCGTCGCGCAGCGCGTGGCGCGCGCGCGCGCCATACAGGCCGAGCGCTACCGCGCCATGGGGCTCGCGGGCGTTTCGACCAATGCGGGCGCGCCCGTCAAGGCGGTCGAAGAGACGGCCGCGCCCGACAGCGAGGCGATGGCGCTCGTGCGCGAGGCGGCCGAACGGTTCGCGCTTTCGGCGCGCGGCTATCATCGCGTGCTGAAGCTTGCGCGCACCATCGCCGACATCGACGGCTCGCCCGCCGTGCGGCGCAATCATCTGGCCGAAGCGCTCGCCTATCGCACCGGGCTCGAACAGCGCGCCACGGCGGCGGCCTGAGCGCAGCGCGCCGTCACACTGGCGTCATGCGGAAAACGGCCTATGCTGTGCGCATGGCGTCGCACAAGAACGCCGGCGCACGGCCTGCGGCCTGCGCAATGTCTTGGGGAGCGCGACGTCGGCAGGCATGGAAAAACGCGCGATCTTCTCGAACCGGCTTCTGCCCTATCTGCTGCTCGCGCCACAGCTTGCGATCACGTTGATCTTTTTCTACTGGCCCGCCGCGCAGGCGGTGAAACAAAGCTTTTTCATCGAAGACGCCTTCGGCACGACATCGACCTTCGTCGGCTTTGAAAATTACCGCACGCTTCTGGCCGACCCCTATTATTTCAAATCGATGGGCACGACGCTGGTGTTTGCAGCCGCCGTCACGGCGCTGTCGCTCTCGCTCGCGCTGCTGCTTGCGACGCAGGCCGACAAAAGCCTGAGGGGGGCGGGGCTGTATCGCACGCTGCTGATCTGGCCCTACGCGGTCGCGCCCGCCGTCGCCGGCGTGCTGTGGCTGTTTCTCTTCCAGCCCGGACTGGGCCTTGCGGCGCGCCAGCTGCAGCGGCTCGGCGTCGACTGGAATCCCTTGCTGAACGGCGCGCAGGCGATGACGCTTGTCACGCTCGCCGCCGCCTGGAAGCAGATCTCCTACAATTTCCTGTTCTTCCTGGCAGGGCTGCAATCCATTCCGAAATCGCTGATCGAGGCGGCGGCCATCGACGGCGCACGGCCGGCGCGCAGGTTCTGGACCATCGTCTTTCCGCTTCTGTCGCCCACGACCTTCTTCCTGATCGTCGTCAACATCGTCTACGTCTTTTTCGACACGTTCGGCGTGATCGATGCGGTGACGGGCGGCGGACCGGCCAAGGCGACCGAGACGCTCGTCTACAAGGTTTTCTCCGACGGGCGGCTCGGCGGCGACCTCGGCGGATCGGCGGCGCAATCGGTGATCCTCATGCTCATCGTCATCGCCTTGACGAGCGTGCAGTTCCGCTATGTCGAACGCAAGGTGACCTACTGATGGTGGAGAACCGGCGCCTCGGCGATTTTTTCGCCCATCTCATTCTCATCGCCGGCGTCGCGATCGTCGCCTTTCCCGTCTACATGGCGGTTGTCGCCTCGACGCTCGACGCCGACACGATCGCCAACGGGCAAATGGGATTGCTTCCGGGTTCGCATGGTCTGGAAAATTATCGCCGCCTGCTGTTCGAAGGCACGAGCTATACGACGCGCGCGCCTGTTTATGGCATGCTCGTCGTTTCGCTGATCTCGGCGCTCGGCATCGCCATTGGCAAGATCGCCATATCGCTCATTTCAGCCTATGCGATCGTCTACTTCCGGTTTCCACTGCGGATGATCGCCTTCTGGCTGATCTTCCTCACGCTCATGCTGCCGGTGGAAGTGCGCATCTATCCCACCTACAAGATCGTCGCCGATCTGCACATGCTCGACTCTTACGCCGGGCTGACGATCCCGCTCATCGCATCGGCGACGGCGACGCTGCTGTTCCGGCAATTCTTCATGACCGTTCCGGACGAGCTTGCGGAGGCCGCGAAAATCGACGGCGCCGGGCCGATGCAGTTTTTCAGGGACGTGCTGCTGCCGCTGTCGCGCACCAATCTGGCGGCGCTGTTTGTCATTCTCTTCATCTATGGCTGGAACCAGTATCTTTGGCCGCTGCTCATCACGACGCGCGACGACATGCAACCGATTGTCGTCGGCATCAAGAAGATCGTGTCGACGCATGATGCGCTGACCGAGTGGCAACTGGCGATGGCGACGGCCGTGCTCGCGATGCTGCCGCCGGTGCTGGTTGTCGTCGGCATGCAGAAAATGTTCGTCAAGGGCCTCGTCGAGACGGAGAAATAAGTGGCTGGCGTTCTGCTCGACAATGTCGCGAAGATTTATCCCGGCGGCGTCAACGCCGTACGCGGCGTGTCCTTTGCCGTGCCCGATGGCGGGCTTTGCGTGCTGGTCGGCCCGTCGGGCTGCGGAAAATCGACTTTGCTGCGCATGGTGGCGGGGCTCGAGACCGTCACGAGCGGCGCAATCTCGATCGGCGCACGCGTCGTCAACGACATCGAGCCGATGGCGCGCGACATCGCGATGGTGTTCCAGAATTACGCGCTCTATCCGCATATGAGCGTTTACGACAACATGGCTTACGGCTTGCGCAATCTGAAAACGCCGGAGCCGGAAATTTCCGCGCGCGTTCGCGATGCGGCGCGTATTCTCGAACTTTCCGACGAGATGCTGAAGCGCAAGCCGCGCGCGCTGTCCGGCGGGCAGCGCCAGCGCGTGGCGATGGGGCGCGCCATCGTGCGCAAGCCCGCCGTGTTTCTGTTCGACGAGCCTTTGTCCAATCTCGACGCCAAACTGCGCGTGCAGATGCGCGTGGAAATCCGGCGCCTGCAGCGCCGGCTGAAAACGACCGCGCTCTATGTGACGCATGACCAGCTCGAGGCGATGACGCTCGCCGACATGCTCGTCGTGATGAACGCGGGGCGCGTCGAGCAGGTCGGCGCGCCGCTGGAGCTTTACGAGCGACCGGCGACGACATTCGTCGCCGGGTTTCTCGGCTCTCCGCCGATGAATTTTCTCAACGGCAAGATCGAGGCGCAGGGGCTTGCGCGGATGGAGAACGGTGAAGCGCTGGCCTATGACGCCGGGCATTTCGGGCCGCCGATCGGCGCCGACATCATCGCCGGCGTGCGGCCCGAGCGCACGTCCTTTGCTGCGGGAGAGGACGGGCTGGCGTTCAAACTCGAACTGGTCGAGGAGCTGGGGCTCGGGCGGCTGGTTCATGGGCGCGTGGGCGCTGCGCCTTACGCCGTAGCATTGCCGCCCGGCGCGCCCCTGCCGCCTGGCGAAACGGCGCGCCTTGCGATTGCGGCAGGCGACGTGCATCTGTTCGACGGCAAAAGCGGCGTGCGGCTGTAGACGACGGCGCCGCGAAAGAGGCGGCGTCCCCGCTTGCATCGGCGCGCGCGCCACCCCATCTTGCGCCCGCCATGCCGATCCTTACTTCCGCCTTCACCGCGCTCAACCAGATTTTCACGCCGCCATTTCGTTCAGCCTTCTGGAAAGTGCTGACGCTGACGCTCGCCGTTCTGGCCGCAGCCGGATTCGCCATCGACCGGCTCGCCGTGCATTTCATCGAAAGCGCGGCGGCGCTGCATTATCCTTGGCTTGTGACGGCGCTTTCGGTGCTGACGGGCGTTGGCCTGTTCATCGGCCTCGCCTTCCTGATCGCGCCTGTTTCCATGCTGATCGCCGGTTTCTTTCTCGACGATCTTGCGGAAAAGGCGGAGGCCGATCTTTATCCGCCAGGCCAGCGCGGCCGCGCCGTTCCGGTTGGACAGGCGACATGGCTGGCGCTGCGTTTCTCGCTCGTCGCGCTCGCGGTGAATTTCGCCGCGCTGCTCGTGTTTCTACTGCCCGGCGTCAACGCGCTCGTGTTCTTCGTCGCCAACGCCTATTTGTTCGGCCGCGAATATTTCGAACTCGCGGCATTGCGTTTTCGTCCGATCGAAGAAGTGCAAGCGTTGCGCCGCCAGCATGCGGCGACGCTGTTTGTTGCGGGGCTGTTCATCGCAGGCTTCGTCGCCGTGCCGCTGCTTAATCTGGTGACGCCGCTGTTTGGCGTCGCCTTCATGACCGCCCTGCACAAGCAGATCGCGCCGCCGGTTGCGCTCGCGCGGCCGGCGTAGCTCAGGCCATCTTGCGCTGGTTGAACTGACCGGTCGCGCGGAAACGCCAGAGATAGTTCGGCGCTACGGCGCGGAAGGATTCGGGCGTTATGCCGAGGCCTTCCAGCGTGCGCCCATCGGTGATGGCGTCCGCCGAAACGACATTGTCGTTGCGCAGCATCTCGACCTGATCGCGCGTCGTGGTCAGCCACGACGGATAGAGGCCGAGCGAAACAGCCGAAGCGATTTCCGTGCCGAGCGCCATCGCCCGTCCCGCGCCGAACGGCAGGTTGGCGATCAGGCGCTTGCGGCCCGTCTCGTCGCAAATCCATTGCACGATGTCGCGGAACGGCAGAACTTCCGGGCCGCCCAATTCATACGTGGCCCCGCGCGCGGCGCCGCCGGCGAGCCGGGCGACGGCAGAGGCGACATCGCCCACGAACACCGGCTGAAATTTCGTCGCCCCGCCAACGACCGGCACGACCGGAAAGGCGCGCGCAATGGCGGCGAAACGATTGAAAAACGCGTCCTCAGGCCCGAAAACGACCGAAGGGCGCAGAATGTTGACGCCTGGAACATGCTCGCGCATCGCCTGTTCGCCGCGCCCCTTGGAGGATGCGTAGACGGCGGGGGCGGACGCATCCGCGCCGATCGCCGAAACATGCACGAGGTTGTCGACGCCGGCCGCCGCCGCCGCTTTCGCGATCGCGTTGGCTCCGAACGCATGCACGGCCTCGAAACTCTGGCGGCCGTGCGGGGCGAGAACGCCGACGAGATTGACGACCGCATCGGCGCCGGCAATCGCTGCAGCGACCGATTCGGGATAGCGCACGTTCGCCTGAATGGGAGCGATCTGGCCGACGCGGCCGAGCGGCTGCAAATGAAAGGCGAGATCGGGGCGCCGGCACGCCGCACGTATGCGCCAGCCGTCCTTCGCGAGCGCGCGCGTGACATGGCGCCCCAGAAAGCCGGAGGCGCCGAAAACGGTGACGAGCCTGTCGGTGCTTTGCGCCAGTTCGGCCATTTTCCAGATCCCTCAACGGTGATTTGCAGCGCTTTCTAAAGGCCGCCGCCGCGACTGTATAGCCGCCTTTCGGCGAGGATTTGACAAGGCGGCGCAGACACCCTTAAACAGCCGCTCAAGCCCAGATGGCGGAATTGGTAGACGCGCTGGTTTCAGGTACCAGTGACGCAAGTCGTGGAGGTTCGAGTCCTCTTCTGGGCACCAATCCAACGGAAACAATGTTTCCGTTTGCCCGAAAATCCTGAAATCAGACGCTTTTTCGTTTTAGTGGCGCGGCTGTTTGCGCGCGCGGGTGCATTGCGGCGCGAAGCGGGGCTTTGCTTTACGGAAGCGTGTGAACGATGACCGGGCCGGCCGTTGCGCTGGGATCGCCCTCCATCAGCGGCGCCAGATTTTTCTCCACCCAGGCCATGGCTTTCCGGTTCGATTCCTCGGCGCCTTGCGCCGTGTGGAAAATGCTGATCGCCGTCACCGTGTCGTCGGGCGCGTAGATGACGTAATAGCCCATGAAGCCGGGCACGTTGGAGACGATGGACACCGCGCCCTTCTTGATGCGGCGCGCAAGCTCGTCGGCGACGCCGGCTTTGGCTTTCATCTGACGGATGGCGGCGTACATGGCGTTCCTCCTGTGGCGGGGCGCGCAATCGAAGGTCGTGTCGCGATCCCGATCGCACACAATCTATCCCGATTTTTTCTCCCCTGTCTGTCTGTTCTTTGGGCCGCGCATCAGCGGCCGGAGAAATGCGCCGGGCGCTTCTCCAGAAAGGCGGCGACGCCTTCGCGAAAATCCTCGCCCGCCAGAGCGCGCCGCTGCGTGCGGCATTCGGCGTCGAGCTGGCGCTCGAAGGAATTTTCCGGGCTTTCCCAATAGAGCGCGCGAATCATGCCGAGCGCGCGCGTGGGGCCCGCCGCCAGATCGCGCGCCAGCGTCCGCGCTTCGGCAAGCGCGGCCCCATCCTCCACAACGCGATTGACCAGCCCCCAGTCGAGCGCCTTTTGCGCCGGCAGCTTTTCCCCGAGCAGCGACAGTTCCATCGCGCGCGCCTTGCCGATCAGACGCGGCAGCATCCAGCTCGAGCCCGCATCCGGCACGAGGCCGATCCGGCGAAACGCCTGCAGGAAATAGGCCGAGCGGCCGCAGATCACGAGATCGCCCATCAAGGCCAGCGACATACCGGCGCCGGCGGCTGCGCCTTCGACCGCCGTAATCACCGGAAAGGGCATGTCGCGCAGGCGGCGCAGCACCGGATGATAATGCGTCTCGAGAGCGGTCGAGGTGGCCACCGATCCATCCCTGGGCGAAATGCGCTCCTGCAGATTGGCGCCCGCGCAAAAGGCCTTGCCGGCGCCTGTGACGATGAGACAGCGCGCGCCGCTGTCCGGCGCGGCAACCTGTTCCAGCGCCGCCAGCAATCCTTCGAGCATCGCCGGCGACAGCGCATTCATCACGTCGGGCCGATCCAGCGTCAGCGTTGCGACGGCGTCGGTGATTTCGAGACGGCAAAAGGACATGTGCGGCGTTTCCTGTTGTTTGGGCTTCTTGTTGCGGCTTCTTGCTGCGGCGCGCGGAGGAAGCCAGTTTCGCCGTTCCGGGCGGCGGGTCAAGAATGCGCATCGGCCATTGCAGGCGCTGCGCGCGCTGCTTACGCTCGCCAGCGGCGACAGGCGCATCAAACGCGGGGTTGGGATGGTCGATGTTTCTTCTGCTGCGCGCGCGAGGGCGGCGGGGCCTTTGCGCGGCTTGCGCGTCGTCGAGTTTTTCGGCCTTGGGCCCGGCCCCTTCGCCTGCATGCTGTTGTCCGACATGGGCGCCGATGTCGTCACGATCGACCGGCCCGGCGTGCGCGCCCACCCCGGCGATTTCGTTGCGCGCGGGCGCCGGCGCGTCGCGCTCGACCTGAAGCAAACTGGCGATCTGGAAACGGCGCGCACCCTGATCGCGCGCGCCGATGTTCTGGTCGAGGGGTTTCGTCCCGGCGTGATGGAGCGGATCGGCCTTGGGCCGACGCCTTCGCTCGCGGCCAACCCGCGCCTTGTCTATGCGCGCATGACCGGGTGGGGTCAGGAGGGGCCGCTCGCGCATGCGGCCGGACACGACATCAATTATGTCGCCATCACCGGCGCGCTGGATTCCTTCCGGGCGCGCGATGGCGAAATCGTCTCGCCGCTCAATCTGGTGGGCGATTACGGCGGCGGCGCGCTCTATCTCGCCATGGGGGCGCTCGCAGCCGTGATCGAGGCGCGCGCATCGGGACGCGGGCAGGTCGTCGATGTCGCGATGTGCGATGGCGTCGCTTCGCTGATGACCATGTTCCATTCGCTGAAAGCGATGGGCGCATGGCCCGGAGGGCCGCGCGCCAACATGCTCGACGGCGGCGCGCATTATTACCGCGTCTATGCGTGCAAGGATGGCGGCCATATTTCCATCGGCGCGATCGAACCGCAATTTTATGCCGAGCTTCTGCAACGCTGCGGGATCGAGGATGCCGATTTCTTCGCGCAGAACGATCGCGCGCGCTGGGAGCATCTGCAGGACCGGCTCGAAGCGCTGTTCCTGACGAAAACGCGCGCGGAATGGTCAGCGCTGCTTGAAGGAACGGACGCTTGCGCCATGGCTGTGCAGACGATGGAGGAGGCGCCGCGCCATCCTCATCTGGCGGCGCGTCAGACCTTTATCGAACATGACGGACGTTTGCAGCCCGCGCCCGCGCCGCGCTTTTCGCGCACGCCCGGCGCCATCCAGAATGCGCCGGCGCAGATTGCGCTGACGCCCGACGAGGCGCGCTCGCTCTGGTCTTAAGCGGCGCGCTGACCGAAATGGCCGAGCGTGCGCGGATCGATGTCCTTTACCGGCATGACGACAAAAACATCCGTCGTGCCGAACTGGCGATCGATCACCGCGCCGTCGCCAAATCGGGCGCCGCAACGCAGATAGCCTTTGACGAGCGGGGGCAGATCGGCAAGCGCGCGGCGCGCGTCGACCGGTTCGGGCGCGGGCGACTGCATCGCGACATGCCGGTTTTCCAGCGCGCGCACGCGCCATTCGTCTGAGGCGCCCGCATTGCGGCTGAGAAAATCGAGTGCGCGCGCATGCCGGGCGGGATCGACGCCCGGAAAGCTTGCGCAACCGAACAGCGCATCGACCCTGTAATGTTCGATATAGGCGCCGATGCCGCGCCAAAGCAGTTCGAGCACGCGTTTCGAACGCCATGGTTTCAGAACGCAGGAGCGGCCGAGTTCGACAAAACGCGCGCCCGCGTGGCGAGCGAGCAAGGGCGCGATGTCATATTCCTGAGCGCTGTAAAAGCCGCCATTGCATTCGGCGACTTCGCGCCGAAGAAGACGATAGACGCCAACCACTTTCTTTTTCTTGCGGCCGAAGCGATCGCGCGCGTCATGATCGATCACCAACAGATGATCGCAAAATTTGTCGAAGCGGCAGACGTCGCGGCGGATAAGCGCGGCGGTTCGGTCGGGCGTTGCGCCGCCCTCTTCGAAAAACACCTTGTAGCGCACACGCTGCGCCTTGCGGATTTCCTTCTTGGTTTCCGCGATGCGCAATTCGAGCGAACCGGCGAAAGCGATCGAACCGCTCAACGTCTTGCGCGTCTTTCGTTTGGGAAAGCGCAACAGCAGCGCCAGCGGCGCATTGGCCAGATGGTCCTTGTTCATGCGAATCAGCCCCACGCCTTTTCAGACTAGCGCATGCCAAATGTTTCCGACGCTGGCGTGACAGTCAGGAAATATTCTTTTTGGGCGGCAGCGGCTGCGCGCACAGTTTGTGCAGGGCCTCGACCAGCGCATGCGCCTCGAAGGGCTTGACGAAAAAGGCGCTGAAGCCGGCGGCCTGCGCGGCGGCGCGATCCTCGGCGGCGGCGTTTGCGGTCAGCGCGACGAGCGGCGTCGGGCGCGCGCCATGAGCGGCCTGCATCGCGCGGATGCGCTTGGCTGCGGCGAGCCCATCCAGTTGCGGCATGCGTATGTCGAGCAGCGCGGCGTCGAACGGCGTGCGCCGTCCATGCGCGGCGTCTTCGATTTCGGCGAGCGCGGCTAGCCCGTCGCGCACACGTTCGACGTTGGCGCCCGCGCGCTCCATTGTCTTCTGCGCGATCAGCGCATTGATGTCGTTGTCTTCGGCCAGAAGGATGCGCCGCCCGGCGAGCATTGACGAAGCCGGCGCTGCGGGCGTTGCAGTCCCGGCGTCCTGCGCGGCGCCGAGGCGGTCCTGCAATTGCGCGATGAGGGAGGCGTGGCGCACAGGCTTGACCAGCCAGCCGTCGAAAGCGCCGATGACATTCTGGCCAACGATGCGGCGCTCGAAGGGCGAGACGAGCACCAGCGTGCGGCCGGCGTGCGCCTTGCGCGCGGCGTCTGCGATGCGGCGCGTCGCTTCCTCGCCCAAGGCGCAATCGACGATGACGACATCGGGCGCGTTTGCGGCCAGCGCTGCAAGCGCCTCGCGTTCGCCGCCCGCGCGTTCGACGTTTGCGCCGACAGCCGCAAGCTGCTGGCCGAGGAAGGGCGCCTCAAAGGGCGTGTTGGCGACGATGAGCGCGCGCTTGCCCGGCAAAACGCGCGGCGTCGGCGCGGTTTCTTCCTGCGCAGCCGGCAACGGCAAGGTCACGCGAAACTGCGAGCCGGTGGGGCCCGAACGCTCCAGCGAAATGGCGCCGCCCATGCGCTCGGCGATGGCGCGCGAAATGGCGAGGCCAAGGCCAGCGCCGCCGTGAGCGGCGGCATGCGAGGCGTCCGCCCGTTCGAATTCTTCGAAAATCGCCGCGCGCCGGTCGAGCGGCACGCCGGGGCCCGTATCCTCGATGTCGAAATGCACGAGATCGCCGCGCCCGCGCGAGACGCGCACACCGACGCCGCCGCGCTCGGTGAATTTGACGGCGTTGCCGATGAGATTGATGAGAATCTGGCGCAGCCGCCCGTCGTCGCCGACAAGACGGGCGGGCAAAGCGCCAGCGATGCTGGCGGCGACTTCGACGCCCTTTCCCTGCGCGCGCGGAGCGAGCAATTCGACGACGCCTTCAACCAGCGGCGCCAGCGCAAAGGGCCGATTTTCCAGTTCGAGATGGCCGGCTTCGATGCGCGAAAAATCGAGGATTTCGTCGATCAGCGTCGTCAGCGCGAGCCCGGAGGTGCGGATCGCCTGCGCATAGGAACGCTGTTCGCCATCGAGGCCGCCGCCGCCGAGCAGCAGGTCGGCCATGCCGATGACGCCATTGAGCGGCGTGCGGATTTCGTGACTGACGGTCGCCAGAAAGCGCGACTTCGCCTCGCTGGCTGCTTCCGCGCGCTCGCGCGCGGCGGCGGCCGCTTTCAGCTCCCACACTTCGTCGCGCCATTTTTCGCTTTCGCGCTCCATGGCGCGCGCGGCGCGGCGCTCGACGACGATCTGCATGACCAGCCCGCCAGCCATTGCGCTGACCAGGCAGGCGGCGAGCAGGATTGCGGAATCGGCGAAGGAAATCGGATCGGTCATGCCGCTTTGTCGAAGGCCGGAACGGCGGAGCGGCTATTGTGCGGGGCGATGGTTGAGAAAGGCTTAGCTCTCGGCCGGGGTGTCGAGGGCGGCCAGCCAGGCCCTTGTCTGCGCTTGCGGATCGGCGGCGCGGACAATGTCGGTGACCACGGCGGCGCTGTCGGCGCCAGCGGCCAGCGCCAGTCTGGCGCGCTCGATCGTGAGCCCGCCGATGGCGACAAGCGGCCGCTCGCCGATCAGGGACTTCCATTCCCCGATCCGTTCGAGGCCCTGCGGGGCGAAGGGCATCTGCTTCAGCAACGTCGGATAAATCGGGCCCAAAGCGATGTAGTCGGGATCGAGCGCAAGGGCGCGCTGCAGTTCGGCATGGTCGTGGGTGGAAACGCCGAGCCTGATCCCGGCGGCGTAGAGCGCGTGAATGTCGGCCGTGTCGAGATCGCCCTGGCCCAGATGCACGAAGTCGCACCGCTCCTCGATCGCGAGCGCCCAATAATCGTTGACGACGAGCTGGGCGCCGGCGGCTGCGCAAATGTCGCGCGCCGCGACAATCTCGCGCCGCGCCTCGTCCGGCGACAGATCCTTGGCGCGCAATTGCACCAGCCTTGCGCCGGCGCCGACGATGCGCCCGACCCAATCGGCGTTTTCGACAATCGGATAGAAGCGGTCCAGCGCAATCATGTAAAGGCTCTCCCCAGAACCGGCGTGGACGGCGCGGCCATGTCGCGCGGACTCATGGGATCGGCGAGAAAGGCCTCGCGCCCGGCCTGCGTGGCCAGTTTGAATGCATGCGCCATGGCGACGGCGTCGCCGGCCTTGGCGATCGCCGTGTTGAGCAGGATTGCGTCATAGCCCATTTCCATTGCGGCGGCGGCCTGAGAGGGCGCGCCCAGCCCTGCGTCCACCACCAGCGGCACGCCGGGAAAATGCGCGCGCATGGACTTCAATCCATAGGGATTGTTGAGGCCGCGCCCCGAGCCGATCGGCGCGCCCCACGGCATCAGCACTTCGCAACCGGCCTCGATCAGCTTCTGCCCGACGATCAGATCTTCGGTCGTGTAGGGAAAAACGCGGAAACCTTCGCCGGCAAGAATGCGCGCGGCTTCGACAAGGCCGAACACGTCCGGCTGCAACGTGTCGTCGTCGCCGATGACTTCGAGCTTCACCCAGTCGGTCTCAAAAATCTCGCGCGCCATATGCGCCGTGGTCACCGCCTCCTGCACCGAGCGACATCCGGCCGTGTTGGGCAGCACGCGCACGTTGAGGCTTTTGACGAGATCCCAGAAACTCTGGCCCGCGCGCGTTCCGCCCGCTTCGCGCCGCAGCGAAACGGTCACGATCTCGCAGCCGCTGGCGCGCACTGCATCGGCCAGAATGGCGGGCGAATTGTACATCGATGTGCCGACCATGAGGCGCGAGGCCAGATCGACGCCATAGACGCGCAGCGCATCGTCGGGCTTTGCGACGCTCATTCAGCCTCCCTGGCGCGGGGTGAGAATTTCGATCTCGTCGCCCTCGCGCAATTGCGTCTGCGCGCGATCCTTGCGGCGCACGAATGCGCCGTTGCGCGCGGTGGCGACGGCGCCTTCCTCGTGCGACAATTCCAGCAGCAGGGCTGCAAGCGTCGTCGCGTCGACGTTCATTTCACTCCCGTTGACCCGCAGTCTCACGCCAGCAACTCCGTTTGCCGCACATCATCCAAGATAATGTCGGCGGCGCGTTTGGCCAACGCGGGGCCGAGCAAAAATCCGTGCCGGTAGGCGCCGTTGATGAACAGGCGGCGCTCGCGCGGGCGCAGGGCGAGGCGCGGCAGATTGTCGGGAAAGGAAGGCCGCACATCGGCGCCGGTCTCGACGATTTCCGCCTCGCCGAAAGCCGGATGCAGCGTATAGGCGGCGCCGAGCAGCTCCATCATGCCGCGTGCGGTGACGCGGCCCGGCTCTTCGTTCTCGATCATGGTCGCGCCCACCATGAAATGGTGCGGCCCATGCGGCACGATGTAAACGGGATGGCGGGGATGCAGCATGCGCACCGGGCGCGAGAGTTTCACATCGCGCGTGCGCAAGATCAGCATCTCGCCCTTGACGCCGCGCAGATCGGGCAAATCGCGCCGCGCGGCGAAACCGCGACAATCGACAGTCCAGTCGAAACCGGCGTCGTCGTCAGGCGATTCGACGAGCCCGTAGCGCACGCGCGCGTCGGGGAATTCGGCGATCGCAAGCGCGAGCGCCTTCATCGCCGCGCGCGGTTCGACATAGGCCTCGTGCGGAAAAAACAGACCATAGGCGAAGCGCCGCGCAAGGTCGGGCTCGAGCGCGCCGATACGCGGCCCGTCGCAAATTTCAAACGCGCTCGTGCGGCGCGAAAAGCGTTCGACCTCGGGCTTGTCGCGCGCGGGCGCAACGACGAGCGAGCCGGTCTGGACCGCGACGGGAAATTGCCTGGTCCAGAAGTCGAGCCCTTCGAGGCCAAGCTGCGTGACGATCGGCTCGGCGCTCTCGCGTTCGCACCACGGCGCAATCATGCCGCCGGCCAGAAAGGAGCAGCCAAGCCCCGGGCCCGCCTTGGCCTCGACCAGATCGACGCGCGCGCCGCGCCGCGCCAGCTCATAGGCCGCGGTCAGGCCGAAAATTCCCGCGCCGATCACGCGCACCCGCATGGCGGGCTCCATCATTGGCTCGATGTTCCGACGGGGGCGGAACTTGCGTTCCGGCGCCATCCCTCCGCCAGTTGCGAGCTGGATCAGGTTCGAAGGGTCGCCGGATGGGCCGGCCTCTCAGCCTTCTTCAAAGGCTCCCCTTGGCGGGCTTGTTGTGAACGGGCGAAGCGTTGCGGTCAAGGTGCGCGCGCAGGCCATTTTCGCAAGGCGCGCCTCTTGCTCCCGGCGCGCCCATCGGCCACCCTCGCGGCGGCGGAGCCGCTCTTTTTCCGTTTCCATCAGAAGGATTTCCACTCATGAATCTCAAAGGCGTTTCGGTGCTCGTTACCGGCGGCGGATCGGGCCTTGGCGCAGCGACGGCGCGCGCGATGGCCGAAAGAGGCGCCAAAGTCTGCTGCCTCGATCTCAACGCCGAGAATGCGGCGCAGGTCGCCCGCGAACTCGGCGGCGTCGGCGCCGGCGCCAATGTGGCCAGCGAAGAAGACGTGACGCGCGCGCTCGACATCGCCACGAAAGCGCATGGCGCGCCGCGCGTCGTCGTCAATTGCGCGGGCGTCGGCACGCCGGGCTCGACGGTCGGCAAGAATGGTCCGCTGCCGCTCGACAATTTCCGCAAGGTGATCGACGTCAACCTCATCGGCACGTTCAACGTCATCCGACTCGCCGCCGCGCGCATGCAGCAGGAGGCGCCGATCGGCGAGGAACGCGGCGTCATCATCAACACCGCCTCTGTCGCGGCATTCGACGGACAGATCGGACAGGCGGCCTATGCTGCTTCCAAGGGCGGCGTTGTCGCGATGACCTTGCCGATCGCGCGCGAGTTCGCGCGTTTCGGCATCCGCGTCTGCACGATCGCGCCGGGCATTTTCCTGACGCCGATGCTCGCGGGTCTGCCGGAGGAAGCGCAGAAAAGCCTTGGCGCGCAGGTGCCATTTCCCTCACGGCTCGGCCAGCCAGCCGAATATGGCGCTCTCGCGGTGCATATCGCGGAGAACGCCATGCTCAACGGCGAGACGATCCGCCTCGACGGCGCGATCCGCATGGCGCCGCGATGAACGAGGCCTACGCCTACGACAGGGGCGCGAAGGCGTTTCACTGGACGATGGCGGCGATCATCATCGTCGCCATCGGCATCGGCCTTTACGCGGCCGATCTGCCGCAGGGCGCGCCCGATCGGCGCTTTTTGCTCGCCATTCACAAATCGCTCGGCATGACGGCGCTGCTCTTGCTGCCCTTGCGGTTTGTCTGGCGGATGGCGAAGGGCGAGCCGTCCTGGCGCCATCCCCTGCCGCCGCTGGCGCATGCCGCCGCCAAAGCCGGGCACATGGCGCTTTATGCGCTGATGCTCGTCACGCCGGCGACGGGCTATGCGACATCGGCGGCCGGCGGCTATCCGCTGGACTGGTTCGGGCTTTTTTCCTTTCCGCGACTCATGGCGGAAAACAAGGCGCTGTCGAAAAGCCTTGGTTCGGTTCACGAATATCTGGGCTGGACGATCGCGATCGTGGTCGCCGGCCATGCGGGAGCTGCGCTCTGGCACCAGTTTTTCAAGAAAGATGAAACGCTTGGCCGCATGACCTCCTCAATGTGACATTCCTGCGTCTTGACGCCACGCCATGTCGTTCATAGGTTTACCGGCCGAATGCGGACCTTATTCCGCAGCGCCCCTGAAGGCGCATGGAGAGACCCTCATGTCCACCGCTAAAGTCACGGACGCCAGCTTCGAATCCGACGTTCTGAAATCGTCCGAACCTGTCGTTGTCGATTTCTGGGCCGAATGGTGCGGCCCCTGCAAAATGATCGGCCCCTCGCTCGAGGAAATCGCCACCGAAATGGCTGGCAAGGTCAAGATCGCCAAAGTGAATGTCGACGAAAACCCCGGCGTCGCCGGCAAGCTCGGCATCCGCTCCATCCCCACGCTCATGCTGTTCAAGGACGGCAAGCTGGCCGCACAGAAAGTCGGCGCAGCGCCCAAGGGCGAGCTCGTGAAGTGGATCAACGCCTCCGTCTGACGGCGGCGTTCTCGCACGACTTGAGAGCCGCCTCGCGCGGCTCTTTTTCCGGCGCGCTTACGCCAGCAGCGCCGCAAGAGCCTTTCCGTCCGGATCGGCCATCGCCGCCGCCATGGCCTGACGCAGCCGCGCAGCATCGCGCGGGCCTTTGCGCGCAGGCGCAACCAGCGAATCGAAAATCCTGTCGTAATTGGCGCGCCCGCGCGCGGCGGTTTCGCCATAGCCCTTGAGCAGGCGCGGCAATTGCGCCAGCGCGCCTGCAAAATCGGCGTCCTGCGGCAGAATGTCGCATAAGCCGTCGAGCCAGACATCGATGGCCTTCTGTTCGCGCGCAAAGCGCAGCGACCGGCGGCGGATGCGCGCAAATTGCGCCAGCGCGCGCATGGTCAAAAACCCGGCGACGCCTGTCGTGCGCACATGGAGCCCGCGCCCCAAAAATCCCGGGGCGCCCTTGCGCTCGACGCGGCGCAGAAAAGCCTCGCCCGCCTTTTGCGGCAGGATATCGGCGAGTTCGTCGGCGCCCGGTTTGAGATATTCGGTGACCGTCAGAATCTGCTCCGGCTTCATCTGCGCTTCGGCGCGGATGCGCGCAAAACGATCGGGCTGCGTCTTCAGCGCCGCGACGCGCGGAATATCCTCGTATGTCATCCACAGCGCGAGGCGGCGCGCTGCTTCCTCCAGCGCAAGATCGCGTTGCGGCGAGGCGACCGGCGCATGGCCGGCAAGGCGCGCCAGGCGCTCGACATAGCTGCGCGCATAAGCGTCGTCCTGATAATCCGCGCAACGCAGGGCCCCGCGCGCGGCGAGCATGCGCATGGCCGGCGGCAGCGCCTCGATGGCGCCGCGCAATGCAGGCGGGGCGGGGGGCGCATCCTCGACCGGCTTTTCGAGAGCGGGCGGCGCGGCGTTTCTTGTTTGCGCGGCGGCGGATTCAAATGCAGCGGCAAAACCGGCAAGGCTTGCGGCGTTTGCGCCAATCGCCTGCTCGCAAAGCGCGCGCGGCCAGGGGAAGGCGCCGGCGCCCGCCATGGCGCCGAACAGCGTTGCGCTGACCATCGTCGCGGCGCCGCGCGCCAGCGCATCGAGATCGAGCGCGACAAATTTCTGCGCCAAGGACGCGCCCGCTTCCAGGATGCGCGCGGAATCGAAACGACCATCGCCCATCTGCATCTTTTCCGCTGTCGTCAGCACGCGGCTGGTCGAGGTCACGAGCAAGGTGCGGCGCGGCGAAACGAAGCCGCGCTCCATCAGACGCGCGGCTTCCACCAATTCGCTGACGGCGACGACATCGACGCGGCCGGGCATTGGCACGAGCGCGAAGACAGCGGCGGGGTTTTCCGCCATCTCGATGTAATAGCTTGTCGAGCCCGTGCGCTGGGCGACGCCGGGCACCGATGTCGCCTGCACCAAGAGGCCATGCGCGCGCGCAGCTTCCACAATCCAGTTCATCAGAACGCCGCCGCCCTCGCCGCCGAGCGCGCCAATCAAAATCGAATGCATGTCAGGCCGCCTTCGTGACGAGGCGCGACAGCGCGGCGCGCAAGCGGTCGAAACGCGAGGGGTTCGACACGATGTCGGCGCGATAGAAGGACGGGCAGAGCGTCGCCGCATGCGCCGCCTCGCCGCACAGGCCACAGCCGACGCACCCGTTTTCGACATGCGCCACGGGATCGCTTTTCAACGGATCGCGCGAGGTCTTCACCGTCAATGTGGGGCAGCCCGACAAGCGAATGCACGAATGATCGCCCGTGCATGTTTCGTCGTCGACGCCGTAGCGCGTGCGCACCATGCGTTCGCCGCGCGCCAGCGCCGCGGCGCGCAAAGGCTTGATGCGGCGCTGGCGTTCAAGCTGGCATTCGCCTTCCGCAACGATCACCTTCAATCCAGCATATGAACTGCTCATGGCGTCTTCGAGCGCGTTCTTCACATCGCCGACGCGATAAGTGTGCACGTTGCGGATCCAGTTCACCCCCATGCCCTGCAACGTGTGCTCGATCGTCAGTTCGGTCGCAGTCGCGCTCGCGGCGCCGGCCGCGCGCCGCTCGGCGCCATGCGGCGTCGAGACGAGTTCCTGCGTGCCCGTGGCGGACGTGTAGCCGTTCTTCAAAACGACGAGAACGCCGTCGGAGCCATTGAGCAGGCGCGATGCGACGCCCGACAGCAGGCCGTTATGCCAGAAACCGCCATCGCCCATGATGGCGATGGGGCGCGTGCGCGAGAAGCTCTGCACGCCCGCGCTGGACGCCAGACTCATGCCATAGCCCAGAATGGAATTGCCGAAGGAGAAAGGCGCGAATGTCGCGAAGGAATGACAACCGATATCGGTCGACACATGCATGGGGCCGCGCTCCTTTTCGACAAGTTTGAGCGCGGCGAAAAACGGTCGTTCGGGACAACCGATGCAAAAACCGGGCGGGCGCGCCGGAGCCGGCGCGCCGAGCAGGTTGGCGGCGGTTTGGCGCAGGGCGGCAATCTCGTCCATGTAATTTTGCGCGCCGGCGTTGGCCAGCTGCGGGACATGGCGCTCGATGAATTGCGCAAGGCCGCCGACGAGAATCTCGGACGTATATTCGCCAGCCATCGGCAGCATGTCCTTGCCATGCAGCGCCGTATCGACGCCGGCGCGGCGCAGGATTGTCGCGATGTCGCGCTCGATGTAATCGGGCTGACCTTCCTCGATCACGAGAACAGCCTTGCGTGGAGATGCAAACGCGACGATCTCCTGCGGGACAAGCGGATAAACCACATTGAGCGCAAGGATCGGCAGATCGGACTGGCCATCGGCGTCGGCAAGGCCGATCTCCTGCAAGGCGCGGATCAGCGCGTTGTAGAGGCCGCCCTGGACGATCAACGCGACATCGTCGCGCTTTCCCGCGAACGTCTCGTTCAGTCCTTCTTCGAGGATGAAACGCCGGGCGGCCGGCATGCGCTCGGCATATTTGCGCCGCTCGTGCGCATAGGTGACGGGGGGATGCGAAAGCTTGTCGTAATCATGCGGCGCGGGCGCAGCGCGCCTATGCGCCGACAAGGCGGGGACGACATTGTTTTTTGCGACGAACTCGCCTTCGACGTGACAGGCGCGGATGCGCAATTCCAGAATGACGGGCGTGTTGGAGACTTCCGAAAGCGCGAAGGACTTTTCCACGGCGCGCACGATGCTCGGCAGGTTTGGGCGCGGATCGACAAGCCACAAAGCCGATTTCATCGCAAAGGCCTGCGTGCGCTCCTGCACGACGGATGCGCCTTCGCCGTAATCTTCGCCCACGATAATCAACGCGCCGCCCATCACGCCGGGCGAAGCGAGATTGGACAAGGCGTCCGCTGCAACATTGGTGCCGACGATGGACTTCCACGTCACCGCGCCGCGCGCGGGATAAGCGATGGACGCGCCGAGCATGGCGGCGGCAGACGCTTCGTTGGCGCAGGCTTCGACATGAACGCCAAGCTCGCGCATGTATTCTTTCGCCTGCACCATGACGTCGAGCAAATGCGACACGGGCGCGCCCTGATAGCCGCCGACATAGGACACGCCCGATTGCAGCAGCGCCTTGGTGACCGCGAGAATGCCTTCGCCGCGAAAGATCTCGCCCTCGCCGCGTTTCAGGCTTTCAATTTCCGATGCGAAAGATCGCTCCATGCGTTTCCTCGGGGTTTTCTTGCGAGGATAACATGGGCGGCCCGCACGCCAAGCGCGGGCTTTGGCGGGCTCACGCGCCGCGCCGCTGCGCCTCGATGCGATAGGGATGGGCGGGATAGACGCCCAGAATGCTGACTTCGCGCGTGAAGAAGCGCAGCTCTTCGAGCGCCAGCGCCAGCGGCCGGTCATTGGGGTGGCCGTCGACATCGGCCAGAAACTGCGTGGCCGTGAACTGGCCTTCGACCATGTAGCTTTCCAGCTTGGTCATATTGACGCCGCTGGTCGCAAAACCGCCAAGCGCCTTGTACAGCGCGGCAGGCACGTTGCGCACGCGGAACAGGAACGAGGTGACGACGGGGCCGTTGTTTGCCGGCGCCCATTTGGGCTCGCGCGCCAGAATGACGAAGCGCGTGGTGTTGTGATCTTCATCCTCGACGTTCTCAGCGAGAATATCGAGCCCATAGATCGGCGCCGCCATTTTCGGCGCGAGCGCCGCTTTCGTCACATCGCCCCATTCGGCGACCTGGCGCGCGGCGCCGGCGGTATCGGCCGCCACATGCGTCTTCATGCCAATGCGCCGCGTGATGTTGCGGCACTGTCCGAGCGCATGAATGTGGCTGTAGACATCGCGCAAACCCGACAAGGTTGCGCCTTTGGGCGCCATCAGCTGGAAATGAATGGGCAGAAAATATTCGCCGACGATATGAAGACCGGCCCTGGGCAGGAAGTGATGGATATCGGCGACGCGGCCGGCGATGGAATTTTCGATCGGAATCATGCCGAGCGCGGCGGTCCCGTCGCTGACGGCGGCCAGCGCCTCCTCGAATGTCGCGCAGGGCAGCGGCTCCATCTCCGGGTGAACATCGGCGCAGGCGATATGCGAATTGGCGCCCGGCTCGCCCTGATAAGCGATCTTCAGTCTGGTCATGGTTCGCTTCGCTCGAAATGCGCGCGCAGACGCGCGAGGTCCTGCGGCGTATCCACGCCGCGATGGGCTGAGTCAACCATCGCCGCGTCGATCCGCATGCCCGCCTCCAGCGCGCGCAATTGTTCGAGCTTCTCGCAAAGCTCGAGGGGCGATGGCGGCAGGTCTACAAAAGCCTCAAGCGCAGCGCGGCGCCAGACATAGACGCCGATATGGCGCGTCAGGCGCTGCGCGCCCCAGGGCGCGGGCGCGCGGGTGAAATAAAGGGCCCGCAGGCGTTCGCCGCCGCGCGCGGCGCCAATGATCTTCACGGCCGCCGGATCGTCCCGCTCGGCCTCATCCATCGGGGTCGCAAGCGTTCCGACATCGACCGCCGGGTCGTCCATCAGGGCCAGCGCTGCGCGCAGGTGAGCGGGCGCCATCAAGGGCTCGTCGCCCTGCAGATTGACGATCACGTCATGCCTGCGGTGGGGATCGAGCGCGGCCAGCGCGGCGGCGATACGGTCGGAGCCGGACGGCAGCGCGGGGTCGGTCATCGCCGCCTGCCCCCCGGCTGCGGCCACCGCCGCAGCGATTTCGGGCGCGTCGGTCGCCACGAAAACCGGCCCGATTGCAGCTTCCAGCGCACGCTCCAGCGTCTGGACGACCATCGGCTTGCCGCCGATCTCGGCCAGGGCCTTGCCGGGCAGGCGCTGCGAGCCCATGCGGGCGGGAATGAGGACGATGGGCCGCATAAGGTGCGACATATAGAGAGTTGCCAAGGGCCCGGCAAAACAGCTAAGCAAACCGCATCCCGGCGCGGGGAATGGCGCAAAACGGACAAACGCGGGGAAACATGAATTTCGAGATCAACAAGGCGGTTGGCGCAGGACTCGGCGCTCTGCTGTTCACCTTCATGCTCGGCCTCTTCACCGAAGCGCTTTATTCGCAGCCGGCCATGAAAAAGCCGGGCTACGATCTGCCGGGCGCGAGCGCCGAGGGCCACGGCGCGGCCGAGGCGAAAGCCGCAGAACCGGCCGTTCCGCTTCCGGTTCTTCTGGCCAAGGCCGATCCGGCCAAGGGCAAGGACGACGCCAAGCCCTGCACCGCCTGCCACGATTTCTCGAAGGGCGGCGCCGCCAAGGTTGGACCGCCGCTTTACGGCGTCGTCGGCCGGCCGAAAGCCTCCATCGCAGGCTTCAACTATTCCGACGGCATGAAGGCCAAGGGCGGCGACTGGTCCTACGACGAACTGGACCATTTCATCGCCAGCCCCAAGACGGATATTTCCGGCACGAAAATGGCGTTCGCCGGCGAGAAGGATGCGGCCAAGCGCGCCGCCATCATCGCCTATCTGCGTTCGCTGTCGGACAATCCGCTGCCGCTGCCGGCGGCCAAGTAAGCGCCCCGGGGCGCATCCGACACAAACGCGAAAAAGAGCCGGGCCCAGCGCCCGGCTTTTTTTTCGCAGATGCATTCGCGAGCTCTGCAAGCGCGGCGCCGTCCTTAATGAAGGCTGATTTCAGCGGCAAAAGCGGCCATAATCCGCGCGCGAATCGCGCGGGGTCGAGGGCTTGAATTGACGCAGCCGGAAAAACACATCAGCCGCCGCGCCGTTCTGGCGGGCGGCGCCGCTCTGGCTGCGGCAGCGGCCGCGCCTGCGGGCGCAAAAGAAGCGGGCGCGGCGGCGGCAACGCAAGAGTGGACGCAGGCCTATGGCCTGTCCGTTTTCGGCGATCTCGCCCTGCCCGCCGATTTCAAGATCTTTCCCTATGCGCGTGCGGATGCGCCCAAAGGGGGAACTTTCTCGCAGGATACGGAAGGCGCGTTCAACTCGCTCAATCCCTTCATCCTGAAAGGCGATGCGCCCGGCCAGGTCGCGATGATCTTCGATACGCTGATGACGGGCAGTCTGGACGAGCCGGACGCGCTCTATCCGCTTGTCGCCGAAACGGTCGCGCTGTCGCCCGACAAAAACACCATGCGCTTCACGCTGCGCAAACAGGCGCGGTTCCACGACGGTTCGCCGCTGACGGCGCGCGATGTCGTATTTTCGCTGCAGGTGCTGAAGGACAAGGCCTCGCCCGCGATCCGCCGGCTGCTCGCCGATATGGAAAGCGCCAGCGCGCCTGACGATCTGACCGTGCTGGTGGCGATGAAAGCCGGCCACAGCCGTCAATTGCCGCTGTTCATTGCGGGGCAGCCGATCTTCTCTGCGAAATATTACGCCGCGCGCGCCTTCGACGAAACGACGATGGAGCCGCCGCTTGGATCAGGCGCCTACAAGATCGGCAAGTTCGAACCGGGGCGCTTCATCGCCTTCGACCGCGTCGCCGATTACTGGGGCAAGGATCTGCCGGTGAATGTCGGGCAGAATAATTTCGACGTCATCCGCTACGAGTATTTCAACGATCGCACGGTGGCTTTCGAAGGTTTCAAGGCGGGTTTCTACACCGCGCGCGAGGATCGCACATCCTTCATCTGGGCGAAGGAATATAATTTCCCCGCCTTCATGCAAAAACGCGTCGTGAAAGAGACCTTGCCCGACGCGCGCATTCCGCAGACGCAGGGCTGGTTCTTCAATCTTCGTCGCCCGCAATTTTCAGATCCCCGCATTCGCGAGGCGATCTCCTGCTGTTTCGATTTCGGCTGGACGAACGCCAACATCATGTACGGGCTGTACAAGCATACGCAGTCCTTTTTCGAAAATTCCGACCTGAAAGCGCAAGGCGCGCCGGATGCCGCCGAGAGCGCGCTGCTGGAGCCCTTCCGCGCGCAATTGCCGGCGGAGATTTTCGGCCCCGCCTATCTTGCGCCAGAAAGCGACGGCTCGGGGCAGGACCGCGTGCTGCTCAAGCGCGCGCTCGAGCTTTTCACCGCCGCCGGTTGCAAGCGCGACAATGGCGCGCTGCTCTTGCCTTCGGGCGCGCCGCTGACGATTGAGTTTCTTGATCATTCGAGCGCACTCGAGCGGCACACGCAGCCGTTCATCAAGAACCTGAAACTGCTCGGCGTCGATGCGCGCATGCGCATTGTCGACACTGCGCAATATTCCCAGCGCATGCGCGATTTCGATTTCGACATGTCCGTCATGGCCATGCTGATGGCCTATTCGCCGGGAGAGGAGCTGGCGGCGCAATTCGGATCGCAGGCCGCCGCGCAAAAGGGCTCGGCCAATCGCGCGGGCATCGCCCATCCCGCGATCGACGCGCTGATCGCCAAGGCGCAGCTCGTCAATTCGCGCGCCGAACTCATTCCGATCATTCGCGCGCTCGACCGCACATTGCGCATCGGACGTTATTGGGTGCCCCAATGGTTCAAGCCCGAGCGCTGGCTCGCGCATTGGGATGTATACGGGCGCCCCGAACGCGCGCCGCGCTTCGACCCTGGCATGGCCTCCACCTGGTGGTGGGACGAGGCGCGCGCCAAAGCGATCGACTACAAGGCCAAGTGAATGGCCGCCTATATCCTGCGGCGTCTTTTGCTGATGATCCCGACGCTGTTCGGTATCATGCTCATCACGTTCTCGGTGGCGCAGCTTGCGCCCGGCGGTCCTGTCGAGCGCATCGTCGCGCAGTTGCAGGGGCAGGACATGGGCGCCACGTCGCGTTTTGGCGGAGGCGGCGGCGAGGGCGCAAGCGCTGCGGCGGCGCAGGCGAGCGCGATGGAATCGGCAAAATATCGCGGCGCGCAGGGGCTCGATCCGAAATTCATCGAAGAGCTGAACAAGCAATTCGGCTATGACAAGCCCGCCTACGAACGTTTCTGGATCATGCTGCGCGATTACGCGCGCTTCGATTTCGGCAAGTCCTATTTCCGCGACACGCCCGTGGTGCGGTTGATCGCGGAGAAGTTGCCTGTCTCGATGTCGCTCGGCCTCTGGATGACGATGATCTCCTATCTCGTTTCCATCCCGCTCGGCATTTCCAAGGCGGTGCGCGACGGGACGCGATTCGATACCTGGACGTCGACCATCATCATTATCGGTTACGCCATTCCAAGCTTCCTGTTCGCGCTTTTGCTGATCATTCTTTTCGCGGGCGGTTCCTTCCCGCATATCGGGCAGCTTTTTCCGCTGCGCGGGCTGACGAGCGAAAATTTCGACCAGCTGTCCACGTTCGGAAAGGTGAAAGACTACCTGTGGCACATCACCCTGCCGGTGACGGCGATGGTGCTGGGCTCTTTCGCCACATCGACGTTCCTGACCAAGAACTCGTTTCTGGACGAGATAAAAAAACAATATGTACAGACCGCGCGCATGAAGGGTCTGACCGACCGGCAGGTGCTTTACGGCCATGTGTTTCGCAACGCCATGCTGATCGTGATCGCCGGTTTTCCCGGCGCATTCATTCACGCGTTTTTTACGGGATCGCTGCTCATCGAAACAATTTTTTCGCTGGACGGCATGGGCCTGCTGTCATTTGAATCGATCGTCAATCGCGACTATCCAGTCGTCTTCGCCAATCTGTTCATTTTTTCGCTGCTCGGACTTGTTCTCAATCTGCTGACCGATCTGACCTATATGTGGATCGATCCCCGCATCGATTTCGAAGCGCGGGAGGCGTGATGGACGAGACGCTCACGGCAAGCGCGCCCGCGCCGCTCGCTCCGCCTCTGAAGCAGGAAGGGCTGCTGAAACTGACGCCGATGAATCAGCGGCGGCTCGACAATTTTCGCGCGAACCGGCGCGGCTTCTGGTCCTTCTGGATTTTCGCGCTCCTGTTCATCCTGTCGCTGTTCGCCGAATTCATCGCCAACGACCGGCCGATTCTCGCGCATTACAAGGGCGAATGGCTCTTTCCGGTTTTCGTGAATTATCCGGAGGAAAAATTCGGCGGCTTTCTGGCGACGCCCGATTATCGCGATCCTGTCATCCAGAAGGAAATTTCCGATCACGGCTGGGCGCTCTGGCCGCCGATCCATTATTCCTACAACACGATCAATCGCGATTTGCCGACGCCCGCGCCCGCGCCGCCGACCTGGATGCTGACCGAGGCGCAATGCGCGAAAGTCGCAGCGCGAACAGCGCCGCAGATCGCGCATCCGCGCTGCTCGGACATCGAATGGAACTGGCTCGGCACCGACGATCAGGGACGCGATGTCGTCGCGCGGCTGATTTACGGTTTCCGCATTTCGATCCTTTTCGGACTCGTTCTGGCGGCAGTCTCTTCGGTCTTCGGCATCATGGCGGGCGCCGTGCAGGGTTATTTCGGCGGGCGCGTCGATCTGGTGATGCAACGTTTCATCGAGGTCTGGTCATCGCTGCCGCAGCTTTACCTGCTCATCATCATTTCATCGATTCTGGCGCCGGGGTTTTTCGTTCTGCTCGGCATTCTGCTGTTGTTCTCATGGACGGCGCTGGTGCATGTCGTGCGCGCCGAATTTCTGCGCGCGCGCAATTTCGAATATGTCGCGGCGGCGCGCGCGCTCGGCCTTTCGGATGCGCGCATCATGGTCAAACACGTTCTGCCCAATGCAATGGTGGCGACGCTGACCTTTCTGCCCTTCGTGCTCAATTCATCGATCACGACGCTTACCTCGCTCGATTTTCTGGGCTTCGGATTGCCGCCCGGCTCTCCCTCGCTCGGCGAATTGCTGCTGCAGGGCAAGACCAACCTGCAGGCGCCCTGGCTTGGCGTGACGGGTTTTGTGGTGATTGCAGCGATGCTGGCGCTGCTCGTCTTTGTCGGCGAAGCGGTGCGCGACGCCTTCGATCCGCGAAAGACATTCGCATGAGCGCGCCGCCGCTGCTCGAGGTCCGCGATCTTTCGGTCGCCTTTCGCACGCGGGACCAGGAAACGGTCGCGGTGCATCCGGTTTCATTCACGCTCGCCAAGGGGCGAACGCTCGCCCTTGTGGGCGAATCGGGATCTGGAAAATCGATCACGGCGCTGTCGATCGTCCGGCTGCTGCCAAGCTCGGCGATTCACCCCTCGGGGCAAATCCTGTTCGAGGGAAGCGACATTTTGAAACTGCCGCCGAATGCGCTGCGCGATCTGCGCGGCGACAAGATTTCGATGGTTTTTCAAGAGCCGATGACGTCGCTCAATCCGCTTCACACAATCGAGCAGCAGGTGGCTGAAATCCTGCAGCAGCACGGAGCGCGCGACAAGGCGCAGATACGCGCGCGCGTGCTGGAGCTGCTGGAGGAAGTCGGCATTCGCAATGCGCAGGAGCGGCTCGGCGCCTATCCGCATCAACTGTCCGGCGGACAGCGTCAGCGCGTGATGATTGCGATGGCGCTCGCCAATCGCCCGCAGCTTTTCATCGCCGACGAGCCGACGACGGCGCTCGATGTGACGGTGCAGGCGCAAATCCTGAAACGACTGAAGGAATTGCAACGCACCTATGACATGGCGATGCTGTTCATCACGCATGATCTTGGCATCGTGCGGCGCATTGCGGACGATGTCTGCGTCATGCAGCGCGGGCGCATCGTCGAGGCCGGGCCTGTCGATGCGATTTTCGCCCATCCGCAACACCCCTATACGCAAGCGTTGCTCGCGGCTGCGCCGAAGGGGCTCGCCGCCGCGCCGGCGCCGGATGCAAGGCAGATCGTCAGCGCAGACAATCTGCGCGTGTGGTTTCCGATCAAGCAGGGTTTCTTCCGTCGAACGGTCGGGCATGTGAAGGCTGTCGACGGGGTCAGCGTCGCCTTGCGCGAGGGCGCAACGCTCGGCGTCGTCGGCGAATCGGGCTCGGGCAAGACAACGCTCGGCCGCGCGATGCTGAGGCTGATCAAATCGGACGGTCCGATCGTCTTCATGGGACAAAGGATCGACGGGTGGAGCGCCCGCGAGATGCGGCCCTTGCGGCGCGACATGCAGATCGTGTTTCAGGACCCATATGGCTCGCTGTCGCCGCGCATGTCGGTCGCCGATATTGTCGCAGAAGGCCTGACAGTGCTGCAACGCGACCTCGATCTTGCGCAACGGCGCGAAATTGTCGCGCGCGCACTCGCCGACACGGGGTTGGATCCCGCTGCGATGGATCGTTATCCGCACGAATTTTCGGGAGGACAGCGCCAGCGCATCGCCATTGCGCGCGCGATCGCGCTGGAGCCGAAGTTCGTCGTGCTGGACGAACCGACTTCGGCGCTCGACATGTCCGTGCAGGCCCAGATCGTCGATCTGCTGCGCGATCTGCAACGCAGGCGAGGCCTGACCTACATGTTCATTTCCCACGATCTACGCGTCGTGAAGGCGCTGGCGAGCGATATCATCGTGATGCGCAACGGCGCTGTTGTGGAACAGGGGCCGGCGGCGGAAATCTTCAAGGATCCGAAGGACGATTATACGCGCACGCTTTTTGCTGCGGCGTTCGGAATCGAAACGGCCTGAGCGTCACGGCCGCATCGCAAGGCCGCGCGGACCGGGCTGCAGGACGCGCCAGGCCAGTTGTGCGAAATCGGTCAGCAGGCGGCGCGTCTTGCGCGGATCGACAATGTCCTCGACCCAGAAACTTTCCGCCGTGCGGAACGGCGAGCGCAATCGGTTGAGCCGCTCCTCGATTTGCGCAAGCGCCTTTGCAGGATCGTCGCTCGCCTCGATCTCGGCGCGATAGGCGGCCTCGATTCCGCCCTCCAGCGGCAGCGATCCCCAGAAGGCGGAAAGCCAGGCGTAGCGCAACGACAGACGCCCGCCCGGCTGATGCGCCGCGCCGGCGACGCCGAAAATGTTGCGCATGATGATCGTGCACCAGGGCGTCGTCGTCTGGTTGAGCGCCGCCATCACGCGCACGCCATGCCGGATCGTTCCCTCCTGCTCCGCCTCGCGGCCGATCATGAAGCCCGGGCAATCGGCGAGATAGACGACGGGCAGATGAAATGTCTCGGCAAGGTCGACGAAGCGCACGATCTTCTGGCAGGCGTCGGCCGTCCACGAACCGCCATAAAAGAACGGATCGCTCGCCATCAGCGCGACCGGTTTGCCGTCAAGGCGCGCAAGGCCGGTGATGATGGAGCGGCCGTAAAGCGCGCCCATTTCGAAAAACGATCCGGCGTCGACGACCGCCTCGATAATCGGGCGCACCTTGTAGACTTTCTTGCGGTCGCGCGGCACGGCGCGCATCAGACTTTCGACATCGCGCCGCGGATCGTCGTCGCATGGGCCCAGCGGCGGCAGTTCGTAAACGGACGATGGCAGGTAGGACAGGAAGCGGCGCGCACAGGCGAAGGCTTCGTCCTCGCTGTCGACGGCATGGTCGACGCCGCCGGCGCGCGTCTGGATTTCCCAGCCGCCGAGCGCGTTCTTGTCGAGGTTCTGACCAAGGCGCGCCACCACAGGAGGGCCGGCGACGAACATCGCGGAGTTTTTCGTCATCACCGAATAATGCGTCGAGGCGAGGCGGGCCGCGCCAAGACCCGCCACAGAGCCAAGCCCAAGCCCCACCACCGGCACGTGGCCGAGATTGTCGGTCATGAGAAAATAGGCTTTCGTCTCGCCGATCTGACCGGGCAGGTTCGAGCGCCCCATCGTTTCGATCGTCTTGACAGAACCGCCGCCGCCCGACCCTTCGATGACGCGAATGATCGGCAAGCGGAATTCGCGCGCCATTTCCTCAGCCATGATCGGCTTTTCGCGAATGGCCGCGTCGGCCGAACCGCCGCGCAAGGTGAAATCGTCGCCAACGATCACCACCGGACGCTCATCGATCGTGGCGCGCCCGAATACGCAATTGGATGGCGTGACGTTTTTCAGTTCGCCTGTTGTCGGATCATATTCGGCGCGGCCCGCCAACGCGCCGACTTCGTGAAAGCTGCCGCGGTCGGCAAGTTTTGCGATGCGTTCGCGCACCGTGTAGCGCCCGGCCGCATGCTGACGGCGCACGCGATCGGCGCCGCCCATCGCTTCGGCGAATTTGCGCCGCTTGCGCAGTTCTTCAAGTTCCGGATTCCACGGCATCGAATGCTGCGCCCCTTTGGCGCGCAAACTGCGCGCGCGCGCAAAGCCATGTCAAGCTGCAGCGCAGCGCTAGCGCGCAATCGCCACGCCGCGTTCGGCCAGCAATTGCGCAATCGCCGTGCGCAGATGCGCAACGCCGTCGCCCTCGCGGCTCGAGGTGAAAACGACTTCGGGATAAGCGGCGGGACGGCGCGCAACGCCGGCTGCCACTTCCGCCAGCCGCGCGTCGATTTCGCCTTTCTTCACCTCGTCGCGCTTGGTCAGCACGATGGCGTAGGAAACGGCGGCTGCGTCGAGCATGTCGAGCATTTCCTTGTCGGGCGGCATGAGTCCCCTGCGCCCGTCGATCAGCACATACACGCGCAGAAGCTGCGCGCGCCCGCGCAGATAGGCGCGCAACAAATGATCCCAGGACGCTGATTTCTGCTTCGACACCGCCGCGTAGCCATAGCCTGGCATATCGACGAGGCGCGCCGTTTCGCCGAGCGCGAAAAAATTAAGCTCCTGCGTGCGGCCGGGCGTGTGCGAAACGCGCGCCAGCGTCTTGCGGCCGGTGAGCGCGTTGAGGAGCGAGGATTTTCCAACGTTCGAGCGCCCCGCGAATGCAAATTCGGGTGGGCCCGGCGGCGGCAAATTATCCGGTCGGGCCGCCGCCCAGATGAAGTCGCAGGGGCCGGCGAAAAGTTTTCGCCCGGCCTCGGCGTATGGATCATCGTCGCTCACGCGGGTCCGGTCACGCTTTCTTGCGGCCGAAACTTTCGGCCAGATTGTCCCACAGATGGAATTTCACGCCGGCCTTGCTGGCGATCCACCATTGCTGGAGCACCGACAGCAGATTGTTCCACGTCCAGTAAATGACGAGACCGGCGGGGAACGAGCCCATCATGAAGGTGAAGATAACCGGCATCCACGAGAACATCTGCCGCTGCACCGGATCGGTCGCCTGCGGGCTCATCTTCATCTGCACCCACATCGAAATGCCCATGGCGAGCGGCCAGATGCCGAGCCAGAGGAAATGGCCGATGACGGGAACATGCGTCGGATCGAACGGCAGCAGGCCGAACAGATTGAAGACATTGGTCGGATCGGGCGCGGAGAGATCCTTGATCCAGCCGTAGAACGGCGCCTGCCGCATTTCGATGGTGACGAACAGGACCTTGTAGAGCGAGAAGAAGACCGGGATCTGGATCAGCATCGGCAGACAGCCGGCGACCGGATTGACCTTCTCGCGCTTGTACAGCTCCATCTGCTCCTGCTGGAGCTTCACCTTGTCGTCGCCGTATTTCGCTTGCAGCTCCTTCAGCTGCGGCTGCAGCGCCTGCATTTTCGCCATCGACAGGTAGGAGCGATTGGCGAGCGGCAGGAAGGCGAGCTTGACGAGCACCGTTACGGCCAGAATCGCCAGGCCGAAATTGCCGATCAGGCGATAGAGGCCGTGGATCAGGCGGAACATCGGCCGCGTGATGAAATAGAACCAGCCCCAGTCGATCAGCAGGTCGAATTTCTTCAGGCCCGGCGTTTCCGCATAATGGTCGAGCAGCTGCGTGACCTTCGCGCCGGCGAAAACGAAATTCGTGTTCGCATAAGTCGCGCCGGGCGCGACAGTCTGCGGCGCGCCGAACGTATCGGCCTGGTAGGAGTGCGTCGGACTGGCGGAGAGGCGGCCTTCGAAAGGCTTGTTCTGCTCGGGCGCGACGACGGCGGCCCAATATTTGTCGGTGATCCCGACCCAGCCGCCTTCGCCCTTGTAGGCTTTGAGCGCGCCGGCTTCCTTTTCGATCTTGTCGTAGGTCCATTCCTGCACGCCGGAATCGCCGACAACGCCGATCAGGCCTTCGTGCAGCACGGCGTAGCCCTGCGTCGCAGGCTTTTCGTGCCGCGAGACGAGCGCATAGGGAAAGAGCGTCACGGGGGAGGCGCTCTTGTTGGCGACGGCGTCGGAAATGGTGAAGAGATAGTCCTTGTCGACCGAAATCTTGCGCGTGAAGACGAGGCCCGCGCCATTGTCCCACGTGAGCGTCACCGGCGTTTCGGGCGTCAGCTTCGCGCCATCGGCGGTCCACAGCGTGTTGGCGTCCGGCAGCGCGACTTTCTCGCCGTTCTGACCGACGAAGCCGGTTTCTGCGTAGAAGGCGTGTGGGGCGCCCGACGGCGAGAGCAGCACGATATGCGGGCTGCCGGGATCGACCGTCTCGCGATACTTGACCAGCGAAACATCGTCGATCCGCGCGCCCCGCAGCGCGATGGAGCCCGAGATGCTCGGCGTTTCGATGACAATGCGCGGCGAGGCGGCGAGCGCGCCCTCGCGGGTCTGCAATGCGGGCGCACCGGGATTGGCGGGGGTCGCCGCCGGGGCTGCGCCGGGCGCGGCCGTTTCGTTGCGCACGTCCTGCCGGCTGGCCTGCGCCTGCGTCAGGGCCTGTTGCTGGCGCTCGCGCTCCATTTTCGGGCCGGCGTAGAAATATTGCCAGCCCAGCAGCACAACCGCCGACAGAAAGAAGGCGAGGATGAGATTTTTGGCGTCCTGACTCATGCGTCCTACTTTGCTCGCCTTTTTTCGGTTCGCCCCTCAGGTCGCCCGATCGCCGTCAACGCGCCGGCCATGTCGGCGACGAGCGCCGCAAAAGGCCGGCCAAGCGCTTCGGCGCGGGCGACGAACACATAGTCCACGCCGGGCGCGGCGGAAAGGGCTGCGCCCTGCACAAGCGCTGCGCGCAAGCGGCGACGGATGCGGTTGCGCCTGACCGCGCGCGCATCGACTTTTTTTGAAACGGTCAGACCAAAACGGGGCGGCTCTGCGTCGTCGCCGCTGCGCAAAACCGCCTGCAGGGCGAATGCGGCCGCATGACGGCGCTTTCCGCGCGCCGCCGCGAGGAATTCCGCCCGCTTTTTCAGGCGCGTGGGTTGGGGTTTACGCGGACCGCGGGCCATCCCGTCTCCGCAAAAACCGGCCGGAACCGGTGTGGCGGCCTCAGGCCGAAAGGCGCTTGCGACCGCGGGCGCGACGGGCGGCGATGACCTTGCGGCCGCCGACAGTGGCCATGCGCGCGCGGAAGCCGTGCCGGCGCTTGCGCACGATTTTGGAAGGTTGATAAGTCCGCTTCACGGATTTTCTCCGAAACTTGCTGCGAAACCGCGCGGGCCAAAAGTTCAGCCCCGACGCCGGCGCCGCCGAAATCGTTGCGCGGCTTATAAGGGGCGAAACGGGCGAGAGTCAACGCAAAAGGCCGCCTTTCGGCCCCGCCTGCGGCGCGCCTGCCCTTCGCCGGCCCGCAGCGCGCCCTTGCCTGCGCCCCATGGGCTCGTTTGCGCCCCTTGCGCCTGACCCCGCCATGCGCCAAATAGACCTCGGGAGGTTGGCGGTGGACGCATCACTCGCCAACCGGGTCAGGTCCGGAAGGAAGCAGCCCTAACGAGACCGAGCGGGTCTCTGTCCAACCTCCTACCTGTTTTCCCAAAGCGGCGGCCGATGACGAACGAAATCCCGCACGAGGCGCCTGCGGGCGGCGGCCTGTTCGGCGAGCCCGACGCAAAGGCCGGCGCCTATCGCGTGCTCGCCCGCAAATATCGTCCTTCGAATTTCGACGCCTTGATCGGGCAGGACCTCATGGTCCGCATCCTGACCAACGCCTTCGAACTCGGACGCGTCCATCAGGCCTATATGCTGACCGGCGTGCGCGGCGTCGGCAAGACGACGACGGCGCGCATTCTGGCGCGCGCGCTGAATTACGAATTGCCCGCCAGGGATGGCAAGCCGGCGGTGACCAAACCGACCGTCGTCATGCCAGAGCTCGGCCTGCATTGTCAGGCGATCATCGACTCGCGCCATGTCGACGTGATCGAGATGGACGCCGCCTCGCATACGGGCGTCGACGACATTCGCGAAATCATCGAGGGCGCGCGCTACAAGCCGGCCTCGGCGCGGATGAAGGTCTTCATCATCGACGAAGTGCACATGCTCTCGAAGGCGGCGTTCAACGCGCTTTTGAAAACGCTGGAAGAGCCGCCCGAACATGTGAAGTTCATTTTCGCCACAACCGAAATCGAAAAGGTGCCGGTGACGGTGCGCTCGCGCTGCCTGCGCTTCGATCTGCGCCGCGTCGAACACGCCGATCTCGTCGCCCATCTGGCGCGCATCTGCGACATGGAGCATGTGCAGGCCGAGCCGGAAGCGCTCGGGCTGATCGCACGCGCGGCCGAAGGTTCGGTGCGCGATTCCCTGTCGCTGCTCGATCAGGCGATTGCGCAAAGCGGCGAGGGCCAGACGATCCATGCGCAGATGGCCGGCGCGATGCTCGGCCTTGCCGATCGCGCGCGCATTTTCGATCTGTTCGAAGCGGTCATGCGCGGCGACGTCGCGCGCGCGATCGAGAATTTGCAGGATCAATATAACGAAGGCGCCGACCCGGCGCAGGTGCTGCTGGAAGTCGCCGAATTCACGCATCTGACGACGCGCGCGAAAATTGCGCCCGATGCGCCGATGAACGCCTTGCCGCCGGAAGAAGCGAAGGCTGCGCGCGATTACGCCGCGCGACTGTCGATGCCCGCGCTCAGCCGCGCCTGGCAGATATTGCTTGCGGGCGTCGCCGAAGTGCGCGCCTCGCCGCGCCCGCTGGCCGCCGCCGACATGGTTCTGGTGCGCATCGCCTACGCGGCCGATCTGCCGACGCCGGACGAGGCGTTGCGCAAGCTCGGCTTTGGCGCAGGCGAGACTGCGGCGCCCGCCGCTCCAGCGCGCGCTGCGCCCTCGAACGGCCCGCGCGCCTTTTCAGCTGCACAACAGAGCGCCGCCGCGCCCGCCGTTTTCGATGCGCCGGCGCCAGCCGCCGGCCCCCGCGCACAATTTGCGCGGCTTGAAGATGTGATCGCGCGCGCCGCCGCCGAACGCGACATCCAGCTCAAGGTTGCGCTGGAGCGCGACGTGCGACTTGTGCGTTTCGAACAGGGACGCGTCGAATTTTCGCTGAGCCCTGGCGGCGCGCCGCAACTTGCACAGACCTTGATGCGCCGCCTGCAGGACTGGACGGGCGAACGCTGGCTCGTTGCGCTTTCGACGAAAGAAGGCGCGCCGAGCATTGCAGAACGCGCGGCGGAAAAAACGCGCGCGCGCGAGCAGGGCGTCGCAGCAGATCCACTGGTGCGCGCAGTGCTCGATCGCTTTCCCGGCGCCGAAATCGTCGCAGTGCGTTCCGGCGAGGATGCGCCGGCGCCCGGCGGCGGCGAAGCCGATCTTGTCTATGGCGGCGACGAGCAGGACGAAGACGACATTTAATTTCGGAGAGAAAACATGCGCGACATGATGGGTCTGATGAAACAGGCGCAGGCCATGCAGCAGAAAATGGCCGAGCTGCAAGGCGAACTCGACAATGTGCTCGTCGAAGGACAATCCGGCGGCGGGCTCGTGAAGGCGACGATGAGCGCCAAGGGCGCGATGAAAGCCGTGTCGATCGACCCTTCCCTGTTCAAGCCTGAAGAACGCGAAATGGTGGAAGACCTGATCGTCGCCGCCATCGAGGACGCGCGCCGCAAGGGCGAGGAAGCGGCGAGCGAAAAGATGAAGGCGCTGACAGCGGGCCTGCCGCTGCCGCCCGGCATGAAGCTGCCGTTCTAAAAGAGTCCACAATGGCCGAACGTATCGCAGGGCCGGAAATCGAACGGTTGATTCAATTGCTCGCGCGTTTGCCTGGACTGGGCCCGCGTTCGGCGCGGCGCGCGGCCTTGCATCTCATCCGCAAGCGCGAGGAATTGCTGGCCCCGCTCGCAGACGCCATGCATGTGGCGCGCGAGCGCGTCGTCGTCTGCTCGTCCTGCGGCAATGTCGACACGCGCGATCCCTGCACGCTTTGCGCCGACGAGCGGCGCGACGCCACGACGCTGATCGTCGTCGAGACGGTCGGCGATCTGTGGGCGCTCGAACGCGCCGGCGCCGTGCGCGGACGATATCATGTGCTGGGCGGCGTGCTGTCGCCGCTCGATGGCGTGGGGCCGCGGGATCTCAATCTCGCCCGCCTCGTCGAGCGCGTGCGCGAGGGCGGCGTTGCGGAGGTGATTCTGGCGGTCAACGCGACGGTCGACGGGCAGACCACGGCCCATTACATCGTCGACCTTCTGTCGGACACGCCGGTGCGCGTGACGCGGCTCGCCCATGGCGTGCCGGTTGGCGGGGAACTCGATTATCTCGACGAGGGCACGCTCGCCGCCGCGCTCCGGCAGCGCACGAGCCTCTGACGCTCACGCCGCATTGGGCGTGGAGGCGCGCGTCAGGATGGAATAAAGCGCGGAAGCATCGCGCGTCGAACGCAACGAGGCCACGATCGAGGCGTCGCGCAGGGCGCGCGCTGCGCGCGACAAAGCGCTCAGATGATCGGCGCCCGCCGATTCCGGGGCGATCAGCAGGAAAATGAGATCGACAGGCGCCTCGTCGGCCGATTCGAAATCGATCGGCTTGTCGAGGCGTGCGAAGACGCCAAAAATCTTCTGGCATTTGGGGAGTTTGCCATGCGGCATGGCGACGCCGCCGCCGACGCCTGTCGAACCCAGCCGTTCGCGCTGGACCAGCGAATCGAAAATCTCGCGCGCAGGCAGGCCGGACAAGGTCGCGGCCTTGTCGGCCAGTTCCTGCAAGGCCTGTTTCTTGCTGGAGGCCTTGAGAGCGGGAATAACCGCTTCTGGCGTCACAAGGTCGGTGAGGGGCATTGGATGAAGTTTCCTGTTTCCGCGACGGCGGGAGGAACGCTCAGCTCTTCGACTCGGCGGCGGCCGGGTCGATCCAGCCGATATTGCCATCGTGGCGACGATAGATGACGTTGACGCGCCCTGTCTTGGCGTGACGGAAAGGCAGAACGGCCGCGCCCGTCATGTCGAGCTCCATCACCGCTGCGGCGATGCTCATGGCGCCGAGACGGGTCGTCGTCTCGGCGATGACGGTGGGCGAGAATTCAGCTTCGCTCGGCGCATCGGCATTTTCATCCAGCGCTTCGAGCACGCGATATTGTGCGGCTTCCCCCGCAACGTTCGGCGTCTGGCGCGCATGGCCCTTGAGGCGCGTCTTGTAACGGCGCAGACGCTTCTCGATGCGCTCGGCGGCCTGATCGAATGCGGCGTAGGGCTCCTGCGCGCGGCCGTCGGCCTGCAAGGTCACGCCGGAATCGAGGTGCAGGGTGCAATCGGAACGAAAGCCCGAACCTTCCGGCGCCACCACGACATGGCCCTGCACAGTCCCATCGAAATATTTTCCGGCGGCGGTCTCGAGACGCTTCTGGACGTGCTCACGCAAAGCTTCGCCGATCTGCATGTTCTTGCCGGAAACCCGCAACGTCATATCCATCCCTCTCCGATTCGCCTGGCTGGCGGGCGATACGCCGGGTCAGCTTCGTTCTAAAGTCCATACGCGGCAAGCGGCGATGCGTTTACGAGCGCGAGCCTCGCAAGTCAATGGCGCTGATTCCCGTCGTTTCGTCAAATTCCTTTAATTTCAGATATTTGAACGTTCTTATCTAAACCGCCGAACGCGCGATCGCCGTCTTTTCCCGCCGGCGCTCGACGGATGAAGGGATTTTCAGACTCTCGCGGTACTTGGCTACCGTGCGCCGCGCAATGTCGATATTGGCGCTCTTCAGCCGGGCGACAATGGCGTCGTCCGACAAAATCTCGCGCGCGTTTTCCTGATCGATCATCTGCTTGATGCGGAAGCGCACGGCCTCGGCCGAATGCGCCTCCCCGCCCGATCCGGCGGGGATTGCGGCGGTGAAGAAATATTTCATTTCGAACAGGCCGCGCGGCGTGGCCATATATTTATTGGATGTGACGCGCGAGACCGTCGATTCATGCATGCCGATAGCGTCCGCTATGGCGCGCAGGTTGAGCGGACGGAGCCATTCGACGCCCTTTTCCAGAAAGGCGTCCTGTTGGCGGACGATTTCGGACGCGACCTTCAAAATCGTGCGCGCACGCTGCTCGAGGCTCTTGGTCAGCCAGTTGGCGTTCTGCAGGCATTCGGAAACGAAAGCCTTGTCTGCGGCAGACCCTGCGGCGCGCGAGACGCGGGCCGCGTAAGTCTGGTTGACCAGCACGCGCGGCAAAGCGTCAGCGTTCAGTTCTACATGCCACCCGCCATCGGAAGCGCGGCGGATGATGACATCCGCAATGACAGGCTGCACGGGCTCGGCGCCGAAAGCGCGGCCCGGGCGGGGCTCGAGGCGCCGCAATTCGGCGACCATATCGGCCATATCCTCGTCATCGACGTCGCAGATGCGCTTCAAGGCCGCGAAATCGCGCCGGGCGAGCAGCGGCAGATGTTCGACCAGGGCGCGCATCGCCGGATCGAACCGGTCGCGCTCGCGCAGCTGGATCGCCAGACATTCCGCAAGGTCGCGCGCGCCTACGCCCGAGGGCTCGAATGACTGGATGATCGCCAGCACCGCCTCGACGCGCTCCACCGGCGCGCCAAGCTTTTCGGCCGCCTGCGCGCAGCTTTCACGCAGGTAGCCCGCCTCGTCGATGGCGTCGATCAGCGTCTGGCCGATCAGCCGGGCGACCGGATCGGCGGTGGCGGTGGCCAATTGGCGGGTCAGCGATTCGGCCAGCGTGATCTTTTCGGCGACATAAGCCTCAAGGTGCGGCGCTTCGCCGTCGTAGGGCGCGCCCGAAGAGCCCGTCCAGGCGCCTGCCGACAGGCCCGCCTCATCGCGTTCGGCGGGGGGCGTGCGGGGCGGCGCATCGGCGTCGAAAGCGTTGGAGACGTCCGTGCCAAGCTCGGCCGACAGCGCGCCGGCGTCGACCGGGATGGCCTCGGGCGTGGCGGCGGCGATGTTCTGCGCGTCGGCGTAGCGGTCGATCGCGGGCGCCATTTCCACGTCCGGACGATCGTCGGCGCGTTCGAGCAGCGGGTTGCGCTGCAGCTCCTCGTCGACGAAAGCGGCAAGCTCGACCGTCGAATATTGCAGGAGTTTGATCGCCTGCAGGAGCTGCGGCGTCATCACGAGCGCCTGCCCCTGCCGCATCGTCAGCCGCGCCGATAAAGCCATCAAACGCCTCGGACCCGTGCCGGGCCGGCGAAAGCGGCCCGATTTTTGCTTCAGGCGAGATTAGCTGTTTTCGGGCCCTTGCGAAACCGTCGCGCGCGATAGCCAAGCCAGATGGTAAACACTGCGTTGGCCCGCGCAATTTGCCGCGCGCCGGCGATTTACATGCGGAAATCGTCGCCGAGATAGAAGCGGCGCACGTTGGGGTCGGCCACGATATGCTCGGGGTCGCCCTCGGTGAGGATGCGGCCGGCGTGGACGATATAGGCGCGGTCGGTCATCCCCAGCGTCTCGCGCACGGAATGATCGGTAATGAGCACGCCGATGCCGCGATTCTTGAGGTGACGGACAAGATTCTGGATATCGGCGACAGCGATCGGATCGATGCCGGCGAAAGGCTCGTCCAGCAGCATGAACCGGGGATGGCCAGCCAGCGCGCGGGCGATTTCGCAGCGCCGCCGCTCGCCGCCCGACAAGGCCAGCGAATTGATCTTGCGCAAGCGCTTGATGTCGAATTCGTCCAGCAGCGCCTCGAGCTCCTCGGCGCGGCGGGCGGGATCGGGCTGGCTGATTTCCAGAACAGCGCGAATATTGTCCTCGACCGACAGGCCACGGAAAATCGAGGGTTCCTGCGGCAGATAGCCGACGCCAAGACGCGCGCGCCGGTACATCGGCAGCGCGGTGATGTCGTGCCCTTCCAGCTCGATCGAGCCCGAATCAGGCCGGATCAGGCCGGTGATCATGTAAAAGAGCGTCGTCTTGCCGGCGCCGTTCGGTCCGAGCAGTCCGATGACCTCGCCCCGGCGAACGTAAAGGCTTACATCCTCGATGACGCGGCGGCCCTTGTAGGCCTTGCCGAGATTGCGCGCGACGAGAAATCCTTCGGCAGGATTGGGGCGGGCGGCGCGGGTGGTTTGGCTGGCGTCGGCGAGCAAGGCGAACCCATCAATATTCAGACAGGGCAGCCTCTAGCGGACACGCCGGTGGCGTGCAATGGGCCCTGCGGCGGCGCAGACCGACAGCGCGTCTAGCGCGACTTCGGCGTGAAGACGCTCTGCACACGACCGACGACGCGCGCCTGATTGGTGCGCAAATCGTAGATCAGGCGATCGCCGCGCGTCACATTCTGGCCCTCGGACAGGGTGACGCGGCCGATCAGATAATATTTCTGTTCGTCGCGATCGTAGAGGCCGCTGTCGCCCGTGCCGATCTTGCCATTCTGCGTGACGGTGACCGGCCCCGCCATTTCGACCCGGCGCACGTTCTGCTGCGAATTGGCGTCGCCATCCTTGTCGAGATAAACGGTCATCGTCGCGCCGCGCACTTTCGAGGCGCCTTGCGTGGCGATGACCGAGCCCGAATAGACGAGTTTCTTCTGATTCTCGAAATAATCCAGCTTGTCGGCGTCGACCGTATAGGGCTCGCCCGAGCGCGCGCCCGGCAACATGCCGCCGGCGGCATGCGCAGCGACTGGCGCGCAGCCCGCGAGGGCGACAAGGACGAGAGCTTGGCGAGCGCGTTTCATTGCGGCTTTTTAGCGTTCTTGTCGGTAAAAGTCGAACGGACGCGGCCGGAGAAATTCACCACGCCTTCGCTCTCCTGATAGCCGACGCTCTTTGCCGTGACCGCGCCGCCGGGCAACGTCGTGACGGCGCCCTCGTCCGACGTGATCTTGCCGGTCTTGAGATCGATATGCGCCGATTTCAGATTCATGTCGTATCGGCCGTCGTTGCGGATGCGCACGGCGCCTGCAAGATCGAGCGCGTCGGTCGTTGAATCATAAACGCCGGTGTCGCCCTGGATGCGCGTCGTCGTTCCATCGACCATCCCCAGCCTGGCGTCGACCTTGCTCAATTCGAAAATGCGCGGACGCTGCGTATCCTGCACGACTTGTCCGGCCTGGATTTCGTAAAACTGGCCCTCGCCGCGCGCCCCGGAAATTTTCGGCTGCTCCATGATGATGCGCGTGCCCTCGACGCCGACGCGCCCGACGCTGAAGCCCAGATCGAGCCGCTTCAGCGGATTGAACACCACAAAAAATCCAATGAGCGCAGCCGCGCTGACACAGGCGACGACGATCGCGCGTTTGAAGAAATGCACGCGCGCGGTATGGCGGCCCGCATCGACAAAGGCATGCGGGCGGCTGGCGCCGAAATCGGCGAAAGCAGCGCGGTCGTTCAGATCAGCTTCGGCCATGTCCCAGACATAGAACGAAAATGCGGCGAGTCCAGACGCGAAAGTCCCGCAAAAAGGGGCAAAAAGCGCGTTATTCGTGAGAAAAGATGTCTTTTTCCGGCCAGCCGGCGAGGTCGAGCCGCGCTCTGGCGGGCAAAAAGGCGAAACAGGCGGCGGCCAGATCGGCGCGGCCCTCGCGCGTCAACATCGCGTCGAGACGCTCGCGCAGCGCGTGCAGATGCAGAACGTCGGAGGCCGCATAGGCGAGTTGCGCCTCGGTCAGGCGATCGGCGCCCCAGTCGGACGATTGCTGCTGCTTCGACATTTCGAGCCCGAGCAACTCGCGCGAGAGGTCTTTCAGTCCGTGACGGTCCGTGTAGGTGCGCACGAGTTTGGAGGCGATCTTGGTGCAATAGACCGGGGCCGGCATGACGCCGAACGCATTGTAAAGCGCCGCGAGATCGAATCTGGCGAAATGGAAGATCTTCAGCACGGCCGGATCGGCCAGAAGCTTTTGCAGATGGGGCGCCTGTTTCTGGCCGCGCGCGATGCGCACGACATCGGCCGAGCCGTCGCCGCGCGAAAGCTGCACGACGCAGAGCCGGTCGCGATGGGGATCAAGCCCCATGGTCTCCGTGTCGATGGCGACGGCCGCGCCGAAGCTGGCGCCGGCGGGCAGGTCGCCCTCGTGAAAGCGGATGACAGGCGTCTCGGACATGCAATCGGCCGTTGGCTTGAGATGGGCTTGGCGTAACGCCCTCTAGCAGTCCGCCCGGGCGCTGTCGATGCGCCGTCTTTTTGCCGACGCGCCCGGCCGACTGGCCCGCGCACCGGCCGCGCCGTCTTGCCGGTTTGTTAAGGTTTCCGCGCCATTAAGGATAACGAGTGGTTAGTTGTGAGGCGTCTCCCATGCGTTCGTTCGAGTGCGCGCCCCTTGCGGCGCCGTGCGTTTCTGATTTTGCCGCGCCGGATTATCTCGGCCTTTCGCGGCGCGCTTTTCTCCTGCAATCGGCGCATGCGGCGCTCGACCGGCCCGACCCTGCGCTGCACGACGTGCTGACCGAACGGCTCGCCGCATTCGCCGGCGCGGGCGTCGTGCGGCTTTTTTCGAGCGGCGCTGAAGCCATGCAATGCGCCTTGCGGCATGCAGCCGGCGATGGCCAGATCGTGCTGGACGCCGGCGCATCGCCCGCCCTGCAATATGCCGCCGGCGCTGCGACCCGCGCCGTGACGCATTACCGCCACCAGGACGCCGATTCCTGCCGCCGCATGCTCGCCGACATTCGCCGAAGCTACAGCGGTCCGGTTGTGGTGGCGGCCGAAGGATTCAGTCCCGCTTTCGCCGATGCGCCGAAGCTGGCCGAATTGTCCGCAGCCTGCCGGCGGCACGATGCGCTGCTGATGGTGGAAGCCAGTCACGATTTCGGCGCGCTCGGCCCGGACGGGCGCGGCGCGGCGGGCGAACAGAAAGCCTTGCCGCTGATCGACATTCTTACCGCGAGCTTTCAGCCGACATTTGCGGCGGCTGGCGGCTTTCTCGCCATGCGCAAGGGACCGGCCCCGCAAACGAGCGCTTTCGCCGAAACGATGAGCGCGCCCGCAATTGCGCGCGCGCTGGCTGCGCTCGACATGATCGATTCCATCGAAGGCGCGAAATTGCGCGTCGCGCTGATGCGCAACGCTGCGCTGCTGCGCGATCTGCTGACGCTTGCGGGATGTGCGGTCGCCGGGCAGACGGCCGGCGTCGTCAGCCTGCGCATTGGCGATGAGACGCGCGCGCTGACGCTTGCGGCGCTGTGCGCGCAACGGGGCCTGCGGCTGCGCGCGATCTGCGCGCCCGATGTCGCGCGCGGCGACGCCAGACTTGCGCTGTCGGTCTCTGCGCGCCACACCGAGGCGGAATTGCGCAACGCCGCCGATATCGTCAAAGCCGCCATAGCCGCGGCAGACGACAGCAACGCGCTGGCGGCCTGACGCATCGCGTCCGTTCAATGCGGGCCGGGCGTCCCCGCCCAGAGCGACAATGCGAGAACGCCGGCGCATGCGGCCGCCGCCAGCGCCCATGTCCACCACAGGTCGCCCGCGCCGCGATGGCGGGCAATGTAGAAATGGCGGATAGCCGCGCCCGCGACGACGAGCAGCAAAGCGATGATCCAGTTCGCATGCTCCGCATAGGCCAGCGGCGAATGGCTCGACAGCATCAAAAAAACGGTCGGCAGCGCGAGGTAATTGTTGTCGAGCGCGCGCTGGCGGCTGGCGGCGAGCCGCGTCTCCTTCGGCGCCGATCCGGCCTGCAAGGCTTTCCACATGCGCCGCTGATTGGGCGCCAGCACATGCGCGACATTGGCGGTCATGATCGTGCCCAGGCTTGCGCCAAGGATCAGCATCGCGCCGCGCGCAGCAAACACATGCGCAAAGACGAAAGCGGCGAGCGCGATCGTTGCGAAAACGAGCGCGCGCCGCGCAGCTTCCGGCAGCGGCGCCTTGCAGATGAGCTCATAGGCGATCTGCACGACGAAGATGCCCGCAAGCGTTGCGCCAATCGCCTGCCAGCGCGTGAGCGCCATGATCGAGGGATCGATCAGATAGAAATCGGCGTCGACGAAATAGACCGCCGCCAGCAATGCAAGGCCGGACAGCCATGTGACGTAGGCCTCCCAGCGAAACCAGCCGATCTGCGGGCGTTGCGGCGGCGCTGATGTCTGGCGCGCGATGTGGAAATAGGCGTCGTCGCCAGATCGCCAGATGTCGCGTTGCGTCGCCTTGAGCGTGAGATTGAGCCGCAGGAATGCGAGCGCTGCGCCGATCCAGAAAATGGCGGCGACGACATGCAGCGCGCGCAGCGCAAAAGCGAGCCACTCCCAGGCGAAAGCCGTCATGCAAAAGGCGCGCGATGGCTGGCGACGGGGATCATGGCGCGCGCCTTTTCAACGCGCGCTTTCTCGATCCGCGTCGAGACAACGCCGGCGCCGTCCGAAGCTTTTGCGACGACATGGCCCCATGGATCGACGACGAGCGAGTGGCCGTAGGTCTGGCGCGTCTCGTTATTGACGATATGGCCGCCGGTTTGCGCGGCTGCGCAAAAATAAGTTTCGGTTTCGATGGCGCGCGCGCGGCACAACACCTCCCAATGATCCTTGCCGGTCTGCAAGGTGAAGGCCGAGGGCAACGCGATAAGCGTTGCGCCCTTGTCGACCAGCGCCTGAAACAGATGCGGAAAGCGCAGGTCGTAGCAGATTGCGCAGCCGACGATCATGTCCTCGCAGACATAGGTCGCCAGCGCATCGCCCGGCTTGAACGCCGCGCTTTCGCGATAGGCCGCGCCGTCCGGCGCAACGATGTCGAACATGTGGATCTTGCGGTAGCGGGCGACCTCGTTTCCGGCGCGGTCGAAAGCGACGGTCGTGTTGTGCACGCGATCTTCCCCGGGGATTTTTTCGAGCATGGAGCCGGCGTGGATAAACACGCCGTGTTTGCGCGCAAGCTCCTGCATCGCAGTGTAAGCAGGCCCGCCCGGCATTTCTTCGGCCGCCGCCAGTTTGGCGCGCCGGTCGGCGCCGATGAAATCCCAAACTTCCGGCAGACAGATCCAGTCGGGCGCGTCCTGTGCAACGGCCTGCTCGATCAGCGCGCGCGCAGCGGCCAGATTCGCCAGCTTGTCGCTGCCCGAATTCATCTGAATGAGCGATACTTTCATGCGTCCTCGGGACCGCGGCTCAAAAGACCGCAGGCAAGAAATGCCAGTCTTGCGACCGGCGTTCCGATATTCACGCCTTCTCCAAGCCCAGCGCAATGCCCTGTCCGACGCCGATGCACATGCTGGCGAGCGCACGCGTCGCCTTGCGATCGTTCATCTCGATCGCCGCCGTCAATGCAAGGCGCACGCCCGACATGCCGAGGGGATGGCCGATGGCGATGGCGCCGCCGTTGGGATTGACGTGTTCGGCATCGTCCGGCAGGCCAAGGCCACGCATGCAGGCGAGCGCCTGCGCCGCGAAAGCCTCGTTCAGTTCGACAACGTCGAAATCGGAAATTTTCAATCCGTTCCGCTCCATCAATTTGCGCACGGCCGGCACCGGGCCATAGCCCATGATGCGGGGCGGCACGCCCGCTGTCGCCATGGCGGTGATCTTGGCGAGCGGCTGCAGGCCATATTTCTTGACTGCAAATTCCGACGCTACGAGCACGGCGGCGGCGCCGTCGTTGACGCCCGAAGCGTTGCCGGCCGTCACCGAGCCGCCCTTGCGAAAGGGCGTCGGCAGCGCGGCGAGTTTTTCCAGCGTCGTCTCGCGGGGATGTTCGTCGTGCTCGACGCGCGTGACGGCGCCCTTGCGGTCCCTGATCTCGACGGCTGCGATTTCGCGCGCAAGGCGACCGCTTTTCTGCGCCCGCGCGGCGCGCGCCTGACTGCGCAACGCGAACGCATCCTGATCGGCGCGCGAAATCTGGAATTCTTCAGCGACGTTTTCGGCCGTCTCGGGCATCGTGTCGACGCCGTATTTTTCCTTCATCAGCCTGTTGACGAAACGCCAGCCGATGGTGGTGTCGTAAATTTCCGCATTGCGCGAAAAGGCTTCGCTCGCCTTGCCTTGCACGAAGGGCGCGCGCGACATGCTTTCGACGCCGCCGGCGATAATGACATCGGCCTCGCCCGCGCGAATGGCCCGCGCGGCCGTGCCGATGGCGTCGAGGCCCGACCCGCAAAGGCGATTGATCGTCGAACCCGGAACGCTCGTCGGCAGGCCAGCGAGCAGGGCCGCCATGCGCGCGACGTTGCGGTTGTCCTCGCCGGCCTGATTGGCGGCGCCGGAAATGACCTCGTCGATCGCCTCATGCGGCAGGCCCGGCGCACCCGCGAGCGCGGCGCCAATGGCGTGCGCCAGCATGTCGTCGGGCCGCACGCTCGCCAACGATCCGCCGTAACGGCCAACGGGCGTGCGCGCGCCGGCGCAGAGATAGGCTGTTTTCATGGTCTTACCCTTTTTCAAAACCAATAACCGTCATTGCAAGGAGCGAAGCGACGAAGCAATCCATCCGGTCGTCTTGCACGTTTCGGGATCGATTGCTTCGTTTCGCTCGCAATGACGGCGCGTTACATCTTTTGCGCGTCGCCGGGTTTCAGATCAGCGAATTTCTTCCCCTGCGCGACCATTTTTTCCAGCAGCGGCGCGGGTTCGTAACCCTTGCCTGCGCTCTTGTGAACTTCACGCATCGTCGCAAGCACCTTGTCGAGACCGATGCGATCGGCTTCGTGCAGCGGCCCGCCGCGCCAGGCGGGGAAACCGTAACCGTTGAGCAGCACCATATCGACATCGAGCGGACGCGACACAATGCCTTCCGACAGAATATGGGCGGCCTCGTTCACCATGGTGGCGTGAATCTGCTCCATGACCTTTTCGCCCGCGATGGGGCGGCGCGCGATGCCCTTGTCCGCCGACACCTTGTTGATGATGTCGGTGACGATCGGGTCGACCTCGCGTTTGCCGTCGACATACTTGTAATAACCGGCGCCTGTTTTCTGGCCGTAGCGGCCGAGCGCGCAGATGGCGTCGGCGACCGCGCCGGAATCGCGTTTTTCGGGATCGCGCAAATGTGCGAATTCGCGGCGTCGGCGCATGCCGATGTCGAGGCCGGCGAGATCGCCGACGGCGAAGCCGCCCATCGCCATGCCCCATTTTTCCATCGCCGCATCGATCTCATGCGGCATCGCGCCATCCTCGACCGCCATGTCGGCGACAGGGCGCCAGGCTGCAAGAATGCGATTGCCGACGAAACCGTCGCACACGCCCATCACGACCGGCAGCTTGCCCATGCGCTTGCCGACGGCGACGCCGGTAGCCACCGCATCTTTCGCGCTCTTGGCGCCCTCGATGATTTCGACCAGTCGCATGATGTTGGCCGGCGAGAAGAAATGCATGCCAATGACATCGGCCGGCCGGCCCGAAAACGCGCCGATGGCGTTGATGTCGAGATAGGAGGTGTTGGAGGCGAGCACTGCGCCGGGTTTTGCGACCTTGCCGAGGCGCGTGAAAATATCCTTCTTGATGGCCATTTCCTCGAACACGGCCTCAATCACGAGATCGCAATCGGCGAGTGCGTTGAAATCGGTCGTCATGGTGAGCAGGGAAAGGCGCTGGTCGACCTGCGCTGCGCTGATGCGGCCCAGTTTGGCGTCGCGCTCCCAGGTCGATTTCATGCGCGCATGGCCGCGATCGAGAGCCTCCTGCGCCATTTCGACCACCGTCACCGGCATTCCGGAATTGACGAGCGAAATCGTGATGCCGGCGCCCATCGTGCCCGAGCCGATCACGCCGACCCTGGAAATCGGGCGTGGCGCGACGCCTTCCAGATGCGGGGTTTTCAGCACCTCGCGCTCGGCGAAAAAGACATAACGCATCGCCTTCGACTGGTCGGTTCCCAGAAGATGCATGAAGGTCTTGCGTTCGTCGGCGAGCCCCTGATCGAAATTCTTGTGCGTGGCGTCCATCACGGTTTGCGCGGCGATGACCGGCGCTTCGGCGCCGCGCGCCTTTTTGCGGATCTCCTTGATCTGCGCCTCGACGGCGGCGTGATCATGCTGGGGGATGATGAGATCGCGCGTGCGGCGCGGCGGCTTGCCGACAAGCGTTCTGGCGTATTCGACTGCGCTCGCGCGCAGGTCGCCGTCGGCGATCTTGTCGATCACGCCAGCGGCCAGCGCCTCTTTCATGCCGACCATCCGGCCAGACGAGGCGACGTCGATGGCGAAGGCGACACCGGCCAGACGGGGCAGGCGCTGCGTGCCGCCGGCGCCGGGGATGAGGCCGAGCTTGACCTCAGGCAATCCGATCTTCGCCCTGGCGTCGGCGACGCGCGCATGGCAGGCGAGCGCGACCTCGAAGCCGCCGCCCAGCGCCGTGCCGTGAATGGCGGCGACAACCGGTTTGCCGGAGGCTTCGAGCGCGCCCAGAACGTCGGGCAGGAAAGGCGGCTGCGGCGGCTTGCCGAATTCCTTGATGTCGGCGCCGGCGATGAAACTGCGGCCCTCGCAGGCGAGCACGATGGCCTTGACCGCAGAATCGGCCGTCGCCGCCCCGATGCAATCGAGGATGCCCTGCCGGACCGCCTGCGAGAGCGCGTTGACGGGCGGGTTGTCGACAATCGCCAAAGCGACGTCGCCCTGCTTTTCGAGACGGACGGCGGTCATGCGTTTCCTCTTCTTCGTTTGATGATTGGCCGGCATTTAAGCGCGCTGCGGCGGCGAGGGCAACGCCATTCGCGGCGCCGCCGCATGCGAGCGCCGCGCGAATGTCTCAGTTGACGGCCCGCCTGTTTTGCCGGCATGCGAGAGCATGACCGACACGCATATTCTCACATTGTCCTGCCCCGACCGGCCCGGCATCGTCGCGGCTGTCGCGACGCGGCTGGCCGACAGCGGCTGCAACATTCTCGACGCCCAGCAGTTCGACGCGCCCGACACCGGGCGTTTTTTCATGCGCGTCGTTTTCGATGGGCGGGCAAGCGATCCGGAGAAGCTGCGCGCCGGCTTCGAGACGACGGCGGACGCCTTTGCGATGAAATGGGCCATGCGGGCGCGACTCGAAAAACGGCGGGTGCTGATCCTCGTTTCGAAATTCGACCATTGTCTGGCCGATCTGCTCTATCGCTGGCGCATCGGCGAACTGGCCATGCAGCCGGTCGGCATCATCGCCAATTATCCGCGCGAGACCTACGCCCATCTCGATTTCGATGGCGCGCCCTTCCACTATCTGCCCGTGACCAAGGAAACCAAGATGGAGCAGGAGGCGCGTATCTGGCAGATCGCGCAGGAGAGCGGCGCCGAGGTGGTCGTGCTCGCCCGCTACATGCAGGTTCTCTCGGACGGCCTTGCGGCCAAGCTGGCGGGGCGGTGCATCAACATCCACCATTCGTTTCTGCCGGGATTCAAGGGCGCGCGGCCCTATCACCAGGCGCATGAGCGCGGCGTGAAAGTCATTGGCGCGACGGCCCATTACGTCACGGCGGACCTCGACGAGGGGCCGATCATCGAGCAGGATGTCGAACGCATTTCGCACCGCGATGCGCCCGAAGACCTCGTTCGCAAGGGGCGCGACATCGAGCGGCGGGTGCTGGCCCGCGCACTGCGCCTTCACCTCGAGGACCGCGTGCTGCTCAATGGCCGCAAAACGGTCGTCTTTTCAGACTGAACCCCCGCTAACCCTCAGTAACGCCAGGGATCGTAGCCGAGCGGGTTGCGCTGCCAGCCGCGGACTGTGGCGCGATGGCTGCGGAAATAGCCCGGCGCGTAGGCCAGGGGATGCTGCGTCACGCGGCGAGACGCATAATAATGGTGGCCATGGCTGCGGTGACGATGGGCGCTGGCGTAATGCGTGCGGTGCTTGCGGGCGGCATAGTAGCGGCTGGCCGGGGGCGAGCCGGAAATTGAAATGCGGGCGCCTTCGGCCTTGACCATCTGATAGAGCGCCGCAGCATTGCCGGGAGCAAGGCGAATGCAGCCATGCGAGGCGGGACGGCCGAGCTGGGACACAGAATAGGTGCCGTGAATGGCGTAGCCGCCGCGGAAAAAGATCGAATGCGGCATGGGCGACATGTGATACTTTTTGGAATAATGCATTGCTTCCAGACGCTTGGGCGAATAGGAGCCGCGCGGCGTTGAATAGCCGGAGCGCGCCGTCGACACCGCCCAGTTGTAGCTGCCGGAGGATGATTGCACCGTCATGCGCTGGGTCGAGAGGTTGATGTGGACGTAAACACGGGCCTGCGCCGCCACAGCCAGACCGAAAAGCGCCATAAAGGCGATAAAAATGCGCTTCACGAACTTTACTCCTACCCACACGCCGCCGGGGAAAGGTAAAGGCTAAAAAACGGGCCAGCAATCTTAAACAACCATCAAGGTTGACGGTGTTTAAAGATTCTCAAGCCCTGTTGCAGGGACGCGATAGGAGACCAGCGCCCATGGTCAAGCGCACCGGTTCGAAACTGCTCCGATTCCTGCGGACGGGCGCGCTCGCCGCACCGCTGCTTGCGGGCGTCTTGAGCGCGCCTGCGCTGGCGCAAACGGTTGGCTCATTGCATCCCAAACCATTGCCGCCATTGGCTAATCCCGACGATCCGTCGCTGCCGGCCAAGCAATTGTTCGGCCGCGCCACCAGCCCGGTCAACTGGCAGGCGCGCTCGATCGGCTTCTATTCGCGGGGGTGTCTGGCCGGCGGACAGGCTTTGCCCGTCGACGGTTCGGCCTGGCAGGTGATGCGCCTGTCGCGCAACCGCAACTGGGCCAATCCGGCCATGATCGCCTTTCTCGAGGATTTCGCGCGCAAGGTGCCGCATGTCTCGCATTGGCCGGGCATTCTGGTCGGCGACATGTCGCAGCCGCGCGGAGGTCCGATGATCACGGGCCACGCCTCGCATCAGATCGGCCTCGACGCCGACATCTGGCTGACGCCCATGCCCAACCACCGCCTGTCGCGCGAGGAGCGCGAGCAGATGTCGGCGGTCGACATGGTGCGGCGCGACCGCATGGATATCAATCCCGAGGTCTGGACGCCGGACCAAATGGCCGTCATCCGCGCCGCGGCGAAGGATCCGCGCGTGCAGCGGATTTTCGTCAATCCGGCGATCAAGAAAGCGCTGTGCCGCGACGCCGGCGCCGACCGCGACTGGCTGCGCAACGTGCGTCCGATGTACGGGCACAATTACCATTTCCACGTGCGCCTCTTCTGCCCGCGCGGACAGGAGGGCTGTTCGGCGCAGGACGACACGGCGCCGGGCGACGGCTGCGGCGCCGATCTCGCCCGCTGGTTCACCGATGCGATGATGCATCCCAAGCCGACGCACCGAAAGCCGCGCCCGCCGATCACGCTCGACGGTCTGCCGGCCGAATGCCGCATGGTGCTGAAGGACTAGAGATTTCGTAGGCCTTTCAAGAAAAGCGGCGCGGTCCTAGAACGGAGCGACCTTTCAGCGACGCTTTCGAGGATGCGCCATGACCTATCATCAGCCCGCTCTCTTTCCGCTTGGCGACGACAAGACGCCGTGGCGTCTCGTCACCCGCGAAGGCGTGCGCGTCGAGACGATGGGCGAGCATCAGTTTCTCGTCGTCTCGCATGAAGCGATCCGCAAGCTTGCTGAAGCGGCGATGAGCGACATCAATCATCTGCTGCGCCCCGGCCATCTCGCCCAGCTTGCGAAAATTCTCGAGGACAAGGAGGCGACCGAGAACGACAGGTTCGTCGCCTACGACCTTTTGAAAAACGCCAATATCGCGGCCGGCGGCGTGCTGCCGATGTGCCAGGACACCGGCACCGCCATCGTGATGGGGAAGAAGGGCCGCATGGTGTTCACCGACGGCTCCGACGAAAGCGCGCTCGCCGAGGGCGTGCGCGACGCCTACGAGAAAAAGAACCTGCGCTATTCGCAGCTCGCGCCGCTGTCGATGTTCGAGGAGAAGAATACGCGCACGAATTTGCCGGCGCAGATCGACATCTACGCCGAGGGCGAGGACGCCTACAAATTCCTGTTCATGGCCAAGGGCGGCGGCTCGGCCAACAAGACGTTCCTGTTTCAGGGCACGCCCTCGCTGCTGACGCATGACCGACTCGTCGCCTTTCTGAAAGAAAAGATTCTGACGCTCGGCACCGCCGCCTGCCCGCCCTACCATCTGGCCATCGTCATCGGCGGGCTTTCGGCCGAACAAAATCTCAAGACCGTGAAACTTGCTTCGGCGCGCTATTACGACAGCCTGCCAACCAGCGGCGGCGAAGATGCGCACGCCTTTCGCGACCTTGCGATGGAAGAGGAGATCCACAAGCTGACGCAGCAGATGGGAGTCGGCGCGCAATTCGGCGGCAAATATTTCTGCCACGACGTGCGCGTGATCCGTCTGCCGCGCCACGGCGCGTCGCTGCCGATCGGCGTCGGCGTTTCGTGTTCGGCCGATCGGCAGGCCCTCGGCAAGATCACGCGGGACGGCGTGTTTCTCGAAGAGCTGGAACATGATCCCGCGCGTTTCATGCCGCATGTCGACGAAGCGAAACTCGGCGGCGACGTCGTCAGGATCGACCTGACGAAACCAATGAGCGAAATTCTCGCCACGCTGTCGAAATATCCGATCAAGACGCGGCTTTCGCTCACCGGCCCCATGATCGTCGCGCGCGATCTCGCGCACGCCAAGATCCGCGAACGACTCGAACGCGGCGAGCCGATGCCGGATTATTTCAAGAATCATCCGGTCTACTATGCCGGCCCCGCCAAGACGCCGGCCGGCTATGCATCGGGCTCCTTCGGTCCGACGACTGCGGGCCGCATGGATTCCTACGTCGATCAGTTTCAGGCCGCAGGCGGTTCGATGGTGATGCTGGCCAAAGGCAATCGTTCGCCGGCGGTGCGCACGGCCTGCGCCAAGCACGGCGGATTCTATCTCGGCTCGATCGGCGGGCCAGCCGCGCGGCTCGCGCAGGACTGTATCAAGAAGGTCGAAGTGCTCGAATATCCAGAACTCGGCATGGAGGCGATCTGGAAAATCGAGGTCGAGGATTTCCCCGCCTTCATCGTCATCGACGACAAAGGCAATGACTTCTTCAAGGAGCTCAATCTGGGATGAGGGCGCGCTGCGCCGTCATTGCGAGGAGCGCAGCGACGAAGCAAGCCATCCAGCGGGCGAGACAGAGTGCGCGCTTGAATCGCCGTCGCAGCAACGACCGGAATGACTGCGCCTTGGCGCATATCCGTTCATTCTTTGCACGGTTGGCATCGTGCGCGAAAGCCCGTGCAAAGAATGAGCCCGTTTCAATGAAGCGGTCTTGTCTGCGTCATGCTCGCCAATTGAGTTGACGGCGGTGCGCTTGCCTCTCATCGAAACCCGTTCCAAAACAAACAAACGGGATGGATTGCTTCGTCGCTGCGCTCCTCGCAATGACGGGCGAGGCAATCAGGGCGCGCGGCGATTGCTGTTTTTGTTTTCCGCGATCTTGCGCAGGAAGGCGAGCGGCGCCGGCTCCTTGCGAACGCGCGGCCCGTCGGCCAACACTCGCGTGTAGCGCCAAACGCGCGCGGGCGGAAGATTGAGCCAGACCGGCTGAATGACTTCGCCCATGTAATCGCGCGCCTTGCCTGTCTGTTTCAGCGGCATCGGCGACACGAGCCCGTAGGTGAATTGCACGAAGGCGCCGGCTTCGCCCATCAGCGCGAAAGCCTCGTCGAGCAAGCGGATGCGTTCGCGCTCGGGGCGCGTCAGCAGCGGCAGGCTGGAAACAACGCAAGCGATCTTCTGGCCGCGCAAGGCGCGCAGGGTCTGACGCAGATTATAAGCGTCGCCGCGCAGCACCCGCGCCTTGGGAAAACGCCGCTCGAGCAATTTGCAGAAGGCGCCGTCATATTCGACCAGCACAAGCCTTTCGGGCGAAACGCCATGAGCCAGCAGCGCCTCTGTGACCGGGCCCGTACCGGGGCCAAGCTCGATGACGAGACCCTCCGCCGTCGCATCGACGCATTGCGCCATGGCGCGCGCCAGAAAACGGCCAGAGGGGGACACAGCGCCCATCTTCAACGGGGAATCGATCCAGGCGCCGAAAAAACGCGCCTCGTCGGCAAAGCGTTCCTCAAGCTTGCTGCGCGGGCGGGCGCTCGCCCTTGCATCCCGCGCGGTCTGCCGCATCGACTTGCCGCTCAACGCCGTTCCCTGTGTTGCGTTCTGGCCGGACTCTTGCTGAAGGCGCTCGCGCCGTCAACTTGGCGAATAGCCTTACGAGCTTGAGATATTGTCCAGAAAATCCTTCATTTTCGCGAAAAAGCCGGACGCTTCCGGCTGCGTGCGATTGGAGGATTCCTTTTCAAACTCGGCCAGCAATTCCTTTTGGCGGCGCGTCAGGTTTTGCGGCGTCTCGACCATCGCCTGGATGTAGAGATCGCCGAAGTCGCGGCGATTGAGCACAGGCATGCCTTTACCGCGCAATTTAAACGAATCGCCGGTCTGCGCGCCCTCGGTCACTTTCACGCTGGTCTTGCCGCCGTCGATCGTGTGGATCGACAGATCGCCGCCGAGCGCGGCCTGCACCATCGAAATCGGCACGCGGCAATAAAGATCGGCGCCGTCGCGCTGGAAGATCGGATGGGGCTTCAGCGAGAGGAAAATATAGAGATCGCCCGGAGGGCCGCCGCGCACGCCCGCCTCGCCCTCGCCGCCGAGGCGAATGCGCGTGCCGTCCTCGACGCCCGGCGGGATGTTGACCGATAGCGTGCGCTCGCGCGTGACGCGTCCGGCGCCCGAACAGGCCGGGCAGGGATCGTCGATCTTCTCGCCCCGCCCCTGACAGGTCGGGCAGGTGCGTTCGATCGCGAAAAAACCCTGCTGGGCCCGCACGCGGCCGTGGCCGTGGCAGGTGGGGCAGGGTTTGGGTTTGGAGCCCGCCTTGGCGCCGGAGCCCGCGCAGGATTCGCAGGTGACGGCCGTCGGCACCTTCAGACTTTCGGTCTTGCCGGCAAAGGCTTCTTCCAGCGTGATCTCGAGATTGTAACGCAGGTCCGAGCCGCGATTGCGGCCTTGCGCGCCGCGGCCGCGCCGGCCCATGACGTCGCCGAACAGATCCTCGAAAATATCCGCCATCGAGGCGCCGAAACCATCGCCGCCGCCAAAACCGCCGCCGCCCTGTTCGAAAGCTGCATGGCCGTAGCGATCGTAGGCCGCGCGCTTCTGGCCGTCGGAGAGGATCTGATAGGCCTCGTTGACTTCCTTGAAGCGGATTTCGGCGACATGGTCGCCGGGATTGCGATCGGGATGAAACTGCATCGCCGCCTTGCGGAAGGCAGTCTTCAGCTCGACTTCGGTGCAGGTGCGCGCGATGCCGAGGACTTCGTAATAGTCGCGCTTGCTCATCACCGCGCCTTGTTGAGGGCTGTCAGCGAAACAACGAAAAACGCCGGCGCGCCGAATGCCTTGCCTGCAATCGGGAAGACCCAGAAGGGATCGCGCTGCGGATCGATGACGGCGAAGGAAATCCCCTTGCCGCCGCTTGTCGCCAGATCAAGACGCCAGACGGGACGGCCGGCGACGATCTGCGCGGAAACGGGATCGGCCTTGTAAAACTCGGCGAGCTCCTGCGGCGTGAGCTGGCGGTATTCGATCGAACGGAAATAGGAATTGGCGGCGTCTGCGCCGGTTTTTTCGTCAATGGACGCCGCATTGAACGAGGCGCGCAGCTTGGTGTCGGGAAAAACGCCGAAGTAATGATCGTTGGCGTTGAAGATGTGACCTTCCTTCGTGCAGTAGACAGTCGCCCAGCGCGCGAGATCGGCGGGCAGCTTCGTCACCGCGCCAGCCGGCGCCTTTGCGCAATCGAGCAGAATATCGGCGGGGGGGCGCACCTGTGCGGCGGTGGCGGGCGCGGGCTTTGCAGTGTCCTGCGCGAAAGCAGGGACGGAAAACAGCGCAAGAAAAACGGCTGCTGCGCGGGTCAAGGTCATCGCTCTCGCACCTTTATAGGAAAGGGGCGTCGCTGCCGACGCCCCTCGTCTTGTTTGCCTTTCAGGACTTCTTGTGATCATCGCCGCCGACTTCCTTGAAGTCGGCGTCAATGACATCGTCCTTCGGCGCGTGGCCGGCGTCATGCGCAGCGCCAGCGCCCGCAGCGTCGGCCTGCTGGGCCTTGTACATCGCCTCGCCGAGCTTCATCGAAGCCTGCGCCAGTTCGTTGGTGCGGGCCTTGATCGCCTCGACGTCATCGCCTTCGAGCGCGCTGCGCACGGCGGCGACAGCCGACGTGATAGCGCTCTTCTCGCCTTCGCCGACCTTGTCGCCGTGTTCAGCGAGCGATTTCTCCGCCGAATGCGCCATGGCTTCGGCCTGATTTTTCGCATCGACGAGTTCGCGGCGCTTCTTGTCTTCGGCGGCGTGCGATTCGGCGTCCTTCACCATCTTGTTGATGTCGGCTTCCGACAGACCGCCCGAGGCCTGAATGCGGATCTGCTGCTCCTTGCCCGTCGCCTTGTCCTTGGCCGTCACGGACACGATGCCGTTGGCGTCGATGTCGAACGTGACTTCGATCTGCGGCACGCCGCGCGGCGCCGGAGGAATGCCAGCAAGGTCGAAGCGGCCGAGCGACTTGTTGTCCTGCGCCATCTCGCGTTCGCCCTGGAACACGTTGATGGTGACCGCCGTCTGATTGTCTTCCGCCGTCGAGAACACCTGGCTCTTCTTGGTCGGAATGGTCGTGTTGCGGTCGATGAGGCGCGTGAACACGCCGCCGAGCGTTTCGATGCCGAGCGAGAGCGGCGTCACGTCGAGCAGCAGCACGTCCTTGACGTCGCCCTGCAGAACGCCCGCCTGAACGGCCGCGCCGATGGCGACGACTTCGTCAGGATTGACGCCCTTGTGCGGCTCCTTGCCGAAGAAGTTCTTCACGACTTCCTGCACTTTCGGCATACGGGTCTGGCCGCCGACGAGAATCACCTCGTTGATCTCGCTGGCCGTGAGGCCGGCGTCCTTGAGCGCCTTCTTGCAGGGCTCGATCGTGCGCTGGATGAGATCGTCGACGAGCTGTTCGAACTTGGCGCGCGTCAGCTTCATCGTCAGATGCTTCGGGCCCGACGAGTCGGCGGTGATATAGGGCAGGTTGATGTCGGTCTGCGTGGCGGAGGACAATTCGATCTTCGCCTTTTCCGCAGCTTCCTTCAGGCGCTGCAGGGCGAGCTTGTCCTTCGTCAGGTCGATGCCCTGCTCCTTCTTGAACTCGGCCGCAAAATATTCGACGAGGCGCATGTCGAAGTCTTCGCCGCCGAGGAACGTGTCGCCGTTGGTGGACTTCACCTCGAAGACGCCATCGCCGATTTCGAGAATCGACACGTCGAACGTGCCGCCGCCGAGATCGTAGACCGCAATCGTGCCGGACTGTTTCTTGTCGAGGCCGTAGGCAAGCGCGGCCGCCGTCGGCTCGTTGATGATGCGCAGCACTTCAAGGCCGGCGATCTTGCCGGCGTCTTTCGTCGCCTGACGCTGCGCGTCGTTGAAATAGGCCGGGACCGTGATGACGGCCTGCGTGACCTTCTGGCCGAGGTGGGCTTCGGCCGTTTCTTTCATCTTCTGGAGGATGAAAGCGGAAATCTGCGAGGGCGAATATTCCTTGCCGCCCGCCGAAACCCAGGCGTCGCCATTGGGGCCGCGCACGATCTTGTAGGGAACAAGACCCATGTCCTTCTTGGTCATGGGATCGTCGAAGGTGCGGCCGATGAGGCGCTTGATCGCGAAGAAGGTCTTTTCGGGATTGGTGACAGCCTGACGCTTGGCCGGCTGGCCGACGAGGCGTTCGCCATCGTCCGTAAAGGCGACGATCGAGGGGGTCGTGCGCGCGCCCTCGGCGTTTTCGATAACTTTGGGAGTCGAACCTTCCATGACCGCGACGCAGGAATTGGTCGTGCCAAGGTCGATGCCGATGATTTTAGACATGGATACTATCCTTTCTGCGGCGGAACCGCCGGACCCCGTAGCGATCCGGTCGCTGGGGGAATGGACATCCCCCGGTCCCCTGTGAACAGACCGTGACATTGTGCGCCGATCGCTCCGGCGCAAGAGCTTGCCGCATATAGGCGCGCCATTTTTTTGACGCAAGCGCTGGGCGGCGAACCCCTTTTCTCGCGCGGTCGAAACAGGGATGATGGCGCATCTGCCATCATCATCAGGAGCAAGCCCATGGGAGCGCGCATCGTCTTCAAACGACCGGACGGCACGGAAGCGGCGGGATATTGGGCCAAAGGCCCCAAAGGAGCGCCCGGACTGGTCGTCATCCAGGAATGGTGGGGGCTCAACCAGCAGATCGAGCATATCTGCGACCGCTTCGCGACTGCGGGCTTCGACGTGGTCGCGCCCGATCTCTACGCCGGGCGCGTCGTGCCCTATCACGACAGCGCGGCCGCGAACGCGGAAATGACCTCGCTGAACTTTCTGGACGCCGTCGATCAGACGGTGCGCGGGGCCGCGCAATTCCTGAAATCGGAAGGTTCGGACAAGGTGGGGATCGCCGGCTTCTGCTTGGGCGGGGCCGTCGCCGTTCTGGCCGCCGCGCGGGTTCCGGAATTTTCAGCCGCCGTCCCCTTCTACGGCCTGCCGCCGGCGCAGGCCGCAGGACCAGCCGACGTCAAAATTCCGCTCCAGGGGCATTTCGCCAATCAGGACGACTGGTGCTCGCCGCAGGTCGTGAACGCATTCGAGGCCGGGCTGAAAAACGCCGGCAAAACCTATGAATTCTACCGGTACGACGCCCAGCACGCCTTCGTGAACGAGGCGCGGCCCGAAGTTCATGAAGAAAAAGCTGCGGAACTCGCCTTCTCCCGCGCGGTCGATTTTCTGAAAAAACATCTGTCCTGATGGGAACGATCAAGTCTCTAGACCGTTGAAGAACCATCGTTCTTCATGGGGAGAGACTAGATGTCGGACAACAATAACAGCGGCGGCGGCATGGGCCTGCTCGGCGTTCTCATCGGCGCGCTGATCGTCGTTGGCATTGGCTACATGCTGCTGCAAAACGGTTCGATCGGCGGCCCGAAAAAGGTCGATGTCAAAATTCAGGCGCCCGCTGTCACGGCGCCAGCGGCGCCGGCCTCCAAATAACCCCTCGAAAACCGCTCTCCGGAGCGGTTTTTTCTTTGGCGCCTGGCGGCGACGCCGCTAAGACAAGCGTCATGAACGACGCCATCGCGCTGCGCGACCGCCTGATTGTCGCCCTCGATTTTCCGGACGCCCGGGCCGCCAGAGCGCTGATCGAGCGGCTCGGCGAGACGGTCTCATTCTACAAGATCGGGATGGAGCTGGCCTATGGCGGCGAAGGGCTCGCGCTTGCGCGCGCCTTGGCGCGCGAAGGCAAGCATGTCTTTATCGACTTGAAACTGCACGATATTCCCAACACCGTGACGCGCGCGACGGAGCGCCTTGCGCAGCTTGGCGCCACATTCGCCACCGTGCATGGCTACCCGCAGACGATGGCGGCGGCGAAAAAGGGCGCGGCGGGATCTGACCTCAAGCTGCTCGCCGTCACGGTCATGACCTCTTACGACGACGCCGATCTCAAACACGCGGGCTACGATTTCTCCCTGCGCGACCTCATCGCGCGTCGGGCAAAGCAGGCGCAGGATGCCGGCATCGACGGGCTGATCCTCTCGCCCGAAGAGGCCGCCGCCATGCGCAAGCTGGTCGGCCCGCGCATGCTGCTGGTGACCCCCGGCGTGCGGCCGGCCGGCGCCGCCATCGGCGATCAGAAACGCGTGATGACGCCGCAAAGGGCTATCGCGGCCGGCGCAGACTATCTCGTCGTCGGGAGGCCGGTCACGGAGGCGGCCGACCCGCTGGCGGCGGCCAGGGCAATTTTGTGCGAAATCGAAAATGGACTGGAGGCAGCCGGCGCGCAGAGCGGCTGAAAGAGCGCCTGAAACGCAAAACGCCGGGCGTACATCCGGCCCGGCGCGCAGTCCGCTGCGAAAAACGCCGCAACGAACAAGCATCTTATACCCATGAACCGTGACCAAAATATGAAGGAGCGAATGATGGCGAAGGGCTACTGGATCGTGCATGTCGATGTGTCCAACCCGGACGCCTATGGCGCTTATGTGAAGGCCAATGCGGCGGCTTTCTCGAAATATGGCGCGCGCTTCCTGGTGCGCGGCGGAAAATTCGAGACGGTCGAAGGCGGCGCGCGCGCGCGCAATGTCGTGATCGAATTCGATTCCTTCGAGAAGGCGCTCGCCTGTTATCGCTCGCCGGAATATGCGGCCGCCATAGAGCACCGCAAAGGCGCCGCAATCGGCGATATTATCGTCATCGAGGGGTATGAAGGACCACAACCAGCCTGAACCTTATGCGCTTTCTCGCCACCGCCCTTCTGTGTTTCGTCGCTTTCGCGGCGCGCGCGGCCTCAATTGATTCCTGCGAATCGATCAAGGACGCCGACGCCTATAATCGTTGTCTTGCCTCTTTCGGGCCGGTCGCTCATCCGCATGCGCCCACGACGCCCGAACCGGCGGCTGAAAAAGCCGCCGATCAGGCGACCGCCGCCAGCGCCTCCAAAGCGGGCGACGCCGTGGCGCGCAGGGCGGGTGGCAAGCGCCGGCGGTGGGGTGTGCGACGACGCGGCCGCGTTCGCTCGATCTATCGGCTCGGCCCGCGGCCGCACGGATCGCGCAACTGACGAATTGATGGGCCGGCGCCGATGCGCGCCGCTTCTGTTGGATCGGCGCGGCTGATAGGTTTGCCACGATGAGCGAACAGGATTTGCGCGCCGCCCTTGTTGCGGCCAGCCGCACCATGGAAACAGCCGGGCTGAACACGGGCACCGCCGGCAATATTTCCGCGCGTCTCGGCGACGATATGCTCATCACGCCGTCTGGCGTGCCCAATGATGCGCTGAGCCCGGACGGCCTCGCCGTCATGAAACTGGAGCCTGGAGACGAGCCGATCTGGAAAGGCCCGTTCAAACCCTCCAGCGAATGGCGTTTTCATCGCGACGTCCTGCGCGCGCGCGGCGATGTCGGGGCTATCGTGCATGCGCATGCGCCCTATGCGACGGCGCTGGCGATTGCGCGCAAGCCCATTCCACCCTGTCATTACATGATCGCAGCTTTTGGCGGCGCCGATATTCGTTGCGGCGATTACGCGCTGTTCGGCACGCAGGCGCTGTCCGACATTGCGACGCAGGCGCTCGTCGACCGCAACGGCTGCCTGCTCGCCAATCACGGCATGATCGCCATCGGCCGCGATCTGCCGCATGCCCTCTGGCTCGCCGTGGAACTGGAAAATCTCGCGCGCCAATATTGGCTCAGCCTGCAGATCGGCGGGCCCGTTCTGCTGACGGAAACCGAAATTGCGGAGGCGCGCGAAAAATTCGCCCATTACGGGCTGAACGCGCAGAAAGCCTGAAGGATCAGCGGCGAACGGTCGCGCGCGCCAAGCGCAATGCGGGCGGGGGCGGCGGCAGCAGACGCGCCAGAAGTCCTGGCCCCCCGCCGCGATCGTCGTCATCGTCGTCGCGCGCCAGATTCATGACAGCCGCCGCGCAAACGACGCCGCCGAACGTGACGATGAAACCGCCAAACAGTAGCGCGAGCGCAATATAGCGATCAGGCGAGGACCAAAGCAGCGTGCGGAAGCCAAGAGGATTGAGCGCGAGAACGATAAGCGCGCCGACGACGCCGGTCGCCATGCCGATGAGCCAGTTCAGCACGATGTAGCGCACCAGCGGGTCGCTGAAGCGGCGTGCGAGAAAACTGTCGCTTCTGGATGTCTCACGATTCATGAATATGAGCAGACGCCCGAAACCGGGCGACGTCAAGAAAGAATCAGGGCAGCCAGCGACGCAATCAGCGACGGCGTCATCACCACCGCCCCGACCTTGAGGAAAGCCAGGGCGCCGACATGCTCGCCTTCGCGTCGGATGGCGACGAGCCACAGCAATGTCGCCAGCGATCCGGTCACAGAAAGATTGGGGCCAAGGTCGACGCCGATCAGCAGCGCGCCGATGGTGAGCGGCGAGGCTGCAGCCTGATGGGCTGCGGACGCAGCGATCAGACCCAAAGGCAGATTGTTGACGACATTGGCGCCAAATCCCGCAAGAAGTCCGGCGACCAGCGCCGTTTCGCGCGGCGCAACGGCCTGGCCTGTCTGCAGCGCCTCCGCGAGGTGGGCGACAAGCCCTGCGCGAGCGAGCCCTTCGACGAGCACGAACAAGCCAGCGACCAGCGGCAGAACGCCCCAGGAAATTTCGCGCAGAACTGGGCCTGGCGCAGCGCGCGCCGCCGTCAGCGCCACGGCGGCGACGGCGAGGCCGACGACCAGCGTCGGCAGGCCGAGATTCCAGCCGCGCGCGGATGCGTAAAGCAGAACCAGCGCCGCCGCGCAAAGACCCGCGCACGCAATACGGCCGCCGAAAGACAGCGGCGTCTGCTCGGGCCGATGCGCGAACTGGCCGAGCTTTTCGCCGAGCTTTCCGGCAAACACGAAACGCATCGCGCCATAGGTGAGCAGGATGGCGGCCAGCGAGGGCGCGGCGAACAGCGCGAGCCATGCGCCAAGCGGCGGCATGCGATCGCCGAACATCACGAGATTGGCGGGATTGGAAATCGGCAGCACGAAGCTCGCTGCATTGGCGACGAAAGCGCAGGCGTAAAGATAAGGCGTCGGCGGCGCCTTCGCTGCGCGCGCCGCCGCGTAAACAGCCGGCGTCAAAACAACGGCGGTCGCGTCGTTCGACAGAAAGACGGTCACCAGAACGCCGACACCGTAAACCAGCGCGAACAATCGCCGCGGATCGCCCTGCGCAAGCGCGGCCGCGCGCGAGGCCGCCCAGTCGAACAAGCCTTCGCGGCGCGCAACTTCCGACAGCAGCATCATGCCCGTCAGGAAAAGATAAACGTCTGTTCCCTTGACGACGGCGCCCCAGGCTTCGGCCGGACTAAGCACACGCAGGACAAGCAGCGCAGCGGCGCCTGCGAGCGCAAAAACATATTCGGGCCAGCGAAACGGCCGCGCCATAACGCCGGCGGTCGCGACGAACGCGACCGCATAGGCGATTGCGGGCGCGACGATCACAGACCCGATTGCTGCAAGAGGTTGGCGAGCGAGGTTTCTGGACGCGCGCCGAAATGCTGCACGATTTCGGCAGCGGCGAGCGCGCCGATTTCGGCGCAGCGGCGCAGCGGCGCGCCGCGAGAAAGGCCGTACAGCGCCCCGGCGGCGAAAAGATCCCCAGCCCCTGTCGTGTCGACGAGTTTTTGGATGGGGGCGGCCGGCACGGTCTGCGATTGCCCGCCATCGACGATGACGCAGCCCTCGCCCGACCGCGTGACAAAACCGGTGACGTTTTCCGCATGAAGCGCGCGCAGCGCGGTGTCGAGATCGGCGGTGGCGTAGAGCGAACGCAATTCACTCTCGTTGCAGAAAACAATATCGACGACGCGGGTGCGGATCAGCTGAAGGAATTCGTCGCGATAGCGATCGACGCAGAAGGAGTCCGACAGGCTGAGCGCGATGCGACGGCCTTTGGCGCGCGCGAGCCCGGCGGCTTTCACGAAAGCCTGTTTGGCCAGCGGCGGATCCCACAGATAGCCTTCAAGATAGAGGATCGCCGAATCCTCGATCAGCGCCGCGTCGACATCGTCAGGTCCAAGCTCGACGCTGGCGCCGAGAAAAACCTTCATCGTGCGCTCGCCGTCCGGCGTCACCAGCACCATGCACCGCGCCGTGGCCGGACCCGATTGCGCCGGCGCCGTCTTGAAGGCGACGCCGGCGGCGCGGATGTCATGCGCGAAGGCGCGGCCCGCATCGTCGTTTTTCACCTTGCCGATATAGGCGGCCCTGCCGCCAAGGCTGGCGAGGCCGGCCACCGTGTTGGCCGCCGAACCGCCCGAGATTTCCGTCGTCGGACCCATCGCGGCGTAAAGCGCATTGGCGGAGGCCTCGTCGGTCAGCGACATCGAGCCCTTGACGAGTTTTTGCGCGAGAAGAAAACTTTCGTCGGCGCGCGCGATCATGTCGACGATGGCGTTGCCCATCGCGACGACGTCAAAATGCGGATTCATGCCTGTCCTTTCGGGCGATTGCGGCGATATTCGGCAAGGTCTGCGCTCGCCTTTCGTTTGGCGGCCGCTTTTAGAACATCCGAGAGCCTGGCGAAATCCTCGCGCTCGAGATCGCGAATGGCGGCCGCCAGCGCATTGGCGAAGGCTGTGGCTTCCGGCGACAGGCCGCCCGTTTCGATCTTCACGCGCGGGTCGGACGCAAGCGCGAGGGCGCGCAACTCTTCGGCCTCGTCCCAGATCACATTGAAATAGGCGATGATCTTCTGCACCAGCAGCCAGCTCGGCGCGCCGCGCTTGCCGTGTTCGAGCGCCGACAGATAGGCGGCCGATACATCGAGCGCGGCCGACATGTCCTTGAGGCTGGCGCCGCGCGCGGCGCGCAATTCGCGCAATTTCGCGCCGAAGGGCGTCATTTTCTGCGTATCCGCACATAAAGCGCCCCGGCGCCGCCGTGCCGCTGTGCGGCCGCGCCGAAACCCGCGATGCTGGCGCGCAGGCGCGGATCGGCGAGCCAAAGCGGAACCTGACGGCGCAGCACGCCGAAATCGCCAAAAAAGGGGTCGTCGTTCTTTCCGGCGCCCTTGCCCGCCCCCTTGCCGGTGACGATGAGCACAAGGCGCATGCCGGCCCGATGGGCGCCGGCGATGAAATCCATGACGCGCTGGTGGGCCTGAGCGACCGTCAAGCCATGCAGATCGAGCCGGGCCTCGATCGGCGCGCGGCCCCGTTCAAGGTCGCGCAGCGCGCGGCGGTCTAAATCGACCAATGGTTTGACAGCAGGGCGTTGGGGCCTGACTTCGGCATAGCTGTGGGCGACTTGCGGCGTGGGCTTTGCGGGCGGCGGCTCAGGCGCGGCGGCGGGGCGCGGCCGGCGCGGCTTCACGCTCGCCGTCACCAGCCGCCACAATTCCCATTCCTCCGGCGTGAGGCGTCGCTGATTCATATCGGAAGGAATATGACGAAGCGCGCGGAATGGCGAATATTGCCTGCCGCCGCGCCAGCCTTGTCGCCGGTGCCGATGAACAGGTCGCCGCGCGCCGGACCGATGATCGCCGAGCCCGTATCCTGTGCGATCCAGAGACGGCCCTTTCGGGCGGACAGACTGGCGTGGGGAATGTCCGCCTCGATCCACACGGGCGCGCCATAGGGCCAGAGGTTTCGATCGACAGCCAGCGAGCGCAGCGGCGTCAGCGGCACGCCTTGCGCGCCAATGGGGCCGGACGCAGCGCCAAGCGCCGGGTCGATGCGGAAAAAGATATAGGATTCATTGCGCTGCATGACGGCGCGGGCGCGCTCGCCCGGCTTCAGCCCATTGTCGCGCAGCCATTGCTTGAGGCGCGCCAGCGACATTTCCGTCACGCTCATGGCGCCGTCGGCGATCAGCGCCTTGCCGATGGAGGAATAGGGTCGGCCGTTGCGCCCGTCATAGACGATGCGCAGGCCCTGGCCGTCGGGCAGGCGCACCCGCGCCGAGCCCTGCACCTGTATGAAGAACAGTTCAACCGGATCGCGCAGCCAGCAGATGGGGCGGGTGTGGGCGGCGATGGCGCCAGCCTCGATCTCCGCGCGCGTCGGATAGGGCTCGAGCCCGCCATCGGCGCGGCGGCGCGCTCCTTCGATGCGCGGATTCCAGCCTGGCGGCGCATCGGCGCCGCGCAGGTCGATCAGATCGTCCGGCCGCGCCAGCATCGGCGTTGAAAATGCTGGCGTTTGCTCCAGCGACCCATCCACTTCGGGTTCGTAATAGCCGGTGAGAAATCCCTCTCCGCCGGCCTCGTCCTTCGGCGAGACGAGGTGGGGCTTGAAACGGCTTTCGAAAAAGGCGCGGGCGGAACCGGCGGCGGGTTGCTGCAGCGCCTGCGCCATGATTTCGCGCAATTGCGGGGAGGCGGACAGGCCGCGGCGCAATTCGGGCAGCGCGTTCATGACCGCGTCCGCCGATTTGCGGAAGACTGGCCAGGCGCCCTCCGCCTCGGCGTCCGACCAGCCGGGGAGATCGGCGAAGGCGAGCGGCGTCAGTTTCATGGCTCAGGCCGCCTGCGTCGCGACGAGCTTCCAGTTGGGGTCGGGCGAAGCGATGGGTCGCGCGAAAGCCCAGACGTCGTCGGCGTCGACGACTTTCTGGGGATCGCCCGAGATGACCGCGCCGGAGGCGTCGCGCACGCAGGCGATCATCTTGGCGGCGATGCGCACCCCGATATGGGCGACGCCGTCTTTCAGCGAAGCTTCGACAATGCGCGTGGAATCAAGGCCTACGAAGCGCGTTTCGGCCGTTTCTCCGGCTTTGGCGCGCGCGTCGAGCACATGCGCGAAGCTATCGAACACCTCGGGACTGAGCAGGTTCGTCAGCGTTTTGCGGTCGCCCTTGGCGAAAGCCGTCACGATCATCTCATAGGCCGAACCGGCGCCGGCGACGAATTTCGCCGCATCGAACGAGCGGTCGGCCGCCGCAATGTCCGCCAGCCCCTGACGGACCTGATCGGCATCGGCGAAGCGCGCAAAATCTTCCGGCTTGGGCGCGACGGCCGGGCGCAGGGGCGCAGCGCCCGGCAAAGGCCCGGAGCCGGCCCGCGCGGCGGCGCGCGGGGGCGCGCGATCGATCTCGACGCGCTGGCCCAGCACCGACTTCAGCTTCCAGACGACAAAGATCGCCAGAAGCGCAAAAATGACGGTGACGGGATCCAGGCCTTGCATAGCATTCTCGACGTTTCGGAGCTGTGTCGATTCGCTCCTGTCCCAACTAGATAGGCCGCGGTCGCCCCGCCCGCCAGTGCGGGCCATCCTTGTTCGCGCCGCACAAAGGTGCTAGGCGGCGCTGGTCGAATTCAGGGGCCGTTTCCGGCTCCCAACGGAGTAACGCACAATGGCCGAAGGCAACGGCGCCAGCGCCCCCAACGCCGCCCCGCAGATCAACACGCTCACGCAATATACGAAGGATTTCTCCTTCGAGAATCCGAACGCGCCCCGCTCGCTCGGACCGCAGGAGCGTCAGCCCAACATTTCCGTGCAGGTGAACGTCAACGCCAACCAGCTCTCGGACACCGATTACGAGGTGCTTCTGAAACTGGAAGGCGCGGCCGGCGAAGGCGCCAACACCCTGTTTCGCTTCGATCTGGAATATGGCGGCGTGTTCAAGATGCTGAACATTCCGCAGGACCAGCTGCACCCGGTCGTGATGATCGAATGCCCGCGCATCCTGTTTCCGTTCGCGCGCCAGATCGTCGCCGAAGCCGTGCGCAACGGCGGCTTCCCGCCGCTCTATCTCGACCCGATCGATTTCGCCGCGCTTTACATGCAGCGCGTTTCCGAAATGCAGGGCGAGCAGCCGCCGGTGGCCTGAGGCGGCGCGAAAAAAAAGCGCGCCAAAAGGCGCGCTTTTCGTTCAGGCCGCTGTTTCAGGCCGCCGATTGCTTGTGGAAGAAGCGCGACTCCAGACTGTCGATGATCTTGATCAGTTCGGGCTGGGGTTGCGGCATGCTGAAGAGGTGACCCTGCACCTCCGTGCAGCCTTCGCTGATCACATATTCCAGCTGCTCGATCGTCTCGACGCCCTCGGCTGTCGCGCCGATGCCAAGGTTGACGCTGAGCCCGACGGCGGCGCGCACGATGGCGCGGCTGCCGGCATGGCTTTCCATATCGCGCACGAATGACTGATCGATTTTCACCTTGTCGAAGTGGAAATCGCGGAAATAGCCAAGGCCGGTGTAGCCGGTGCCGAAATCGTCGAGCGAAACGCGCACGCCAAGATCGCGGAGGCGCCCGAGGGTCGAGAGATTCTTGACATTGTTGCCGAAGAAAACCGCTTCGGTGATTTCAAGCTCGAGGCGGCCAGGTTGCAGGCCCGAGCTGCGCAGCGCCTCATCGACCAGCATCACCAGTCGGCCGTCGCGGAATTGCGCGGCGGAAAGGTTGACGGACACGCCAATGTGATCGGGCCATTGGCGCGCATCGAGGCAGGCGCGGCGGATCGCCCATTCGCCGAGCTGCACGATGAGGCCTGTTTCTTCAGCCAGCGTGATGAATTCAACCGGCGGAACAAAACCGCGCGTGGGATGAATCCAGCGCATCAGCGCCTCGACGCTGATGACCTTCTTCTGCGTGAGATCGATGACAGGCTGATAGTAAAGCTGGAACTCGTTGTGCTGCAGCGCACGGCGCAGGTCGATTTCGAGCGCGCGGCGCTTTTCGAGCTGCAGGCTCATTTCGGTTTCAAAAAAGCGATAGACGCCACGGCCGTCCGATTTGGCGCGATACATCGCCAGATCGGCTTCCTTCATCAGACCGCGCGTGTCGCTGTCGCCGCCCGAGAGCACGCCGATGCCGATGCTGGCGCCGACATAGACCTGATTGCCCTCGATGACATGGCCGCCGCTGATCATGTTGATGATCTTCTGTGCGAGCGCCGCCGCCGTCGAATAGGGTTCGGCCGAAGAATGGATGATCGCGAATTCGTCGCCGCCAAGACGCGCGCAGAAATCGCTCGCTCCCACGCATTGCGTGAGATGCTTGGCGACGTCGCACAGCAATGCGTCGCCGATCGCATGACCCAGTGTGTCGTTGACGTTCTTGAACCCGTCGAGATCGAGGAAGAGCAGCGCCAGTTGCTCGCCGCAATTGCGCGCGGAATCGCGGCGTTCGTTCAATTGCTGGTCGAAGTAGAAACGGTTCGCAAGACCCGTCAGCGTGTCGTGATGGGCGAGATACGCGATCTTGTCCTCGGTCGCGATGCGGCGTTCGACTTCCTCCCGGATGGCGGCGTTGGCTTCGACGAGTTCGGCGCTGCGCTCGAGAATGCGCGTTTCGAGACTTGCCTTCGACGAGATCAGATCCGTGTTGAGATTGCGCAGCGTTGCTTCGGCGCGGCGACGCTCGATCTGCGTATTGACGCGCGCCAGGGCAATGGAAAAATCGACCGGCTTGGTGATGTAATCATTGGCGCCGAGCTTCAACGCATCGACGACGTCTTCCGACTGGCTCTTGGCGGTCACCATGATGACCGGCAGTTCGGAAGCCGAGCGCGTTTTGCGGATTTCGCGCAGCACTTCCGTGCCATCGAGGTCTGGCATCATCACGTCGAGCAGAACGACGTCGAAATGACGGTCCTTGAGAATCTCGAGCGCGGCAAGACCGCCATCGGCCTCTTCGATCTCGAAACCGCGGCGTTTGAAACGGCGCGCCAGAACGTCGCGATTGTCGGCGAGATCGTCGACGATCAGCAGGCGCCCGCTGGGCGTTGCGGCAGGAATTGCGGCCGCGGCGGCATTTCGCGCGTTGTTGTGGATATTCATCGCAATTTCCTTTTCAGGCCGCCGCAGCAGCAGCAGCGATAAGACTATCGATTGAACGCACCGGAACCTCTTTCTGCCTGGTCAGAATCGCCGGAACGCGAATTGTGAAACTGGAGCCGTGGCCGAGTTCGCTCTCGGCGGAGATTGCGCCGCCCATGAGCGCGCAAAGCTTCTGGCTGAGCGCCAGACCAAGACCTGTTCCCTGTCTCTTGCGGGCGCGGTCGGGATTGATCTGGCGAAAATCCTGAAACAGATTCTTGAGGTCATCCGCAGCGATGCCGATGCCCGTATCGCGCACCTCGACCTCGATCCAGTCGCCCGCAGGCGTCGCGTGGCGGCGGCACGACAAGGTGATGACGCCTTTCGAGGTAAATTTCGCGGCGTTGCTGATGAGGTTCAGAATCGACTGGCGCAGGCGCAATTCGTCCGACTCCATGACGCCGACATCGGATGCGACCTTGATTTCGAGCCGCGCGCCGCTTTGCGAAATCAGCGGCGACGAGGTCGCCACGACATCGTCGATCAATTGCCGGACGTTGAATTCGGCGACGTGCAGTTCGAACTGATTGGATTCGATCTGCGAAATATCGAGAATGTCGGTCAGCAGCGAGAGAAGGTGCTTGCCTGCAGCGTTGATGCGGCGCAGATCCTTGAAGCGCTCGCTGTCCTGCGAAAGCTCGGCCTCCTCCTGAAGGATTTCGCTATAGCCGATCACCGCATTCAGCGGAGTGCGCAATTCATGGCTCATCTTGGCGAGGAAGGCGGATTTCTCGCGGTTGGCGCGCTCGGCCTTGTCGCGCGCGGCGGCCAGACGCTCCGAAGTCTGGCGATGACGCAACGCCTCGCGCTCGAACGCCGATTCCGACGACAGCAGCAAGCCATAATAGATCGCCATCCAGGCCATATAGACGGTGGCGCTGCCGACCGACACGAAGCCGACCCAGATCATCTTGTCCATGGGCACGCGATGGGGAAGATCGCCGACATAGGCCCAGGTCGCGATGAAAGCGGCCACGTTGAACACGAAGATCGCCAGCACATGCAGCGGACGGTCGTGCAGATAGAAAAAGCCGTTGGCCAGAGCGATCAGCAACCACGGCAGGAACGGCGAGGAAACGCCGCCATAGTTATAGGCGCCATAAAGCGTGATGGCGCACAGGAATTGCAGGGAGAGATAAGCGACAAGTTCGAGATTGCCGGTCGCGCGCAGCAGCAGCGGAAGGAACCAGAAACTCGCGATGCCGCCTGCGATCAAATAGAGATGGGCGCCGCGATCGGGATCGGCCGCGGCAAGGAAGAAGACGATCGAAAAGGCCGACATCGGGCCCAGAACATGGGTGAAAACAAAGTTCCGCGCGCGTCCGAGATCGGCTTTTGAACGCCGCGAGGGATCGGGAATGAACCAATCAACATATTTGAACTGGGGCGAACCCATGAGCAATTACACCGTCTTACGCCTAACGTAAGCACTATGGCGTTCGGCGCGGTAATAATTGGTGAACGCAGGGGTTCAAGTTCGAACATCGTTAAAAATCAGAAACAATTCAAATTTTCTAAACCATCGCCGCATTTCCGGTGTTTTTGCGGACCGGACAACATTCCCTTCACCATCTCGCTTAGGCGGCCGGTAATGCGCCGCATTTTACAAAATCGGGAAATTCTCGGGGCTTGCATGTCTGCAAATCTTTTCTTCCACCGCGCGATCAACTGGTTCATTCCAGCAAAACTCCTGCGCGATCGCGAAACGCGCGCCCGCGCCCGCATGTTCATGTTCAGCCACATGTTCGGGCCGTTCCTGGGCAATGTCATCCCCGGCTATCTTTACTGGGTCGAAGGTTCGACAACGACGAAGCCGATCGTGCTCGCGGTGTCGATCTGCTCGTTCTGGGTGTTTCCGTTCCTTCTGAAATATACGGGCGCCTACACGTTCCTTTCCTATCTCTCGATCCAGAACCTGCTCTTCGCGATCCTGTGGGGTTGCTACTATTACGGCGGGTTTTCCTCGCCGTTTCTCCCCTGGCTGGTGACGGTTCCGCTGCTGGCGTTTTTCTATCTCGACGCCAGCATCAAGAACAGCGTCGCGATCCTTCTGCAGATCGGCGTCAACATCGCGATCTTCGTCGGCTTGTCGGCATTGTGGGGCTTTCCGCATCTCGTCAGCCTCGAGAGCATGCACGTCATCGGCACGATTTCGACGCTCGCCGCTTCGGTCTACGTGTCGATGATGGCGCTGTTTTACGCCGGCATCCTCACCTCGCAGAGCGAGCTCGAAGCCGAAGTGAACAAGCATCTCGAAACCGCGAAGGAACTGTCCGAAGCGACGACGCAGGCCGAACGCGCCAACACCGCAAAATCGGAATTTCTGGCCAAGATGAGCCATGAATTGCGCACGCCGCTGAACGCCGTCATCGGCTACAGCCAGATCCTGCTCGAAGACAGCGAAGCAGAAGGCGACACCGCCAGCGTCGAGGATCTGAACAAGATTTACGCCGCCGGCCGTCACCTGCTTTCGCTGGTTAACGCCATTCTCGATCTCTCGAAGATCGAGGCCGGCCGCATGGAAGTGTTTCCGGAAGTTTTCGCGATGGGCTCGTTCCTCAATCGCTCCTGCGAGCGCTGGGCAAACGACCCGCGCCTGGCTGATCGCAAGATCGCCGTGCGCACCGGCTCGTTCTCCGGCGTGATGGAGGCGGACGCCGTGAAGCTCGAACAAGTCATCGATCTTCTGATCGACAATGCGGTGCGCTATGCGCCGACCTCCGACATCGAGATCAACGCGGCGCGCAGACCGTCTGGCGAAATCGCGCTGACGATCGCCGATCGCGGCCCCGGCGTTTCTGCGGCGCTCATGCCGACCCTGTTCGAAACGTTCAGCGATGCGCATGGCGCAAGCGGCGCTGGCGCGGGTCTTGGTCTGCCGCTGGCCTTCCGCCTGTGTCGCCTCATGCGCGCCACGCTCGATGTCATGTCGAGCAGCGACGGCGGAACAATTGTCGAAATTCTGATGCCTGCCCGATATCACGCGCAGGCGACGAGTCCAGCACAGGCGCCGACGGCGAAGGCTGCGTAATTTTTGGATCACGCGTACTTATGAGTGGAGCAAAACAGTGAAACATTCTCTTCCCGGCACATTGAAAGGCAGCTTGCGCGAATATCGCACGATGAACGGCGCAGACCTGCTGAAGCGCATCGAAGGCTTCTACGATTGGCAGAACGAGCGCTTTCAGGCCGGCTTCTGGCCTTATGCCCGCTCGACCAATCTGGGGCCCAAGGCAATGGCCGCCGTTTCGGACGAACTCGGCCGCAAGACGGACGGCGTGAATTTCGGCTCGCAGGATTATCTCAGCCTGTCGAACCATCCTGCGATCCGCGAAGCGGCGCATGAAGCGATCGAACGCTATGGCGTGCACAGCGCCGGCTCGCCCGCTTTCATCGGCAACACCACGCATTCGGTCGCGCTCGAGCGCAAGATTTCCGAATTCCTCGAGATGGAGCGCACCGTGCTTTATCCGACGGGCTTTGCCGCCGGATTCGGCGCCATCAAGGGTCTGGTGCGTTCGAGCGACTATATCGTGATGGACAATCTTGCGCACGCCTGCCTGCAGGAAGGCGCGAGCGCAGCGACGAAAAATGTCTTCCACTTCCGCCATCTGCAAAACGAGGGCGCGCGCAAATGGCTTGAACAGATCCGCGCCAAGGATACCGAGAACGGCATTCTCGTCGTGACCGAAGGTTTGTTCTCGATGGACTCGGACACCCCCGACATCGGCGGCCTCGCCGATCTCTGTCACGAGTTCAACGCGACGCTGCTGGTCGACGTGGCGCATGACCTTGGCAGCCTCGGCGAGGATGGCCGCGGCCATATCGGCATGCAGGAAATGCTCGGCAAGGTCGATATCGTGATGGGCAGCTTCTCGAAAACCTTCGCGACCAACGGCGGCTTTGTCGCCACGCGTTCGCGCGCCGTGCAACAGTACATGCGCTATTTCTCGACGCCGACGACATTCTCCAACGCCCTCTCCCCGATGGCGGCGGCGGTTGCGCTGAAGGCGTTCGAAATCATCGAATCGCGCGAAGGCGTCGATCGCCGCGCCTCGCTGATGCGCAACATCCTGTCACTGCGCGAGAAGCTCGTGGCGGCCGGTCTGGAAGTCTATGGCGATCCGTCCGCCATCGTCGGCGTGAAGATGGGTTCCGAAGCGCTGGCCCGTCTCGTCAGCCGCCAGATTTCCAACATGGGGCTTGTCGCCAATCTCGTGGAATTCCCGGCTGTGCCGAAAGGCCAGGCGCGCTTCCGCCTGCAGGTGATGGCCGACCACACCGAAGAGCAGATCATCGCCGCGACGACGATCATCAAGCAGGCCTATGAAGCGGGCGCGGCTGAACTCGACACGATCGTCAATCCGCCCATGCGCGCGAGCGCCTGAGCCGGTTTTGACATAGCAAGGCGGCCGGGCGGCGACGCCCGGCCGCTTTCATTGCGCGGTCGTTTTATTGCGCGGCTGTGCGGAATGCGGCGTAGGCGTTCCATTTGGCGCCCTCGCCCATTTTTTCGATCAAGGCGCGATGGGCCGAGAGCGCTTCGGCGGCAAGACGGGCGGCGAGCGGGGCGGGCCTTTCGCGCAGCATGTCGCCGAGCGCTTGTTCGACCTCCGCTTCAGCCGCATGCAGCGATAGCGTCGATTGTCGCCCGCCGCATAATTCCAGATAGACTTCCGCAAGCAGTTCGGCGTCCGTCAAGGCGCCGTGGCGCACGCGCCGCGAAGCATCGACGCCATAGCGCATGCAGAGCGCATCGAGCGAATTTTTTTGACCGGGATGCTTGCGTTGCGCCAACGCCAGCGAATCGACGACGCGGGCCGCGCCGATGGGGTCGCGACGCGCCAAGGCGAGTTCGGCGTTGAGAAATTTCAGGTCGAAAGAAGCGTTATGCGCAACGATGCGATCATCGCCGATGAAGAGCAGAAACTCTTCCACGACATGCTCGAAAAGCGGCTTGCCCTTCAAGAATTGTGTCGTGATGCCGTGCACGGCGACGGCGCCTTCGGGCACATCACGCTGGGGATCGATGTAGACATGAAAATGCGCGCCGGTCGGCAGGCCGTCGATAATCTCGACGGCGCCGATCTCGATGACGCGATCGCCCGTCGCCGGATCGAGACCCGTCGTTTCGGTGTCGAGAATGATCTCGCGGAAATTTTTACCCGTCATGTTACAGCCCGAATCAACGCCTCGACCTGCCGGCGAGCATAATCGAGGCCGCCGCCTGTATCGATCACGAAATGCGCGTTGCGACGCTTGTGCGCGTCGCTCATTTGACGGGCAAGAATCGCCTCGAACTTGGCCGCCGTCATGCCGGGGCGCGCCAGCACGCGCGCGCGCTGCTCGGGCGCGCGCGCCGAAACGACAGCAACGAGATCGACGGATTTTTCGCCGCCTGTTTCGAACAGCAGCGGAATGTCGAGAACGCAGAGCGGTGCGCCGCTCTTGTGCGCGGCTTCGAGAAAGCGCGCGCGTTCCTGGCCGACCAGCGGATGAACGATGGCTTCGAGATCGCGCATGGCGTCAGCGTCGTCGAGAACCAGCGCGCCGAGCTTTGCGCGATCAATGCGGCCCTCGACAAGCGCGGCGGGAAAACGGGCCGCAACCAGCGGAACTGCGGCGCCCGCATAAAGGCGGTGCACCGCCGCATCGGCATCGTAGACGGGCGCGCCCGCCATGCGGAACATGTCCGCCGTCGTCGATTTGCCCATGCCGATGGAGCCGGTGAGACCGATGATCTTCATGCCAGCATCAAACCCAGTTCGCGCAGACGCGCGAGCAGCGGCAACAGCGGCAGACCGAGAATGGTGGAGAAATCGCCTTCGATTTTTTCCATCAGCGTGAGGCCGAGCCCTTCGATCTCATAGCCGCCGACTGTTGCGAACATGCGCTCGCCCATTGCAGCGACATAGGATTCCAGCGCCACGTCCGAAAAGTTGCGCATGGTGAGCGCGGCTTGCGAACAATGCGCCATTTCCTGCTTTTCGCCCTTGAGCAGAGCAAGGCCGGAAAAAAGGTAATGCGTGCGGCCGCGCAAGCGTCGCAATTGCGCGCAGCCTTCTTCAGGCGTGCGCGCCTTGTGGCAGATAGCGCCTTCGCAAGCGAGCACCTGATCGGCGCCCAGAACCCAGCGGTTTGGCGACAGCGCGGCGATGGCGCGCGCCTTTTCCAGCGCCAGTCCAGAGGCGAGACGCCGCGCAGCTTCCTGCGAATTCGCTTCGAGCCCCGCCAGAATGCGCTGCTCGACGGCGCGTTCGTCGATTTCGGCGTCCATGACATCGAAGCCGACGCCGACGCTCGCCAGAAGGCGTGCGCGCGCCGGGCTTTTGGAGGCCAGAATCAGTTTTTCGCCGGCGTGAAACATCAACCCTCGGCGATGAATTTGAGTTTGTGTTCGCGATACAGATCCATGATCGCGGCGGCGGTTTCTTCAATCGAGCGGCGGCTGACGTCAATCATCGGCCATTTGTGGCGTTCACACAGACGGCGCGACATTGCGATTTCATCGGCAACGAGATCGCGGTCGATATAGGGCGTGTCGGGATCGGCGTTCAGCGCCAGCAGGCGATTTTGCCGGATCTGCACGATGCGGTCCGGCGAGGCGACGAGGCCGACAACGAGCGGCTTGGAAACCTGCTCCAGAGTCGGCGGCGTCGGAACGCCGGGAACGAGCGGAATATTGGCGGTCTTCACGCCGCGGTTGGCGAGATAGATGCTGGTCGGCGTTTTCGATGTGCGGCTGACGCCGAGCAGAACGACGTCGGCATCGTTCAGGTCTTCCGTCATCTGCCCATCGTCGTGCATCATCGTGTAATTGAGCGCGTCGATGCGTTTGAAATAATCGGCGTTGAGCATGTGCTGCGCGCCGGGCCGCGCGGTCGCCGCCGCGCCGAGGTAGGACTGGAACAGACCGAGGATCGGCTCGAGGACCGACAGATGTGGGCAGCCGGCCTCGATGCACGCCGTGCGCAGCCGCTCGCTGAGTTCGGGATCGACCAGCGTGAACAGGACGACGCCGGGCGAAGCCTTGATTTCGGCGATCGCCTTGTCGAGCTGCTGCACGTTGCGAACGAGCGGGTAAACGTGCTCGATCGAGGAGACGCCCTGATATTGCGCCGCTGCGGCGCGACTGACGGCGATGAGCGTTTCGCCGGTGGCGTCCGAAACCAGATGCAGATGGAAATAGTTTCGGCCCGCCACTTGTGCACAGTCCCCTGGGGATAGAATGGGGACGATACTGGAGCGTCACCGGTTCGTCACGTTGGCGGGGACAAGCGGGCCGCGCCATCCACCGCTCTTGCGCCGTGCAGAAAATCGGCGATTGCGCAAACCGGCGCAACGGCAGAGCCATACACAGGAGAGGATGTGGACTAAAATTTGTATCATTTTGATTCAGAAAGATTATTGCAAATTTTTCGCAATGAGGCGGAAAGCGTGGACGATTCATTTGCGAGGATCATCGGCCGGCGGGTTGTGGACGGCCCTGAATCTCGCTAATCCCGCGGTAACAGCAGAAAAAATAGCCTTTTCAAGGATTCTTTATATATGAGTCTTTCGAACGCGGATTTGGGGAAAACGGCCAAGCCGATCATGCGCGTTCTGGCTGGCGATACGCTTGAGCGCCCGCCGATATGGCTGATGCGCCAGGCGGGGCGCTATCTGCCGGAATATCGCGCTGTGCGCGCCGAAGCCGGCTCTTTCCTCGATCTGTGCTATTCGCCAAAAAAGGCGGCTGAAGTCACGTTGCAGCCGATCCGGCGGTTTGGTTTCGACGCCGCCATTCTGTTCAGCGACATTCTCGTGGTCCCGCACGCGATGGGGCAGACGGTCACTTTCGTCGAAGGCGAGGGACCGCGGCTATCGCCGCCGCTTGATAGCGCGGGCTGCGACAATATCGGCGCGGTCGATCTTGCAAGGCTCGATCCGGTTTTCGAGGCGATTGGCCTCATCAAGACGCAGCTGCCGGCCGAGACAGCTCTGCTCGGCTTTTGCGGCGCGCCCTGGACGGTCGCCTCATACATGATTGCTGGTCAGGGGTCGCGCGATCTCGAGACGGTTCGGCTTTTTGCCTATCGGCATCCGGAAGCCTTCGGGCGGCTGATGGACAAGATCGTCGAAGGTTCGGCGCGCTATCTGGCGGCGCAGGTTAAAGCGGGCGTCGACGCCGTGCAGATTTTCGATTCCTGGGCTAGCGTTCTGCCGCCGGCGCAATTTAAGGCCTGGTGCGTTGATCCCATGCGCAGGCTTGTTGCGGAATTCCGTCGCCTTGCGCCCGGCGTTCCCGTCATCGGATTCCCGCGCGAGGCGGGCGGCAATCTGGCGGCCTATTGCAGGGATGTTCCTGTGGAGTGTCTTGGCGTGGGGACAGCCGATAATATTGTTCAACTTAGAAAAATAATCGGCAACTCATTGCCTGTGCAGGGAAATCTTGATCCCTTGGCTTTGGTTGCTGGCGGCCGCTCGCTCGACGAAAGCGTCGCAGGAATTTTAAGCGACTTTGCTGGAAAACCGCATATCTTCAACCTCGGCCATGGCATTCTGCCCCATACGCCTATTGCGCATGTCGAACGGCTGGTTGCGCTCGTACGCGGTTGACGCCTTGATTTTGCCCCGTCTTTCAGGTATCTAACGGTTCTTCCCACCTATTGCCGGAATGCGCGCAGGGCGCGCTTGTTGTCCCCGATGTGGACTGTCGGCTCCTCCCCCAAAATCTCAAGGACACTCCCCCATGCGGGAAATCAAATTACAGGATCTCAAGGTCAAATCGCCGACCGAGTTGCTCGCTTTCGCGGAGGAGCTTGAAGTCGAAAATGCCTCCGTGATGCGCAAGCAGGAGCTGATGTTTGCGATCCTCAAGCAGCTTGCGGCCAACGACACCGAAATCATCGGCGAAGGCGTGGTCGAAGTTCTCCAGGACGGGTTCGGATTCCTGCGCTCGCCGGACGCCAATTATCTCGCCGGGCCGGACGACATCTATGTTTCGCCTTCGCAAATTCGCCGGTTTGGCCTGCGCACGGGCGACACGGTCGAAGGTCTGATCCGCAGCCCGAAGGAGGGCGAGCGCTATTTCGCGCTGCTGAAGGTCAATACGATCAATTTCGAGGACCCGGAAAAGGCGCGTCACAAGGTTCATTTCGACAATCTGACGCCGCTTTACCCGGATGCCCGGTTGAAGCTTGAAATCGAGGATCCGACGAAAAAGGATCAGTCGGCCCGCATCATCGATATTGTCGCGCCGATCGGCAAAGGCCAGCGCGCACTCATCGTCGCGCCGCCGCGGACAGGTAAAACCGTGCTGTTGCAGAATATTGCGCAGTCGGTGACCGCCAATCACCCCGAATGCTATCTGATCGTGCTTCTGATCGACGAGCGTCCTGAGGAAGTCACCGACATGCAGCGTTCGGTGAAAGGCGAGGTTGTTTCATCCACCTTCGACGAACCCGCGGTTCGCCACGTTCAGGTCGCCGAAATGGTGATCGAGAAGGCCAAGCGGCTCGTGGAGCATGGGCGCGACGTCGTGATCCTGCTGGATTCGATCACGCGCCTTGGTCGCGCCTATAATACGGTCGTGCCCTCCTCGGGCAAAGTTCTGACCGGCGGTGTGGATGCGAATGCGTTGCAGCGGCCCAAGCGCTTTTTCGGCGCCGCGCGCAATATCGAGGAAGGCGGCTCGCTGACGATTATCGCGACGGCGCTGATCGACACGGGCTCGCGTATGGATGAAGTCATCTTCGAAGAGTTCAAGGGCACGGGCAACAGCGAAATCATCCTCGACCGCAAGGTTGCGGACAAACGCGTCTTCCCGGCGCTCGATATCACGCGCTCGGGCACGCGCAAGGAAGACCTGCTTGTCGCGCCCGACATTCTCAAGAAGATGTATGTTCTGCGCCGCATCCTCAACCCGATGGGGACGGTCGACGCCATCGAGTTCCTGTTGGGCAAGTTGCGCGAGACGAAGAACAACGCGGGCTTCTTCGAATCCATGAACACCTGACGCGATGCGACCGCCGGGCGATACGGCGACGATTTACGCTCTGGCGACGCCGGCCGGCCGGTCGGCGGTCGCGGTGGTGCGTATATCCGGCTCGCAAACGCGCGCGCTCATCGAACAACTGACGGGGCATGCGGCGCCGCCGCCGCGACGCGCCGCCTTGCGCGTATTGCGTTCGCTGGATGGCGTCGAGATCGACCAAGGCCTGGTTACATACTTTCCTGCGCCGCACTCCTATACGGGTGAAGATTGCGCGGAGTTCGGCCTTCACGGGGGGCGTGCGGTCATCGCAGCCATGGTGCAAGCGCTGAGTTCTGGCGGGCTCGCGCGTCAGGCTGAGCCGGGCGAATTCACGCAGCGCGCCTTTCTGGCGGGCAAGCTCGATCTGACGCAGGCCGAAGGCATCGCCGATCTGATCGATTCGGAAACGGAATACCAACGCCGACAGGCGTTGCGTGTGGTTGGCGGAGGCCTCAGCGCAAGGCTGGGTGATTGGCGCAACGGTTTGATTTCGCTATCGGCGGCGCTCGAAGCACAACTCGATTTTTCCGACGAGGGCGATGTGGGCGATGCAGCTCTGGGCGAATTGATTCGGGACTGCAACGAACTGGCGTCGGCGATACAGGCCGAAGTCGCCAAGGGCGCGCGTTCTCGCCGCATGCGCGAGGGATTCACGGTGGTGATCGCTGGCCCGCCCAATGCGGGAAAATCGAGCCTGTATAACGCACTGATTGGCCGGGAGGCCGCCATTGTTTCAGACGTGCCCGGCACGACGCGCGATCTTCTGAGCGCGCGGCTGGATTTCAATGGCGCGCTGATAACGCTGATCGATTCGGCCGGGCAGCGTCCGTCGGCCGATCCCATCGAACGTATCGGCGTTGGCCGTGCAAAGGCTGCGGTCGAAAGCGCGGACCTTGTGTTGTGGCTGAATGCGCCCGGGCTTTCTGAACCTGGCCCTGCGGGGAGTTTGGCGATCTGGTCCAAGTCGGACCTGCAGCCCCCGCCCGCTGGCGGCGGAATGCCCATCTCGGTTGCGACCGGGGACGGGCTGCAGGCGCTCGAAAACGCTGTTCATGCCGCGGCTGTTGCGGCGACCGGCGATGGCTCGGATGGGCTACTGATTCGGGAGCGTCACGAAGCGGCTTTGCGCGCTTGCGTCGACTCTATCGAACAGGCGCGTGAACAGATTGCAGTCGGGCGATATGAGCTGGCTGCGGAAGATTTGAGATCAGCGCTCCACGCGCTTGGAAGGCTGGCCGGGCGTGTTGACGTGGAAGACGTTCTGGGAGAAATCTTTGGCCGCTTCTGCATCGGCAAATAGAGTGTTTCACGTGAAACACGTTCCCTGCGCCGACGAAGGATGTTTCACGTGAAACAGTTTTTCGACGTCATCGTGATTGGTGGTGGACACGCGGGCTGCGAAGCAGCGGCTGCTGCTGCGCGGACAGGCGCGCGGACGGCGCTTGTCACCAAGGCGCTGTCGGACCTTGGCGTGATGTCCTGCAACCCCGCGATCGGCGGCCTCGGCAAGGGCCAGCTGGTGCGGGAGATCGACGCGCTGGACGGGCTCATGGCGCGCGCCGCCGATTATGCCGGCATGCAATTTCGCGTTCTCAACCGTTCGCGCGGGCCTGCGGCCCGGGGTCCGCGCGCTCAGATTGATCGAAAGCTTTATGCCGAAGCCATTCCGGCGCTGTTGAACAAAGTTGCCCATCTGAGCGTTATAGAAGCAATGGTCGGCGATGTGACCCTTGTTGGGGATCGAGTCGCAGGCGTTCTGCTTGAGGATGGCCGGCGGCTGGAATGCAGCGCGCTCGTCGTCACAGCGGGAACGTTTTTGCGCGGCGTGATCCATATCGGTCAGGAGCGCATCCCGGCTGGGCGCGCCGATGAAGCGGCGTCCAATGCGCTCGGCCATGCGTTCGAGCGTCTCGGGCTTCCCATGGGGCGTCTGAAGACAGGTACGCCCGCACGCCTCGACGGCAAGACCATCGACTATGCGCGCCTTGAGCCTCAACCCGGCGATTCGGAGCCGGAACCATTTTCTTACCTGACGGACAGCGTCGCACGTGTGCAACGCGACTGCTACATCACCCGTACGACGCTCGAAACACATGCGGCCATTCGCGAGGGGTTGGCGGATTCGCCCTTGTTTTCAGGCGCGATCACCGGGCGTGGCCCTCGGTATTGCCCATCCATCGAGGACAAGGTGACCCGCTTCGGGGACCGGAACGGCCATCAGATTTTCCTCGAACCCGAGGGCTTCGATTCGGATACGGTTTATCCCAACGGCATCTCGACGAGCCTGTCGCCCGAAACGCAGCGGCGCTTCATCCAAACCATACCCGGCCTCGAGGAATGCACGATCCAGCGCTACGGTTATGCGATCGAATATGATTATTTCGATCCACGGAGCCTGTTCCCAACGCTGGAAAGCAAGCGGATCGAGGGCCTGTTCTTCGCCGGGCAGGTCAACGGCACGACAGGCTATGAAGAGGCTGGCGCGCAAGGGCTTTTGGCCGGTGTCAATGCAGCCCGCCGTGCGGCGGGGGTCGCGCCCGCGATCATCAAACGCAGCGATGGATTCGTTGGCGTGATGATTGATGATCTTGTGACGCGCGGCGTCTCGGAACCCTATCGCATGTTTTCCTCGCGCGCCGAATATCGGCTGAGCTTGCGGGCTGACAATGCCGATCTGCGTCTGACGCCTGTCGGCTCGGCGCTCGGTTGTGTGTCCCATGAAAGGATGCGGCGTTTCGAGGATCGGCGGGCGAAGATCGCGGAGATCGAGGTCCAGACCAGGACGCTCGTCGCGACGCCGAATGAGGCGAACGCGGCGGGCATTGCAGTCAATGCGGATGGCGTTCGCCGGTCCGCCTTCGATCTGCTGTCCCGGCCCGATGTCTCTTTTGACCATTTGTTGCGGATTTGGCCCGGGCTTTCAGCTGTGCCGTCCGATATACGGCTTCAGGTCGAGACGAACGCCAAATACGCGGTCTATCTCGACCGGCAGACACGCGACATCGAAAGCTACGCCCGGGCTTTCGACGCGGCGCTGCCGGATGCGCTAGACTATGGCGCCATCCCGGGGCTTTCGAATGAGGCGCGGCTGAAATTGTCGGAGGCGCGCCCGGCGACGCTCGCCCATGCCTATCGGCTGGAAGGCGTGACGCCCGCCACGATGACCATCCTGGCGGCCTATGTGAAACGGAAAGCTGCGGCCGAATGAGCCGGGACAAGGATCAGGCGCTCGAGCTGTTCCCCGCGTTGCGGGGGGTCGAGCGAGAGCTCGATCTCTATGAGGAGCTGTTGCGGCGCTGGCAGAAGCGGATCAATCTCGTCGGTCCCGCGACGCTCGACCACATCTGGCTGCGCCATTTTGCCGACTCCGCCCAGCTTGGCGGGCTCGCGGCTGTCGACGCTGTTTGGGCCGATCTCGGCTCGGGCGCCGGATTTCCCGGGTTGGTCATCGCGCTGATGCAGAAAAATTCCGGGGGCGGCGAGACGCACCTCATCGAATCGGACTTGCGCAAGGCGGCCTTTTTGCGCGAAGTTTCACGTGAAACAGGCGCGCGGGCTGCGATCCACGCGGAACGCGCCGAAAATGCGTTGCGACACCTGCAACCGGCCGTCATCGCATCGCGCGCGATGGCGAGCATGTCAGAGTTGATGGCGTTGACGGGGCCGACTTTGCGCCGGAACGGCGCGATCGGCTTGTTTTTAAAGGGTCAAAATGTAGATAAAGAATTGACCCAAGCCTCAATATCTAGTATATTCAACGTCGAAATCGTCGCCAGCAAAGTCGATCGCGCCGGATCCATCGTTCGGGTCGCGCCTCGGCTTTCCTGAGCGCAGGAGGCCACACAATGCGCGTTCTCGCCCTCGCCAATCAAAAAGGCGGCGTTGGAAAGACGACAACCGCCATCAATCTCGGCACCGCGCTGGCCGCAATCGGCGAGCGCGTCCTGATCGTCGACCTCGACCCGCAAGGCAACGCCTCGACAGGCCTCGGCATCGATCGGCGCGCCCGGCAGAAATCGACCTATGATGTGCTGGTCGGCGACTGCCGGATGGATGAGGCGATTGTCGCGACCGCCGTGCCGCGCCTGTGGATCGCGCCTTCGACGCTCGATCTGCTGGGCGTGGAGCTGGAGATTGCGCCGCAGGGCGACCGCAATTTCCGCATTCGCAATGCGCTCGCCGCATGCGCGGATTTCGAGGTCGAGGCCGGGCGCCCGATCACTTATGTGCTCATCGATTGCCCGCCCTCGCTGAACCTTCTTACGATCAACGCCCTTTCGGCCGCCGACAGCGTCGTCGTGCCGATGCAATGCGAGTTTTTCGCGCTTGAAGGTCTGTCGCAGCTTCTTTCAACCGTCGAGCAGGTGAAAAATGCGCTCAACCCCAATCTGACGATCCACGGGGTTGTGCTGACGATGTACGACAAGCGTTCAAGCCTGACGACGCAGGTCGAGGCCGACGTGCGCACCCATATGGGCGACAAGGTTTATGAAACCGTGATCCCGCGCAATGTGCGCGTGTCCGAGGCGCCGTCCTACGGCAAGCCGGCGCTGCTCTACGATCTGCGCTGCACGGGCAGTCAGGCCTATCTGAAACTGGCGTCCGAGATCATTCAGCGCGAGCGACGCATGCGTGCGGCCTGAACGGCGCAGAACAAAATTTGAAAAGAGGGCATTATGGCGGAAGAAGCACGGCGCCTCGGGCGCGGCCTGGCGGCGCTGATCGGGACGGGCGCGGAAGACACGATCGTTCCGCAGCGCGCGGCGAACGCCGGCCAGCGCAAGGCGCCTGTCGAATTCCTGCGACCCAACGCCCATAATCCGCGCAAGGATTTCGGCGAGGAAGATCTTACGGATCTTGCGAATTCGATTCGCGAAAAAGGCGTGCTGCAGCCCATCGTCGTGCGCGCCTTCGCCGGCCTGAAAGATGCTTTCGAGATCATCGCGGGCGAGCGGCGCTGGCGCGCTGCGCAGAAGGCCGGCCTGCATGAAGTGCCCATCGTCGTCGTCACGGCGAGCGACAAGGAAGCGCTCGAACTTGCCATCATCGAGAACGTGCAGCGCGCCGACCTCAATCCGCTGGAAGAGGCGACCGGCTATGAGCGTCTCGTCGCTGAATATGGCTACACGCAGGCTGACCTCGCCAAAACCATCGGCAAGAGCCGCAGCCATGTCGCCAACATGATGCGTTTGACGAAATTGCCGGCGCAGACGAAAGCTTTTCTGAGCGATGGCCGCATTTCGGCAGGACATGCGCGCGCGTTGCTGGCTGTGTCCGATCCCGACGCCACCGCCAGGATGATTGTCGCGCAGGGCCTGACCGTTCGCGACGTGGAGCAAATCGCACAGCGCCAGAACGAACCTGACGAGAAGCAATCGGCGAGTGCGCCTGCAGGCGCCAAGGCGCAGAAAGACGCAGACACGCGCGCGCTTGAAAAGCGGTTGGCCGATGCGCTTGGTCTGGTCGCGCTCATCAAGGGCAAGGGCGAGAAGGGCGAGCTGGTTCTTAAATACAAGACGCTCGACCAGCTCGATCTTCTGTGCGGCAAACTCGGCGTTGCGACGCGCTGAAGGCGCGTTGCGCACAGCGCTCTAACGTCGCCGGCCGGCGCGTTGCGCCAATGTGAGCAGCGCGCGTTCGGCCAGCAATTCGCTGGCGCGGCTCTCCTGCCGGCCTTGCAAGGTCGCCCTGGCCAGCATGCGCATCATCACGCGCAAATCTTCCGGTTTCCAGGGATCGTTGCGCCCGCTTGACCAGCGTTGCATTTTTGCGCGGTGCGCGAATTGCACGTTGCTCGCGGTCAGCATCAACGCTGCGATGCGTTCCGAACCGTGCGGGCCCAGCCTGTCGAGCAGCGTGAGGAACGTCCCCATGTCGCCTGCATAAGCGGCGCGCACCAGCTGGTCGGTCAGCAGCGCCGAAACATCGGCGACAACCTCGGCGACATCTTCAACGGAAACCGGCGTCTTGTCCTTCGCCTTATAGGCGCTCAGTTTTTCGACCTCGCCAGCGATCGCCGCGCGATCGCCGCCGGACAAATCGAGCAGAAGCGTCAAGGCGTCATCGCCGATGGCAAGATCATGCGCGCGCAATTGGTCCTGCACCAGCGTGCGCAGATCGCCGGCGCGTTCCGCCGGACAGGCAATCGCGATAAGCGCCGGCGTGGACTTCTTCGTTCCCGCTGCCGAAAATCCATCGGGCAACTCGCCGGTCGAGACGACAACGAGGCATGATTCGTCGATGGATTCCAGCGCCAGCCGCACGACGTTCTGCGCCGCGCGCGCCGCGCACCGCACGTCGATCAATCGCAGATCGCCGAACATCGACACAGCCTTCACCTCGTCCGCAAGACGGCCGGCATCGGCTTCGAGCGCCGCGTCGTCCAGCCGCACATAAGCAAAGGCGTCGCCCTGATCGACGCGCGCTGCGCGACGGATCGCGTCGAAACAGGCAAGGCGCAAAGCTTCGTTGACGCCGTGCAGGAGAAACACGGCGCCGCCGGGGGCCTTGCGCTGTTCGAGAAACGTGTCGAGCTGGCCGGGCGCGAGATTGGCCATCAGCCGCGCGCGGAAAACTGCGCCGCGATCTGCTGCCTGATCTGATCGGCGAGCATTTTCGCGTTGCGCGTTTCGGCGTCGCGCGCTGCGCGCACATTTGAAATGCGCTGCAGCGTGCGATCGTAGGAAACAGCGCCAAAGGCCACGCCGCGCGCAACAGGTTCACCGCCGGCGATCGGCATGAGGCTCCATTCGGCGTCGACGATCACACTCGCCGATGTCGCGCGTCCGGTCACGGTATCGATCACCGGCGTTTGCGCGCGTTCCTTGAAGGAAACGAACAGCCGATATTTCGGCGCGACGTCCGAACCCGTTCCATTCAGCGCGAACATCAATTCATTGGCGAGGTAATGGCCAAGGCGATCAGGCATCGGTTCAACCTTGATCGCCTGCAATTCCTCGACAAGACCGGGCGCGCCGAACGCGCCATAAATCGGATGAACACAGCCGCCGAGCGACAGTGCGAGCGCACAGGCGAGGATGATGCGGCGGGCCGAAAAGTCTGATGCGCGCGATCGATCAAATAACGACATTGACGATCCTTCCTGGCACAACAACAACACGCTTGACCGGTTTGCCTTCGAGCGCGCGCTGCACCGATTCAAGCGCCAGCGCGGCCTTCTCGACTTCGGCCGGCGCCGCATCGCGCGGCACGACGACATCCGCCCGCTTCTTACCATTGACCTGAACCGGAAGCGACAGCGTATCTTCGCGGATCAGCGCGCGATCGGCAGGCCGCCAGGGCGCCTGCGAGATCAGGTCGGCATGGCCGAGATCTGCCCAAAGCGATTCAGCCAGATGCGGCATCATCGGCGAGATGAGCAGCGCCAGTCCTTCGGCGGCCTCGCGAAAGGCAAAGGCCAGATCGGCGCCGATTTCAGGCGTTTCAACCGCGCCGACAGCAGCGCCAAGCTTGTTCACCAGCTCGTTGGCGTGCGCGACGCAGCGGTTGAATCGCAGGCGCACGATGTCATCCTCGACGCGCGCCAGCGCATTATGCGTCGCCTTGCGCACCGCAAGGGCCGCCTCGCCGAATTCAGAAGGCGCGGCGGCTCCCACGGGCGCGGCCGCATTGGCGAGTTCGCCGACCAGACGCCAGACGCGCTGCATGAAACGCGCAACGCCCTGAACGCCATCTTCGGACCAGATGACGTCGCCATCGGGCGGCGAGTCCGACAGCATGAACCAGCGCGCAGCATCGGCGCCGAATGTCCCGATGATTTCGTCGGGGTCGACCGTATTGCGTTTCGACTTCGACATCTTTTCGATGGGACCGATTTCCACCGGCGCGCCGTTCGAGAGCGCGAAAGCCTTGCGTCCATCGGGACCCGATTCGATGCGAATTTCGGCGGGCGAAATCCAGGCGCCATCGCCGGCGCGATAGGTTTCGTGCACCACCATGCCTTGCGTGAACAACCCCTCGAAAGGCTCGTCCAGATCGACGCGGCCCGTCGCTTTCAGCCCGCGCGTGAAAAAGCGCGAATAGAGCAAATGCAGAATCGCATGTTCGACGCCGCCGATATATTGATCGACCGGCAACCATTGCATCGCAGCGTTCCTGTCGAAAGGCGCGTCGGCGTTATGAGCGTCGGTGAAGCGCGCGTAATACCAGGACGAGTCGACGAACGTGTCCATCGTATCGGTCTCGCGCAACGCGTCGCGTCCGCATTGCGGACATTTGGTGTGCTTCCATGTGGGATGACGATCGAGCGGATTGCCGGGCGTCTTGAAATCGACGTCCTTGGGCAAGGTGATCGGCAAATCCTTTTCGGGCGCCGGCACGATGCCGCAAACTTCGCAATGCACGATCGGAATCGGACAGCCCCAGTAGCGCTGTCGCGACACGCCCCAGTCGCGCAGTTTGTAATTGACCTGGCGTTCGGCTTGCGGCGCGCCAAGCAGGTTCTGCGCCTCGAGGCGCGAGGCGATGGTTTCCTTCGCCTGCGCAATGTCCATGCCGTTCAGGAAATGCGAGTTCACCAGCAGGCCGTCGCCGTCATAGGCGACATCGCCCTCAAAGTCCGGCTTCTGGTCGCCATCGGGCGGCGCCACGACGCGAATGACGGGCAGATGATATTTGCGCGCGAAATCGAGGTCGCGCTGGTCATGCGCCGGACAGCCGAAAATCGCGCCCTCGCCATAGCCCATCAGCACGAAATTCGTTGCGTAAACCGGCAAGAGCTTGTTCGGCTCGAAGGGGTGAACAACCTTGAGACCGGTGTCGTAACCCTGTTTTTCCGCCGTCTCGAGCGCCTCGGCCGTGGTGGCCATCCGGCGGCAGTCATCGGAAAAGCGCGCGAGCTTTTCGTCTTGCGCAGCGAGCGCGCGAATGATCGGATGATCGACGGCGAGCCCCAGGAACGAAGCGCCGAAAATCGTGTCGGGGCGCGTCGTGAATACAGCAATTTCCTGCGCATTCGTGCGCGCGTCGGGATGCAGCGCAAAGCGCAGGCGCAAGCCCTCCGACCGGCCGATCCAGTTGCGCTGCATCAAGCGCACTTTTTCCGGCCAACGCTCGAGCGTGTCGAGCCCGCGCAGAAGATCTTCAGCAAATGCAGTGATGCGGAAGAACCATTGCGTCAGATCGCGCTGTTCGACGAGCGCGCCCGAACGCCAGCCGCGCCCGTCGATCACCTGCTCGTTGGCGAGCACCGTGCGGTCGACCGGATCCCAGTTCACCTTGGCCGTCTTGCGGTCGACCAGACCGGCTTTCAGGAAATCGAGAAAAATGCGTTGCTGATGCTTGTAATAGCTCGGATCGCAGGTTGCGATTTCGCGCGACCAGTCGAGCGACAAGCCCATGCTCTTGAGCTGCCGACGCATCGTGTCGATATTGGCATAGGTCCATTCGGCAGGATGAGCGCCCGATTGCATCGCGGCGTTTTCCGCGGGCATGCCGAACGCGTCCCAACCCATCGGGTGCAGCACGTTGTGACCGCGCGCGCGCATGAAACGCGCCACGACATCGCCCATCGCGTAATTGCGCACGTGCCCCATGTGGATTCGGCCCGAAGGATAGGGAAACATCTCCAGCACGTAGTATTTCGGACGCGGGTCGTCGTTGCGCGAGACGAACACGCCGCGCTCCTCCCAGATGCGCTGCCAATGGCTTTCGGATTCGCGGGCGTTGTAACGGTCGGGGCGCATTTCGGTCCGGATTTTCAGGGCGATTTGGCGCGCAACAAGCCCGATTTGCGCGCCAAGGTCAACGGCTGCTTGCAGGGCGCGAGCGTGCGGGTTAAGCGCCGTCTGCGCAGCAATCTTCGCACAATGAGAGGTTCAGGGATCATGCAGGAAACCGATCTCGACCGGCTGGCCGGCGTGCGCGACAAGATCGCCCGCGCTGCGCGCGATTGCGGACGCAAGCCCGAGGCGGTGACGCTGGTTTGCGTGAGCAAGACCATTGCGGCCGAACGCCTGGGCCCGCTCGTCAGCGCCGGCGTCGCCGATTTTGGCGAGAACAGAGTGCAGGAGGCGGCCGGCAAATGGCCGGCGCTGCGCGAAGGGCGCGCTTTGACGCTGCGGCTCATCGGACCGTTGCAGACCAACAAGGCGCGCGAAGCGGTGGCGCTGTTCGACGTGATCGAGACGCTCGACAGGCCCAAGCTCGCCGTGGAGCTGGCGCGCGAGATCGACAGGGCCGGCAAGGCGCCGCAATTGTTCGTTCAGGTGAATATCGGCGAGGAGCCGCAAAAGGCCGGCGTCGCGCCCTCGCAGGCGGACGCTTTCATACGGTCATGTCGCGACGATCTGAATCTGCCCATTGCCGGCCTCATGTGCATTCCGCCGGCCGACGCCTTGGCCTCGCCTTTTTTTGCGCTTCTGGCAAAAATTGCAAAGCGCAATGGAATCAGCAGATTGTCTATGGGCATGAGCGCCGATTACGAACTGGCGATTCAGCTTGGCGCGACGGAAGTGCGGGTTGGTTCGGCGATTTTCGGCGCGCGGGGCTGAGCCTGCGGCCAGCCCCACGCCTGCTTCACCCAAAGTTATTTTGCAAGATCGCTTTTAAATCAGCGCGTCGGCACCGGCGTCCCGGAGCGGTAGTCGTAGAAGCCGCGCTGCGTCTTGCGGCCGAGCCAACCGGCCTCGACATATTTCACGAGCAGCGGGCAGGGGCGATATTTCGAATCGGCCAGACCTTCATGCAGCACCTGCATCACAGACAGGCAGGTGTCGAGGCCGATGAAATCGGCCAGCTGCAGCGGGCCCATCGGGTGGTTGGCGCCGAGTTTCATGGCGGTGTCGATCGCCTCGACCGAGCCCACGCCCTCATAGAGCGTATAGACGGCCTCGTTGATCATCGGCAGCAGGATGCGGTTGACGATGAAGGCCGGAAAATCCTCCGACACCGTCACGGTCTTGCCGAGCCGGCCGATGAAGCCGCGTGAGGCTTCAAACGTGTCGTCATCGGTCACGATACCGCGAATCAGCTCGACGAGCTGCATGCGCGGCACAGGATTCATGAAGTGGATGCCGATGAAGCGTTCCGGACGATCCGTCGCGGCGCCGAGGCGCGTGATGGAGATCGACGAGGTGTTGGAGGCGATCAGCGCTTCAGGCTTCAGCACCGGGCAGAGCTGCGTGAAGATCTTGCGTTTGACGCTTTCGTTTTCCGCCGCGCATTCGATCACCATGTCGGCGTCGCCGAAGGGCGCATATTCGGTCGAGGTCTTGATGCGCGACAGGATTTCGGCCTTGCGGGCGGCGTCCATGCCGCCGCGCTCCATCATGCGCGAGAGGCCGGAATCGATGTCGTTCACGGCCTTGACGAGCTGATCCTCCGAAAGATCGGTGAGCGCGACATCGTAACCGGCCGCGGCGCAGACCTGCGCCACGCCCTTGCCCATCTGTCCGGCGCCGATGACGCCGACCTTGCGGATATCAACGCTCATGCCAGCCCTCGCTTATTTGCCGATTTTCTGCAGTTCCTGATCGAGCTCAGGCAGCGCTTGATAGAGATCGGCGACAAGTCCGTAATCGGCCACCTGGAAGATCGGCGCCTCTTCGTCCTTGTTGATCGCAACGATCACCTTGGAATCCTTCATGCCCGCCAGATGCTGGATCGCGCCTGAAATGCCGACGGCGATGTAAAGCTCGGGCGCGACGACCTTGCCGGTCTGGCCAACCTGCCAGTCGTTCGGCGCGTAGCCCGCATCGACCGCGGCGCGCGAGGCGCCCATCGCCGCGCCGAGACGGTCGGCCACCGGCTCGATGTATTTGGCGAAATTCTCGGCGTTCTGCATCGCGCGACCGCCGGAAATGATGATTTTGGCCGAGGTGAGTTCGGGACGGTCCGATTTCGCCAGCGCCTCGCTCTTGAACGAGGACAAAGCGGGGTCGGCGGCGGCGGCGACATTTTCGACCGACGCCGAACCGCCCTCGCCCGCCGCCTTGAAGGAGGCGGTGCGCACGGTGATGACCTTTTTGGGATCATGCGACTGCACGGTCTGGATGGCGTTGCCGGCGTAGATCGGCCGCTCGAACGTATCGGCGGAAACGACCTTGGTGATTTCGGAAATCTGCATCACGTCGAGCAATGCGGCTACGCGCGGCAGGACGTTCTTGGCCGATGTCGTAGCGGGCCCGACGATGGCGTCGTAGCCAGGCGCGAGCGAAACGATCAGCGCCGCCAGCGGCTCGGCCAGCTGATGGCTGTAGAGCGCATTGTCGGCCAGAAGCACCTTGTCGACGCCGGCGAGTTTGGCCGCTTGGGCGGCGGCGCCAGCGCTGTCATGGCCGGCGACGAGAACATGCACCGGGCCGCCGAGCGCGGCGGCGGCGGTCAACGCCTTGGCGGTTGCATCGTTGAGTTTGCCGCCATGGACTTCGGCGAGGAGAAGCGTCGTCATCAGATCACCCCGACTTCGTTCTTGAGCTTGCCGACGAGTTCGGCGACCGAACCGACCTTGACGCCCGCCTTGCGGCTGGCCGGTTCGGCTGTCTTGAGCACGGTCAGGCGCGCTTTGGTGTCGACGCCGTAATCGGCCGGCGTCTTTTCAGCGATCGGTTTCTTCTTTGCTTTCATGATGTTAGGCAAAGAAGCATAGCGCGGCTCGTTGAGGCGCAGATCGGTGGTGACGATGGCGGGGCCCTTCAGCGTCACGGTCTGCAAGCCGCCGTCCACTTCGCGCGTCACGTCGACATGGCCGTCGGCAAGCTCGACCTTGGAGGCGAACGTGCCCTGCGGCCAGCCGAGCAGCGCGGCCAGCATCTGGCCTGTCTGGTTGGAATCGTCGTCGATCGCCTGTTTGCCCAGAATGATGAGGCCGGGCTGTTCTTCGCCCGCCACGCCCTTGAGGATCTTGGCGACAGCCAGCGGCTCGACGGCATCGTCGGTCTTCACGAGAACGCCGCGGTCGGCGCCCATCGCAAGGCCGGTGCGGATCGTCTCGGCCGCTTGCGCCGGCCCGATGGAAACGACGATCACCTCGGTCGCCTTGCCGGCTTCCTTCAGCCGAAGCGCTTCCTCGACGGCGATTTCGTCGAAGGGATTCATCGACATCTTGACGTTGGCCAGATCGACGCCCGAGCCATCAGGCTTCACGCGGATTTTGACGTTGTAGTCGACCACCCGTTTGACGGGCACAAGAACCTTCATCGCGCACTCCCGAAATCCGCAGGGACCATTGAAGAACCGGAGGATTTGGTTACTCGGGCGCCCGTGGCGAGTCAACGCGCGCGCAGCAAAGAAACGCGCGCGCAGGATTAGGGATAACGCCCGAAAAGCCGGGTCGCTTGCGCTTCCGATGCTATTTTCCGGCCATTGGGAGAATGTTCATGGCCCAGGGCAGCTCGTCATATCGCTATCTGGCGCTCGATGGCTATCGCTTCATTGCCGCAGGGCTTGTTGCGCTTCATCATTATGATCTCGACTTTCGTCTCGGGCTCGATCGTCTTTCGCCGATTTTCGGACGCCTGCCGCTGATGGTCGATTTCTTTTTTCTGCTGAGCGGTTTCGTCATTGCGACGAGTTACGCGGAGCGCATGGCCAATGGCGCCGATTACGGACATTTCCTCAAGGCGCGGCTTGCGCGGCTGTATCCGCTGCACCTCCTGACGCTGGCCGCGATGTTGTGCATGGTCGGCATCGCTGTCGCAGCGGGCGTCAAGATCAACCACGCGGACATGTTCGATCTGCGCGGCTTGCCAGCCAATCTGCTGCTTCTGCACGCCTGGGGCGGGCTGGACCATCTTACGTTCGTTGGCCCGTCCTGGTCGATCAGCGCAGAGTGGTTTGTCTATCTTCTGGCGCCGCTGTTTTTCCTCGCCGCGCGCCGATTGCCGCTCTTCGTCAATGTCGTTTTGCTTGCAGCGACCGTGAGCGCGATGGCTTTGGTTCGCGCGCGGCTTGGCCTGCCGCACTGGTGGGACACGAGTTACGATTTTGGCGCGCTGCGCGCTGTTCCGACATTTTTTGCGGGCGTTCTGATCGCCATGAATCTGCATCGCCTGCAGGGCGTTGCGCCGCCCTGGGGCGTTGTGCATGCGGTTTTCATCGCCGCGCTGGCGGGCCTTGCACTGGGCGCGCCTGCCGAGGCGGTCATCGCGCTGTTTGGCTTGCTGACGCTGTCCGCCGCGCTGGCGACGCGCGGCGGCGCGTTGACGCTCATGGCTGCTCCCGCCATCACACGGGCGGGCAATGCGTCCTACGCGTTTTATCTCACCCAGAGCGTGGTGGCGACGCCGGTCCTGGCCGTCCTGCGCAAGACCGGATTGCTGGGCGCCCCTGTCGCTTTTGCCGGCGCCCTGTTCTGCCTTTTGGCCACCTACGCGCTGTCGCTGTTTCTTTACCGCCGTTTTGAAAAACCGGCGCAGAAATGGATTCTCGCTCTTGGCGCGGGGTCGCCGGCCGCCAAAACGCCCGGGCTGGCGCCGCGCCTGTGAGGCTTTTGGCATGCAGCGCAGCAAAAAGCCGCGCATGGTTAACGGCTCGTAAACCGGCCGACGCCTAAAGTTCGCTCGGAATTTTCATCGAGGCGGATCGAACGACATGGCTGGCGCGTGCACTGCGGGAATCGACACGGGTTTCGTCGAACTCGGTTATGCGAAAGTGGCGGCGCTCGGCGTCGTGCAGGGCATCACGGAATTGTTGCCGATTTCCTCGACGGCGCATATGCGCATCGTGCCGGCGCTGCTTGGCTGGCGCGATCCGGGCTCGGCTTTTTCCGCCGCAATGCAGGCGGCTGCGCTCGCCGCCGTCATTTCCTATTTCTGGTCCGATGTGCGCGGGCTCGTCTTCGGGTCGCTCGGCGCGCTCAAGCGGCGCGACTGGACCGACTGGAACCTGCGCTTTTCGTTGTGGATCGTGTTTGCGACCATCCCGATCGTCGTCGCCGGCGTTTTGCTCGCCCCCATGCTCAACGCCTGCAATTCGCCGTTGCGCAGCCTGACCGTGATCGGCATCTCCTGCATCGCGATGGCGCTGTTGCTGGCGATTGCGGAAGGCTATTGCAATCATTCGCGGCGGTTCGACCAGATCAATCTCAAGGATGCGCTGATCGTGGGCGTTGCGCAGGTCGGCGCGCTCATTCCCGGCATTTCGCGCTCGGGCTCGACGCTGACCGCCGCGCTGTTTCGCGATCTCAATCGCGAGGACGCCGCGCGCTTTTCCTTTCTGCTCGGCCTGCCCGCGATTGCGGGCGCGGGCCTGAAGGAGTTTCACGCCTTGTGGAAAGCCCATCTGGATGCGCATGCCTGGTCGGTGCTGGCGGTCGGGCTCGTGGTCGCCTCCATCTCGGCGTTTTTCGCCATCTGGAGCCTGATGCGCATTCTGGAAAAGTTTTCGTCCTGGCCCTTCGTGGTCTATCGCGGCTTTGTCGGCGTTGTGCTGCTGGTTGGCGCGGCGACCGGCTGGCTCGCTTAAAGCCAGTGGCGCAAGCGCTGCGGGAAGGCTAAGAGGGCGCATTCGTTTCACGAGCGAAAGCGCCTTTCGATGAGCAAGACAAACCCGGGCAATTTCTTCGAAGATTTCCGCATCGGCCAGACGATCCGGCATGCAACGCCGCGCACGGTCACGGTGGGCGACGTCGCGCTCTACACAGCGCTCTACGGGCCGCGTTTCGCCGTACAATCGTCGGACGCTTTCGCCCACGCCATCGGCTATCCGCGCAGTCCCGTCGACGATCTGCTCGTCTTCCACATCGTCTTCGGCAAGACGGTGCCCGACATCTCGCTGAACGCGGTGGCCAATCTGGGTTATGCGGCGTGCCGCTTTCTCGCGCCCGTCTATCCCGGCGATTCGCTTTCGGCGCAGTCCGAAATCATCGGCCTGAAGGAAAATTCCAACAAGCAGACCGGCGTCGTCTATGTGCGCAGCCAGGGTTTCAACCAGCATGGCGATTGCGTGCTGGATTACGTGCGCTGGGTCATGGTGCGCAAAAGGGACGTCAACGCGGTCATTGCGCAGGAGCATGTGCCCGCCGTGCCCAAGGCGCTTCTGGCCGATCAGCTCGGCGACGCCTGTCCCGCCATTTCCGTCGCCCATTACGATTTTGCGCTGGCCGGCGCCCCGCAGCGGTTCGGCGATTATCAGAAGGGCGAGCGCATCGACCATGTCGACGGCATGACGGTCGAGGAAGCCGAACACATGATGGCGACGCGCCTCTACCAGAACACGGCCAAGGTGCATTTCAATCAATTCACCGAAGGCAAGGGCCGTTTCGGACGCCGGCTGATTTACGGGGGCCACGTGATTTCACTGGCGCGCGCGTTGTCGTTCAACGGATTGGCGAATGCTTTCCATATCGCCGCGATCAACGGCGGACGCCATGTCGCGCCGCTGTTCGCCGGTTTGACGGTGCACGCCTGGAGCGAAGTGCTCGATGTCGCGCCGCTGCCTGGCCGCGACGATGTCGGCGCGCTGCGCCTGCGCACGATCGCGACCAAGGACAAGCCATGCGCGTCGTTCCCGCTCACCGAAGGCGAGGGCTACGACGCAAGCGTCATCCTTGATCTCGATTATTGGGCGCTGATCCCGCGCTGACGATCTACTTCTTGTTTGTGTCGGCGCGATTGAGATCGTTGACGGGCGGCGTCGGCGCCGTCGCGCCGACTGCATTCAGCGCATAGCCTTTTGCCTGCCAGTAGGCGAGCGCATAGGGGCCGGCGGGCACAACGGTCGTGAAACCATAGAGGTCGGCGGGCGCAAATCCTTGCGCGGCGGCGGCGTTGCGGCAGATCTCGAAGCGAACGCCCTGCGTTGCATAGCTCGCCGCCCGATCGACGATCTCCTTGTATTTTTCGTAGTTCTTTTTCGCGAACACGACGACCTCGGGGCCGTGCGAAACGATGACGACCTTGATCGGCTCAAGCGAATGCGGGCCGAATTCGGCGGTGGCTTTCAGCAGCGCCGCCAGATTGTTGAACACGCCATTCACCGCCTTCGGGTCGGCGAAATTGAAGTCCCACACCATCTTGATCTGTTCGATCTTGTCGATGTCGGCGTAGGATTCGAATTTGGCGCTGCCGTAGGAATCCGGCGCCGTGGCTTGCTGCGCGTGGGCCGGCGCGGCGAGGGACAGGAACGCGATCGCGCCGAACGCGGCGAATGTGCTGGTTTTCAAGAGAGCCTCCCTTTGTGGCCGGTCTTCTGTGGCCGGTCCGCTGCGGCCGGTCTTGAGCCGGCGCATCGAAAAGCTAACCGAGCCTGCGCCATCGCGCCAACGGGCGGGGCGGGGCATCGCATCGCAGCGTTTTCGCCAGAGGGGCGTCAGCGCGTTCGCCATAAAAAACGGCGCCCTGCGGCGCCGCTTTCCTTATTCGAAATCGCCCGTGGCGTCGGCGGGGGCCGCCTCGCCTTCGGGACGGGGCCGGCGGCGCCGGCGCGGCCGCAGGTGATAGCCGTTCGCCTCCGTCTGTTCGCCCGATTCGGCGTTGGCGGGCGTCGGTTCATCGGCGGGCGCCTGCTGGCGGATCGGCGCGGTGATGAAAGCCGGCAATCCGGGCTGTTCCTCGCCTTGCTGCGGCGCCTCGCGCTGTTCGCCGCGCGGCTCGTTGCTGCGGAATTCGCCGCGGTCGCGAAAGCGGCGGTTGTCGCGATTGCCGTCGCGGTTGTTGAAGCCGTTTCGGTCGTTGCGGTCGGCGAAAGCGCGGTCGCGATTCTGGCGACCTTCGCCCTGCGGGCGATCCTGCCGTTCGCCGCGCTCCTGATTGCGGTCGGGGCGCTCCTGACGGTCTTGCCTGTCTTGCCGATCTTGTCGGTCGAAGCGCTGCCCATTGTCGCGCTGGCCTTCGCCCTGCGCGCGTTCGCCGCCATTGTAAGGCTGGCGCTGCTCGTAGGGCTGGAAGTTCGGCTGCTGCTGATATTGTGGTTGCGGCAGGCGTTCGGCCACCGAGGCGAAGCGATCGTTGACGACGTCCTCCTCGTCCTCCTCCTCCTCGGCTTCGACCTGCGGGCGCGGCCCGCCCATCTGGGCGGCCTGCGCCGCCTGCTGCGCGGCGTGAGCGGCGGCGATGAGGCGGTAATAATGCTCGGCGTGCTGGAGATAGCTTTCCGCCATCACGGGGTCGCCCGAGGATTGGGCGTCGCGCGCGAGCTGGAGATATTTCTCCGTGATGTGCTGCGCGGTGCCGCGAATCTTCACGTCCGGCCCGTTCGATTCGTAGGACCGGGTGAGCGGATTGGGGCCCTTGCGGTTATTGCGCCCGCGCATCCGTTTATTCTGGTTGGGTCTCATCGAACGTCCTTAGGTTCGCGCGGCAATTTTCGCCGGACGCAGGGTTGCGTCGGGCCATTCCGCGTTGAGAGAAAAGAAAAGGGCCAGTTTGGCGATCCGTTGGGATATGCGAGCGTCCGGCGATCTTTGAGTCTTTTGGCCTTAATGGCCGCGACTGCGACCCGGACATATCTCAGCGATTAACAATCTTTCTGGCGCGTCGGGGCGTTCCTCAAGGGGACGGCTTCCGGACGAGCGCCCAGCGCAACCAATTTGGCGCGTGTGATTGCCTTTTACCGCTTTTCCACCGTTTCGCCAAGCAAATTCGCCGGGGAGCGATTGCGGTCAGCCATTGGGCCTGTCGCGGCGGAACGCCAGCGCGCGGTCGCGCCCGCCAAGGTCGGCCTCGAACCCGGCCTCCCGCCAGCCCGACGCCGCAGCGAGCGCACAGACGGCGGCGCGCTGGCGCCAGCCGATTTCGAGCGCGAGCGCCCCGCCGGGCGCAAGGCGCGCGGGCGTTGCGGCCAGCAGCGCGCGATAGGCGTCGAGCCCGTCCGGGCCGCCGTCGAGCGCCAGGGCCGGGTCGTGCAGCCGCACATCAGCATCGAGCAGCGCCATTTCGGCCGTTTCGATATAGGGCGGGTTGGAGACGATGAGGTCGAAGGCGCCGGCGAGGGCCTCCGTCCAGTTCGCCCGCACAACGCCGGCGCGCCCGTCAAGGCCGTTGGCGGAAAGATTGGCGCGGGCGGCGGCGCAGGCGGCTGGCGAAAGATCGACCCCGACGCCGAAAGCATGCGGACGCTCGGCCAGAAGCGCGGATAAAATCGCGCCCGAGCCGCAGCCAAGATCGAGGATGCGCCGGGCGTCGGGGGCGAGCCGCAGGGCAAGGCGCACCAGCGCCTCGGTGTCGGCGCGCGGATCGAGCACATCGGGATGGACGGCCAGATCGAGCGTCCAGAATCCGCGCCGGCCGATGATGCGGGAGACTGGCTCGCGGGCAAGGCGGCGCGCCAGAAATCCGGCAAGGCGGGCGCTGTCCTGCGCCGAGACCAGCGCTTCGGGCGCGCGGACCATCTCCGCCGCATCGAGCCCGAGCGCCGTCAAAAGCAGCGGTCGGGCGTCGGCCGCCGCGCCGCCGGACGCGACCAGAAATCGCCGGGCGGCGGCCAGAGCGTCGGCGCGGCTGAGACCGGAAAAATCAGGCGGGGCTGGTTGCATGCGCTCTCTAGTAGACGGTGCGAAAGCGCAAAAAAAGCCGGTCCACGCGAACGGGGACCGGCTTTGAACGTCACGATCTTGAGGCTGAACCGCCGTCCGGGGGGCTGGGGGGCTGACAAAACCGAACCAGCGTTTCCGCCAATCGCAACTGGCGCAAGGCTCACCCTGCAGTTGGGCTGCTGCGGGGCCGCAATGGGGCGAAAGGAAGATTTCTGGCCGTTGCCGGAATCGCCTGTTTGCGCTTCAATATTGCTCAAGGAGAGACGATGGACAGTCTCGATTCGGAAGCGTCGCCCGATTCTGCAAGCGACGCGGTCGTCTCGCTGGCGGCCGCGCGCACACGCCGCATGGCGAAGCCGGTGACGTTCGACCGTCGGGAATTGCAGACGATTCTGAATCTCTATGGGCGGCGCGTCGCCGAGGGCGAATGGCGCGATTACGCAATCGCCTTTTCGCCCGCCAAAGCCGTTTTCGCTATTTTTCGGCGCACGGCGGAAACGCCGCTTTACACGATCGAGAAAAATCCTGCGCTCGCGCGCAAGCAGGGCGCTTATTGCGTCGTCGCTTCGTCAGGCCAGATTCTCAAACGCGGCGCCGATCTGGCGCGCGTGCTGAGCGCCATCGACAAGCCGCTGAAGGTCGTGCGTTAGGCGGGTCGCGCTCCCGTTATTCGCCCGCAAGCGCCATGTCGTCGCGATGGATCATCGCCGCACGTCCGGGATAGCCCAGCAGCGCTTCGATTGCGCGCGTCGGATGACCGATGATCTGCGCTGCTTCATTGGCGTCGTAAGCGATGAGGCCGCGTCCGACCTCGCCCCCATCGGGGTTGCGGATGACGACGCAATCGCCACGCGTGAAGGCGCCATCGAGCGCTTTCACGCCAGCGGGCAGCAGGCTCGCGCCGCCGACGATCGCGCGCGCGGCGCCAGCGTCGATATGCACGACGCCCTTGGGCTCAAGCGATCCCGCGATCCATTTCTTGCGCGCGGTTTTCGGATTGGAGGGCGTCAGGAACCATGTGCAGCGCCCGCCGTCCTCGATGCGTTTGATGGGATGCTCCACGCGCCCGTCCGCGATCACCATATGCACGCCGGCGGTGGTCGCGATTTTCGCCGCCTCGATTTTCGTGCGCATCCCGCCGCGCGACAATTCGGAGGCCGCGCCACCGGCCATCGCCTCGATCTCGGCCGTTACGCGCGGCACGACGGGCAGAAGCTGGGCCTGCGGATCGGTGGCGGGCGGCGCCGTATAGAGACCGTCGACATCCGACAACAGCACCAGGCAATCGGCGCTCGCCATGGCCGCAACGCGCGCGGCCAGACGATCATTGTCGCCATAGCGAATCTCGCTCGTCGCGACCGTGTCGTTCTCGTTGATGACGGGCGCCGCGCGCATGTCGAGCAGGCGCTCGATGGTCGCGCGCGCGTTGAGATAGCGCCGCCGCTCCTCGGTGTCCCAGAGGGTGACGAGAATCTGTCCCGCCGTGATCTTGTGCGCAGACAGTACTTCCGACCAGGTGCGCGCCAGCGCGATCTGCCCGACAGCGGCGGCGGCCTGACTGTCTTCCAGCTTCAGCGGGCCCGGCGGCAGGCCGAGCACGCTGCGCCCGAGCGCGATGGAGCCGGAGGAGACGACGAGAATGTCGGCGCCGCGCTGGTGATGGGCGGCAAGGTCAGCTGCGAGCGCTTCCAGCCAGCCGCGCTTGACGGCGCCTGCGGCCGTGTCGACGAGCAGCGAGGAGCCAACTTTCACAACGATGCGACGGAAAGACTGAAGGCGCGGCGCCCGTTTCACGGCGATTCCCTGTAAGCGACGATGCCGGCCTTGCTTAAATCATCGCTCGCGGAGAGCAAGGGCGCGCGCGACGGCCGGGGCCGCAGCAGCGCGCGACGGCGTTGCGCAGATCGTCCCATCCGCGCAAATCGCCTTTATTTATCATCGCGTTACAGCGCCCAAGGCAGCGCAACGCGCGTCAATTCACCGCGCGCAGGTCGCGCCGCAGGATTTTCCCCACGTTGGACTTCGGCAGCGCCTCGACGAAAGCGATGTGCTTGGGAACCTTGTAGGCCGCCAGCTCCTTCGCGCAGAAGGCGGTCACTTCGGCTTCCGTCAGCGCAGCGCCGGGTTTCTTCACCACGAACAGCTTCACGGCTTCGCCGGTCTTTTCGTCGGGAATGCCGATGCAGGCGCATTCGGCGACGCCCGGACAGGCGGTCGCGACCGCCTCGATCTCGTTGGGATAGACGTTGAAGCCTGAGACGAGGATCATGTCCTTCTTGCGGTCGACGATCTTCAGGAAACCGGCCTCGTCGAACACGCCAACATCGCCCGTGCGGAAATAGCCGGTGCGGGTGAACGCCTGGCGATTGGCTTCCGGCTTGTTCCAGTAGCCGCTCATCACCTGCGGGCCTTTCACGCAGACTTCGCCCGCCTCGCCTATGCCAACTTCTGCATCGGCGTCGTTCAACAGCACGACATCGGTCGAAGGCACCGGCAAGCCGGTCGTGCCGGTGAACGCATCGATATAGGCGGGGTTGAAGCTGACGACCGGCGACGTCTCGGAAAGACCATAGCCCTCGCGGATGAAGGATCCGGTGATCTCGCGCCAGCGATCTGAGACAGCGCCGACAATCGCCGCGCCGCCGCCGCCAGCAAGCTTGAGGCGCGACCAGTCGATCTCTCGCAGCCGCGGATGCATCGTCAGGCCCGCATAAAGCGTATTCACACCCATGAAGATGCTCGGCCTCGATGCTTTCAGAACGTCGAGAAAAGCGTCGATGTTGCGCGGATCGGCGACGAGCCAATTGTCGGCGCCGACCGAGAAATAGGTGAGGAAATTCACCATCAGCGCGAAGATGTGGTAGAGCGGGATCGCCGTCACGATGACTTCTTCGCCGGGCGCGAGCGCGTCGGGCATGAAGGCCTTGAACTGCTCGATATTCGCGATGAGATTGCGATGCGTGAGCGTAGCGCCTTTCGACAGGCCCGTCGTTCCGCCCGTGTATTGCAGAAACAGAACATCGTCGCCGCGCAGCGTCGGCGCAGTCAGAGCCATGTGGGCGCCTTCGCCGAGCGCATCCGCCAGAGCGATGATGTTTTGCAGGCGCGGATCGGCCGGCGGCGAGGGCAATTTGGCGCCCGAGCCATCGCCGACGCCCGCGACGATCACGTTCTTCACCTTCGTCGCGCCGACGATTTCCGCAAGCGTTCCCGTCGAGCCGGAGAAAACCACGATCGTCTCGACCCCGGCGTCGTTGAGCTGATGCTCGAGCTCGCGCGGCGTGTAGAGCGGATTGACGTTCACCTGAATGGCGCCGACGCGCGCATTGGCGATCATGGCGAGCGGGAAGGCGAAAATATTGGGCGTCATGACGGCGATGCGGTCGCCCTTTTTCACGCCGAGCTTCGTTTGCAGGAACGCGGCGAGCGCGCGCGATTGCGCATCGACATCGGCGTAGCTCATCGTCTGGCCGAAGGAGCGCAGCGCAGGCTTGTCGGCGAATTTCTTCATCGCCTCGTCAAGCAGGTCGCGCACCGATGCGTAGGCGTCCGCATTGATCGTTGGCGGAATCACATCGCCGTAAGATTTGATCCAGGGACGTTGCTGCATGTTCTCCTCCTCCGTATGCTTTTTTTTCAAGAAAGGGCCGCGCTTGCGGCGCGACCCCCCTTTCAACCCGTTTGCTGTGCGTCAGGCCTTTTGCGTCGGCGGCTCGTCGAACCAGCTCCAGATGCGCTCGGCTGCTGCGCGATTGTCGGTCTTGATCACGCCTGAGTCGAGACCGCCGGCGAGCGTGATGGCCCCCGTGTAGAGCTCGGCCCACGTGCGCGGCGACAGGTGCAGCTCGGCGTCCGCTTTCAGGCGCTTGGCGGCGTCATCGGCCATAAATTCGGCGACGCCGTGCTTGATGGCGAGCGCGAAGGTCCCGCCCTTCTCGTCGAAAACCACGCGCAGGTTGGCGGCATGCTCGCCCGCCTTTGCAGGATCGAGGCGCACGCGCTGGAAGTTGACGTAGCGGCCCGGTTCGCTGGACAGGATTTCCTGGACAGTCGGCTGCACGGCGACAGGCGGATTGATCTTGCCTTCGAGCGCCAGCGCTTGCGTCAGCGCGAAATGGCGGGCGATCGTGCCGGGGGCGCGGTAGGCGAACTCACGCAGCGCATCGGCCTTGAGCTTGTTGCTCGCCGCGCCGGGCGCGCCCTGAACCAGCCAGTCCGCCAGCTGCAGCGCCCAGAGCACCTCGCCCGAAGCGAGCGCCTCCTTGCATTGGGCGCTGACCCGATCGGCGCCGCCGAAACCGGCGATGACGCGGCGGGCCTGCTCGGCCGGCGGCAGCTTGTGGATGCGCGCGGCGTCGCCGTCGAACCAGCCGAAGATATGGTTGTAGATATGCGGCGGAAAATAGCTGAACTCGCCATAGATATCTGCGTTGTACTCGCACGACGAAAGGCTCTTGGGCAGACGCACGAATTCGCGCAGATCGTCCGGGCCGAGGCCCTTGTTGATGCCGCGCATCGTCTGGTCGATCATGAAGCCGATCGCGCCCATGTAGCCGTCAAGAGCGTCGGCTACCTTTTCCTTGCCGGCGAGCGGCAGGGCGTGCGTGTTGACGAGATAGGTCGCATTGAGATCGCGCAAAACGCGCAGGCCCGCACGCCAGGATTGCGGGGCGCGCCACACGTCGCCGCGCAGCGTGTAGAAGTTGGGCAGCGAGGGCCACAGGAAATTGTTGAGCGCAAGCTCAAGCGAGGGAATCCATACGCTGAGCGTGTCTTCCGAATCCGAGAAATGTTCGGTGAAGAACTGCATCTTCAGGCCGGCGACGTCGCGCCATTCGCCATTCTGAACGAATGTGTTGGCCAGAACCGTGCCTTTGGGCTTGCCGACGGGAATCGTGGCCGCAAAGCCGGAATCAGGACCGTTCTCGGGCAGCAGCGAGCCGAACTGACCCATGAAGCGCGCCGTCAGGACCGGCATGGCCTCGGGGAAATCGCCGCCCGTCGCGAAGCCGGTCGTCAGCTCCTCGATATGCTGGTTGACGAGCGGATGGCCGATGACCGGCACATTCTCGCGGCCTTCCAGAAACGGCTTGGTGCCGTGCGAGTAATGGTTGTGGCTGTAGATGATCGCGGCGACGGGCTTGTCGCTGATCTTGCGGAATTCGGCGAGGGCGCGCTCGCCGTCTTCGTAATCGTCGCCAGTGTCGAAAATCACGAGGCCTTCGGGCGCCTCGATCATTGTGCGGATGACGATGCCGGCGCCGGCGAAGGAATAGACGCCATCGCGCACCTTGCGCGTGCGGCGCTCGGCCGCGCGCCGGTGTTTGCGCAATGCGCGGCGAGCACGCTCGACCGGCTTGTGGCCGAGGGAACGCTGCGCACCTTCAAGCGGGGCGAAACCATCAGCCATCGCGGCGAAGCGGTCGCCAATCTCTGCGTTCTGGCGACTGGCAGCGTCGAGGTGAGCGCAACCAGCGCCACCGGCAAGCGGCATGTGCTGCACTATCTGGAGTCCGGGCAACTCTTCAATGTGATCGGCGCGTTCGACGGCGGGCCGGGCATCCATAACGCGGTTGCGCATTCCGATACGGTGGCGCTGCTCATTCCGCGCGCCGCGCTGCTCGCCACGATCGAGACCGAGCCGCATCTGGCCATGGCGATGATCCGCTTTTTGTGCCTGCGCTCGCGCGCGCTGTACGACTATATTGCCGAACATACGCTTTTGCCGCTGCGCTCGCGGTGCGCGCGGCTCTTGCTGTCGCTGGTCGAGCTCTACGGGGCGTCCCGGCCGCATGGCTATCTCATCACGCTCAAGCTGTCGCAGGAGGAATTCGCCGACATGCTCGGCCGCTCCCGCCAGAGCGTGAACAAGGAATTGCGCATGCTGGAGTCCGAAGGGCTGATCAAGACGAATTATTCGCAGTTCGTCATTGTCGATCTGCCGGCGCTGCAAGCTGTCGCCGAAGGGCGCTGATCAGCTTACGGCCGGCGACGAATTCCGCAATTTTCCGCGCGGCGCGATCGGGGGCTTCGGCCGGGAGAAAATGGCCGACGCCCGGTATCAACGATAATGGGGCCGCGTTCGCCTTCGATCATCGTCGAATTGCCGAGGCGGGCGATGGAGCTCGCCTCGGCGACAAGCGTTTGGATTGTCGTCGCCTTCCTTAGCGAACGTAGGCTGTCGTTGCGCCGCGCACGCGCTGCGCCGAAGAGGTGGGCCGCAGCATCGCCCAGCCGATGAGGCCGGCGAGCGCCAGGAATGCGCCCGTGACCGCGAAGCCGACTTCGTAACCAACCGCCGGCGGGCCCTGCACATGCTGCACGAGATAACCGGTCACCACCGGCGCGATCATGCCGGCGATCGAGGCGAAGGAATTGTCGATCGCCAGGATGGACGCGCGCTGCGGCTTGGGCACGATCTCGCCGATCATCGCCGGGCCGGTGTAGTAGATCGTCTGCGCAAGGCCGGAGCCGATGCCCAGAATGATCACGCGCACGAGCGGGCTGAGATTGGGAGCGAGCATGCTCGCGTAACAGGCGGCCGCGATCAGCGTGGCGATTGCCGTCAGCACGCCGCGCGCCTGACGGCTCGGCGCCTTGTTCTGCATGAGACGTTGCGACCACCAGGCTGCGCCAAGGCCGAACACAAGGTTGACGGCGATGAACAGCGAGAACATGCGGCCCGATTCCAGCGGACCATAGCCGAGGCCCTTCTGGAGATAGACCGCCATCCACGTCAGCGTCAGCGCCAGCGACCAGTAGGACGCAAAATGCGCGAAGAAGCAGGTGAGGAGCGTCTTGTCGGACAGAAGCGTCTTGTAGCTCGCGCGGCGCGCGCCGGTCTCGTCGGACGCCTCTTCAAGCGCGCCTTCCTTGCCGAACGGCAACCACAGCAGCAGCCAAGCCAGACCAACGAAGCCGAGCATTTCGAAGTTGGCGCGCCAGCCCCAGTGCGCCGTCACGGCCGGAATGACGAGGCCGGCGATGATCAGGCCGATGCCGGCGGCCTGACCCAGAACCGAGACCGGGAATGAACGCTTCTCATCGGGAAACCATTTGTAAAGAGAATGGACCGCCACGGGCCATGCCGGACCTTCGGCTATGCCGAGCAGAAAGCGGCTGGCGATGATCGCGGCAAAGGACGCCGTATAGGCGATCGGGAACTGCAGCAGCGCCCACGATAACGCCATCAGCGCGAGGAAGGTTTTGGTCTTCGTGCGATCGGCGATGAAGCCGCCGATGACGCCGGCGACCGCGAACAGCCAGAAGAAGCTGCCGCCGATGACGCCGAATTCCGTCGGCGAAAGTTTCAGTTCCGCCATCATCGGCACGGCGACAAGACCGACGACGATCTTGTCGACGAAGTTCAGCAACATGAAAAGGGCCAGGAGGAAGGTCATCCGCCAGGCCATTTTGGGTTGAAACGCAGTATCGGACATTTCTCTCCCCTTTTTGATTATCAGGTGTTGGTCATTGAAAGGAACGCCGCCGTTGGGCGTTCCAGTGTTTCATTGCTGTCCAAGAACGAGATCGGCGCCCTTCTCGCCGATCATGATCGAGGCGACGTTGGTGTTGGATGACGGCATCGTCGGCATGATCGAAGAATCGATCACGCGCAGGCGATCGATCCCGCGCACTTTCAGATCGGGCGTCACGACAGCCTTGTCGTCGACGCCCATCTTGCAGGTTCCGATCGGATGCCAGGAGGTCTGGCCGGACGTCTTGATGTATTCGAGCAATCCGGCGTCGTCGGTCACGGCGGGGCCGGGCCGCGTCTCGCGATCCACATAGGGCTTGATCGCGTCCTGCGACATGACCTTGCGGACCAGACGCAGCGCGGCGAGCATGTGCGACCGATCGGTTTCCTCGGCCAGATAATTCGGATTGATGATCGGATCTTTCGTCGGATCGGTGGAGGCGATGTGGATCGATCCGCGCGAGGCCGGCCGAAGCTGGAAGAAACCGATCGCAAATCCAGGGAACGGATCGAGGCCGAATCCCTTCGCGGTCGCGTAACGGTCGGCGCCGCTGAGGTGATGCACCTGGATCTTCACGCCTGCGCGGCCGGATTCCAGCGACGTCTGCACATTGGCGTGCGCCGTGGCCGCCGGCGTCGCCATGAAGCCTTTGCGCGTCAGTATGTAGCGAACGCCCATCGCCAGCGTGCGCGGCTTGCTCGCCAGAATGTCGTTGAGCGTGATTGCCTTGGTGCAGGCGTATGTGATGCGCGACTGCAGGTGGTCGAGAAAGTTTTCGCCGACGCCGGGCAGATTGTGCACAACCGAAACGCCGAGTTTCTGCAGGGCTGCGGCGTCGCCGACGCCCGAAAGTTCGAGAAGCTGCGGCGAGCGGATGGGGCCTGCCGACAGGATCACTTCACGATCGGCCAGCGCGCGATGGGTTTCGCTGCCGCGCGTGTATTCGACGCCGATGGCGCGCGTTCCCTCGAACAGGACGCGCGTGGTGCGCGCTTCCGTCAGCATTTCGAGATTGGGGCGGCGCAGCGGTCCGTCGAGATAGCCGAGCGCGGTCGAACAACGTCGGCCGTTGCGCGTCGACAATTGCAGATGGCCGACGCCTTCGTATTTCGCGCCATTGTAGTCGGGATTGCGCGCGATGCCGGCCTGCGTGCAGGCGCCGATGAAGGCTTCCGTCAATTCGTCGGAATTATCGGCGATCGACTGAACGGAGATCGGACCGTCATGGCCGCGAAATTTTGCATCGCCGAAGGCCGCGCTTTCGAGACGACGGAAATAGGGCAGCAGATCGTCGTAGCCCCAACCCGCACAACCCATCGTGCGCCAATTGTCGAATTCAGCCGGATCGCCGCGCACGTAGATCATGCCGTTGACCGAGGACGAGCCGCCCGGCAGCTTGCCCATCGGCAAATAGATGTTCTGGCCTGTCAGCGTCGATTGCGCGACGGTGTTGGACGGCCAGACATAGGTCGGATTCTGCAAGATCTTTGCGATGCCGACCGGCGTCTTGACCCAGAAGTCCTTGTCGCGCGGCGCGCCGGCTTCCAGCAGCAACACCTTGCCCGACGTGCGCGCGGCCAGCCGCGTCGCAAGCGCTGCGCCCGACGAGCCAGAGCCAACGATGACATATTCCGCCCGCGTATCAGCCATGGGGATGCTCCTTGAGCCAGGTCGACAGCGCGCGCGCTTCCGCGCCCATGCGATGAAATTGCAATTCGGGAATTTCCATCTTCAGCGGCGCGCCGGGGATCGGCGGCGGCGTGACAACGCGCAGCTCGACGAACGTCGGGCCGGCGGCGGCCAGCGTTTCGTCGATGTGCTCGGCGAACGCCGCCTCGTTGTCGAAACGGTATGTGCGGCGATAGCCGGCGGCGGCGGCGAGGCCTGCGTAATCGACGCAGCTTTCCGCAGGCGTGGCGAGGTTTGCGACGCCCGTGAATTGCGCGCCGTTGCGCACGACGAAATGCACGAAATTGGCGGGCTGCCGGTCGGCAACGGTGGCGAGGCCGCCAAGCTGCATCAAAAGGCTCGCATCGCCGTCGACCACGACGACCTTGCGCCGGGGCTCGGCGATCGCCAGGCCAAGGCCGAGGCTGGCCGCGCCGCCCATCAGCGGGACGGAGCTGATGCGGGGTTGGGCCGCCTTCAGCCCATCGAAAGCGAACATGGCGCCCATGGTCGCCACGAGAATGGAGTCCTTGCGGGCTTTTTCGATGATCGCGCAGGCTTGCAAAAGGTTCATCGCGGCCTCCTCAGTTCCAGCCGGTCGGCGAGCCGACGATCAGCACAGCGGGACGGCTTTCCTTGTCCGCATAGGCGAAAGCCTCGTCGATGCGCGGAAGATCGTTCTCGTCCTCGAGGCGCCAGAATTTGACGCCGAGCGCGTTCAGCACGGGCTCGAGCAGTTTCACCGTGTTGCGGGCGGACTGCGAAGGATCGTGGCCGAAGTTGGAGAATTCGCGGCCGAACTGGCCGACGAGAAAGACGATCGGCATGGCGGCGTCGAGGCCGACAGCGCGGATCGTGTTGACACAGGCGTAAAGGCCCTGGTTCTGAACCACCGTCACGGGCCGCGCGCCGGCGATCCGCAGACCGGCGGAAACGCAGACAGCCTGATCCTCGTTGCAGCAACGCACGAGGTTCAGACCCTCGACGCCCTGCTCCACGCGCACATGCAGGCCGAGCTGAACCCAATCGGGCACGGTGACGAAATAATCGACGCCGTTGCGCCGCAAGGCGTCGAGATAACCCGACGCAGGAATATTGAAGACGCGATCGCTCATCCCAGACGACCTCCCGTTTCGCGTGAGTGAGGCAGTGTTAGAAGCTGGGCGAAAGCGAATCTGTAAAAGTCCCGACAGAATCGAAAATCGGTTCGCGCAGGAACGCGTTGCGCCGGTTTTTCCCGCGGCGCAGAGCGTGTTAGGCAGTGCAGCATAACGACCGGGCCAATCAGCGTGACACCCTGCGGATCGAGCGAAGAACGCGGCCACGGCGTGGGCATGGGCGAAGCCTTTCGCGTCTGGCTGCGCATCGCTGCGCTCAGCTTCGGCGGGCCCGCCGGGCAGATCGCGGTCATGCACAAGATCATCGTCGAGGAGAAACGCTGGATCTCCGACGAGCGCTTTCTGCACGCGCTCAATTTCTGCATGCTGCTGCCGGGCCCCGAGGCGCAGCAACTGGCGACCTATATCGGCTGGCTGATGCACAGAACGGCGGGCGGCGTTCTGGCCGGTGGGCTGTTCATCCTGCCGGGCGTCGTCGCGATCATGGCGCTCAGCATCGTCTATGCGCTCTATGGCGGCGTCGGAATCGTGGCGGCGCTGTTCTTCGGGCTGAAGACGGCGGTGCTCGCCATTGTCGCGCAGGCGGTCCTGCGCGTTGGCGGGCGCGCCCTGAAGAACAATGTCATGCGCGCCTTCGCGGCCCTCGGCTTTGTCGGCATCTTTTTCTTCGCCCTGCCGTTTCCGCTGATCATCCTGATCGCGGGCGTCATCGGGTTCCTCGGCGGGCGCGCGGGCCATGCAGCGTTCGCCCGCGGACCGGCCGACGCCGGCGGCGGGGCGGGCGACAGCCTGCTCGGCGAGACGACGCCCGCCCATGCGCAGCCCTCGCTCACAGCCGCCGCCAAAGCCATCGCGGTCTGGCTGCCGGTCTGGCTCGCGCCCGTCGCCGCCCTGCTCGTCTGGTTCGGACCTGACCACATCTTCAGCCAGATTGCGGTGTTCTTCAGCAAAATGGCGGTCGTCACGTTCGGCGGCGCCTATGCCGCGCTCGCCTATGTCGCCCAGCAGGCCGTCGGGCGGTTTCATTGGCTGGGCGCGAAGGAGATGCTCGACGGGCTCGGCATGGCCGAGACGACGCCGGGCCCGCTCATCATGGTGCTGCAATTCGTAGGCTTCATCGCGGCCTACCGCGCGCCGGGCGCGTTCGCGCCGCTGACGGCGGGCGCGATGGGTGGGCTGATTGCGACATGGGCAACGTTTGCGCCCTGTTTTCTATGGATTTTCCTTGGCGCGCCGTTCAACGAACGGATGCGTGACAACAAGGCGCTCGCCGGCGCGCTGTCGGCGATCGCTGCTGTCGTCGTGGGCGCGATCCTCAATGTCGCGCTGTGGTTTGCGATCCACACGCTATTCCGGCAGGTCGTTGCGGTGCACAGATTCGGGCTGACCTTCGATGCGCCTGCGCCCGCCAGCCTCGACCCCTGCGCGTTGACCCTTTCGGTCGGCGCCGCGCTGGCCATTTTCCGATTCAGGGCGGGAATGCTGCAGACGCTGGCCGCCTGCTCCGCTGCGGGCGTCGGGCTTTTTCTGGCCGGAGCGCCCTGCGCGCTGTGACGCGTGGGTATGAAGCGCCGCCATGAACCCGCCCATTGACAAAATCTAGAACAAAACTAGAACAAAGAAATGCCGAAACTCGAGACGATCGACAAGCTCGCGATCCTTGCGGACGCGGCCAAATACGACGCCTCCTGCGCCTCCTCGGGCGCCGGGGGCCGCACGTCGCGCGGGGGCAGGGGCGTCGGCGCTACCGATGGCGCTGGCATCTGTCACGCCTATACGCCGGACGGGCGCTGCGTGTCGCTTTTGAAAATCCTGATGACCAATTATTGCATGTTCGATTGCGCCTATTGCGTGAACCGCATTTCGTCCAACGTCCGGCGCGCGCGGTTCACGGTCGAGGAGGTCGTCGCGCTGACGCTCGACTTCTACAAGCGCAATTACATCGAGGGGCTTTTTCTTTCGTCGGGCATCATTCGCTCGCCCGATTACACGATGGGCGAACTCGTGCGCATCGCGCAACGGCTGCGCTGCGACCATGACTTCCGCGGCTATATCCATTTGAAAACGATTCCGGACGCTGACCCCGCGTTGCTCGATGAAGCCGGACTCTACGCCGACCGCCTGTCGATCAACATCGAACTTGCGAACGCCGATGCGCTCTCGCAGCTCGCGCCGGAGAAGAGCCTGCCCGCCATCCGCAAGTCGATGGGGCGGCTGCGTCTCAAGATAGAGGATGCGAAAGGCGAGCGCGCGAAGAGCCGCAAGGCGCCGCGCTATGCGCCGTCGGGGCAATCGACGCAGATGATCGTCGGCGCCGACAGCGCGCGCGACATCGACATTGTCGGAACGAGCGCGCTGCTCTACGCCAATTACAGTCTGAAGCGCGTCTATTATTCCGCCTTCTCGCCGATTCCCGATTCTTCGGCCGCCTTGCCGCTGAAGGCGCCGCCGCTCATGCGCGAACATCGCCTGTATCAAGCCGACTGGTTGCTGCGCTATTACGGTTTCACGGTCGACGAGATTGCGACAGGCGCGCAGGGCGGCATGCTCGATCTGGCGCTCGATCCCAAGACGACCTGGGCGCTGGCCAATCGCGCGCTGTTTCCGGTCGACGTCAATCGCGCGCCTTATGAAATGCTGATTCGCATTCCCGGTCTTGGCGTGCGCGCCGCCCAGCGCATCGTCGCAACGCGGCGCTTTCACCGGCTGCGTCTTGCAGACCTCAGCCGCCTGACGACGTCGATCCGGAAAATGACGCCGTTTATTTGCGCCGCAGACTGGCGCCCCGGCGCGTTGACGGACGAAGCCGATCTGGCGGCGCGGCTGAAGCCGCCCGCGCGCCAGCTCGATCTGTTCGCGGTCTGATGCGCGCGATCACGCTGACAGGCGAAACCGATACGGCCGGATTTTACGCCGCCGCGGCCGCGCTCGCACAGCAAGACGTATCGGCGCGCGATGTGGAATGGCGGACCCTTGCGCGCGAGCGCGATCTGTTCGCAGCACAGGACGCGAGCCTAGCGCCTCAGCGCGCCGCCGATGCAGATCGCCCGCCGCGCGCATTCATCGCAGCGACGCGCGTCATGCTGCTGCATCGCGATCCCGCCCGTTTCGCGCTGGCCTATCGTCTGCTGCATCGGCTGAAGCGCGAACCAAATCTCTTGCAGATCGCCAGCGATCCCGACGTCGCGCGTGCGGGCGCGATGGCGAAGGCGGTGCGGCGCGATGTGCACAAGATGAAAGCTTTCGTGCGGTTCCGCGCCTTGCGCTTTTCCGATGACACGGAATTTTTCGTCAGCTGGTTCGAGCCGGAGCATCATGTCGTGGCGGCCGTCGCGCCGCATTTTGTCGATCGTTTCGCCAATATGCGCTGGTCGATCCTGACGCCGCGCGCCAGCGCGCATTGGGATGGCGCCGCGCTTCGCCTCGCCGGCGGCGCAACGCGCGCCGATGCGCCGGGCGACGATGCGCTTGAAGCGTTATGGCGAACGTATTTCGCGCATATCTTCAATCCCGCGCGGCTCAACGTGAAGGCGATGCAATTGCAGATGCCGAAAAAATACTGGGCGAACCTGCCCGAAGCAGCCATCATCGCGCCGCTTGTGGCGGGCGCGCCGGCAAGGGCGCGCGCCATGCTGGCGGCGGCGCCGCGCCTCGTCGCCGCGCGCCATGCGTGCGGCGATCCGGGCGATCGCACGGGCGGGGCGTTGCAGGGATGCCGCCGCTGTCCGCTCTGGCGCGACGCAACTCAGGCCGTCGCGGGCGAGGGGCCGCTGGACGCTGCGCTGATGATCGTCGGCGAACAGCCGGGCGACCGGGAGGATATCGCCGGCAAGCCTTTCGTGGGGCCAGCGGGCCGACTGCTCGACGAAGCGCTCGCGCGCGCGGGCGTCGAGCGCGCCAAAGCCTATGTCACCAATGCGGTCAAACATTTCAAATTCGAGCCGCGCGGCAAGCAGCGGCTGCACAAGACGCCGGCGGCGGCGGAAATCGACGCCTGCCGCCATTGGCTCGACGGCGAGCGTGCGTTGGTCAAACCCAAACTGATCCTCGCGCTCGGCGCCAGCGCGCTGCGCGGGCTGGGGCTCAGGTCGGCGTCCATCTCCAGCCTGCGCGGCTCAGCTCACGCCCTGCCCGATGCGACGTTGATCGCGACGGTCCACCCCTCTTATCTGCTGCGCCTGCGCGACGAAGACGAAAAACGCGAACAATGGCGCGCGTTTCTCGCCGACCTGCGCAAGGCGCAAGAGGCGCTGCAGGAGTTATAGCGTCGGCGCGGCCGCGCGTCGCATTGCATTTATCGTGTAAAATCAGGGATGTATTGTTCAGGCGGCTGGCGGAGAGGGAGGGATTCGAACCCCCGGTACCGTTGCCGGTACTCCGCATTTCGAGTGCGGCGCGATCGACCACTCTGCCACCTCTCCGCGGCGCAGCCTTGCGGCGGCTGGTCGAGGCGCGCCAATAGCATCGGCGCGGCCGCGGGACAAGCGATATTGCACGCTTTTCATTGACAGCGCGCGGTCTTTGCCCTTACAAACCGCCCGCTGGCCATTTTGCGCGGGTTTCCGCGCTCTTTGGCTTGCTCCGGTCTCAACCATTCTTTCGGTCTCTAACTGCAAGAAGCCGGCCGACGGTCTCCGTCAGGCGCGGAATCGAACACGAGGACAAGATGTTCGCAGTCATCAGAACCGGCGGGAAGCAATATCGCGTCGCCGCCGACGAAACCATCACCGTCATGGCCCTGCCCGGCAATCCCGGCGACAAGGTCACCTTCGAGGACGTCCTGTTCTCCGGCAAGGACGGCGCGCATGATTTCTCGCCCAAGGTGAAGGTCACCGGCGAGATCGTGGGCCACGAGCGCGGCCCGAAGGTCATCGCCTTCAAGAAGCGCCGCCGCCAGAATTCCAAGCGCAAGCGCGGCCACCGTCAGGACCTGACGCTCGTGCGCATCACCGGAATCGCCTGAGGCGTTTCCAAGCAGCAATTTCGCCGGTCGCGGATCTCCCCCGGCGCCTTATTTGGAGCAATGAGATGGCTCACAAGAAAGCAGGCGGCTCGTCACGCAACGGTCGCGATTCGGAAGGCCGGCGCCTCGGCGTCAAGAAATTCGGCGGCGAGGCTGCGCGCGCCGGCAACATCATCGTGCGTCAGCGCGGGACCAAGTGGCATCCCGGCGCCAATGTCGGCATGGGCGTCGATCATACGCTTTTCGCCATGTGCGACGGAGTCGTAACGTTCAAGACGGGCAAAACCCGTTCGACCGTATCGGTTGTTCCGGCCGCCAAAGCGACGGCCGCAGAGTAAAAAGGCGGGGATCGTTTCAAACCTCCGCCGGCGCCGCCCCGGCGAGAGGTTTTCAGGAAACGCAGGCCCGCAGGGCTTAGTCTGAAAACAGTCCGATCAGGATCTCGAAGGGGAAGCGGCGCTTCCCCTTTTTTCTTTTGGCGCGCATCCTGTTCCGCGCCGCTGTGGATCGGAGAAGTCGCATGTTTCCGGATTACCTGCGCGACGATGTGTTCCGGCTCGAGACGGCGCGCTTGTGGCTGCGCTGGCCGACCGCTGGCGACGCCCCGTTCATCGAGCGGCTGGCCGGCGAGGGCGAGGTCGCCCATTGGACGGCCAATATTCCCCATCCCTATCCGGCGGGCGCCGCCGAAAAATTCGTGCTGAAGGCGCGCGCCTCCAACAGCGAGGGCAGCGGGCTGACGCTGACCATGGCGTTGAAGCAGAAGCCGCAGGCGCCCGTCGGTCTGATCGAGTTGCGCTGGCTGCCGGTTGGTCCGCAGCTCGGCTATTGGCTCGGCCGGCCCTATTGGGGTTCGGGGCTGATGGCTGAAGCCATCGCCGATCTTACCGCTTTCGTATGGCTCGCCACCGATGTCGAGCGCATCGTCGCCGATGCGATGGTCGACAACGGCCGGTCGCGCCATGCGCTGGAGCGGGCCGGCTTCGTCCCGATGGGCGAGCGTCCGATGCTGGCGCCGGCGCGCGGCAAGACGGTCGCCGTCATGGGTTACGAATTGCGGCGGGAGGCGCATGTGGGCGCAGCGCCTGCCGGGCTCTCGCTGCAGGCGGCCCAACTTTGAGCGTTTGGCGCTTCCGTCCGCGCGCGCGCGCTTGTAGGAAAGCACCGGCCGGCGCCGCATTCCTGCAGCGCCGGCGCGGAATGGCCCCATGAAGTTTCTCGATCAGGCGCGCGTCTATATTCGCTCGGGCGACGGCGGCGCCGGATGCGTCTCGTTCCGGCGCGAGAAATTCATCGAATTCGGCGGGCCGGACGGTGGCGACGGCGGGCGCGGCGGCGATGTCGCAGCCGAATGCGTCGAGGGGCTGAACACGCTCATCGACTATCGATATCAGCAGCATTTCAAGGCGAAAACCGGCACGCATGGCATGGGCAAGAACCGTGCGGGCGGACGCGGGGCGGACGCCGTCCTGAAAGTTCCCGTCGGCACGCAGATTTTCGAGGAAGACGGCGAGACGCTGATTGCCGACATGACCGAGGTCGGCCAGCGCGTCGTGCTGGCGCGCGGCGGCAACGGGGGCTTCGGCAACGCCTATTTCAAATCCTCCACCAACCGCGCGCCGCGCCGGGCCAATCCCGGCGAAAAAGGCGTCGAGATGGAGATCTGGCTGCGGCTCAAGCTGATCGCCGACGCCGGTCTCGTTGGCCTGCCGAACGCTGGCAAGTCGACGTTTCTGGCCACGGTTTCGGCCGCCAGACCCAAGATCGCCGATTATCCGTTTACGACGCTGCACCCCGGTCTTGGCGTGGTGGCGGTGGACGGGCGCGAATTCGTGCTGGCCGACATTCCCGGCCTCATCGAGGGCGCCCATGAGGGGCTGGGGCTTGGCGACCGTTTCCTGGGGCATGTCGAGCGTTGCGGCGCGCTGCTGCATCTGATCGACGCCACGAGCGAGCATGCCGGCAAAGCCTATCGCATCGTGCGGCAGGAATTGCAGGCCTACGGCGCTGGTCTTGCCGAAAAGCCCGAAGTGGTCGCGCTGTCGAAAATCGACGCCGTGGACGAGGAGACCGCCAGGCAGCAGGCCGAACGCCTGCGCCGGGCGATCGCCAGCTACGGGCCGCCGTCGCCGGCGGGCGAAAAGCGCAAACCGCTGCTGCGGCTGTCTTCGGCCAGCGGCGCGGGCGTCAAGGAGGCGCTGCGGGCGCTGCTGGGCTACGTCAACGCCCGGCGGATCGAGTCCGACGCCGAAAAACCGACGCCAGCCTGGCGCCCCTAGAGTGGTTCAGGATTAGACGGAAGCGCGCCGCCATCCATTCGATTGGCGCGTACGATGCCAGGGCGCACAGTCAGCCCAGTCCTGGCTGCGCCGGCGATTCAAACGGATAATGAACCGCCTTGAGGCGTTTCGGCGCCGCCGCTCTCCCTCTCGAAACCACGGATTAAAATTTATCCATGTTTTCGATCGCTCTTGCAAAAGATATATCGTTTATTAGATCGGTCAGCATTGGCACAATGGAGGTTCCAATGTCTGATGCTTCTGCCGCTACCGCCGGTCCCGACCACGCTTCGCACGGCGGCCCACATGGGCCGCGCGATCATGGCTGGCGGTCCGATTTCGGCGGGCCGTTCGGTCCGCCGCCGTTCCTGAAGGGGCTGGCGGTCGGCGCCGCGTTCATGCTCTGCCCGCCGCTCGGCCTTGCGGCGCTCGCGTATCTCGCGTTTCGCGGTCGCGGCCGCTGCGCGCACCGGTTCGAGGGCCGCGGGCCGCGCGGTTTTGCCGGAATGACCGGCAATAGCGCCTTCGATCAGCGCTGGCGCGACACATTCGAGGAAATGCGCGCCGAACGGGCCGCCTTCGCCGACTTCGCGCGCCAGCAGCGCGAGGAACGCGACCGCGCCGACTACGAGCGTTTCGTGAAGGAGCGCGACGGCCACAAGGGCGCGTAACATCTCATGGAAAGTCGCGGCGCTCCGGCGTCGCGACTTTATTTTTATGCAATCATGAATAAATTATCGGGACATGCGGCGTCGCGCGCCGGTTTTGCCACAGCGCGGCCCGGCGTTTATAGCTCTTGCATGCGCCCGCCCTTCTGCTCACCCGGCGGCCCGTTCGGCCGGCATCGCGGCGGCCCTTTCGGGGGCCGGCGGGGATCGCGCATGTTCGATTCCGGCGCCTTGCGCCTTGTCGTTCTCGGCATGATCGCGCAGGGACCGCGCCACGGCTACGACATCATCAAGGAACTCAAGTTGCGTTTTCAGGGCGCCTACAGCCCGAGCCCCGGCGCCATCTATCCGATGCTGCACATGCTGGAGGAGGCGGGCCTCGCCGTCTCGCAATCCTGGGGTCCGAAGAAAAGGTTCGAAATAACGCAAGCCGGTCGCGACTGGCTCGAAGAGCATCGCGCCGAACTCGATACGATCAACGCCCAGCTCGATCAGGCCGCCGCCCCCATCGGCGAGGCGGCGCTGGGCGAATCCGTGCGCGCCTTGCGCGAGACGATTTTCGGGCGGATGCGCGCGGGCGCGCTCAACGCGGAACAGGCGCAAAAACTCGACGCGATCCTGAAGCGCGCGCGCGAGGACATCGAGAAGATTTGATTTTTGCATCTTCGTAAAAAATACGCGCCGCGCTTTATTTTGCTGTTTCGCATGAAATGGTTGCAACGCGGTTCTTAACCGCTCGTTCACCATCGCGCGCAAAAGGTCTGACGGCATGAGTTATCTCGATCCACCGCCAATGCCCGCGCCGGTCGTCGTGACGAAGGACGTCGGCGGGCTTGTGCGCGCCTATCAGGACCGCACCGAACTTTACCGGATGCAAAACCGCGAGGTCCGGCTGCACGAATGCCGCTCGGCCTGCACGCTGGCCCTGTCGCTGCCCAATGTCTGCGTCTATCCCAACTCCATTCTGAAGTTTCACCAGGCCTATAACGACGTGACCAAGGAGACCGACGCGGGCGTCACCTATCAGCTCTGGAGCGCTTACCCCGCGCCCGTGCGCGCAAGGCTTGGCGGGTTGACCCGCCAGTACAAGGTGCTGCGCGGCGCCGAACTCATCGCGCTCGGCTTTCGCAATTGCCGTGGACCCTCGCGCCAACAGCCGATCCTCGTCGCAAGGGCGCGGCCGCAGCCTGCCCCGGAAGGCGGAGATTTGCTGAAGACCGTATCCTCCTGGTTCGGCGGCGCGCCGTCGGCGACAAGGCCGGCGCTCGTTGCAACACGGGAAAGCCGCGCCGATGGCGCAATCGCGCCCCGCGCCGAGCCAGCGCCGGCGCGCGCCAGAGCGGATGCGAACACGCCCCCTGTTGCGCCCGCCGCCTCGCCGCGCCCGTTGCCGCCCCCCGTTCAACCTGTCTTGCAGACGCCATTGCCGCCGCCGCGTCCCAAAGACATCGGCGTCGCGGACCTGCCGGCGCCGGTCGCGCAGCCCGCGCCGCGCGAGACGCCGGCCTTCCTGCGGCCGATCCCCGGTTCGGCGCCCATTCTCGAGGCCCGTTTCGTGGTCGCGCGACGCTAAATTCGGGCGTCGGGTGTTGGGGCTGGCGGGCTTTGCGTATAGTTTGAGGGCTCGCTTCCAGACGAGTTCGGTTCGATGAACAAGGTTTCGCCCACCATCGCTGAGGATGTTCCCGCCGTTATGGCCGCGCTCGGCCGCGGCGCGAAGGCGGCTGCGCGCGCTCTTGCGCTGAGCCCGCGCGAACAGCGCGATGCGGCGTTGCGGGCCGGGGCGCGGCATCTGCGCGCGTCCGCCGCCGCGATCCTGGCCGCCAACGCGCAGGACGTCGCCGCCGCAAAGGCGCGCGGCACGCAGGGCTCGTTCATCGACAGGCTGACGCTGGACGACAAACGGCTCGAGGCCGTGGCCCGTTCGCTCGACGAGATCGCCGATCTGCCCGACCCGCTGGCGCGCGTTCTGGCGCGCTACGAGCGGCCCAACGGCCTGCTCATCGAGCGCGTCGCGACGCCGCTCGGCGTCGTCGGCATCATTTTCGAAAGCCGGCCCAATGTCGCGGCGGACGCCGGCGGCCTGTGCCTCAAATCCGGCAACGCCGCCATTCTGCGCGGCGGCTCGGAGAGCTTTCATTCGGTGCGCGCGATCCACGCCTGCCTGACCGCGGGTCTGCGGGAAGCCGGCCTGCCGGAAGCGGCGATCTCGCTCGTGCCGACGACAGACCGCGCGGCGGTTGGCGAGATGCTCGCAGGGCTCGACGGCGCCATCGACGTGATTGTGCCGCGCGGCGGCAAGAGCCTCGTGGCGCGCGTGCAGAGCGAAGCGCGCGTGCCGGTTTTCGCGCATCTGGAAGGCATCGTGCATGTCTTCGTCGAAAGGACCGCCGATCTCGAAAAGGCGAAAAAAATCGTGCTCAACGCGAAGATGCGCCGCACCGGCATTTGCGGGGCGGCCGAAACGCTGCTGGTCGACCGGGCCTGCGCGCAAACGCATCTCAAGCCGCTGGTTGCGATGCTGATCGAGGCCGGCTGCGAGGTGCGCGGCGATGGCGCGACGCAGGCGGCCGATGCGCGCGTCAAGCCCGCACGGGACGAGGACTGGCGCACCGAATATCTCGACGCGATCATTTCGGTCGGCGTCGTCGACGGGCTCGCCGCAGCGATCGATCATATCGAGCGCTATGGCTCGCATCACACCGATTGCATCGTGAGCGAGGACCGCGCTGCGGCGGAAAAATTTCTGAACGAGGTCGATTCGGCCATCGTCCTGCACAATGCCTCGACGCAATTCGCCGATGGCGGCGAATTCGGCTTCGGCGCCGAAATCGGCATCGCCACCGGCCGCATGCATGCGCGCGGCCCGGTCGGCGTCGAGCAGCTCACCAGCTTCAAATATCGCGTGCGCGGCGACGGACAGACGCGCGCGTGAGCAGGGCATCCTCACCCCTTGCCTCCTCCGCAAGGGGGGAGGGTTCGGCGCTCGTCCCGTGAACCCGCTCCCCCCCTTCGCGCCGGGTCTGCGGGTCGGTCTGTTCGGCGGATCGTTCAATCCGGCGCACGCCGGGCATCGGCTGGTGTGCGAGATCGCGCTGCGGCGGCTGGCGCTCGACCGCATCTGGCTGCTCGTGACGCCGGGCAATCCATTGAAAAAAAACAATAATCTTGCACCATTTGCGGAGCGGATGGCGCGGGCGCGCGCGGCCATTCCCGATCCGCGGGTGATCGTGAGCGATCTCGAGGCCAAAATCGGCGTCCGCTACACGTTCGACACGATCGATTATGTCACGCGCCGGGCGCCGGGCGTGCGGTTTTGCTGGATCATGGGCGCAGACAATCTCGGGCAGTTCGACCGCTGGCAGAACTGGCGCGGCATCGCCGCCCGGCTGCCCATGGCGATCGTTGATCGCCCGCATGCCGACAAGGCGGCTTTTTCCAAGGCCGCTCAAGCGCTTGCCCGCTGGCGCACGCCGGAGGAAGACGCCCCGGGGCTGCTCTTGCGGCGCCCGCCAGCCTGGGTTTTCCTGCACGATCGGCAGCTTGACCTTTCGTCGACCGCGATCCGGGGCTCCCTTCGTTGACACTGCGGGGGGGCGCTCTTATCTCTCGCCCGTCATTTCCGGCGCTTTATGGGGCCTGCGCCTCCCGTCCCCGCGCCTGTGCGGCCCGCGCCCAAGGATTTAAATTCCCATGATCGGCAATCTGGCGAAGAAGATTTTCGGTTCGGTCAACGACCGCCGCCTCAAGACCTACGCCCCCAAGGTCAAGGCGATCAACGCGCTGGAGCCGGAAATCGCCAAGCTTACGGACGAACAATTGCGCGCCCGCACGCAGGAATTCCGCGATCAGCTGGCCGCCGGCAAAGCGCTGAACGACATTCTCGTGCCCGCTTTCGCCACGGTGCGCGAGGCCGCCAAGCGCGCGCTCGGCCAGCGCCACTTCGACGTGCAGATGATCGGCGGCATGGTGCTGAACGAAGGCGCCATCGCGGAAATGCGCACGGGCGAAGGCAAGACGCTTGTCGCCACGCTCGCCGTCTATCTCAATGCGCTCGAAGGCAAGGGCGTGCATGTCGTCACGGTCAACGACTATCTGGCCAAGCGCGACTCGGAATGGATGGGCCGCGTCTACCGGTTCCTCGGCATGAGCGTCGGCGTGATCGTGCACGGGCTCGACGACGACGAGCGGCGCGCCGCCTACGCCTGCGACATCACCTACGGCACGAACAACGAATACGGTTTCGACTATCTGCGCGACAACATGAAATACGAATTGTCGCAGATGGTGCAGCGCGGACACCGCTTCGCCATCGTCGACGAAGTCGATTCCATTCTCGTGGACGAAGCGCGCACGCCGCTCATCATTTCAGGCCCTTCGGAAGACCGCTCCGATCTCTACAATGCGATCGACGCGGTCATCCCGCTGCTGACGCCGGCCGATTACGAGGTCGACGAAAAGCAGCGCACCGTGGCGCTGACTGAAGACGGCAACGAGCACATCGAACAATTGCTGCGCGAGCGCGGCATTCTGACGGAAGGATCGCTCTACGAAGCGGCCAACGTCACGATCGTTCATCACGTCAACCAGGCGCTGCGCGCCCATCGCATGTTCCAGCGCGACAAGGACTACATCGTTCGCAACGACGAAGTGGTCATCATCGACGAGTTCACCGGACGCATGATGCCGGGTCGGCGCTATTCGGAAGGTCTGCACCAGGCGCTCGAGGCCAAGGAGCACGTGCAGGTCCAGCCCGAGAACGTCACGCTCGCCTCGATCACCTTCCAGAATTATTTCCGTCTCTATGACAAGCTCGCCGGCATGACCGGAACGGCCGCGACGGAAGCGGACGAGTTTGCCGAAATCTACAAGCTCGACGTGGTCGAGATTCCGACCAACCGTCCGATCCAGCGCAAGGACGAGGACGACGAGGTCTATCGCACCGAAACGGAAAAACTCGCCGCCATTGCGGGCGAGATCCAGCATGCGGCCGAAAGCATGCAGCCGGTTCTGGTCGGCACCACGTCGATCGAAAAATCCGAACAGCTCGCCGAGTTCCTGCAAAACAACGGATACAAGCAGATCGATTTCGCCGACCCCGACGCGCTCGATCAGCTCTACAATGCAGCGCGCGGCGGCAAGGCCTCGAAGCTTTTCGCCGTGCTCAATGCGCGCTTCCACGAACAGGAAGCCCATGTGGTGGCGCAGGCCGGCGTGCCTGGCGCGATCACCGTCGCCACCAATATGGCGGGACGCGGCACCGACATTCAACTTGGCGGCAACGCCGACATGCGCGTCGAGCATGAATGCGCGGGGCTCGAGGGCGCCGAACGCGAGGCGAGGGAAAAACAGATCCGCGAGGAAATCGCGCGCTTCAAGGAACAGGCGCTGAAGGCGGGCGGTCTGTATATCGTGGGCACCGAACGCCACGAGAGCCGGCGCATCGACAATCAGCTGCGCGGACGCGGCGGCCGGCAAGGCGATCCCGGCCGTTCGAAATTCTACCTGTCCCTGCAGGACGACCTCATGCGCATCTTCGGTTCGGAGCGCATGGATTCGATGTTGCAGAAGCTCGGCCTCAAGGATGGCGAGGCCATCATCCATCCCTGGATCAACAAGGCGCTCGAAAAGGCGCAGCAGAAGGTCGAGGCGCGCAATTTCGACATTCGCAAGAACATCCTGAAATTCGACAACGTGATGAACGACCAGCGCAAGGTCGTGTTCGAGCGTCGCCGCGAGATCATGGCCGAGGATTCGGTCGAAGAGCAGGTCAAGGACATGCGCGAGGGCGTCGTCGCCGAAATGGTCGCGCGCCACATTCCCAAGGACGCTTACGCGGAAGCCTGGGACGTGAAGGGCCTTTCGGAAAATTACGAGCATGTGCTCGGCCTGACGCCGCCGATCGCCGACTGGGCGAAGGAAGAGGGAATCGGCGAGGAAGAATTGACCGACCGCCTCGTGAAGACGGCGGACGACGCCTATGCTGCGCGCGTCGAGCGCAACTCGCCGGAAGTCATGCGCTATGTCGAGAAGCAGATCGTGCTGCAGGTGCTCGATCATCTGTGGCGCGAGCATCTCGTCGTGCTCGACCATTTGCGCCAGGTGGTCGGCTGGCGCGGTTACGCGCAGCGCGACCCGCTGAACGAATACAAGTCTGAGGCGCTCGAGCTGTTCAAGAACATGATGGACCGCTGGGACGAGATCGTGACCGCGCAGCTCATGCGCGTCGAGGTCTCGCAGGAGCCCGCGCCCAACGAGTTGCCGCCGATGCACGCCTCGCACATGGACCCTTTGACCGGCGAGGACGAAATGGCCATCGCCGAGATCAACCAGCGAATCGCCGCCGGCCACCTCTCGCCCGCCGCGCTGCTGGACGGCGCTGCGCCCGAGGCTGTCGAGCGCGATCCGGCGCGCCCGGAAAGCTGGGGCCGGGTCGGACGCAACGAGGCCTGTCCGTGCGGATCGGGCAAGAAATACAAGCACTGCCACGGCGCGCTTGTGTGAGGCGGCGCTGATTTCGGCGCCCGCCCCTGTGCACAACCCCGGCTCCCCGATGCACGGGGCTTGATTTTTTGCTTATCCTTCGCGCGCAGGCTCGGAAATTGCGTCCGGCCGCCCTGAAGGATCATGTCCATGGATCACGCCGCAGCCGTAAAGAAATATGCGCCCAACGCCGATGAGGCCGCGATCGCCGCCATCATCAAGCATCTTGGCATTGCGCTTCGCAACCGCGATTCCTCTTTTGTCGCCTGTTCCGACCCGAGCGAACTGAAAACAGTGCGCGAGAACTGGGCCAAGAAAAAACTCGGCCTGTCGAACGACGCCGAAATCGACGCCGCGATCAAGTCGGTCTGCGAGACGATGAAGGGCGATCGCGACAAGTCGCGTGTGGCCTTCTATTACCTGCTCGCGCACAAGTGCGGGAAGATGGCGGAGGTGATGGCGCCGCGCAAACCGGCCGCGAAAAAGCCGGCTGCGCCGAAAGCGGCTGCAAAAGCGCCCGCCAAGAAGAAATAACGCGAAAATAATTCAAGCCTTGCTGTGCGCGGCGGCGCTATAATGGATCCATGAACCCATTGCAGCGCGCCGCGTGTTTCGCCTGGCCCTGCGCGAGAGCGCAGCACGATGGCTGACGACATCGTCGTCGATCTTGTTGCGCCCGTTGCGGTGGATACGGCCTATTCCTACCGCGCGCCGCCGCATCTCGATTTGCAGCCGGGCGACATTGTCACAGCGCCGCTCGGTTCGCGCGAGACAACCGCGATCGTATGGTCGGTGCGCCGTTCGGCGTCGGCCGGCAATCTCAAGACCGTTTCGGCCGTTCACGATCTGCCGCGCCTCAAACCGCGCCTGATGGAATTTATCGACTGGGTGGCGCGCTATACGCTCGCGCCGCGCGGCATGGTGGCGCGTATGGCGATCCGCGCGGCCGAACATATCGGACCGGAGACGCCGAAAATCGGCTACCGCGCCACCGGCGCTGCGCTCGAACGAACGACGCCTGCGCGTTTGCGCACGCTGGCGGCGGCGGGCGATTTTGCGCTGACGAAATCTGCGCTGATGCAGGCGGCGGCTGTTTCGGGCGGGGTGATCGACGGGCTGGTCGATTGCGGCGCGCTGGAGGCGCTGACCCTGCCGCCTGCGGCGATCGCCGGCGTTCCGCTCCCCGATTTCGCGCCCGCGCAGTTGAACGACCTGCAAGCGGAAGCCGCGCAAGCGTTGCGCGATGCGGTCGACGCGCGCGCCTATCGCGCAAGTCTGCTGGAAGGCGTGACGGGTTCGGGCAAGACGGAGGTTTATTTCGAGGCGGTGGCGCAAGCCTTGCGGCAAGGCGGGCAGGCGTTGATCCTGATGCCCGAGATCGCGCTGACGGCGCAATTTCTCGAGCGATTTGCGGGCCGTTTCGGCGTGCGCCCCGCCGAATGGCATTCGGGGGTCGCCGCCCGCAAGCGCGCGCGCATCTGGCAGGCGGTCGCCAGCGGCGAGGTCAAAGTCGTCGCCGGCGCGCGTTCGGCGCTGTTCCTGCCGTTTGCGGATTTGCGTTGCATCGTCGTCGATGAGGAGCATGAGGCCGCCTACAAGCAGGACGACGGCGTTTCGTATCATGCGCGCGATATGGCGGTCGTGCGCGCGCGCATCGAAAAAGCGGCGATCGTGCTCGCATCTGCGACGCCGTCCATCGAGACGCGCGTCAACGCCGAACAGAAGCGTTACGACTGGCTGCGTCTGCCGCAACGCCACGGCGCGCGCGCTTTGCCAGATCTCGCGGCGATCGACCTGCGCAAGAGCGGCCCGTCGCGCGGCCAGTGGCTGTCGCCGGTCCTGCAGACCGCAGTTGCTGAAACGCTGTCGCGCGGAGAGCAGGCGCTGCTGTTTCTCAACAGGCGGGGCTATGCGCCCTTGACCTTGTGCCGCGCATGCGGGCACCGGTTTCAATGTCCCCATTGCACGGCCTGGCTTGTCGAGCATCGCTTTCGGCGCGCGCTCGTCTGCCATCATTGCGGCCATGTCGAGCGACGCCCCAATGTCTGCCCGGAATGCGCGAGCGAAGATTCGCTGACGGCCTGCGGGCCCGGCGTCGAACGTCTTGCGGAAGAAGCGGCCGTTCTGTTTCCCGATGCGCGCACGCTCGTTCTGTCGTCGGATTTTCCGGGCGGCGCCGAACGCATGCGCGCACAATTGCAGGAGGTCGCCGATGGCGGCTGCGACATCGTCATCGGCACGCAGCTTGTCGCCAAGGGGCATAATTTTCCGCTGATGACGCTCGTGGGCGCCGTCGACGCCGATGTCGGGTTGACGAGCGGCGACCCGCGCGCGGCCGAGCGCACCTTCCAGCTTTTGCAACAGGCGACTGGACGGGCCGGGCGCGGCGAAAAGCCCGGGCGCGGGCTTGTGCAGACATGGCAGCCCGATCATCCGGTCATGCGCGCGCTGGTCTCGGGCGATCAGGAAAAATTCTACGCCGAAGAAATATCAGCGCGGCGCAACGCCTTCCTGCCGCCGTTCTCGCGTCTGGCGGCGTTGATCATCTCGGCCAATGATCGCGCGAGCGCGGAGGCGCATGCGCGCGCTCTGGCGCGCATTGCCGGACAGCTGCCATCGGCGCCGGGCTATGCGGTCGCGCCGGCGGATGCGATCGCAGACGAAAACGAAATCACGGTGCTGGGGCCGGCCGAGGCGCCGATTGCCGTCGTGCGCGGGCGACATCGTTTTCGCATTCTGGCGCGCGCGCCGCGCGGCGCCGATCTACAGGCGTTCCTGCGCGCCCTTTTTCGCGAAGGCCCCAAGGAGCGCGGCGGCGTGCGCGTCTCCATCGACGTCGATCCCGTCAGCTTTCTTTAACGCCGCGCTCAGTTTTCGGCGGGCGTCACGCGCAGCAGCGACAGACGATTGCGCGTCTTGCGCAAGATGGCGAAACGGAAGCCGTGAAAATTGAACGTCTGACCGGGTTCGGGAATCATCTGCGCTTCGTGAATGACAAGTCCGGCGATCGTCGTTGCCTCGTCGTCGGGCAGGCGCCAGTCCATCATGCGGTTGAGGTCGCGAATCGGAACCGCGCCATCGACGATCACCCCGCCATCGCCAGCCGGGCGCACGCCCTGCACCGACACGTCGTGTTCGTCGGAAATTTCGCCGACGATTTCTTCCAGAATGTCCTCGAGCGTCACCAGCCCGAGCACGACGCCATATTCATCGACGACGAGCGCAAAATGCGTCTTGCGGCGCCGGAAAGCCTGCAACTGGTCGCCCAGCGCGGTCGTGGCCGGAACGAACCACGGCTTCAGCAGCATGGCGTCGATGTCGAGCCGGGCGACGCCGCCCGAAGCTTTCAGCGCGCGCAGCAAGTCCTTGGCGTGCAGAACGCCGATGATGTTTTCAGGCTCGCCGCGCCACACGGGAAGGCGCGTGTAGGGCGAGGCGAGCGCTGCATCGACAATTTTTTCCGCAGGCTCGTCGGCGTCGAGCGCCGCCATCTTCGTGCGATGAACCATGACGTCCGAAACGGTCAGATCCTTCAGGTCGAGCAGCCCGCCCACCATGTCGCGGTCGTCGCGGGCGACGCCGCCTTCCTTGTGCATGAGATCGACGGCGTTCTTCAGATCGTCGGCTGTCGCCTGATGCGAGGGCTCGCCGATCCGCACGCCGATCGCGCGCAGAACGCCGCGCACAACCGCTTCCACCGCCACGAGAACAGGCGAGAAGATCGCAACGAAAAACCGCGCCACCGGCGCGACGATCAGCGACATGCGGTCGGGATAATTTATCGCGAGCGTCTTGGGCAGCACTTCGGCGAAAATCAGCAGCACCGCTGTCATCATCAAGGTCGCATAAATGGCGCCGCGTTCGCCAAATATCGCCACGAGCAGGCTGGTGGCGACGGCGGACGAGGCGATGTTGACTAGGGTGTTGCCGAGCAGCATCGCGCCGATGAAACGGTCGCGCATGGCGATGAGACGATTGGCGATCATCGCGCGCTTGTCGCCGGCCTGTTCGGCCGCGTGCAGTCGCGCGCGCGAGGCGGCGGTCATCGCCGTTTCCGATCCGGCGAAAAAAGCCGACAGCATGATGCAGATGACGATGATCGCGCCGGCGAACCACGGATCGACGGATATGGAAGGGCCTTCGTGCATCTCAGGCGACGCCTCCTGCCGGGCGTTCGTGCGCCGGCTGGCTCATCGCAATTCGTCCTGCAGGAAGGCGCGCACTTTTTCCGGCGGAACGCCCTTGGCGATGAAGCTCTGTCCGACGCCGCGCGCCAGAATGAACGTCAGCGCGCCGCTTTGCACTTTCTTGTCCTGATACATGGCGTCGAGAATTGCATCGGCATCGGCGTTGAGGCCGCGCACATCCTGCAGGCGCGTCGGCAATCCGGTTGCGCCGAGATGGGCGGCGACGCGCGCAGCATCGTCAGCGCCGCAATAGCCGAGCGCTGCCGAAAAGCGGAATGCCTGCGCCATGCCGATGGCGACGCCTTCGCCATGAACGAGGCGGGCGCTGTCGTAATGGGCGAGCCGCTCGTAGGCATGGCCGAACGTGTGGCCGAGGTTGAGCAGCGCGCGGTCGCCCTGCTCGGTTTCATCGCGGGCGACGACGGCCGCCTTGGCCGCGCAGCTTTTGGCGATCGCCTCGTCGCGCTCGGGCCCGCCTGCGAAAACCGCGCGCCAGTTGTTTTCGAGCCAGGCGAAGAATGCGGCGTCGTCGATCAGGCCGTATTTGGCGACTTCGGCATAGCCTGCGCGAAAATCGCGCTCGGGCAATGTCTGAAGCGCGCCCGAGTCGGCGAGCACCAGCGCGGGCTGATAAAATGCGCCGACGAGATTTTTGCCAAGGCTGGAATTGATGCCCGTCTTGCCGCCGACCGAGGAATCGACCTGCGCCAGCAGCGTCGTTGGAATCTGCACGAAGCGCACGCCGCGCCGCACGCTGGCGGCGGCGAAGCCCGCAAGGTCGCCGATGACGCCGCCACCGAGCGCTACGACAAAATCGTTGCGCTCGATGCGCGCCTCGATGATGGCGTCGCAAACGCGCTCGAATTCGGCGTAGCGTTTGGTCGCCTCGCCCGGCGGCAGAATCAGCTTTCGATGGCGCAGACCCGCCACGTCCAGAGCGCGCTCGAGCGGCGCCAGCCAATGGGCTGCGACATTCTCGTCGGTCACGATGAAGCAGGCGCGTTCGGGCGACAGTCTGGCGATTTCGGCGCCTGCCGTTTCGATCAGCTTTTCGCCAATCAGAATGTCGTAGGCCCGGCCGGCGAGATCGACGCGCACCGTGCGGCGCGCGCCGCTGGTCAGATGGGCTTCAAGCGCGGTCAAAACATCCTCCACGATAATGTCGTGCTGCAGATCGCGCGTGCGCACCTTAACGTCGGCCAGCGCATAGACGGGCGCGCGTTCGGCCAGAAGGCGTCGCATCGCGCCGTCAGGGTCTGGCGTTTGCAGCAGCGGGCGCGTTGGCTTCTTGCGCACGCGGCGCATCAGCACGTCGAATTCGGCGTCGAGCCAGACTGAGACGCCAGCCTCGGCAATCGCGCTGCGCGTCTGGTCGTTCATGAAGGCGCCGCCGCCGGTGGCGATCACGCCGCCTTCTTCTTTCAGCAGGCGCGCCATCACGCGCCGCTCGCCCTCGCGAAAATAGGCTTCGCCATATTCGGCGAAAATTTCCGTGATCGCGCGATTGTGCGCGGCTTCTATTGCAGCGTCGGCGTCGTGAAAGGGCAGGCCGAGCCGCGCTGCGAGGCGCTTGCCGATCGAGGTCTTGCCCGAGCCCATCATGCCGACCATGACGATGGCGCGTCCGCCCAACGCTTGGCGCAAGGCGCGTTCGCGCGGTCCGGGCGCAGGCGCAGTCTGGGGCGGGCAGGCGGGTTGCGGGTTCATGTCAGGCTGGTCCTAGCATGAGCGGGCGCGGCGCGGGAGCCTTGCAGCGCGCGCCCGGCGACGGCATATCCAGAGGGAACGTCGGATTTTCAGCGAATCATGCCTACGCTTTTTCGGTTTCTCATCGTGGTGGGGCTCATCGGCGGCGCGATCTATGGCGCGATGTGGGCGCTGGCGACCTTTGTCGAGCCGCAACCGCGCGAAATGACGCAGACCGTGCCGCCGGCCAAGCTTTCGGGCAAATGAGCGCGCCGGGCGCCGATCTCGTTGCGCGCTTTCTCGAAATGCTGTCGGCCGAGCGCGGCGCGGCCAAAAACACGCTCGAGGCCTACCGGCGCGACCTGTCCGATTATCTTGGCGAAATTGCAAAAAAAGGCGCGGACGCGCTGACCGTGCAGCCGGACGGCGTGCGGGATTTCCTGGGCGGGCTCGAGAAGCGCGGCTTCAGCGCCGCGTCGCAGGCGCGCAAATTGTCGGCGATCCGGCAGTTTCACAAATTTCTGGCGCAGGAAGGGCTCAATGGGCGCGATCCGGCCGCCAATCTCGAAGGGCCGCGGCGGGGGCGGCGCCTGCCGAAAATCCTGTCCGTGGCCGAGGTCGACGCGTTGCTCGATGCGGCGCGGCAGGCCCGCGCGGTCGAAGGCGCGAGCCCGGCGGCGCGCGTGCGGGCGGCGCGGCTCTATGCGCTGATCGAGTTGCTCTATGCGACGGGCTTGCGCGTATCGGAACTCGTTTCGCTGCCGCGCAGCGCCGCGCGCGCCCGCGAGGCGTTTATCAGCGTGCGCGGCAAGGGCGGGCGCGAACGGCTGACGCCGCTGACCGAGGCCGCCAAGGGGGCGGTCGCCGATTTCCGTGCGGAGCTTTCCGCCGCCTTTCCGAAACAGGCCGAAAGCAAATGGCTGTTTCCGGCCGACAGCGAAAGCGGACATCTCACCCGTCAGGCATTCGCGCGCGAATTGAAAGCGGTTGCCGCCAGCGTCGGCGTCGAGGAAGCGCGCATCAGCCCACATGTGCTGCGGCACGCATTCGCCAGCCATCTTCTACAGAACGGCGCCGACCTGCGCATCGTGCAGGAATTGCTGGGGCATGCCGATATTTCGACGACGCAAATCTATACGCATGTGCTGGACGAGCGCATGAAAAGTATGGTGCGCGACCTGCATCCGCTGGGCGACGGGTGATGTTTCGGCCGCAACTGTCGCCGCGCGCTCAGGCGGCGGCGATCTGTTCCGAAGCGATTTTCTTCGCCAGCGCGGGCTCAAGCGCAGGCTCAAGGATGTGTCGCGCGATATGGCTGACGACCGGCGCGCAAACGCCGTCGCCGCACACGCGATAGGCGTCGTTATAGCGCGCGGGCAGTTTGTACTGATCGGGCAGACCCATGAGACGGGCCGCCTCGCGCGGCGACAACAGACGCGATCGCGCGGACTTTCCATCGACGACGAGAATCGTTTGACGGGACGAACCGCCTGCAGGCGTGCGCAGACAGCCGGCGACATCGTCAAAGCGAACTTCCGCGCGCTGAACCTTGGCGCCGCTCTCATCAAAGCGCGTGCGCTTGTAAACCGCGCCCACCATGAGGGCGCCGGCCTTGCGCGCCTGCGCAACCTTGGCGCGGTTGATCGGCGACATCATGTCCAGCAGCGCTTTTGTTTCTGCAGGCGTGCGCCATGCGACGCCGGCGGGATCCTGTTCGATGATATCGGCAAGGCGCGAATTGCGCAGCGCCGGGCGCGGCAGGCGCCACCAGATCCAGTTGCTCTTTTCCCGCTCGCGCAGCCTGGCGTTAGCTTCGACAAGCGTTGCAGGATGCAGTCTGTCGCAGGGCCCGTCCGAAACAACGGCGTCGGGCAAAGACGCGTCGGCGCGCGCAGCGATGAAAAAAACACGCGGGCGCGATTGCGGCACGAAGTCGGCGGCGTCGAGAACGATCGCGCCGAAGCGGTATTTTTCTTGCGACAGCGCGGCCGCAATCGCCGCGAAATCTTCGCCATTGCGCGAGGTCAAAACGCCATAGACGTTCTCCAGCACGACGAGATGCGGCGCACGACCATCGGCGATGAGCGCGCGCATGAGCTTCCAGAACGGCCAGAAGGTTCCCGAGCGCGTTGGCGCGTCGTCGCGCTCGCCGCCGAGGCCGCGATAGTCTCCCGCCAGCGATAAATCCTGGCAGGGAAACGACGCCCACACGAGATCGGGCGCGAAAGCGGGGAGATCGGCAAGCGTCAATTGCGCGACGTCCGCGCGCGTGATGTCGCCGGCCCCGAAATTTTCGACATAGGTCGCGACTTTCATCGCATCGACGTCGTTGGCGAAGCCGCAGCGCCATGCGTCGCCAAGACCGACGCGCGCCATGCCGCCGCCGGCGAAAAATTCGAAAAAGGTGTGCGCGGTTCGAATCATGTCGCCGGCAGATTTGCACGTTTTGCGGGGAATTTTCTTCCACGCACGGGCGCAGGGCGGTGTTTTCAGAACAAAACCGGAATAAAGAAAAGGCCGCCGCCAGCGTTTTGGATTTGACTTCCTGCCTGCCTGCAGCCAGTTTCCGCCGCGCTCGCGGCCGGCTTGTCCCGCCGCTTTTCTGAGGCCTCATGAAATCCTATCTCGATTTCGAAAAGCCGGTCGCCGAACTCGAGGCCAAGGTCGAGGAGCTGAAGGCGCTGGCCGCCCGCAACGGCGCGCCGATCGGCGAGGAGCTGACGCGGCTGGAGGCCAAGGCCGCCAAAGCGCTGGCCGACATCTACAAGGAATTGACGCCCTGGCAGAAGACGCTGGTGGCGCGCCATCCCCAGCGCCCGCGTTTTCTCGACTACATCAAGGCGATGATCGCCGAATTCACGCCGCTGGCGGGCGACCGCAAATTCGCCGAGGACGGCGCGATCATCGGCGGCTTCGGCCGGTTTCGCGGCCAGCCGATCTGCGTGATCGGGCAGGAAAAGGGCTCCGATACGCAATCGCGCCTCAAGCATAATTTCGGCATGGCGCGGCCGGAGGGCTATCGCAAGGCCGTGCGGCTGATGGAGCTGGCCGACCGGTTCGACACGCCGGTGCTCAGCCTTGTCGATACGGCTGGCGCCTTTCCGGGCGTCGACGCAGAGGAACGCGGGCAGGCCGAGGCGATCGCCCGCTCGACCGACGCCTGCCTTTCGCTCGGCGCGCCGAATGTCGCGGTCGTCGTGGGGGAAGGCGGTTCGGGCGGCGCCATTGCGATTGCGGCCTGCAACCGCGTGCTGATGCTGCAGCATTCCATCTATACGGTCGCCTCGCCCGAGGCCTCGGCCTCGATCCTGTGGCGCGACTCGACCAAGGCGCAGGATGCGGCGACCTCGATGAAGATCACGGCGCAGGACCTGAAGAAATTCGGCATTATCGATACGATCATCCCCGAGCCCATGGGTGGGGCGCATCGCGATCCGGACGCGCTGATGGCCTCCGCCGAGGCGGCTATCGCGGGCGCTTTCGAGAGTCTTGCCGGGCTTTCGCGCGAGGCGGTGCGGGCGCAGCGGGCCGAAAAGTTTCTCGCGATGGGTCGGAAGGTCTGATTTTCGCCTCATTAGCAAGGCGTTAACCACACCTGACAAATGGAGCGCCTGCCGGTAAACATTGGGTAAGCATAACGGCGTTAAACCATTCTGGCCGGGCGGCGTGCGTGTCCGGCCGCCAGCCTTGTCTTCAACGGCGGCGAACGGGGAAGAGTTGAGCGTGACAGGCTTGCCGAAATTCGCTGCATGGGCCGCAACCGCGGCGTTGACCGGGGCTCTGGCCGGTTGCGGGGACGGGCTCGACCATTCGAGCCAGCGCGCCTATCAACCGCTTTCCTCCGAAATGCAGGCGCTGATGACCGAGAAGGGCGCGCAGCCTTCCTCGCCGATCCTCATCCGCGCCTACAAGAAGGAAGCAGAGCTCGAAATCTGGAAGATGCGCAGCGACGGGCAATATACGCTGCTCAAGACCTATCCGATGTGCCGCTGGTCGGGTCAGCTCGGCCCCAAGACGCGCGAGGGCGATCGGCAGGTGCCCGAAGGCTTCTACAATATCACGCCGGGCCAGATGAACCCGCAGTCGGCCTATTACCTGTCCTTCAATGTCGGCTATCCCAATGCGCTCGACCGCGCGCTCGGCCACAAGGGCGGGTCGATCATGGTGCACGGCGCCTGTTCCTCGGCCGGCTGTTTCTCGATGACCGACAAGCAGATCGCCGAAATCTACACCATCGCGCGCGAGGCGTTCGGCGGCGGGCAGCGCGCCATCCAGATGCAATCCTTCCCCTTCCGCATGACGGCGCAGAATCTGGCCAAGCACCGGCTGGACCCCAATATGGCCTTCTGGAAAAACCTGAAGGAAGGCTCCGATTATTTCGAGGTGACGAAGCAGGAGCCGCGCGTCGCCGCATGCGGCCGCCATTATGTGTTCGACGCGCAGGCGCCTGAGGGCCAGACGCTCGACGCCGCCGCGCCCTGCCCGGTTCTGAAGGAAGACGGCGACGTGAAGGCGCGCGTCGCCGAAAAAGAGCAGATCGACGCGCGTCGCGTGGCGGAATTGTCCAAGACGATCAAGCCGGTGCGCGTGCTTTACGCGGACGGCGGGCAAAATCCGCATTTCGCCTCGCAGCGCGGCGAGGATGTCAGCCGCCCCGATGCGCTCGTGCAGGCGCCGACTGAAATCGCGCTGGACGAGCCAGTCGCGTCAAAACCTGCGCCGGCCGCGCATCCCGCTTCGCCCAAGGCGATGATGGCGAAGCTGCCTCATCCCAAGCCCGCGCCGTTCAATGTGGCGCATGCCAAGGCGGCCGGCCAATCGGTCGCCGCCAGGGCTGTCGAGCCAGCTGCGGCGCCGGTTTCCTCGACCGTGGCGGCGCTTGCGCCCATTCCCGAGCCGACGCCGCCGACCTCGTCGATCGGCAGGCTGCTGTCGAAACTCGACCCGCGCAGCAAGCCAGCCCCGGCGCCGATGCAGCTTGCGCCGACGGCGCCCGCGCCGGCTGCAGAGGAATAGTTTTTTGACCGGGCGGGCCGGGCGGCTTAAACGCAGGTCATGTCCGCTCCGCTGATTTTCGACCGGGGGCTCATCCGCCAACGCCGACAGCGCGCGTTGCGACAGGGCGCAGCGCCCTTCCTGCTCGAACGGGCAAGCGAGGAGCTGCTCGGACGCCTTTCCGCCGTGCAGCGCGAATTCACGCATGTTCTCGATCTCGGCACGCCGACGCCCGCGTTGGCGCAATCGCTGGGCCCTCGCGCGTTGCGCGCCGCCGCAGACCTCCCCGCCGATGTGATCTGCGACGAGGAGTTGCTGCCCTTCGCCCCGCAATCCTTCGATTGCGTGGCGAGCGCGCTGGCGCTGCAATTCGTCAACGATCTGCCCGGCGCGCTGGCGCAGATCCGGCGGGCGCTGCGGCCCGACGGATTGTTTCTGGCCTGTCTCATCGGCGGCGAGAGCCTGCATGAATTGCGCGCCGCCTTCACGCAGGCCGAGAGCGAGACAAGCGGCGGCGCCAGTCCCCGCGTCGCGCCTTTTGCCGATGTGCGCGACATGGGCGGGCTGTTGCAACGGGCCGGTTTCGCGCTGCCGGTGGCCGATGTCGAGCGCGTGACTGTGCGCTATGGGCATGTGTTTCGTCTCATGGCGGATCTGCGCGCCATGGGCGCGACCAATGCGCTTGTGGCGCGCGCGCGCGCGCCGCTTGGCCGCGCCTGCGCCATGCGCGTGGCGGAAATCTACGCCGAACGTTTCGCCGATCCCGACGGGCGCGTGCGCGCGACATTCGACATTGTCTGGCTGTCGGGATGGGCGCCGCACGAATCGCAGCAAAAGCCGCTCAAGCCGGGATCGGCGCAGGCGCGGCTGGCCGATGCGCTAAAAACGAAGGGGTGAGCCGCGTCCTGCGCGGGTTTTCATGCGCGCGCCGCAATGACATTGTAAGGCGAACCCCTGCACAACGCGCGCCGCGCCAGCGGCAAGCCGCCAGTTTCGACCGAAGGATCGTCCGCTCGATGAATCATCCCGTATCGCCGTCCGAATTCGCCGTTGGCCAGCCCGTTCGCCGCGTCGAGGACGCGAGCCTCGTACAGGGCAAGGGCCATTATTCCGACGACGACAACAACAGCGCGCAGGCGCACGCCACCGTGCTGCGCAGCACGATCGCTCACGGATTCATTCGCGCAATCGACACACAGGCCGCGCGCGCCATGCCCGGCGTTCTGGCGATCTACACCGGGGCCGATCTCCAGCAATACAAGGGGCAGAAATCGCCCTTCACGTTCAAGAGCGTCGACGGAACGCCGCTGCGGGCGGACGGCGCGCAACATTTCGCGCACGAGAAGGTGCGCTATGTCGGCGATCCGCTCGCGCTCGTCGTCGCCGAAACCGAAATGCAGGCGCGCGACGCCGCCGAGGCGATCATGGTCGACATCGACGCGCTGCCCGCGGTCACCGATGCGCGCGCGGCGGTTGCGCCCGGCGCGCCGCAGATTTATGCGGATGCGCCCCACAATATCGCGCTCGATTCCGCCGATGGCGATGAAGCCAAAATCGACGCGGCCTTTGCACGCGCAGCGCATGTGACGAAGATGCGCATCCGCTCCAATCGCGTCGTCGTCAGCGCCATGGAGCCGCGCGCCGTGCTGGCCGACTATGACGCGCAGAACGAGCGTTTCGTCATGCGGATGCAATCGCAGGGCGTCTATGCCATGCGCAACGCGCTGGCGACGGCGATGGGCGTTGCGCGCGACAAGATGCATGTCATCACCAATCAGGTCGGCGGGTCGTTCGGCATGAAGGGCGTCGTCTTTCCCGAATATATCGGGCTGATGCACGCGGCGCGCGCGTTGGGGCGGCCGATCAAGTGGACGGAGACGCGCTCCGATTCCTTTGTCTCCGATCATCAGGGGCGCGATCACGACATCGACGTTTCGCTTGCGCTCGACGCACAAGGCCATTTCCTCGCGCTGCGCTTCGACGGCTACGGCAACATCGGCGCCTATCCGACGCCCTTCGGACCGATGATCACGGCGCTCAACATTCACCGCAACGCGCAGAGCGTCTATCGAACGCCGCTCATCGGGCATCGCATGCGTTCGGTCTTCACCAACACGCCGCCGATCGGCGCCTATCGCGGCGCGGGCCGGCCCGAAGGCAATTACATCATGGAGCGCATGATAGAAACGGCGGCGCGCGAAATGAACATCGATGCGCTGGAATTGCGCCGGCGCAATCACATCGCGGTTGCGCAATTGCCCTTCGCCACATCGGTCGGCACCACGTACGATTCCGGCGATTTTGCGGGCATGCTCGAAGAAACGTTGCAACGGGCCGACTGGGACGGGTTTGCCGCGCGCAAGGCCGAGAGCGAGAAACGCGGCCTGCTGCGCGGGCGCGGCGTCGGACAATATCTCGAAATCACCGCGCCGCCGATGAATGAAATGGCGGAGCTGCGCTTCGAGGAGAACGGCGATCTCACCATCGTCACCGGCACGCTGGATTTCGGCCAGGGACACGCGACGACGTTCGCGCAGGTTCTGGCGACGAAACTCGGCGCGCCTTACGAACGCATCAGGCTCGTGCAGGGCGACAGCGATGTGGTGACGCAGGGCGGCGGCACGGGCGGATCCAAATCGATCATGACCTCCGGCGCGGCCATTCTTGCTGCGAGCGATGAAGTCATCGCGCGCGGGCGGCGCGCGGCCTCGCATTTTCTGGAAGCGGCGGAAGGCGACATCGAATTCGACGCCGGCCGCTTCGTCGTTGCGGGAACCGATCGCGGCGTCGAACTGATGGAGCTGGCGCGCCGGCTGCGTCTTGCCGAACGCCTGCCTGAAGGCTGCCCGGAATCGCTCGACGCCCGCTACATTCTCAAGTCGCTGCCCTCGGCCTATCCCAACGGCTGTCATGTCGCGGAAGTCGAGATCGATCCGCAGACAGGGGTCGTCACGATCGCCCGTTACACGATGGGCGGCGATTTCGGCACGATCGTCAATCCGATGATCGTCGCCGGGCAGGCGCATGGCGGCGTGATGCAGGGCGTCGGGCAGGCGCTGCTCGAACATTGCGTGTTCGACGAAGACGGACAGTTTCTGACCGGCTCCTACATGGATTACGCAATGCCGCGCGCGGCCGAGGCGCCCGATTTCGAATTGTTCTGGCGTCCGACGCCTGCGACGACCAATCCGCTTGGCGCCAAAGGGTGCGGGGAGGCGGGGTGCGCAGGCTCGCTGCCGAGCGTCATGAATGCGCTTGTCGATGCGCTGGCGCCGTTCGGCGTCACGCATATCGACATGCCGGCGACGCCGGAAAAAATCTGGCGGATCGTCAACGGGCGCGCGGCGGCGTAAGGCGCGCGTCCATCCCGCGATAACCTTTGTCGCGCTATCCTGGCGCGATGGACGACGCCGATTCGCTTCTGCCCCGCGCCTGGGGCGATTTTCGCGCCGCTGCGCCCGATGTCGCGGGGCTGGCTGCGGCCTGGCTGTCGCATATGGCCGGCGAGCGGCGGATGGCGGCGCTGACGCTGGAAGCCTATGCGCGCGACCTGCGGCAGTTTCTCAATCATCTGAAGGAAATCTCCGGCGAGCCGGTCGATGTTGGCGCGCTCGTCGCGCTGACCGCCGCCGATGTGCGCGCCTTCATGGCGGCGCGGCGCGAGGCGGGCGTCGGCAGCCGGGCGCTGTTGCGCGGGCTTGCGGGCCTGCGCTCCTTTGCGCGGTTTCTGGCGCGGCGCGGCTATGGCGAGATCGCCGCCTTTTCCGCCGTGCGCAGCCCCAAGGCGCCGCGCCGTCTGCCCAAGGCGCTGAATGTCGCCGACGCGCGCGATCTCGCCGACGTGGAAACGCGCGCCGGGGAGGCGCGCGCGCCCTGGATCCTCGCCCGCGACGCCGCCGTCATTGCGCTGCTTTATGGCGCGGGCCTGCGCATTTCGGAGGCGCTCGGCGTCACACGCGCAGAGGCGCCGGTCGGCAAACGCGATTTTCTCACAGTGCTCGGCAAGGGCGGCAAGATGCGCACGGCGCCGATCATCGCGCCGGTGCGCGCATCGGTCGAAGCCTATCTGGCGCTGTGCCCCTACACGCTGAGCGCGGATGGGCCGCTGTTCGTCGGCGCGCGGGGCGGGCCGCTCTCGCCGCGCATCATCCAGCTGGCGGTCGAGCGCATGCGCGGCGCGCTGGGATTGCCCGACACGGCGACGCCGCATGCGCTGCGCCATTCCTTCGCCACGCATCTGCTGGGGCGGGGCGGCGATCTGCGCGCCATTCAGGAATTGCTCGGCCACGCCTCGCTCTCGACCACGCAGATCTACACGGCGGTCGATGCGGCGCGCCTCCTGCAGGCCTATCGCGGGGCCCATCCGCGGGCGGGCGCTGTCCCCGCTTCCCCTGCGCCTCCCGCAAAGCGCCGCAATCGCGGATGAGTGTCGCCTTGACGGCGCCTAGTGTAGACTGGGGCGCGACGAGGACAATTTTTGACACAGGCCGACAACGACCGGACAAAACCGCAGCCGGCGATTTCCGGCGGCGCGCCGCTGGCGCGGCTGCTGGCGCGCGCGCGGGCCGCGCTCGCCTTTGAAGGGCTCTGGCGCGCCGGCTCGGCCGCGGCGGCGGTGCTGGCGCTGTTTCTGGCCGTGTCCTGGCTCGATGTCTGGCGTTTCGTTCCGCCGGCGCTGCGTCCTTTCGGCGTGCTGGCCTTTGTCGCCGCCGCCGGCGTTCTGGTCTGGCGCGAGCGGGGCGCGCTGACGCCTTCGCGGCAAGCGGCTTTGTCGCGCATCGACGCTGATCCGGCGGCCGCCGGCGCCGCGCAGGCTCTGGCGGATGCGCCCGCCAATGGCGGCGATCCGCAAACCGAGGCCCTGTGGCGCGCCCATCAGGCGCGCATGGCGCAGCGCCTGTCGCGCGTTTCCGCGCCCACGCCCTCGCCGCGCATGGACCGGCGCGACCGCTATGCGTTGCGCGCGGCGGCGCTGCTGGCGGCGCTTGTCGCCGGCGTTTACGCCGGCGCCGATCGCACCGCGCGGCTCGCCAACGCCTTTTACTGGAAGGGCGGCTTTGCGCTTGGCGCGGCGCCCGGCGCGCGGCTCGACGCCTGGATCGATCCCCCGCCGTACACGGGCCGGGCGCCCATCGTTCTGACGCAGACCGAACTGACGAAAGAAATCGCCGCCCCGGTCAATTCTCTCGTCGTCGTGCGCTCCTCGCGGCCGGGCGCGATCGACGCGCAGATTTCCGGCGCGCTGGTCGAGGACGAGAAGAAAGACCCCGCGCAGAAAGACAATGTTCGCCGCTTTGCGCTGAAAGGCGATGCGAGCCTCACGCTGCCGCAGGGCGCCGTCGCGATCCACGCCATTCCCGATCTGCCGCCGCGCATCGAACTGACCGAACAGCCCCATCGCAATGCGCGCGGCACGCTCAATCTTCGGCATCGCACGAGCGACGACTATGGCGTCGCCAGCGCGGAGGCGCGCTTTGCCGATCCGCAACTCGATCGCGCTGGCCCGCAATCGACGCATATTCTGGGCGAGCCGCCGCGCGTTGCGCTGACGTTGCCGGCCGCGCCCGGCGGCGCGGGCGAGGGCAAGAGCGTCATCGATCTGACCGAACATCCCTGGGCGGGCGCACGCGCGCAGCTCACGCTGGCGGCGCGCGACGAGGCCGGGCAGGAAGGCCTGAGCAAGCCGATCGAAATCTATATTCCGATGCGCCCGTTCAAGAAGCCGCTTGCGCGCGCGCTTGTCGAGCAGCGCCGCAATCTCGTGCTCGATCCCGACCATCGCGAGCGGGTGACGCAGGCGCTCGACGCCCTGATGGTCGAGCCGGAATTGTTCGGCCTCTCCAGCGGAGTCTATGTCGGCATGCGCGCCGCGCGCGCGCGCATCATGCTGGCGCGCGACGACGCAGGCCTGATGGACGCCGCCGATTTTCTCTGGGCGATGGCGCTGCAGATCGAGGACGGCGACCTCTCCGTCGCCGAGCGCGATTTGCGCGCGGCCGAAAAGGCGCTGCGCGACGCCCTGCAGCGCGGCGCATCCGAAGAGGAGATCGCCAAGCTCACGCAGGAATTGCGCGCGGCGATGGACAAGTTTCTCGCCGAAATGGAACGGCAGGCCCCGAAGAATCCGCAAAGCGCAGAGAACCAGCGCAATGGCCGCAGCGTGACGCCGGACCAGTTGCGCAACATGCTCAAGCAGATGGAAGACGCCGCGCGCAGCGGCGATGCGGAGACGGCGCAGCGTCTGCTCGACCAGTTGCAATCGACGCTGGAAAACCTGCGCAACGCACGGCGCAGCCAGGGCAAAAGCCAGGCGCAGAAAGACATGGAGCGAGCGCTCGACGATTTGCAGCAACTGGCCGAAGAAGAGCAGCAATTGCGCGACGACACCTTCCGCCAGCAGCAGGAGCGCGACGAGGCCGAACAGAAAGACGGCCAGCGCGGCGGCGAGCAGGCGCAGAACGAGGGCGAGGAGCAGGACGGCGCGCAGCCGGGCGGCGATCAGGGACGGCCGGGCGAGCAGCGCGGCAAACAGCAGAGCGCGCCGGGCAAGGGCGCCGGCGGCCAGTCGCAACCGGGCGGCGCGCCCGGCCAGTCGCTGGAACGGCGGCAGAAGCAATTGCGCGACAAGCTCGATGCGCTCCAGCGCAAACTCGATCAATACGGCCAGAAGCCCGATGCGCTCGGCAAGGCTGGCGATGCGATGAAGGACGCGCAGGGCGCACTCGGCCGCGGCCAGGGCGACAAGGCGGTGGAAGCCGAAGGCAAGGCGCTCGAAAGCCTGCGCGAGGGCGCGCGCAAGCTTGCCGACAAAATGGCGCAGGGCGAGGCGGGCGAGGGCGACGAAGACGGCGAGGGCCAGGCGCAGGCCGGCGCAGGCGAAGGCGGCGGCAAGGACCCCCTCGGGCGCGAGTCAAACAGCGGCCGGCGCAATAATCCCAATGCGCGCTACGACGCCAACGGCGCGAGCCCGGCCCTGCGCGCCCAACGGGTTCTGGAAGAATTGCGCCGACGCCTTGCAGACCCCGAACGCCCGCGCGAAGAACTCGATTATCTCGAACGCCTGATGCGGCGCTATTGAGCGCGCCGGGCTTGCGTCATCGCGTCGCGAGGGGTTCGAAAGGATTGCGTCGCGCGCGCGCGTTCCGCAATGATGGGAACAGAATTTCCAGACAGGCGACGTCATGAATCTTTCGGGCAATCTTCTCATCTCCTTCGCGCTGGCGGCGGTTGCGCTCGTTCTGCTGCTCGGGCTCATCAACATGGCGCGCGGCGGCAGCCCCAATCTTTCGCAGAAGCTGATGCGCTGGCGCGTCGGTCTGCAGTTTGTCGCGGTGTTGATCGTGATGACGATCCTTTGGTTGCGGAGCTGAAGCATGGTCAAGCTCAACAAGATCTACACGCGCACGGGCGATGACGGCGCGACAGGGCTCGTCGACGGCTCGCGCCGGCGCAAGGACGATCCGCGCGTCGAAGCCTATGGCGTCGTGGACGAGACGAATTCCTTCATCGGCCTGGCGCGTCTGTCGACGAAAGACGACGCTGCGCTGGACGCGATGCTGGCGCGCATCCAGAACGACCTGTTCGATCTTGGCGCCGATCTCGCAACGCCGCCGGGCCCGCGCATGGAGGGCGCGTTGCGCGTGCATCCCCATCAGGTCGAGCGCCTCGAGCGCGAGATCGACGCGATGAACGCCGATATTGCGCCGCTCAAATCCTTCGTGCTGCCGGGCGGCTCGGCGGCCGCCGCCGCGCTGCATGTGGCGCGCGCGACATGCCGGCGCGCAGAGCGCATCATGGCGCATCTTGCAGCGCTCGAGCCGGTTGAGCCGGCGGCGCTGCATTACATCAATCGCCTGTCGGATCATCTTTTCGTCGCCGCGCGGCGCGCCAATGGCAATGGCGCGGGCGACGTCTTGTGGGTTCCCGGTCAGAACAGGTGATGCGCCGGGCGGGCCATCACGCCGCCTTGCTTGCGCTCGCCTCCACGATGCGGACGATGTCCGACATGATCGCGTTGAGGTCGAAATCCTTCGGCGTATAGACCGCCGCCACGCCAGCGCCCTTCAGAACCTTCTCGTCTTCGGGCGGAATGATGCCGCCGACGATGACAGGAATGTGCGAGAGCCCTTCGGCGCGCATGCGTTCCATCGTCTCTCGCACGAGCGGGACATGCGAGCCCGACAGAATCGACAGACCGACGCAATGCACGCCTTCCTCCAGCGCGGCGTTGACGATTTCGGCCGGCGTCAGGCGAATGCCTTCGTAGACGACTTCCATGCCGCTGTCGCGCGCGCGCACGGCGATCTGTTCGGCGCCGTTCGAATGGCCGTCGAGGCCCGGCTTGCCGACGAGGAACTTGATGCGACGGCCGAGTTTCTGCGAAACGCGCTCGACCTCGCCGCGCACCGCGCCGATGTCGCCGCTCGTCTGGCGCGCGGCCCTGCCGACGCCGGTCGGCGCGCGATATTCGCCGAAGATTTCGCGCAAGGTCGCGCCCCATTCGCCGGTTGTGACGCCTGCTTTGGCGGCGGCGATGGAAGGCTCCATCACCGAGCGGCCTTCGCTGGCGGCGGCGCGCAGGTCGGCCAGCGCCTTCTTCACCGCGCCTGCGTCGCGCTGCGCGCGCCAGGCTTGCAGGCGCTCGATCTGCTGGGCCTCGACATGTTCGGGCACCACCATGATCGCGCCATCGCCCGTTGTGAGCGGGGAGGGCTCGGTTTCCTTGAAGCGATTGACGCCGACAACGGTCTGTTCGCCGCTTTCGATCCCTTCGAGACGGCGCGTATTGCTCTCGACCAGTTTCGATTTCATGTAACCGGAATCGATGGCGGCGACGGCGCCGCCCATCGCGTCGATGGCTTGCAGTTCCTCGCGCGCGGCGGCTTTCAGTTCCTCGACCTTTTTCGTGATCGCGGGGTTGCCGTCGAACAGATCGCCATATTCGAGCAGATCTGTTTCGTAAGCGAGAATCTGCTGCATGCGCAGCGACCATTGCTGATCGAAGGGGCGCGGCAGGCCGAGCGCCTCGTTCCAGGCGGGCAATTGCACGGCGCGCGCGCGCGCATTTTTCGACAGAACCACCGCGAGCGTTTCGATGAGAATTCGATAAACGTTGTTTTCAGGTTGCTGTTCGGTAAGGCCCAGCGAATTGACCTGCACGCCATAGCGGAAACGGCGCATCTTCTCGTTCTTCACGCCGTAGCGTTCGCGCGTGATCTCTTCCCACAGTTCGGTGAAGGCGCGCATCTTGCACAATTCGGTGACGAAGCGCATGCCCGCATTGACGAAGAAGGAAATGCGGCCGACGACATCCTCGAACGCCGCCTCGCTGACGCCTGCCGCCTTCACGGTGTCGAGCACGGCGACGGCGGTTGCGAGCGCGTAGGAGAGTTCCTGCACCGGCGTCGCGCCGGCTTCCTGCAGATGATAGGAGCAGACGTTCATCGGATTCCATTTCGGAACTTCCGATGTCGTGAACAAAATCATGTCGCGCGTCAGGCGCAGCGAGGGCGCAGGCGGAAACACGTAGGTGCCGCGCGAGAGATATTCCTTGATGATGTCGTTCTGCGTCGTGCCCTGCAAAACCTTGCGCGGGGCGCCTTGCTCGTCGGCGGCGGCGATATAAAGGGCCATCAGCCAGGGCGCCGTGGCGTTGATGGTCATCGATGTATTCATTTCCGCGATCGGAATGCCATCGAACAGGGTGCGCATGTCGCCCAGATTGGCGATGGGAACGCCGACCTTGCCGACCTCGCCGCGCGCCAGCTGATGGTCGGAATCATAGCCGGTCTGGGTCGGCAGATCGAAGGCGATGGAAAGGCCCGTCTGCCCCTTGGCGAGGTTCTTCTTGTAGAGCTTGTTGGATTCGGCCGCCGTCGAATGGCCGGCGTAGGTGCGGAAAATCCAGGGCTTGTCCTTGTGGGGCGCGGTCATGTGGTTTCGCCTCGGCCTTTGGGTGTTCGCAGGCGCAATAACACGGAGCGGAAACGCGCGGAAGCGGGCCTGCGGCCAAGCGGCGCAGCGCGGCCCCCATCCGAAGGAAGACTTGCGTCCGGCGCCCAGCAATGGCTATTTGCCGCATCGCAAAGAAACGGCTATAGTTCTTATATGAACTAAATCGTTCGGAGGATGGCGTGAGCGAGAAGAAAGATCTGTATGACCTCGGCGAAATCCCGCCGCTCGGCCATGTGCCGAAGAACATGCACGCCTGGGTGATCCGCAAGGAACGCCACGGGCCGCCGGAAACGGCGATGCAGCTTGAGGTGGTGCCGACCTGGCAGCTCGACAGCCACGACGTTCTGGTCCTCGTGATGGCGGCCGGCGTCAACTACAACGGCGTCTGGGCGGCTCTCGGCGAGCCGATCTCGACGCTCGACGGCCACAAGCAACCCTATCATATCGCCGGTTCGGACGCCTCGGGCATTGTCTGGGCGGTTGGTTCCAAGGTGAAGCGCTGGAAAGTCGGCGACGAGGTCGTCATCCATTGCAACCAGGACGACGGCGACGACGAGGAATGCAACGGCGGCGACCCGATGTTCTCGTCCTCCCAGCGCATCTGGGGCTACGAGACGCCCGACGGCTCCTTCGCCCAGTTCTGCCGCGTGCAGGACCGCCAGCTCATGGAGCGGCCCAAGCATCTGACCTGGGAAGAGGCGGCCTGCTACACGCTGACGCTGGCGACCGCCTATCGCATGTTGTTCGGCCACGAGCCGCACCGCCTGAAGCCGGGCGACAACGTGCTGATCTGGGGCGCCTCGGGCGGTCTGGGCGTGTTCGGCGTGCAGCTGTGCGCGGCGGCCGGCGCCAACGCCATCGGAATCATTTCGGATGAAACCAAGCGCGATTACGTGATGAGCCTCGGCGCCAAGGGCGTCATCAATCGCAAGGACTTCGAGGGCTGCTGGGGCCAGCTGCCCAAGGTGAATTCGCCCGAATTCAACGCCTGGACGAAAGCGGCGCGCGCTTTCGGCAAGGCGATCTGGGACATCACCGGCAAGAAAGACGTGGACACGGTGTTCGAACATCCGGGCGAACAGACATTCCCGTTGTCCTGTCTCGTCGTGAAGCGCGGCGGCATGGTCGTGTTCTGCGCCGGCACCACCGGCTTCAACCTGACCTTCGACGCCCGTTATGTGTGGATGCGCCAGAAGCGCATTCAGGGTTCGCATTTCGCGCATCTGAAACAGGCGAGCGCGGCGAATAAATTCGTCGTCGACCGCCGCGTCGATCCCTGCATGTCGGAAGTGTTCCCGTGGGACAAGATCCCGCAGGCGCACACCAAGATGTGGAAAAACCAGCATGCGCCCGGCAACATGGCCGTTCTTGTGAATTCGCCGAAAGCCGGGTTGCGCACGCTCGAAGACGTGATCGAGGCGCGCAAGGCCTGATCGCGCATGCAGGCCGCGACCTGCTGCAGACAACCGAAAAGAGCGCCGCGCGGCGCTCTTTTTTTATGCCTGATTGTTGGGCGCGGGCGTGCGGCGCGCAGCGATCGCTGCGTTGATTTCCGCGCCGAAAATAAAAATAGCGCCGAGCATGTAGAGAAACACGATGGCGATCATGGCGGACGACAGGCCGGCGTAAGTCGAAATGTAATTCTGCGCGAAATTCTGCAGATAGACGCCGAAACCTTCGCCAAAAAGCAGCCAGAGCGCGATGGTGACGAGCACGCCGGGCATGATCTCGCGAAATGAACGATCGCCGTCGACCAGAAATTTATGCGCGATGACGAGCGTGCCGAACAGGATCGCCGAAATGAGCGCGACGCGCGTGATGAAAACAAGTTCGGAGAGGCCCGCAAGGTGGGGCGCATATTGCACCACGCGATTCCAGATCAGCGGCGCAAACACGACGAGAAACGCAAAGGCGATCAACGCAACCGAGCCGACGAGAACATAGAGGATGCTCTCCAGCCGCAGAACCCACCAGGCGCGCCGGTCGCGAACGTTGTAGGCGCGGTTGAGGCCGATGCGCAGCGCCTCGACGCCGCTCGATGCGAAATAAATCGCGAGCAGAGCGCTCACCGCCGCCACGCCCTTGCGCGGCTCGTTGAGCACATTCATCACCTCGGCCGCGATGGGGGCGGCGACCTGCGCCGGCCAGGCGTCGAACAGAAGTTTGGTGGCGCTGGCCGCAAGCGTCGGCGAGCCAAACAGACCGGCGAGCGCGCCGACGAAACTGAGAAAGGGAAACAGCGACGTGAGCGTGGACAGCGCGATATGGCTCGCGATCGCCCAGCCGTCGTCTTCGGAAAAGCGGTTGAAGGCGTCCCAGCCGATCGAAAAAATGCGCGGGGGTTTTGGCACGGGCGGAGCGGAGCCTTTTCTTCGGACCAAGTCAAGCAAGCCGGCGAAGCGGTCTTCGGCGTCGCTCAGGCGCGGCGCATTGCCGGCGCGTGCGCGCACAGGCTAGTTTGACGGCGATGCTCGTTCGCCTTGCGCCGATTCTGTTTCCGTTGATCTGGTCGACAGGCTGGATCGTCGCCCGCTTCAGCGTCGATTTCTCCGATCCGCTGGCGTTTTTGTGCGTGCGCTATATTTGCGCGGGCGGCGCGCTCGGCGTTTTCGCGCTTGTCTCGCGCGCACAATGGCCGCAAAGCGCCGCCGGCTGGTTTCACGGCATCGTATCCGGCGTTTTGCTGCACGCGATCTATCTCGGCGGCGTGTGGTGGGCGATCGAACATGGCGTGCCGGCATCGATCTCCGCGCTGATTGCGGCGACGCAGCCGATCATGACCGCCCTGCTTGCGCCCGCGCTCGCAGGCGAGCGCATCGGCGCGGCGCGCTGGGCGGGCGTCGCGCTCGGTTTCGTGGGCATCTGTCTTGTGCTTGCGCCCAAGTTCGGCGGGCTGGATTCCAGCCAATTGCACGCGGCGCTGACGCCGATCGGCGTCAATCTCGTCGCCATGATCGGCGTCACGGCGGGCACGTTCTACCAGAAGCGTTTCATTCAATCGGGCGATCTGCGCACGGTTGCGACGGTGCAATATATCGGCGCGCTGATCGCTGGCGTTCCGATGGCGCTGCTGGCGGGCGAGACGCATATGACATGGCCCCCGATCGCCTTTGCGGTGCTCGGCTGGTCGGTGTTCGGTCTGTCGATCGGCGCCATCGCCCTGCTGCTGCTGCTCATCCGCAAGGGCGAAGTCTCGCGCTCGGCGCAACTGATTTTTCTCGTGCCGCCGCTTTCGGCGATCCAGGCGCATTTCTTCTTTGGCGAGACTCTGACCGGCGTGCAGATCGCCGGCATGGCGCTGACCGCCTGCGGCGTCGCCATCGCGGCGCGCGCGCGCTGACGGTGGATCAGCGCTTTTCGTAGGCTCTGGCGCGCATGGCGGCGATGCGGGCCGCGCGCGGCGAACCTGCCGGCAGCAAGGCGGCGACCCGCGCGCGCAAAAGCGCGACGCGCTGGCGCAGCGCTGCGCGATAGGGCGCGACCTGCTCATGCGCCCAGTCGCGCCAGGACAGAACGCGCTGATAAAGGCGCACGAACCAGTCCATTTCCATCAACCGGTCGTGGCAGACGTCGAAAATAAAGGCGGTGACGCCAAGGCCCAGCGTCTTGGCGGTGATGAAGACGGCGCCCCCGAGCACAAGCCGGCCCGAAGCGATCAAGGCGACGCCGACGAGCTTGAAAGGCAGGACGACCAGCACCGGCACAGCGAAAAAACCGAGCGCGACGAGGGGCGGCGTTCTGGCGACGATGGCGCGCAGGATCTTGCGGAGCGCCTCGATCGGCAGCGCGGCGACAAGGCGCGCGATGGCGCCGCCGACGAAGTCCCACAGCCACGCTTCGATCAGGAAGATCGCAGCAAGGGCAGTCCAGCTGAATTTGGCGAGAAACCGGCGCATCGCAGCTATATCGACAGTGAAAGCGAAAAAGTTTCGGCGCAAAAGCGGTTTAAAAGCGTCCGGCGGCCGATTTTTTCACCCCGGATGCTTAACGTCTTCGCGTTTCAGCCGTTTCAGCCAGGTTCCGGCCTGCGCATTCACGTTCGCGGGCGCAGCGCCGCCGTAGGACGTCCGGCTGGCGACCGACTTTTCCGGACCGAGCACCGAAAAAACGTCGATGGTGATTGCCGGCTCCACCGTCTGCATCTGCTCCAGCGCCAGCTGTTCGAGGCCGACGCCGTTTGTTTCGGCGAGGGCGACGATCCGCCCGGTGACGTGATGGGCCTGGCGGAACGGCATGTTCAACCGGCGCACGAGCCAGTCCGCCAGATCTGTCGCGGTGGAATAGCCGGCGCCCGCGGCCGCCTTCATGCGCGCGCGATCGACGCTCATGTCGCGCACCATGCCGAGCGTCGCCGCCAGACAAAGCGAGAGCGTGTGGACGCAATCGAACACGCCCTCCTTGTCTTCCTGCATGTCCTTGGAATAGGCGAGCGGCAGGCCTTTCATCACGATCAGCAGGCCATTGAGGTCGCCGATCACGCGCCCCGTCTTGCCACGCACCAGTTCGGCGGCGTCGGGATTGCGCTTTTGCGGCATGATCGAGGAGCCGGTCGAAAACCTGTCCGAGAGTTTGGCGAAGCCGAAGAACGGCCCGGTCCAAAGCACGATCTCCTCGGCAAAACGCGACAGATGCGTGGCGCAGATCGCCGCCGCGCTCATCAGCTCCAGCGCGAAGTCGCGGTCCGAAACGCTGTCGAGCGAATTGGCGGTCGGGCGATCGAAGCCGAGCGCGCGCGCCGTCATGTGCCGGTCGATGGGGAAGGGCGTGCCGGCGAGCGCAGCAGCGCCCAGCGGACATTCGTTCATGCGCGCGCGCGCATCCTGCATGCGGGCGCGGTCGCGACCGAGCATTTCCACATAGGCGAGCAGGTGATGGCCGAAGGTGACAGGCTGGGCCGGCTGAAGATGCGTGAAGCCTGGCATGACGGCGTCGGCGAATTCCTGCGCCCGTTCGGCCAGCGCGATCTGCAGGTCGCGCAGTTGCGCGTCGAGCTGGTCGGCGGCCTCGCGCGCCCAGAGGCGGAAATCGACCGCCACCTGATCGTTGCGCGAGCGCGCCGTATGCAGGCGGCCGGCGGCGGGGCCGATGATTTCGGCCAGCCGCGATTCGACGTTCATATGAATGTCCTCGAGCGCGCGCGAAAAGGTGAATTCGCCCGCCTCGATTTCGCGCAAGACCTGCGTTAGACCATCGTCGATGGCCGCCGCGTCGGCCTGCGTGATGACGCCGGTCTTGGCGAGCATCGCGGCATGGGCGCGCGAGGCGGCGATGTCCTGGCGGAAGAGCGCGCGATCGAAATCGATCGAGGCGTTGATTTCCTCCATGATCGAGTCGGGTGCGGAAGCGAATCGTCCGCCCCACATTTTGTTGCTCATTGGAATCGCTTTCTCATGCCGGCGCTGTCTTCCCGAACTGGTCTTTTCGTCGCTGGGCTCGCGCTCGCCGCGCTCGGGGCCGTCCTATACGTGAGAACGCCGCACAGCGGCAAGGAAGCGGGCGCCTGTCAGGCCTCGCAGGCCGCGCTCGCCAGGGTCAAGCCGCATGAAACCGGCGCGGTGGCGGCGGCCGCCTCGCCCGCCCGCGCCGCGCCCGTCGTTTTGTCCTTCGCAGGGCCCGATGGCGCGCCCCGCAGCATCGCCAGCTTTGCGGGCAAGACCATCCTCCTGAACGTCTGGGCCACATGGTGCGTGCCCTGCCGCGAAGAAATGCCGACGCTGGCCAAGGCGCAGGCGACGCTGGGCGCCCCGAATTTCGAGGTCGTGACCGTCAATGTCGACGCCGAGCGGCTCGAGAAAAAGGCGCGGGCGTTTTTCGGCGAAGTGGGCGCCGGCAATATGACGTTCTATCACGATGCAAAGGGCGAGGTTCTGCCGGCGCTGAAACAGGCCGGACGCCTGTCGGGTCTGCCGACGACCTATCTGATCGGGCCGGACGGCTGCGAGATTGCGACGCTGGCGGGGCCGGCCGACTGGTCCTCCGCCGATGCGGCCGCGCTCATCAAGGCGGGCGTCGGGCCCTGAGCGGGCGCTGCTTGGTTACCAATTTCTTTATTTCGAATTGCGAAAGCGGGGGGCTTGTGGAATCTATGTCCGCGCGGCGTGTTTAATTTATTCTGCGTGGAGCGTACCCGTGCGCAAGTCCCTGTTCGCCGTGCTGGCGGCTGTTGTCGCCTCTTTCGTCATTGCGCATCAACCGGCCCAGGCTGCCGGCCTGCTCGAAATGCTGTTTGGCGGCGGCCGCCCCGTCTATCGCTACGCGCCCGCCTATGAGCCCCGCGTCTATTTCCCGCCGACCGTCGAGCGACGCGCCCGCGCCCCCCGCCAGCGCCGCCATGCCGCCGCTTACAGCGGACGCGCCTCGGTGTTTCATCGTTCGGCCGAGCGTCGCCGCGCGGCGCAGGCGGTTCGCGCCCTGCCGGGCCGCAAGGCGGCGCGCGGCGTCAAGGTCGCCTCGCTCACGCCGGTGAAATATTACCCCGCCGACCTGCGGGTGACGCCGCTGCAGACGCCGCTTTGCTGCAAGAATGGCGAGAATGCGCAATCGCTGATCCATCAGGACCGCACCCTGCGCGTCGGCGACGCCTTCATGACGCCGCAGGGCCTGCGGGTCTATAACGGCGGCGACCGTTTCATCGATTACCGGAAGGCGGGCGCGGCGCGCTTCGCCTCAGTGACGACGACGCGCAGGCCGCATGTCGTCAAAGGCGCAGCGCTCGCCGCGCAGGTCAAAAACGCGACCAAGGCAAAGGCGGAGCCTGCGCCCCGGCCCCAGCAGGCGGTTGCCGAACGAACCGGCCATGATGCGCAGGGTCGCGTCATCCGGGTGATCGGCCCCTACGTGCATTTCACGGACGGTCCGCAGGCGGCCCCGAAGGAAGCCGCTGCGAACGTTCCGGCGACGCCGGCCGCTCAACCGGCGTTCAAACCGCAGCTTTGATCAGGCGCGGGCGGGCATCGTGACGGGAACGCCCGCCTGTTTCAGGTGATCGGCCAGCTCGCCCGACTGGAACATTTCGCGCACGATGTCGCAGCCGCCGACGAATTCGCCCTTCACGTAGAGCTGCGGGATGGTCGGCCAGTTGGTGTAGGCCTTGATGCCCTCGCGCAATTCGCCGTCGGCGAGCACGTTCACGCCCTTGAAGGGGACCTGCATGTAGTTGAGGATCTGCACGACCTGGCCGGAAAAACCGCATTGCGGCGCCTGCGGCGTACCCTTCATGAACAGCACGACTTCGTTGTTCGAGACCATGTTTTTGATCTCGTCGTGAATATTGGACATGGATGTTCCTTTCGCGCGGAGTTCAAGGTTCCGCGATAGGGGGAATATAGGGTGCGCGGGGCGTTCCGATCAATGCGGAACGTTGGTGGTGAGCGCCAGAGCATGCAGCGCCCCGCCCATGTTTCCCTGCAGGGCCGCATAGACCATCTGATGCTGCTGCACGCGGCTCTTGCCGCGAAAGGCCTCGGAAATCACGGTCGCCGCATAATGGTCGCCGTCGCCGGCCAGATCGGAAATCTCGACCTTCGCGTCGGGAAAGGCGGCTTTGATCAGGCGTTCGATTTCGGCGGATTCCATGGCCATGGGTTGGTCACCTTTCAGGAAAAATCGTGCTTTCCAGCCATATAGGCGGGCAAGGCGCTTTCGAAAACGGCCTTGAGTTCGTCGACCGGCAGCGGGTTCTCGCCCGGCAGCGCGAGCGCTGCGCCGCCCGTCGTGCCGATGCGCAGGGCGGGAACGCCGGCAGCCTTGGCGGCGGCCAGAATCGCGCCGGCGCCCGCTGCGGGGCAGGCTGCGAGATAGCGGGCCTGATCCTCGCCGAACAGGACCGCGTGGGCGGGGCCTTCGGGCAAAGCGTAGATTTCCGCGCCGATGCCCCCGGCCATGCACATTTCCGCCAGAGCGACGGCGAGGCCGCCCTCGGACAGATCATGCGCGGCGCGAATTTCGCCGCGATGGATCGCCGCCCGCAGGAAATCGCCGTTGCGCCTCTCGGCGGCGAGATCGACCGGCGGGGGCGCGCCCTCCTCGCGGCCGCAGATCGTCGCCAGCCAGGCAGACTGGCCGAGCCAGCCGCGCGTCTCGCCGATCAGCACGATGGCGTCGCCCGCAGCGCTGAAGCCGATGCGCGTCGCCTCGTTCACATCGTCGACGAGGCCTACGCCGCCGATGGCGGGCGTTGGCAGAATGCCCTGTCCCTGCGTCTCGTTGTAGAGCGAGACGTTGCCCGAAACGATCGGGAAATCCAGCGCGCGGCAGGCTTCGCCGATGCCTTCGAGACAGCCGACGAACTGGCCCATGTATTCGGGCCGCTCGGGATTGCCGAAATTGAGATTGTCGGTGACAGCGAGCGGCTTGCCGCCGACTGCGGTGATGTTGCGCCAGGCCTCCGCCACCGCCTGTTTGCCGCCCTCTTTCGGGTCGGCCGCGCAATAGCGGGCGTTGACGTCGGTCGTCATCGCCAGACCCTTCGGCCCGTTTTCGATCCGCACGACCGCGGCATCGCCGCCGGGGGCGACGACGGTGTTGCCGAGGATGAGATGGTCATATTGCTCCCAGACCCAGCGCTTCGAGCATAGTTCGGCAGAGCCGAGCAGCTTTTTAAGCGCCTGCGCATTGGGGACCGGCGCGGGCGTCAGCGTCGCGTCGACGATCGGCTTGCGGGGCGTTGGAACATGCGGGCGGTCGTAGAGCGGCGCCTCGTCGCCCAGTTCCTTGATCGGGAGATCCGCCTTCACCTCGCCGCCGTGCTTGATGACGAAGCGCAGCGTGTCGGTGGTTTTGCCGATGACGGCGAAGTCCAGACCCCACTTGCGGAAGATCGCTTCCGCCTGCGCCTCCTTTTCGGGCGTCAGCACCATGAGCATGCGCTCCTGGCTTTCCGAAAGCATCATTTCATAGGCGCTCATGCCCTCTTCGCGGCAGGGCACCTTGTCGAGATCCAGCTCGATGCCGAGGTCGCCCTTGGCTCCCATTTCGACGGCCGAGGAGGTCAGGCCCGCCGCGCCCATGTCCTGAATGGCGATAACGGCGCCCGACTGCATCAGTTCGAGGCATGCCTCCAGCAACAGCTTCTCGGAGAAAGGGTCGCCGACCTGCACGGTCGGGCGTTTTTCCTCCGCGTCGGCTTCGAACGACGCCGAAGCCATTGTCGCGCCGTGAATGCCGTCGCGGCCGGTCTTGGAGCCGAGATAGACGATCGGATTGCCGACGCCTGTCGCCTTTGCATAAAAAATCTCGTCGGTGCGGGCGAGGCCGACCGCCATGGCGTTGACGAGAATGTTGCCGTCATAGGCCTTGTGAAAGGCGGTCGAGCCGCCGACTGTCGGCACGCCGAAGGAATTGCCGTAACCGCCGATGCCCGCCACGACGCCGCCCACCAGATGGCGCGTGCGCGGGTGCGAGGGCTGGCCGAAGCGCAGCAGGTTGAGGCAGGCGATGGGCCGCGCGCCCATCGTGAAGACGTCGCGCAGAATGCCGCCCACGCCGGTCGCCGCCCCCTGATAGGGCTCGATGAACGAGGGATGGTTATGGCTCTCCATCTTGAAAACGCAGGCCTGCCCGTCGCCAATGTCGATGACGCCGGCATTCTCGCCCGGCCCCTGAATGACCCAGGGCGCCTTCGTGGGCAGCTTGCGCAGATGGATGCGCGAGGATTTGTACGAGCAATGCTCGTTCCACATCGCTGAGAAAATGCCGAGTTCGGTGAAGGTCGGCGTGCGGCCGATCAGCGTGAGAATCCGTTCGTATTCGTCCGGCTTCAGGCCGTGGGATGCGGCGAGTTCTGGCGTGACGGCGGGTTCTTTGTGCACGGCGATGATCCTGCTGGATTCGCGCCCGGCTTAAAGCGCCGCGCCGGTTAACGCAATATTCGGCGCCGTGAAGGAATTGTTGCAAAAATGTCTCTGGTTGCGGCAAAAGCCGCCCGCTCGTCGGGCGAGCGCACAGAACAGGGCGGGTGGACATTGACGATTTTTTGAATGTTTCGCAATTTGCCTGCGTAGAATCGGGTCAACCGATCAATCGGGCATGCCGATCTTTCCGTTTCAGGGGAACCCTTACATGAAGAAGTTTTTCGCCGGCGCGCTCGCTGCTGTCGTCACGACCTTTTCGGCCAGCGCCGCCGACCTGCCCTCGCGCAAGGAAGCCGCCTACGCGCCCGCGCCGATGATGGTCGATTCCTTCCAGCCCTTCCAGGTTCGCCTGAAGGCGACGGCGGTGATCCCGGACGGCAATTCCACGCTTTACGACCGTTTCGGCGTTCTGCGCGGCCTCGGCAGCTACGGCGCCGGTTTCCCGCTTTTCGGCACTGGCCTGAAGGTCTCGACCGCGGTGATCCCGGAAATCGATCTGGCCTATTATTTCAACCGCAACTTCTCGGTTGAGACGATCTGCTGCATCACCCGTCACGACATCAAGGGCACGGGCTTCATCTCCGGCACGAACATCGGCTCGAGCTGGGCGCTGCCCGCGACGCTGCTGTTCCAGTATCACTTCACCAATTTCGGCGCCTTCCAGCCCTACGTCGGCGTTGGCCCGCATTACACGATCTTCCTTGGCGAGAAGGCGGGCAGCACGCTGTCGCCGGCCTATCTCCCGGTCGCGGGCCTGATGGCGCCGGGCGGCGTCGCCAACATCAACCTCAAGATCAAGAACACGTTCGGCGTCGCCGCGCAGGTCGGCTTCGACTACATGATCAACGAGCACTGGGGCTTCAACGTCGACCTCAAGCGCTATCTGATGCGTCCGACGGCCTATGCGGTCGCCTGGAACCCGCTGGTCGGCGCGATCCCGATCCGCGCCAACGTCCATATCGACCCGTGGGTCGCCTCGGCTGGTCTGACATACCGCTTCGGCGGCGGCTCGACCGGCGGCGTCGTCGCCAAGTACTGAGCGGGCGGCGCAGCGTAACTGCTGACCAAATCCCCCAAAGGAAATCGAAAAACCCGGCGCGAGCCGGGTTTTTTGTTGATGAAATCTTAATAGGAAGCGCTTTGCCGGCGGCAACATTGTTGCGCCAATGTGACGAACAGGCAGTAACATAGCGGTCTCGGGCGCTTTGTTGATTCAGCTCATATTGTGATCGCCGCAATTCTTGTCATGGTCCGCCGCGATGCGAAACGCGACTGTGCGGACGCCATACAAGAGGTTCATAAAATGAAGAAAATCGTGACGGGCGTAGTTTCCGCCCTGTTCGCCGGCTCCATGAGCGCGGCCGCGCTCGCCGCCGATCTCCCGTCGCGCCGCGCCCCGGCCGCCGCCGAACCGGCGCCGATGTTTGTCGATTCCTACCAGCCCTTCCAGATTCGCCTGAAGGCGACGGCGGTCATTCCCGACGGCAAGAGCGCGATGTACGATCGCCTCGGCGTGCTGAACGGCCTTGCGAGCTTCGGCCCCGGCAGCCAGCTCGTCGGCTATGGCGCCAAGCCCTCGATCTCGGTCATTCCGGAAGTCGATCTGGCCTATTATTTCAACCGCAACTTCGCGGTCGAGACGATCTGCTGCATCAGCCATCACGACATCAAGGGCTCGGGCTTTCTGTCCGGGGCGAATATCGGTTCTGCCTGGGTGATCCCGGCGACGGTCCTGTTCCAGTATCACTTCACCAATTTCGGCGCCTTCCAGCCCTATGTCGGCGTTGGCCCGAACTTCAACCTCTGGCTCGGCGAAAAGGGCGGCAACACGCTCAACGCCGCCTACCTGCCGCTCGCCGGCATCATGGCGCCGGGCGGCGTTGCGGTCACCGATCTCAAGATCAAGAACAATTTCGGCATCGCCGGCCAGATCGGCTTCGATTACATGATCAATCAGAACTGGGGCATCAACGTCGATCTCAAGCGCTATCTGATGCGCCCGACGGCCTACGCCACGGTGTGGAGCCCGGCTGTCGGCTTCATCCCGGTCCGCGCCAAGGTCAATGTCGATCCCTGGCTGGTTTCGGCGGGTCTGACCTACCGCTTCGGCGGCGCCTCGGGCGGCGTCGTCGCGAAATACTGATCGAACAGATCGCCTTTCGGCAAATGAAAAGCCCGGCCTCGCGCCGGGCTTTTTTGTCGCGCAAGCGGCATCAAGAAGCGCGCTTTTCAGGGCGCTTGTCCTTGCGCCCCGCCTTTTTCGCCGGCGCTTTCACACCCTTGGCGGCGGCGAGCGCGGCATGGTCCTTCGTGGTTTGCGCGGCGTATTTCATCGCGAACGAGGCCAGCGAATCGTCGAAAAGCTCGCTCTTGCCCATGTAGCCCGCCAGAACGGCGGGGTCGCTCGAGCGGGCGTGCGCGCGCGCCAGGGTGCGCCCGCACAGGCGCGCATAGGGGAACAGCGCCTCGCCCTCGAGAAGATCGCTGATCGCGCCAAGGCTGCGGTTCTTGAGGTGGCGCACGTAAAAGTGGCGGCTTGCATCGCTTGACCAGCCCAGAAAGACATCGCTGGCCGCCTGCAGGATCTGCTGGCCCTCGACGACGCGGCGGCCCTGTTCGGGCGGCGTTGGCGCAGCCAGCGGCGCCAGCACCGATGCCTGCGCCTCCTTGATCTGCAGAAAGAGCGGTTCGTTGTCGGCGGTCGTGAACAGGCCGATGGCGCAGAAGGTGCCGACCGAGCCGACGCCCACAACCTTGAAGGCGAAATCAGCCAGGCGATAGCGCGCCAGCAGCAGGGCGCGCTCGGGCGGCAGCGTCGCAAGATAGCCGTCGAAAGCCTTGGCCGCATCGAGATTGGGCCCGGCCGCGTCGCCGGGGTCGAGATGAAAGACGAGCTTGTCGCGATCGGCGATCCGCGCGCCCTGCGCGGTCACGGTGACGAGATGGGCGAAATTGTCGTCGCCGTCGCTGCGGTCGGCGCGCATCAGGAGATTGCGCAGGCGCTGCGACAGGCGCGGATCGGAAAAGGATGCGATCTGTTGCGGCAGGTCGATGCGGCTGCGCCAGATTTCGAGCGGCGAAAGCAAGGCGAGATCCAGCATGTGGCGCCGATAGGCGTTGGCCACGATTTTGGCGGCGAGCCGCGCGCGCTTGTCGGACAGTCCGACCGCTTGCGCTGCGACGGCGGCGCTCGCGCAAAGGCGCTTGAGATCGACCGTGAAATCGACGCCCGGGGCGGTTTCGTCGAAATCGTTGATGTCGAAAAGGATGTTGTTTTCGGGCGAGGCGAAGGCGCCGAAATTCATCAGATGGCAATCGCCGCAGGCCTGCGTCTTTGCGCCGGCCATCGGCGCGCCCGCAAGATCGACGGCCATTACGGCGGCTGCGCCGCGCAGAAAGGCGAAGGGCGATTCGGTCATGCGCTCGTAACGCAGCGGCAGAAGCGCTGCGATGCGATGGGCGTCCTGCGCAGCCAGAATGGCGACGCAATCGCGCTCGGGCGCAGCAAAATCGGCGTGCGCCTCGCGGGGCGTCGCCTTGCGCAGCGCCTTGCCGCGCGCATAGCGCTCGCGACGTTCCCCGCTGTGATCCGGCGTTTCAAATGCAACGGCCATGTTTCAAGATTCCGAAAATTCGACGCCGCCCGATTGGAGGCCGTCGTTGTTGCAATGTCTGGTTCAATCGAAAACGACGACGCCGCGGGCGGCGGCGCCGGCGCGCAACGCAGCAAATCCCTCGTTGATTTCTTCCAGCCGATAGGTGCGCGCGACCAGCGAATCGAGATCGATGCGCTTGTCCATGTAGAGATCGGCGATCATCGGAAAATCGCGGTCGGGCTGGATCGAGCCGTAATAGGAGCCAGACAGCGTCTTTTCCTGCCAGACCATTGTTGCCGGCGGCACCGGCGCGCGCGTCTGCACCGAGGGGATGCCGACCATGACCGCGCGTCCGCCCGCGCCTACGCAATCGACGATCTGCGCGACGGTCGCCTCTGCGCCAATGGCGTCGAAAGCGTAATCAGCGCCGCCGCCAGTCAGCTTGCGAACCTCTTTGGCGACCTGGGCCGTCTTGCCGTTGACGACATGGGTTGCGCCGAATTTGCGCGCCCATTCGAGCTTCTCGTCCAGCAGATCGACGCCGATGATCTTGCTCGCGCCGGCAAGGCGCGCGCCCTGGATGATGTTCAGCCCGACGCCGCCGCAGCCGATCACCACCACGCTCGATCCGGCAGCGACCCTGGCGTGGCGCACCACAGCGCCGATGCCGGTGGCGACCGAACAGCCGATCAGCGCGGCGATCGGGAAGGGCAGATCCTTGCGCACGGGGACGAGATTTTCGGTCGAGCAGACGACTTCCTCGCAGAATGTGCCGATGCGCGCCATCTGGCCGACCGGCTCGCCGTTCAGCGACAGGGCGGTCGAGCCGTCCGGCAGCAATTGCGGGCTCGCCGTGTGGCCGTTGCACATGATCGACCGGCCGGCGTTGCAAAAGCGGCAATGGCCGCAATGAGACGAGAACGAGAAGATGACATGGTCGCCGGGCGCGACCAGGGAAGGCCCGGGGCCGACTTCTGTCACGATCCCGGCAGCCTCGTGGCCCAGCACCAGCGGGGGTTTGGAGGGCCAGTCGCCCGCGATCATGTGCCAGTCGCTCATGCAGACGCCCGCAGCCTTCACGCTCACCCGCGCCTCGCCGGCGCGCGGGGCGCGCAGCGTCAGGTCGAGAATCTGCAGCGGCTGGTTGATTTCGGTGAGAACGGCGGCTTTCATCGGGGCAGACTCGCGAGGGCTGAAAAACCGTGAGATTGCGGGCGCGCCGCAACTTGTCAAATCGCCGCGTCGGCTTTATGAACCGCGGTCGTCGCCGCAATAGCTCAGCTGGTAGAGCACCTCATTCGTAATGAGGGGGTCGGGGGTTCGAATCCCTCTTGCGGCACCATCAAACCGGTGAAATTGGTCGGAATTGTCCCAAGCGCCGGGCCGCGCTTTAGCCTGCGAGATCATTGTACGCGAATTCGACGGATACCTCTGTGGCGTCTCCATCAAGGCTGTTCCACAGCAGCTCGGCAAGGGCAGGCACTGGCTTTGCTTTGGGTCGCCGCGCCACGAAATCATCTCTTACCGCGACCGATACGTGTTCCTCGCCCGCCATTTATCCTCCCGTGCCTTACTGTGGCTAGTTCTCCATCCCGACCGCGCCGAGTGGCATAGATCAGGGTTCGTTGTTGTCTTCCTCATATCTGGAATAATCGTCTTCCGGCGCATAATATTCGGCAGCGTCGTAGACTTGCGTTTTCTTGTAGCGGTCGCTCAAGCCAATCACCGCGAGACGTGAGAGGCCGTTTATCTTCATCCCGCATGCGACGCACTCGAAACGGTTCGGCAGGAATTCCTGGGATTCGGTGATCGCGCCGTCGCTCAACCTTTGCTGTGCTGCCGAGACCGGCTCGCCCCAAACCAGTGCCTGAGAGGTGCAGGCGGGACAGTCAACGCGGTGGCCGGCCTGCCGCGTGGCCCAGACCGAAGCTTGTGTAATCAGTGTTTTGCGATCATTGTTCGGTTTGGAGAACCAGACCTTTTTGTGGGCATCGACCTCGCCCTTCACCGACTTCGCGCTTTCGTCGGCTGCGGCAGTGATTAATTTCCTCGCGACCTTCGCCTCATCCTGACCGAGGAAATCCTCGAGCGTCACACCCATCGAAGTGAGGAGGACCTCGCAGGTTTGATAGAAGCGCGGCTGCCAGGACGATCCCTTGACTCCATCGAAGGCAAGCTCGCCGGAATGAAGCTCGGCGTTGCGGCGCCCGGTGTGCTGGACACCGAAGCTTTCATGCTCTTTGGCGAAAGCTGGGAAGATGGCGGTAAGCCGCTTGAAAACCTCGTTCACAGTAATGGATTTTGGCGCGAACCGCTCCTCAGTGGGCGTGAAACCAAGCGCGTGATAAAGACTTGACCAGCTCTTGTCGGTGTCCGCGATCAGGGCGGGGCTGACATTAGCGAGCGCGGCTCGGGCGAGAAACTCCAGCGCGAGACTTGACCATAGGGCGTATTGCCAAGCGTCGCTATCGAATTCACCCATTTGCTGGATATAGCGCTCTGCCTTGAGATAGAGCGCCTCCGGATCGTACGAGGCCGGAGTATTACCCGGTGAAATCGACTTCTTCAATGCAGTGCCTCTAGATAGACGCGCTCGATCGCCCGGGTCTCGCGCCCCGGAAGGATTGCGGAGCGTGCATGAAGCATCCGCCAATTGTCGATCAAGAGTGTGTCGTGCGTTTCCGCCAATGAAATTGCAGTTGGTTTGCATGCCGAAAGCCATTCGCGAACACGCAGGTTCGCGATTTCGCCGATCCTGCTCGCAGGTTTCAGAAACACTTCGTCCCAGCGAACTCGCATGATGTCTTCGACAGGTTGGCAAAGGCGTAAGAGCGAGACACTCCCGTCACGTGGTCTTCGCGGTTTGAAGATTGCGCGCGCCAGAATGTCGAGGGTGACGGCATCAATAAGGTTGTGGCCGTCGATCATCAGCGTCGGCACATCGGCAAAGCCGACAATGCAACGCAGAAGGAGATAGCGCGGCGGCGTGCGCCAGTGGGCAAGGTCCGAATGAAATGGGAAATCATTGAGGCCGTAAATACCGCTATAGCTGTTGGGCGTAGCCTCGGCGCGCGGCACGAGCGTTTGGACGAGTCCACTTTCCCATGGAACCAAAGTTTTTCCGAGATGCTCTGCGATCTCTATGATGCTGGCGTTCGACTGATACTTGCGGAAAAATATGTAGCCACTTTTGCAGATCACATCTCTTATATTTAATGACATTTGCGCGCGCGCCTTTTGGTTGGCCTTGAACAGCGTCTTTTTGCTTACAACTCTCGAAAAGTGTACAGCGCTCAAGTGTAAGTTCAACGGCTGATTTAGACAGAAGCTCATTTCGCCAAAAATGGGATATCGGGTAGGTTATTGAACAATAGCTTGTTGAGCACTGTCGCCATAACCTGCCGGTTCGGTGCTGGCCTCATTCTTGTCGCCTATCCAAATTAGTATGGGATTAGTAGTGGACAGGTTGGAATCGGATGCAATACCCCGAGCGCGGGCGATCAAGCTAACTCACTGGCATGCATTCATTTTGTCTAATTTGAGCGCCAACGAGCGCGTACGCTATTGATCTAAAAGCTCATTCGTAATGAGGGGGTCGGGGGTTCGAATCCCTCTTGCGGCACCAGCGTTTTTCCCCCGCCGTCGGCCTTGTTCAGCGCCCCCGCCCCGTGCGGCGTTGCGTCGGCTGTTGCGGCGCAGGCTCTGGCGTATATCGTCGGGGATGCGGGAAGGATGGTTTGTCATGGCGCGGGCGAGATGATGGCGGCTCCCGAGGCTCTGCGCGACAAGGACGTGCCCCTGCGCGAGGACATTCGCCTGCTCGGGCGCATTCTCGGCGACACGGTGCGCGATCAGGAGGGCGAGGCGTCCTTCGAGGTGGTCGAGCGCATCCGGCGTCTGTCGATCGCCTTTCGCAGGAGCGACGACGCCGCCATCCGGGGCGAGCTGGTCGAAACGCTCAACGCCCTTTCGCCCGAGCGCGCGGTGCATCTCATCCGCGCCTATTCGTTCTTCTCCCATCTGGCCAATCTGGCGGAGGACCGGCACCACGTGCGGCGCACGCGCGCGCATGCCCGCGCGCCGTCTGCGCCGCGCAAGAGCACCATGGCCTATGCGCTGGCGCGCGCCAGCGCAGCCGGGCTCGACGGAGCGCGGCTGCAATCCTTCTTCGACACCGCGCGCATCGCGCCCGTTTTGACCGCCCATCCCACAGAGGTGCGCCGCAAGAGCACGATCGATCGCGAGATGGAAATTTCCAACCTGCTCGTGGCGCGCGACAGCGCCGACACAACGCTCGCAGAGGCGAGCGCAAACGAGGAGGCGCTGCGTCGCGCCGTGCTCACCTTGTGGAACACCAACCTGCTGCGCGGCGAGCGGCTGGCGGTGCTCGACGAGGTGCGCAACGGGCTGGCGTTTTACGATTACACTTTTTTCCGGGAGCTTCCTGCGCTCTATGCGGCGATCGAGGACATGCTCGCGGCGCCGCCCTTTGCGCGCGAGGGCGAGTTGGCCTCTTTCCTGCGCATGGGAACGTGGATCGGCGGGGATCGCGACGGCAATCCTTTCGTGACCGCCGATGTGCTGACCGAGACGCTGCGGCTGCAAAGCGATCATGCGTTGAAATTCTATCTGACGGAAATTCACGAACTGGGCGCGGAACTGTCGCTCGACCAGCGCCTGTCCGGCGCTTCGGAGGCTTTGCTCGAACTCGCCAATCGCGCGACAGACGCATCGGCGCATCGCAGGCACGAGCCCTATCGGCGCGCGCTGATCGGCGTGCATGCGCGTTTGCGCGCGACGGCGGCGCTTGGCCTCGCTCCGGCGCCGGGAGCCGCCGCCGGCGATGTGCAGCCCTATCGTTCGGCGGAAGAATTGCGCGCCGATCTCGATACGATCGCGCGCTCGCTGGAGGCCAACGGCCTCACGCGTCTGACGCGCGGGCGCCTGCGCCAGTTGCGGCGCGCGGTCGATGTGTTCGGCTTTCATCTCGCCGGCGCCGACATGCGCCAGAATTCCGACGTGCACGAGCGCACCGTCGCCGCGCTGTTTGCGGGCGCTGCGCCCGGTTTCGATTATCTCGCGCTGGACGAACCGGCGCGCGTCGCGCTGCTGCTCGACGAACTTGCGACGGCGCGGCCGCTCGCGTCGCGCTTCATCGATTACGGCGCGGAGGCCAAATCGGAGCTGGCCATTCTCGCCGCCGCGGCGCAGGCGCGCGAGCGCTATGGCGCGGCCGCCGTTCCCCATTACGTGATTTCGAAATCCGACAGCGTTTCGGACGTGCTGGAAACGGCGCTGCTGCTGAAGGAGGCGGGTTTGCTGCGCCCGCAGGAGGGCAAGCTCGACGTCGACATCGCGCCGCTGTTCGAAACCATCGGCGACCTGCGCGCGAGCGGGGCGGTTATGGACGCGCTGTTCAGCCTGCCCGGCTATCAGAAGCTGCTCGACAGCCGCGACCGCTCGCAGGAAGTCATGCTCGGCTATTCCGACAGCAACAAGGACGGCGGCTATCTGACTTCCGGCTGGGAGCTTTACAAGGCGGAAGTCGCGCTCGTCGAAGTGTGCCGCAAACACAAGGTGCGGCTGCGGCTGTTTCACGGCCGCGGCGGCAGCGTGGGGCGGGGCGGCGGCCCGGCCTACGAAGCGATCCTCGCACAGCCGGTCGGGGCGGTGCAGGGCGCCATCCGCATCACCGAGCAGGGCGAGGTCATCGCGTCGAAATATTCCAACCCGGAGGTTGGCCGGCGCAATCTCGAAACGCTGGCGGCCGCGACGCTGGAGGCGACGCTGCTGCAGCCCGAACAGGGCGCGCCGCCTGATCATTATCTGTCCGCGATGGAATTTTTGTCCGAGCAGGCGTTTCGCGCCTATCGCAGCCTCGTCTACCAAACGCCGGGCTTTGAGGATTATTTCTGGGAATCGACGGTCATCAGCGAGATCGCCAAGCTCAACATCGGCAGTCGCCCGGCCTCGCGCAAACCGTCGCGCCGCATCGAGGATTTGCGCGCCATTCCCTGGGTGTTCAGCTGGGCGCAATGCCGGCTAATGCTGCCGGGCTGGTACGGGTTCGCCTCGGCCGTGTCGGCCTTTCTCGAGACCCGCCCGCTGGATGGCATGGCGTTGCTGCAGGACATGTATCGCGACTGGCCTTTTTTCACGACGCTTCTGTCGAACATGGACATGGTGCTGGCCAAGAGCGACATCGGCATCGCCTCGCGCTACGCCGATCTCGTCGCCGACCGGGCGCTCCGCGACGCCGTGTTCGGGCGGGTGCGCGCCGAATGGTCGCAGACGATCCGCTTGCTGAACGAAATCATGGGGCAGGCGGATTTGCTGGAGAAGAACCCGCTTCTGGCGCGCTCGATCCGGCATCGCTTTCCCTATCTCGATCCGCTCAATCACATGCAGCTCGAACTGCTGCGGCGCTATCGGCAGGGCGACGACGAGGATCTCATCGTGCAGGGGCTGCATCTGACCATCAACGGCATTGCGGCGGGTCTGCGCAACAGCGGCTGAGAGGACCATTTTTTCACGCCTCCCGCCCGAAAACCGGGCGGCAGGGGTGTTGCGCGAAACGGCCGAGGGCGCCTACGATGGGGTATGGTTGAAGTTCTTCAGTCCATCCGTGCGGCGCGCGTCGGCGACGCCGACGCCGTGGCCGCGGTCCATGACGCGGCCTGGCGCGAGGCCTATCGCGGCATCATTCCGGGCGCTGCGCTCGAGGCGATGGTGGCGCGGCGCGGCCCTGTTTGGTGGCGCTCGGCCATCCGGCGCGGTTCGCGCCTCCTGGTGCTTGAATTCGACCGCACGATCGCCGGCTATGTCAGCCACGGCCGCAACCGCGTTTCGAGCGTTCCCTACGCGGGCGAGATTTTCGAGCTTTATCTGTCGCCCGCGTTTCAGGGCCTGGGCTTCGGACGCCGCCTTTTCGAGGCGGCGCGCGAGGATCTGGCGGGCGCAGGCTACCTCTCCTTCGTCGTGTGGGCGCTGGCCGACAATGATCGGGCGACCGGCTTCTACCGGTCGATGGGCGGGCGCGAGGTGCGCCGCGCGCCCGAGCGTTTCGGCCAGGAAAGCCGCCCGCGCGTCGCCTTCGGTTTCGCGCAGGACTGAGCGCCTTATCCCTTTGTCGTAGGGACGGCCCGGCCTAAACAGTTTTTTATCCAGACAGCTTTAGACACGTCTTCCCACTCAGGAGAATTCATGCGCCTCGACGCCATTTCCATCGGCTCAAATCCGCCCGAAGACATCAATGTCGTCATCGAGGTGCAGATCGGCGGCGAGCCGATCAAATATGAAATGGACAAGGCCGCCGGCACGCTCGTCGTCGACCGGTTCCTCTATACGCCCATGCGTTATCCCGGCAATTACGGCTTCATCCCGCATACTTTGTCCGAAGACGGCGATCCGGCCGACGTTCTGGTGGCCAACACCCGTCCCATCGTGCCGGGCGCGGTTATTTCGGTCCGCCCGATCGGCGTCCTGAAAATGCGCGACGAGGCCGGCGGCGACGAAAAGATCGTCGCGGTGCCCTCGCACAAGCTGACCAAGCGCTACGACCGCATCAAGAATTACACGGACCTCCCGGAAATCTCGATCAAGCAGATCGAGCATTTTTTCAGCCATTACAAGGACTTGGAACCCGGAAAATGGGTCGAGTTCACCGGCTGGGGCGATGCGGAGGAGGCCAAGCGCCTCATTATCGAATCGATTGAGCGCGCCAAGGCTGCGCACAAGGCCTGAACAGCTTCTGCAAAAGAAGCATCGCAACGCCGCAAAAAGCCCCGCCGGAGCGGGGCTTTTTCATTAGAGATTCTCTTTTGTATCAAGCGATTGGCCGCGTTCAGCGGCCCGCCTTCACGTCGGCGACGGCCTGCGCCATCTGCTCGTTCATTTCGCGTTCGATCTGGTGTTCGGACACCTGAACGCCGTGGCGTATGAAATCGCCCATCAGCTTGCGCACCACATCGGCGTCGCCGGCTTCCTCGAGATCGGCCGCCATCAATTCCTTGAAATAGGCGTCGGCCTGCTCAGGCTTGCCCCACTTTTCGCAGGCCCAGGCGGCCAGCCGCTTGTTGCGCTTGGCTGTCGCTTTGAACTGCAATTCTTCGTCGTGGGCGAATTTCTTTTCGAAGCTTTCTTCCCGCTTGTCGAACCCGCTCATTCGCCTCTCCTGTTCCGCGAATCCCATTGGCCGGGTGTATAGGACGGGGCAAGGGCCATGCCTAGACGCAATTGCAGCAAAATGGCGCCGCAAAAGTCGAAGGCGCCGGGAGGCGTCGGGTTGTTTCGCCCGGCTGGCTGCGCTACCACGGCCATGCACCCGCCGGCCCAGCCGGCGCAGCGCGGGGCGCCCCCCAGAGAGAGCCACGAGCTGATTTATGGATTTCCTCAAGCCACGGTTGATCCCCATGAACCGCCGCCGCCGCATCTACGAAGGCAAGGCCAAGGTTTTGTACGAAGGCCCCGAGCCCGGCACGCTGATCCAGCATTTCAAGGACGACGCCACCGCCTTCAACGCCAAAAAGCATGAAGTGATCGACGGCAAGGGCGTCCTGAACAACCGCATCTCGGAATATATTTTCCAGCACCTCAACAACATCGGCGTGCCGACGCATTTCATCCGCCGGATGAACATGCGCGAGCAGCTGATCCGCGAGGTGGAGATCGTGCCGCTGGAAGTCGTGGTGCGCAATGTGGCGGCAGGCTCGCTGTCGCAGCGCCTCGGCATCGAGGAGGGCACGCAGCTGCCGCGCTCGATCATCGAGTTCTATTACAAGAACGATGCGCTCAACGATCCGATGGTGTCGGAAGAACACATCACGGCGTTCGGTTGGGCCAATCCGCAGGAGATCGACGACATCATGGCCCTGGCCATTCGCGTCAACGATTTCCTGACGGGCCTGTTTCTGGGCGTCGGCATCCGTCTCGTCGATTTCAAGATGGAATGCGGGCGCCTTTGGGAAGGCGACATGATGCGCATCGTGGTTGCCGATGAAATCTCCCCCGACTCCTGCCGGCTGTGGGACATGAAGTCGAACGACAAGCTCGACAAGGATCGTTTCCGCCGCGACATGGGCGGCCTCGTCGAGGCCTATACCGAAGTCGCGCGCCGTCTCGGCATCATGCAGCCCGAAGACGCCCCGCGTGGCGGACCGAAGCTGGTGCAATGATGAAAGCGCGCGTCGTCGTCACTCTCAAAAACGGCGTTCTCGATCCGCAGGGCAAGGCGATCGAGGGCGCGCTGAAGGCTCTCGACGTCTCGGGCGTCGCCAGCGTGCGGCAGGGCAAGGTGTTCGACATCGAGCTTGCCGGCGCCGACCGCAGCGCGGCCGAAACAAGCCTGAAAGCGGCGTGCGAAAAGCTGCTCGCCAATACCGTGATCGAGAATTACAAGATCGAGATTGCATAACCGCCCCGTCATTGCGAGGAGCGACGCGACAAAGCAATCCATCCAGCGGGCCTGAGCGCAAGCGCGGCCCGCTTCCCGTCCATCTGGATGGGTTGCCTTGCTCGCAACGCCCGAGCCGCCTTTCGGAGAAACCATGCGCGCCGCCGTCGTTCTTTTTCCCGGGTCGAACCGCGAGGGCGACGTTGCGCGCGCGCTCGAACAGGCGACCGGCCACAAGCCCGCCATCGTCTGGCACGGCGATCACGATCTGCCGGCCGGCGTCGATCTGGCTGTTTTGCCGGGCGGCTTTTCCTATGGCGATTACCTGCGTTGCGGCGCGATCGCCGGGCGCTCCCCGATCATGGATGCGGTGCGCAAGCACGCCGAACGCGGCGGTCTGGTGCTGGGCATCTGCAACGGCTTCCAGATCCTGTGCGAGAGCGGCCTGCTGCCGGGCGTGCTGATGCGCAACGCCAATCTGCATTTCGTGTGCAAGATGCAGCATCTCAAGGTCGAGCGGGCCGCCGCGCCCTTCACCGGCGCCTACAAGGCGGGCCAGGTCATCAAGGTCTGCATCGCGCATGGCGAGGGCAATTACGAAGCCGACGACGCCACGATCGAGACGATCGAGAAGGACGGCCGCGTGGCGTTCCGTTATTGCGATGAACAGGGCCGCGTCGGGGGAAGCGCCAATCCGAACGGTTCGCGCAACGACATCGCCGGCATCTATTCGGAGAAATTCAACGTGCTCGGCATGATGCCGCATCCGGAAAACCTCATCGATCCGCTGGTGGGCGGCGTCGACGGGCGCGGGCTTTTCAATTCGCTCGCCGCCTTCAGGCAGGCGGCCTGATCGCGCATGTATTTCCTGCGCCTTTACGGCCGCGTTCTCGCGCAGCTTGCGCCGGTCAAGGGCGTGGCGATTGCGCTGGTTTTCGCAAATCTTCTGGTCGCAGCGGCGCAATTTGCCGAACCCATGCTGTTCGGCCATATCGTCGACAAGCTGACGGGCGCCGAAGCGCGGCGCGAGACGCTGCAGATGGTCGACCTCGCCCCGCAACTGGGCGCCTGGGTCGGGTTCGGCATTTTCTCCATCATCGGCTCGGTGCTCGTCGCGCTTTACGCTGACCGGCTCGCCCATCGCCGGCGCCTCGCCATGATGGCGAATTATTTCGATCACGTGCTCAATCTGTCGCTGAGCTTTCACTCGTCCGTGCACTCGGGCCGCCTGCTGAAAGTCATGCTCGACGGGGCGCAATCCCTGTTTTCGTTGTGGCTGTCGTTCTTCCGTGAGAATTGCGCTTCGGCCATGGCGCTGTTCATACTTCTGCCGATGACGCTGTTTCTGAACTGGCGTCTGGGCGCCATCTTGATCACGCTCGTCGTCATTTTCGGCCTGCTCACGTCCTTCGTGCTCAAGCGCACGCATGCGTTGCAGGGCGCGGTCGAGCGTTATTCGGCCGATCTTGCCGAACGCGCTTCCGACGCGCTCGGCAATGTGCCGGTCATCCAGAGCTTCACGCGCATCGAAAGCGAATCGCAGGCGATGCGGCGCACGATCGATGCGTTGCTGACTGCGCAATTGCCGGTGCTCTCATGGTGGGCGATGGCGACGGTGGCGACGCGCGCCTCGGCGACGCTGTCGATCCTCGCGATCTTCGTGCTCGGCGTCTGGCTGCATCTGCAAAATCTCGCGACCATCGGCGAAATCGTCACCTTCATGAATTTCGCGACGATGCTGATCGGCCGGCTCGAACAGATGGTCGGCTTCATCAACAGCCTGTTCATGGTCGCCCCGCGCGTCGCCGATTTCTTCGGCGTGCTCGATACGGCCTCGACGGTCGCCGACCGGCCGGATGCGATCGACGCCGGCCGTCTGACCGGCCGCGTCGTGTTCGACCATGTTTCGTTTTCCTACGATGGCAAACGTGTCGCCGTGCAGGATGTTTCCTTCGATGTGCAGCCCGGCGAGACCGTGGCGCTGGTCGGCGCGACGGGATCGGGTAAATCGACGACGCTCGGCCTGCTGCATCGCGTGTTCGATCCGGCCGAAGGACGCGTTGTGATCGACGGCGTCGACATCAGGGACATGACGCTCGTTTCGCTTCGCCGCAACATCGGCGTGGTGTTTCAGGAGCCGATGCTGTTTGCGCGCACCATCGAGGACAATCTGCGCATCGGCAAGGCCGACGCATCCCATGACGAGATCGCGCTCGCGGTGGAGCGCGCGCAGGCGAAGGATTTCATCGCCCGCCAGAGCGACGGGCTGAATACGGTCGTGGGCGAACGCGGGCGTTCGCTGTCCGGCGGCGAGCGACAGCGCCTCGCCATCGCGCGCGCCCTGCTCAAGGATCCGCCGATCATGATTTTCGACGAGGCGACGAGCGCGCTCGACGCCACGACGGAAAAACAGATTCAGGCCGCGCTGGACGCCGCCACCAAAGGACGCACCACTTTCGTCATTGCGCATCGTCTGGCGACGATCCGCAACGCCAATCGGATCTTCGTGTTCGAGGCTGGCCGGATCGTCGAAAGCGGGACGTTCGAGGAGCTGGTGGCGCGGGACGGCCGTTTCGCCGCGCTCGCGCGCGCGCAGTTCATGGCGCCGCAAGTCAATCAGGCGACGCAGGCGGGCGAGCAGCTTGGAATCATCGCTCCGGGCGGCGAGGGCGTATAGCGCGACCGCGCTGTCCGATTAATTCGCAGGACAGGCGGCGCCGGTGTCGATCCACGCCTGGATGATGTCGCCGAACTGTTTTTGCGTGCCGGGAACGGGCGTGCGCCCGGCGCCGGGATTCCAGCCCCAGCCGACCAGATGATCGGTCGCCATGTGTTCGTGCAATTGCGCGAGATCGCGGCCGCCGTTGCGCGTCTTGTCCTTGATCTGCGCACAGATTTCGGCGGCGGTCTTGCCTTGCCAGGCCATTTCGATGGGCGCGGCATGCCATTGCGGATCGCCGGGCACGCTCTTGATGCGCTCGCCCAGAACGGGCGTATTGCGCTGCATGTGGCAGGCCGGACATTGCAGGCCCGCCGCGCCAATGTCCGAAGGCCCGCGCACGACAGGCGGATTGTGCGGATGCTCGTCGTCGCCCTGCGTGGGGCGATCGCCCGCGGGATGACAATTGACGCAACGCGGATGTCCGATGACTTTCATCGCTTCCGAGAAAAGCGCGACAGAGCGCTCATGCTTGTCGGCGATCGCACTGAACGCGGCTGCGTCCTTCAGCGTCTCCCCCGGCGCCGCGCTGCGCGCGCCATTCGCCATTGCAAGACCGAGAAATGCGCCCGCAAGAACGCCTGCGGCGATTGTCCTGAGCGCGATCATCAGGCGGCGCTCCTTTGTCCGAATGGCAGGCGCGTTGCAACGACGCCGGTCAGCGCGCGCCAGGCGTTGGCGACGGCGGGCGCGAGCGGGGGAACGCCCGGCTCGCCGACGCCGGTCGGCGGCGCCTGCGACTTCACGATTGCGACATCGACCTGCGGCATCTCGCTGATGCGCAGCGAACGATAGGAATCGAAGTTGCTCTGCACGACTTTGCCGGTGTCGTCGAGATCGAGCGAGGCGTAGAGCGCATGGCCGAGGCCGTAACCGACGCCGCTTTCCATCTGCGCGCGGATGATGTTGGGATTGACCGCCACGCCGCAATCAACCGCAACCCATACGCGCGTGACTTTCGGCAGACCTTCAGCGTCGCGCATCACTTCGGCCACCTGCGCGACATAGGTGTTGAAGGATTTGTGCATCGCCGCGCCATAGGCCCTGTCGCCCGCGCGCCGGCCTTTCCAGGCCGACAGTTCCTTCACCGCGCGCAAGACGCCGGCCTCGCGCGAGGCGGGATCGAGCAGCGCAAGACGGCCGTCGATCGGATCCTTGCCGGCTTTCTCCAGCAACAGGTCGATGAAGGTTTCGGTTGCGAAAGCCGTATGCGTGTGGCCGACCGAGCGCCACCATAGAACAGGCACGCCCTGTTTTGGCGAATGCAGATCGCACTGGAAGTTGGCGATGCGATAGGGCAGATCGCGCGCACCTTCCACCGATGTGTCGTCGATGCCGTTCTTGACCATCTGCGCCTCGAAGGGCGTGCCCGCGATGATCGACTGGCCGACGAGCGTGTGGCTCCAGGCGGTGGGAACGCCGTCCGCGCCGATGGCGCCGCGCATGCGATGAACGAAGAAGGGCCGATAGAAACCGCCACGGATGTCGTCCTCGCGCGTCCATACCAGTTTCACCGGCGCCGCATCGCCATAGGCCTTGGCGCACATCGCCGCCTCGATCGCAAAATCGCCGCCAGCCGTCGCGCGGCGGCCGAAACTGCCGCCCGCAAGGCGCACGTCGATGCTGACATTCTGCGTCGGTATGCCGAGCGCGGCGGCGACCGCCATCTGATCGATGGTCGGGCCTTGCGAGCCGAAACGCATCGCGCAATGGGTCCCATCGAAACGCACAACCGCGTCCAGCGGCTCCATCGGCGCATGAGCGAGATAGGGGAAGACGTAAGTCTGCTCGACGACCTCGCCGCTCTTTTGCAAAGCGCCGGCCGCATCGCCGCGTTGAGCAGCGCTCGCGCCCGGCTTTTGCGCGAGCGCGCGATATTCGTCCTCGATCGCCTTGACGCCTTTCTTGAACGCGCCGCTTTCGTCCCATTCGACCGTGAGCGCCTCGCGCGCCTTGATCGCGGGCCATGTCGATTTTGCGTAAACGGCGACGCCCTGCGGAATGATCGCGCTCTTGAGATAGCCGGACACTTTGCGCGCCTGCGTATCGTCGAAACGCACGGGCCTTGCGCCGAAACGCGGCGGATGGGCGACGACGGCGACGACCATGCCGTCCGCGTGCAGATCCTGCGTGAAGATCGCCTTGCCGTTCGTTTTCATCGCCGTGTCAGGCTTGTGCAGGTCGGTCCCGATCAGTTTGAATTGGGCGGGATCCTTCAGCGTGACATCTTGCGGCGCGGGCAAGCGGCTCGCCGCTTGCGCAAACGCGCCGAAACCCGATTTGCGATTGCTTGGCGCATGCGCGATCTGGCCATCGGCGACGCTGATCTCGGCGGCCGGCACGCCCCATTCGTTGGCGGCGGCCTGCACGAGCATGGCGCGCGCGGCCGCGCCGGTGCGGCGCATCTGCATGTAGGAATTCGCAATGGCTGTCGAACCGCCCGTCAGTTGCGCGCCCATGAACAGGTTGGCGTAATAACGCACGTCGCCTGGCGCGTTCTCGACGCGAATCTGGCTCCAGTCGGCGTCGAGTTCTTCGGCGACGAGCGTGGCGAGGCCCGTCCATGGCCCCTGTCCGAATTCGATGTGCTTGGACAAGATCGTGACGGTGTTGTCGGGCGCGATGCGGATGAAGGCGTTGGGCGCGAGCGCCGGCTGTTTGGGCGCGCCCTGCGCGCGGGCGGCGATTGCAACGGCGCCGGGCAGATGCACGCCGATGACGAGGCCGGCGGCCCCCTGGAGGAACTGGCGACGGGATTGCGAAACGGTCATGGCTCAGCCCTCCAGTTTCTTGGCGGCTTCGTGGATGGCGGCGCGGATGCGCGGATATGTCGCGCAGCGGCAGATGTTGCCGGCCATGCCCTCGTCGATCGCCTTGTCGTCGGGCGAGGGATTTTCGCGCAGCAGCGCAACGGCGGACATGATCTGTCCGGACTGGCAATAGCCGCATTGGGGCGTGTCATGCGCGATCCAGGCGGCGCGCACAGCATCCGCCTCTTTGCCGCTCACCGCCTCGATCGTGACGATCGCGCGGCCCTCCACCGCCGAGACCGGGGTCACGCAGGAGCGCTGCGCCATGCCGTCGACATGCACGGTGCAGGCGCCGCATTGGGCGATGCCGCAGCCAAATTTCGTGCCGGTCAGCTTGAGTTCGTCGCGAATGACCCACAAAAGGGGCGTATCGGGATCGACGCTGACATCGACCGGCTCTCCGTTGACGGAAAAACGCATGGCGGCCTCCACGGCAAAATATGGGTGCAAACAACGTTGAACGCGCCAGTTCGCGATTGGTTCCCGCAACGCTTGGGGCGAGGGCAAAAAATTGGCCTGCGCCTGCGCCAAAAGGCGCATTGCAGTTGCGGAAGGCGCGCTTGCGCACAAAAAAGCCATATGTTAGGTCAGCCGCGCTGCGGAGCGATGCGTTTTGCGCGACGCCTCCGTTCCAGCAAATTCGCCCGGATTTCCGTGGTTTTTTCGACGCCGCCGGCGTCGTTTCGAAAACCGCGCGTCGGGGCTGAGACCGCAAGGGGCTAGAACCAGTGGCCAAAGAGGAAACGATCGTATCGGGCATGGCCGGGCGTTACGCCTCCGCGCTTCATTCCCTCGCCACCGAACAGGGCGCGACGGCCGCAGTCGGCCAGGCGCTGGCGACGTTTCAGGGGCTGATCGATTCCTCGCCCGACCTGCAGCGTCTGGTGCGCAGCCCGGTCTTCTCGGCCGAAGAGCAGACCAAGGCCCTGTCGCAGATCATGGCCAAGGCCGGCATTGCCGGCGTCGCCGCCAATTTCATCAAGCTGGTCGCCACAAAGCGCCGGCTTTTCGCCATTTCCGACATGATTTCCGACTATCGCAAGCTTGACGACGCCGCCAATGGCGTCACGCGGGCGGATGTCACGGTCGCCGAACCCCTGACCGACGCGCAGACGCAGGCCCTGCGTCAGCAGCTCGCCGCCGTCTCTGGCGGCAAGTCGGTCGCTGTCGATGTGAAAGTCGATCCGTCCATCATTGGCGGGCTTGTCGTCAAGCTCGGCTCGCGGATGGTCGATTCCTCGCTGAAAACCAAACTCAACTCCCTTCGCACCCGTATGAAAGAGGTCGGCTGATGGATATCCGCGCCGCTGAAATTTCCGCGATCCTCAAGAACGAGATCGCCAATTTCGGAAATGAAGCCCAGGTCACGGAAGTGGGCCAGGTTCTTTCCGTCGGCGACGGCATTGCCCGCGTCTACGGTCTCGACAACGTCCAGGCAGGCGAAATGGTCGAGTTCGAGAACGGCGTCCGCGGCATGGCGCTCAACCTCGAATCCGACAATGTCGGCGTGGTTATTTTCGGCTCCGACCGCGACATCAAGGAAGGCCAGACGGTCAAGCGCACCGGCGCCATCGTGGACGTGCCGGTCGGCAAGGAAATGCTCGGCCGCGTCGTGGACGCGCTCGGCAACCCGATCGACGGCAAGGGCCCGATCAAGGCCGCCAAGCGCGCCCGCGTGGACGTGAAGGCGCCCGGCATCATCCCGCGCAAGTCGGTGCACGAGCCGATGGCGACCGGCCTCAAGGCTGTCGACGCGCTGATCCCGATCGGCCGCGGCCAGCGCGAGCTGATCATCGGCGACCGCCAGACCGGCAAGACCGCGATCGCGCTCGACACGATCCTCAACCAGAAGCCGCTGAACGCTGGCAACGACGAGAAGCAGAAGCTTTATTGCGTCTACGTTGCGGTGGGGCAGAAGCGCTCCACAGTCGCCCAGTTCGTGAAGGTGCTCGAAGAGCGCGGCGCGCTGGAATATTCCATCGTCGTCGCCGCCACGGCGTCCGATCCGGCGCCGATGCAGTTCCTGGCGCCCTTCTCGGGCTGCGCGATGGGCGAATATTTCCGCGACAACGGCATGCACGCCGTCATCATCTATGACGACCTTTCCAAGCAGGCCGTCGCCTACCGCCAGATGTCGCTGCTGCTGCGCCGCCCGCCGGGCCGCGAAGCCTATCCGGGCGACGTGTTCTATCTGCACTCCCGCCTGCTGGAGCGCGCCGCCAAGCTGAACGACGCCAACGGCGCCGGCTCGCTCACCGCGCTGCCGGTCATCGAGACGCAGGCCAACGACGTTTCGGCCTACATTCCGACCAACGTGATTTCGATCACCGACGGCCAGATCTTCCTTGAAACGGACCTGTTCTATCAGGGCATTCGCCCGGCCGTGAACGTCGGTCTGTCGGTGTCGCGCGTCGGTTCGTCCGCGCAGACCAAGGCGACGAAGAAAGTCGCCGGCAAGATCAAGGGCGAACTCGCGCAGTATCGCGAAATGGCGGCCTTCGCGCAGTTCGGCTCTGATCTCGACGCCGTGACGCAGCGCCTGCTGAACCGCGGCGCGCGCCTGACCGAACTCCTGAAGCAGCCGCAATTCTCGCCGCTGAAGATGGAAGAGCAGGTCGCGGTGATCTACGCCGGCGTCAACGGCTATCTCGACGCGCTGCCGGTCAACCGGGTGCGCGCTTTCGAAGACGGCCTGCTTTCGAGCCTGCGCACGAGCCATCAGGATCTCCTGAACTCGATCCGCGACTCGAAGGATCTGTCGGACGCCGACGCCGCCAAGCTCAAGGGCATTGTCGAATCCTTCGCCAAGTCCTTCGCCTGATTTCGCAACCCCTGCTTGAGACCGCCGCCCCAGCGCGGCGGTGGAGACCGGTCCGATGCCCTCTTTGAAGGATTTGCGAAACCGCATCGCTACGGTGAAGGCGACGCAGAAAATCACCAAGGCCATGCAGATGGTGGCCGCGGCGAAGTTGCGCCGCGCGCAATCCTCGGCGGAAGCGGCGCGTCCCTACGCCAGCCGTATGGAAAGCGTGCTTGGCAACCTTGCGGGCGGCATCGCCCCGGGCTCGGGTCCGGCGCTGCTGGTTGGCACGGGGCAGGACAAGACGCATCTGGTTCTGGTGTGCACGGGCGAGCGCGGCCTTTCGGGCGCGTTCAACACGGCCATCGTGCGTCTTGCGCGCGAGCACATCCAGAAGCTGACCGCCGAAGGCAAGACGGTCAAGATTTTCTGCGTCGGCAAGAAGGGCTACGAGCAGCTTCGTCGGCAGTATGAAAAGCAGATCATCGACTACGTCGAGTTGCGCTCGGTGCGCCAGCTCGGCTTCGAACACGCCGACGCCATCGGCAAGAAAGTGATCGCGCTGTTCGAAAAGGGCGAATTCGACGTCTGCACGATGTTCTATTCGCGCTTCCGCTCGGTGATCGCGCAAATTCCGACCGCGCAGCAGATGATCCCGGCGCAGCTCAGCGCCAACGACAATGCGCCGGCCGCCAAGGCGAGCGGTTCGACGGCCGCCTACGAGGCCGAGCCCAGCCAGGATGAAATCCTGACGGCGCTGCTGCCGCGCAATATTTCCGTTCAGGTGTTCAAGGCGTTGCTGGAAAATCAGGCCTCGTTCTATGGCGCGCAGATGAGCGCGATGGACAACGCCACACGCAACGCCGGCGACATGATCAAGAAGCAGACGACCCTGTACAACCGGTCGCGGCAGGCGATGATCACCAAGGAACTGATCGAAATCATCTCGGGCGCCGAGGCGCTCTGACCCCAGAACGTGAGAAAGAGGACGTAATATGGCGACCAACAAGTCCACCGGGCGCATCACGCAGGTCATCGGCGCCGTCGTCGACGTGAAGTTCGACGGCCATCTGCCGGAAATTCTCAACGCGCTCGAAACCAAGAACCAGGGCCAGCGCCTCGTTCTGGAAGTCGCGCAGCATCTGGGCGAAAATTCCGTGCGCTGCATCGCGATGGACTCCTCGGAAGGTCTCGTGCGCGGCCAGGAAGTCGTCGACACCGGCGCGCCGATCTCGGTGCCCGTGGGCGATGGCACGCTCGGCCGCATCATCAACGTCATCGGCGAGCCGGTCGACGAAGCCGGCCCCGTCGCCCATGAAGCAATGCGCGCCATTCACCAGCCGGCCCCGTCCTATGCGGAGCAATCGACCGAAGCGCAGATTCTCGAGACGGGCATCAAGGTCGTCGACCTGCTCGCGCCTTACGCCAAGGGCGGCAAGATCGGCCTGTTCGGCGGCGCGGGCGTCGGCAAGACCGTGCTCATCATGGAGCTCATCAACAACATCGCCAAGGCGCACGGCGGTTATTCGGTGTTCGCCGGCGTCGGCGAGCGCACGCGCGAGGGCAACGACCTCTATCACGAAATGATCGAAGGCGGCGTCAACAAGGATCCGAAGGCCGGTTCGGTCGCCGGTTCGAAATGCGCGCTCGTCTACGGCCAGATGAACGAGCCGCCGGGCGCGCGCGCCCGCGTCGCGCTGACCGGCCTTACCGTCGCCGAGCACTTCCGCGACAAGGGCCAGGACGTGCTGTTCTTCGTCGACAACATCTTCCGCTTCACGCAGGCGGGTTCGGAAGTGTCGGCGCTGCTCGGCCGCATCCCCTCGGCGGTGGGCTATCAGCCGACGCTCGCCACCGACATGGGCGCGCTGCAGGAGCGCATCACCACCACGACCAAGGGCTCGATCACCTCGGTGCAGGCGATCTACGTCCCCGCCGACGACCTGACCGACCCGGCGCCGGCGACGTCCTTCGCGCATCTGGACGCGACGACCGTGCTGTCGCGCTCGATCGCGGAAAAGGGCATCTATCCGGCGGTCGATCCGCTCGACTCGACCTCGCGCATGCTCTCCCCGATGATCGTCGGCGAAGAGCACTACGACGTCGCCCGTCGCGTGCAGTCGACGCTGCAGCGCTACAAGTCGCTGCAGGACATCATCGCCATTCTCGGCATGGACGAACTGTCCGAAGAGGACAAGCTGACGGTGGCGCGCGCCCGCAAGATCGAGCGCTTCCTGTCGCAGCCGTTCCACGTCGCGGAAGTGTTCACGGGTTCGCCCGGCGTGCTCGTCGCGCTCGCCGACACGATCAAGGGCTTTAAGGGTCTGGTCGAAGGCAAGTACGACCACCTGCCGGAAGCGGCCTTCTACATGGTCGGCACGATCGAGCAGGCCGTCGAAAAGGCGCAGAAGCTCGCTGCGGAAGCCGCCTGATCCAGGCGCCATGGCCGGACCTGTTCCGGCCATCAGCTTGATGTTTGCGTGGATGGCCGGGCCAAGCCCGGCCATGACGTGTAAGTTCTGAACAGGTCTCGTCGGGGACAGCCATGGCCGCCTTTCACTTCGAACTCGTTTCGCCCGAGCAGCTGCTGTTCTCCGGAGAGGTGGACTCCGTCGTCGTTCCGGGCGCCGAAGGGCAGATGACCATCCTCAAGGACCATGCGCCGGTCATGACGACCCTCAAGCCCGGCGTCGTCGAGGTCGCGGAAACGGCCTCGAAGAAGAGCCGCATCTTCGTGCGCGGCGGGTTCGCCGATGTCGCGGCCAGCGGCCTGACGATCCTCGCGGAAGTGGCCGTGCCGGTGGAGCAGCTGGACGCCGCCAAGATCGCGCAGGAAATCAAGAACGCTCAGGAAGACGCCTCCGACGCGTCGACCGACGAGGCGAAGCGCGTGGCCGGCGAGAAGCTCGACCAGCTCAACGAGCTCAAGGTCGCGCTGGGGCTGTGAGCCCGACCGGGGGCCGGACGTGATCCCCGACATCCGCGATTTCGACCGCCTGACCCGCGAATTTCGCTGGAACATTCCGCCGCGCTACAACATCGGCGTCGACATCACGGACAAGTGGGCGCGGATCGATCCGCACCGACCGGCGATTTTCGAGGCGCTGCCGAGCGGCGCCGT
>JAGWTA010000013.1 GCA_028869185.1 Hyphomicrobiales bacterium
TTGCAGCTCTCGCAGAAATTATGCGTCAGCGGCGTGATGAAGCCGATGCGCCCGCCTGTCTCCTTCACGCGCATATACCGCGCCGGGCCGCCGGTCGAATAATCGGTTGCCTCCAGCGTGAAACGTTCGGAAAGCCTGGCGCGCACATCGCTCAGCGGCCAATATTGGTCGAAGCGTTCGGCCTCGATTTCGCCCATCGGCATGACTTCGATGAACGTCATGTCCATGCCGCGCCCATGCGCGAATTCCACGAGCGAGAAAACCTCGTCGTCGTTCACGCCCTTCAGCGCGACGGCGTTGAGCTTGATGGCGATGCCCGCTTTCTGCGCCGCATCGAGCCCCTTGAGAACCACGTCGATTTCGCCGCGCCGGGTGATGTCGCGGAATTTCCCGGGGTCGAGCGTATCGATCGAAACGTTGATCCGCCTGATGCCGCAATCGGCCAGTTCGCTGGCGTAGCGATGCAATTGCGAGCCGTTGGTCGTCAGCGTCAGTTCGCCGAGCGCGCCCGATTGCAGATGGCGCGACAGGCTGCGGAACAATTTCATGATGTCGCGGCGCACCAGGGGCTCGCCGCCCGTGATGCGCAGCTTGCGCGTGCCGCGCGCGACGAAGGCCGAGCAAAGCCGGTCGAGCTCCTCCAGCGTGAGCAAGTCGCGCTTGGGCAGAAAGGCCATATCCTCGGCCATGCAATAGACGCAGCGGAAGTCGCAGCGATCCGTCACGGAAACGCGCAGATAGGTAATGGCGCGCCCGAACGGGTCGACGAGGACCGGACTGGCGGCCTGTGGCTTTGCGGAAGCGTTCATAGGTCTTATGTTTCCCGCAATTGTGGATATATCAAGAGGACTGAAGAGGGAGAGACGTTGATGAGCGATATCTGGCCAACCGAATTGCGGCTGAGCGAGGCCGGCCGTCTGCTGACGGTCACCTTCGAGGACGGCGCGGCTTACGCCCTGCCGGCCGAATATTTGCGGGTCGAGAGCCCGAGCGCGGAAGTGCAGGGCCATTCGCCCGACGAGCGCAAGACCATCCCCGGCAAGCGCAACGTCGCCATCGCCGCCGTCGAGCCGGTCGGCAATTACGCCGTAAAGCTCAATTTCGACGATGGCCACGACACCGGGATTTTCACCTGGTCTTATCTCGCCGAACTCGGCCGCGATCATGACGCCAAGTGGCAGGACTATCTCAACGCATTGTCGTCAAAGGGCTTTTCGCGCGAACCGACGGCTTCCGCCGCCTCCGAAAAACAGGGCGGTTGCGGTTCGGGCAGCTGCGGCTGCCACTGACGGCGCAAATGAACTGACGGCGCAAATGAAAAGGCCGGGCTTTCGCCCGGCCTTTTTATGTGAGCCAGCCCGCTCAGGGCTGCGAGCGTCCGCTCAGGGCTGGACGACAACCCGCGTGCCGACGCGGACGCGATCGTAGAGATCGACCACATCGTCGTTGGTCATGCGAATGCAGCCCGACGAAACCGCCTGACCGATCGTTTCCGGCTCGTTCGAACCGTGGATGCGATACAGCGACGAACCCAGATACATCGCGCGCGCGCCGAGCGGATTTTGGATCCCGCCCTTCATGTGGCGCGGCAGATCGGGACGGCGCTTGAGCATTTCGCTCGGCGGGGTCCAGTCCGGCCATTCGCGCTTCATGGAAATCGTCTTCACGCCCGCCCATTCGAAACCGGGGCGACCGACGCCGACGCCATATTTCACGGCCTTGCCATCCGGCAGCACGTAATAGAGGCGGCGCTCGGAGGTGGAGATGATGATCGTGCCGGGCGCCTGCTTGCCGCTGTAATAAACGGTTTCGCGCTGGATGGCGGTGGCGAGCGGACGGCCGTCCGAGCCGCGCACAACGCGCTGCACCAAGGGCTGGTGCGTGAGCGGATCGACATCGACGCCGGGAGCGGCGAAAGCGGCGCCGGCGAAAAGACCGGCGAGACAGGCGATAGAAACGAGGGAACGCCGCATTGGGTTTTCCTTGGCCTTGCAGAAGAGGGTTTGCGGCGCGCCCGGGCGCAACGCATCAAGGCGCACATAATTGCGCGCCTCGCATTGGGCCCAATAGTGACGAAAGACTCGCCCGCCCGCAACGATTCGGGCGACGCTGCGGCACTTCAATGGCGCTTGTTGCGCCAGCGCCACACTCAGTCCGTGCCGCCTTCCCAGTCGCGGGCGGTCGGCGCGGGGGTGGGCGCATCGGGGGCGCGCTGCGCCTTGTCACGGGCGTTTTGCGCCATGATGGCAGTCTTGGCGTTCGCCCAGTCGGCGTCGTTCCAGCTGCGCAACTCGTAGAAATTTCCGCCCGTCGCCAAAGCCTGCGCGCCGTCCATGGCGATCGTTTCGCCGGTCAGCCAGTCGCAGCCATCCGCCATCAGGAAAGTCGCCAGGTTCTGCAACTCGGCCAGCGTTCCGACGCGGCCCATCGGATTGACGGCGGCGGTGCGCGCGCCGGGCGCCTCGCCCGGATTGAGGCGCTTGCTCATGCCCTCGGTCGGAATTTCGCCCGGCGCGATGCAATTCAGGCGAATTCCGTAGCGTCCCCATTCTGCCGCCAGCGATTGCGTCATGACGGAGACCGCCGCCTTGCTCATGGCGGAGGGAACGACGAAGGGCGAGCCGTTGCGCACCCACGTGACCGTGATCGAAACGACCGAGCCCGGCAGCTTGGCGGCGATCCAGCGCTTGCCAACGGCCTGCGTGACGTAAAACGTGCCATGCATGACGGTGTTGGCGATGGCGTCGAAGCCGCCGGGCGTCAGATCCTGCGTGCGCGCAACGAAATTGCCGGCGGCGTTGTTGACGAGGCCGGTCAGCGGCCCGTCTTCGAAAATCTGCCCGATCATGTCCTCGACCGCAGCAGCGTCGCGGATGTCGCAGCCGTAGGATTCAATGCGAGCGCCGGGGATGGCGGCGGCCATTTCGAAGGCGGCCTGCCGCGCAACATCGCGGCGGCGCCCGCAAATGACGATCTGCGCGCCAAGCTGCGCGTAGCGCTCGGCCATCGCGCGGCCGAGCCCCGTGGCGCCGCCCGTGACCAGAATGCGCTTGCCCTTGAGAAGTCCCTCGCGAAACATGGCGTTCTCCCTCGACCGACGCCGCCAAGGCTATCGCAAAACAAAAGGGCTGACTAACGCCGAAAACCGCGTGCGGACGAAAATGGTGGGCGCGACAGGGATTGAACCTGTGACCCCTCCCGTGTGAAGGGAGTGCTCTGCCGCTGAGCTACGCGCCCGCAGCCTTGGCTGCGCGCCTGACGTTTAGGCGCGCCGGCGGGGCTCCGTCAAGCGGCGCGGGCGCGCGGCGGCCTCATTTCATCAGGCGCATCAGGGCGCGCCCTTTGGGCGTGCGGAACTCCTTCGTCTCGATCGCGCCGTCGCCGTCGATATCGGCGCGTTTGAACGCCCGTTCGGTCGCCGCCAGATATTCTTCGCGGGTCAGCGTCCCGTCCTTGTCCGGATTGGCGGTCATCCAGTGCTGGCGCGACAGGCGGCCGCGCAGTTCCTTGCGACTGAGCGTTCCGTCTTTGTCGCGCTCCAGACGATCGAATGTCGCGTTGGCCGCTCGTTTGGCTTCTGCAAGATCGATGCGCCCGTTCTTGTCGACATCGAAAGCGCGCAGGCGCGACTGCGACAGCGCTGGCCCGGCGATGAGTGCGGCGAAAGCGGCGGCGAAAGCGGCGATTCTCATTGAGCGGTTCCTTCGTTCGCGCGAATCTTCGGCCGAATGTCGCCGCCCGTCAAACAAAAGCGCGCCAGCGCCTCACACGCGCGCCGCGCGCACCGCCTGCACCGCGTCCCACAGCGCATCGAAATGCGAAATGACGCGATCGGGACCAAGCTCCGTGACAGGCGTGTCCGTATAGCCGAAATCGACGGCCACCACCGGCACGCCGAGACCGCGCGCGGTCTCGATATCGGCGCGCGAGTCGCCAACCATCACGGCGCGCGCGGGCGAGCCGCCCGCCGACTGGATGGTCTTTTCGAGAATGCGCGGATCGGGTTTGGCGACGCCGAACGTGTCCTGCCCGACGATCGCGCGAAAGCGATGCGCGACGCCGAGCGCTTCCAGCAGCTTCCGGGCGGGGCGCTCGACCTTGTTGGTGCAGACCGCCAGACCCCAGCCTGCAGCCTCGAACCGATCCATCGCCGCGACGACGCCTGGAAACAGGAAGGTCTGATCGGCAATGTGGGCGTCGTAATGGTTCAGGAAAGCCGTGTAGAGCCGCTCGAGCCTTTCGCCCTCCAGCGTCTGCCCCTGTGCGGCGAATCCGCGCATGAGAAGCGCCTTGGCGCCTGCGCCCACCAGATAGCGCGCGCGTTCCGTCGGCACGGGGGCGATGCCTTCGCTCGCCAGAACATGATTGAGCGTCGCCATCAAATCGCCGGCGGTTTCGGCCAACGTGCCGTCGAGGTCGAAAATGAGGAGCGGTTGGGTCATTCTTGCTCGTTAGGGGCCGCAGCCTCGACCGTCAACCGTCCGTTAACCATCTCCGTGCTCGATTTTGCCACGAACCTCCGGGAGAAATCCATGCGTCGCCTGGCTCTGGCCTGCCTGACAGCCCTCTGCGCCTGCGGTGCGCATGCGGCTTCGCAATATGATTTTCTCGCCGCGCCCGAAACCGATCTCAACCGCGTCTATCGCGTCGACCGCGCGACGGGGGAGATGGGCGCATGCCAGTATGGCCTGAAGGAAAACAGCGTCGGTGTGACCATCTGCTATCCGCCCGGCGAGGGCGCGACCGCGCAAACGCCGAGCGAATATGCGCTGCTCGCCTCACGCCACGATCGCGAAGCCGGCGTTTTCCGCATCGACACGCGCACCGGCCAGATGTCGATCTGCTATGTGCTGAACGACGCCGTCGTCTGCACGCCGCAGGCGAAGTGACGAGCGATCGAGGCGGCGCCTATTGCAGGCAGGTCCTGGCGTCGTCCGGCAGCTCATAGACCGGCGAGGCCAGACCCAGAAACGACTGCCAGTACGAATCCATTTCCAGCTTGCTGCGAATGGCCGAGGCGCGATCGAACATCACGCAGCGCAGCGTCTCGTTGGTGCGATAGACCGCATCGAGCCGCTTGAACGCTGTATCCACGAACTCCTTGCGCTCTGCGGCGTCGAACTTCGGGGCTGCGCGCACCGGATCGGCGATCTGGTCGATCTGGTCCTTCACAAGCGCGCCGCAATGATTGACGACTTCCAGCATCACGCGCGCTGGCAGTCCGTTCAGCGCGATGCCGGAAGGGCCAAACGGATAGGCGCGGCAATCGAGCGGCCAGACGCGCTTGATCTGTTCCTTCGCGTCGAGGCCGAAGGGACCATCGACGAAAAAGGCGATGTCGCGCGCAACGCTCGTGTAGCGGATCGCCCAATCCTTGTCCGCTTCCAGAAATTCCGTGCGTGCGGCGGTCCATTCGGCGTCCTGAACGCCGCGTTCGATGGCGCGCGTCATGCGAAACAACGCATACCAGCGCCGGTTGACCAGATCGGACGCCGATTGATAGGCCGACAGGACGTTGGACGTGTCCTTGTCGATCTTGGCGACGCGGTTCTGCCAGGTCCAGCCGCGCTGCTGAATCCAGGTCGTGGCGATCGTTCCGAGCACGCCGGTCAGCATGAATCCCGCAAGCGCCAGTAGCGCCTTTTCGCGCAAGGGTTGCGGCGGCGGCGTCGGTGCGGCGGACGTTTCGGGCAAGGCGATCACCTTTTGGGGCGGGGCGGGCGCGCAGGGCGCAAGGATCTGTGCAAGGATCTGTGAAAGGCTCTGTCGCAAGGCTGTTCGCAAGGCGATGGCGCCGCCCCCGTCAGCGGCCCGCGCGCGCCTTTTGATCAGGCGTAAGGTCGTTCTGTCGGCGGCAATTTAACGATTGTGCCGGGGCGGGTCGAGTCTTGCGCCGCGCCCTGCGGACGCTATGGTTCGCGACCCGCATGAGCGCGGGGCCATCGGACAAGGGAGACTGAATAACGTGTCGCACAAGAATCTCACCTTCCATCGCCGCGCCGTGCTCGCCGGCGCTGGCGCGCTGATCGCCTCGCCCGCCATCGTTCGCGCGCAGGAAAAGAAGCTCAAGATCGGCGTGCTGCTGCCGCGTTCGGGCTTTTTCGCGCAGGCCGGCCAGAGCTGCCACCGCGGCGCGCTTGCCTCCGTCAAGGTGCTCGCCGACCTCGGCTACAACGTCGAGCTGATGCATATCGACACCGAATCCAACGCCGATGTGGCGCGCACGCAGGCCGAAAAGGCGATCAACGAAGGCGCACATTGTCTTGTCGGCGCTTTCGAGTCCGGCCACACGCTCGCCATCGCGCAAGTGTGCGAACAGCGGCAGACGCCGCTCGTCATCAACGTCGCCGCAGCGCCCAACATCACCCAGCAGGGCTACCAATATCTCGTTCGCAATTTCCCGACGGGCGGCATGCTGGTGACCAATGGCTTGAAACTGGTGACCGAGTTGACCAGGTCGGCTGGCGTCGACATCAAGACAGCGGCTTTCCTGCACGCCAACGACACGTTCGGCACGTCCATGCGCACGGCGGTCGACGCGATCTTCCCCAAGCTGGACATGCCGTTCAAGCTGGTGGAAAGCATCGCTTACGATCCGAAGGCGCAGGATCTTTCTGTCGAGGTGACGAAGCTGCGCTCGATCAATCCCGATCTTCTGATGATCGTCACGCGCGCCGGCGACGCCATCAAGCTGACGCGCGACATGGTGCGTCAGAAATTCGAGCCCAAGGCCATCATCTCGCCCGGCTCGCCCGGACTCTACGACGAAGAGTTCTTCAAGGCGGTCGGTCCCTACGCGAATTATTTCATCTACAATCTTCCCTGGGCCAATCCGAAATCGGCGATGACGCAGGCGCTCGAGGCCTCGTTCAAACAGACATCGCCCGACAACCGCTTCGCGCTCGACTGTTTCAACGCAGGCTTCACCTTCGAGGCGCTGCTTGTTGCGGCGGACGCTTTCAAGCGTGCGGGCGCGGACGACGGCCCGACGCTGATGAAGGCGATCAAGGCCTCCAGCATCAAGGATCACGTGATGACCGGCGGCCCGATCGCGTTCAACGACAAGGGCGACAACCTGAACATCACCTCCGCTTCGGTCGAGAACATCGCACTGACGCCGACGGTCGTTTATCCGGCGGAAGCCGCCACGGCCAAGCCGGTCCTGCCGATGCCGTCCTGGCAGGGGCGCAAATAACCTGTAGGGAAAACGGCGACAGGCGGGCGCGCGCCGCTCCTCCCCTTGCGGGGAGGGGCGCGGTGTCCGATACAGCGCGCGGCGCGCGCGCCGCCCCGCCGCCTCACCGGATTGTCGATGTCACTGCCGCTCTTTGTCGAAGTTCTCATCCAGGGCATGCTCACCGGCCTTGTTTACGGGCTGATGGCGCTTGGGCTTTCGGTGATTTTCGGCGTGGTGCGCGTCGTCAATTTCGCGCATGGGGAATTTGCGGTGCTTGCGATGTACGCCGCATTCGTCCTGTTCGGGCTGTTTCATCTCGATCCGATCATCGCCAGCATTCCCATCGCTGCAGCGTTTTTCGTTATCGGCTACCTGCTGCAACGCGCCGTCGTGCAGCCTTTCGTCACCCGGCCGCAGCACGAGCAGTTCATCCTCCTCGTTGGCCTTTCAATTGTCATCGTCAACGCATTGCTGCTGATCTTCGGCCCGGAATCGCGGCATGTCGATCTGCCTTACTCCTTCGATTCCTTTTCGATTGGCTCCATTCTGATCGACGAGGTGCGCGTTTATGGCGCGCTCGCCGCGCTTGCCGTCACCGCTGTGCTGTTCGCGTTTTTCCGTTTCACATCTACAGGCGTCGCGATCCGCGCCGCCGCTGACAATCTTGTCGGCGCTGCAGTCGTGGGGCTCGACGTGAAACGCCTTTACGCCATTTCCTTCGGCGTCGGGCTGGCCTGCGTCGGCGCAGCCGGCGCCATCATGATGGCGCTCACCGACATGACGCCGATGCTCGCGCCCTCTTTGACGCTGCTCGCCTTTACGATCGTCATCGTCGGCGGCCTTGGCTCGATGGTCGGCGCACTCGCGGGCGGTCTGCTGATCGGCGTCGCGGAAGCGGCCGCCAGCGCGCTCGCTTCCCCCTCCATGAAGAGCATGGTGTCTTTCGGCCTGCTCATCGTGGTGCTGGCGCTGCGCCCGCAGGGACTGTTCGGAAAGGCCGAGGCATGAGCGCCTCGCCCGCATCGCCTGGCGCGCGCCAGACCGTCGCGCTCGCGCTTTTCGGTCTCGCCCTCGTAGCGGCGCCCTTTGTGGTCGACCGCTACATCCTGTCGATCATCCTGCTGTGCCTCATCGGCGCCTATCTCGGCCAGGCCTGGAACATTCTGATGGGCTTTTGTGGCCTGCTGTCGCTTGGCCATGCGCTTTATCTCGGCCTCGGCGCCTATGGCGCCGCCGCGCTCTACGTGAAATTCGGCATTGGACCGTGGCTTGGCGTTTTCGTCGCGATGGCGTTGGCGGTCGCTGCGTCCTTCGTCATCGGATGGCTCGGATTCCGTTTCCGCATCGAGGGCGTTTACTTCTCGCTGCTCACCATCGCCTTTGCCGAAAGCGCGCGCATCGGCTTCGACAATTGGGCCTGGCTTGGCGGCGCCGCCGGCTTCTTCCTCCCCGTGCGCGCCGAGGATTTCGGCCAGTACTGGAACCTGCGCGGCGGCCCGTTTTTCTTCTATTATCTGGCGCTCGCGCTGGCAGCCGGCGGGCTTTTCGTCAGCGCGAGGCTGCGTGCGTCCAAGCTCGGGCACGCCTGGCTCGCAATCCGCGAGGATGCGCAGGCCGCGCGCGCGCTCGGCGTCAATGTGACGCGCGCCCGTTTCATGGCGCTGTTCGTTTCGGCGGCGATGACGGCCGTTGGCGGCGTGTATCTCGCCTTCTGGGGCAACAATATTTTCCCCGGACAGATTTTCGACATGGCGCATTCCATCGACATCATGCTGGGCCCGATCGTCGGCGGCGTCGGCACCTTGTTCGGGCCGATTGTCGGCTCGTTCCTGCTCGTGCCGCTTGGCGAGGCGCTGATCGAGGCTTTGCGCGCGCTGGGCCTTAATGCGCCGGGCGCAAAAGCGCTCGTCTATGGTTTCCTGTTGATGGGCATCATCGCCGCCGCGCCCTCGGGCGTCTGGCCCTGGCTCGCGCGCCGTCTCCGACTGCAGGACAGGGAACAATGAGCGCGGTTGCACAGCCGCTGCTCGCGGTCCGGAATGCGACGAAGCGCTTTCGCGGCCTGACCGCCGTCAGCGACGTGTCCTTCGCCGTGATGCCCGCCGAGATTTTCGCGGTGATCGGCCCGAACGGCGCCGGAAAAACGACGTTGTTCAATCTGATCGCCGGCGCATTTGCGCTGGATGAAGGCGAAATTCATTTCGATGGCCGCAGGATCGACGGGCAGAGTCCGGACAAGATCTGCGAGCAAGGCATTGCGCGCACGTTCCAGATCGTCAAACCCTTTCCCGAACTCAGCGTGCGCGACAATGTGGCGATTGGCGCCATGCTGCGCGCGCCCGACATGGACAGCGCGCGCGCCGCTGCGGACGAAATTCTGCGCAAGCTCGATCTGTTCGACAAGCGCGGCCAGAAGGCGGCGAGCCTCACGCTGCCCGACCGCAAGCGCCTCGAAGTCGCGCGCGCGCTCGCGACGCGGCCAAGGCTGATCCTGCTCGACGAGGTGATGGCCGGCCTGCGCCCGACCGAAACCGATCACATGGTGGCGGCGCTGCGCGACATCAATCGCGCCGAGCAACTCGCCATCGTGATGATCGAACATGTCATGCGGGCTGTCATGGCGTTGGCGGAGCGCGTGCATGTGCTGCACCACGGCGCAAGCATCGCGGAAGGCCCGCCGCAGGAGGTGACGCGCGACGCGCGCGTGATTGAGTCCTATCTCGGCTTGAAGGCGGCGCATTGATGCTCACCGTCGAAAACCTCGATCTCTATTACGGCGACGCGCAAGCGCTTTCGCAGGTCGCCCTTTCCGTGCAGCAAGGCGAAATCGTCGCAATCGTCGGCGCCAATGGCGCAGGCAAGACCTCGCTCATCCGCGCCATTGCGGGCATGCTGAAACCGGCCTCTGGCCGCATCGTGTTCAAGGGCGCCGACATTGCGGGCCTCAACAGTCACAAGGTCTGCAATCTCGGGCTCGGCCAGGTCGCCGAAGGCAGGCAGGTGTTTCCCAGCCTCACCGTCTCGGAAAATCTGCTCGTCGGAGGCATGACGCCGCGCGCCCGCGCTCGCCGCGCACAAAACCTCGAACGCATGCTTGCGTTGTTCCCGCGGCTGCAGGAACGGCTCGCGCAGCCGGCGGGCACGCTGTCGGGCGGGGAGCAGCAGATGCTCGCCATTGCGCGCTGCCTGATGGGCGAGCCCGAACTCGTCCTGTTCGACGAGCCATCGCTCGGCCTGTCGCCTGCGATGGCCCATGGCGTGCTCGATACGATCGTCGACCTGAACCGGCAGGGCCTGACCTGCATCATCGTCGAGCAGAATGTCGCGGCTTCTCTGGAAATGGCGGGGCGCGCCTATGTTCTGGAAAATGGCGCGATCACGCTTTCGGGCGCGGGCCGCGCCTTGTTGCAGGACGACCGCGTGCGGCAGGCCTATCTCGGCATGTGAGCGGGTTTGCCTTTTGCCCGCAAAGCCGGTATTTCGGCGCTCATTCAATGGAATTTCCCATGTCCGCCCCGCTTTCCGCACAGGATGAAGCCAAGCGCCGCGCCGCCGCGCGAGCGCTGGAATTCGTGACCGATGGAATGCGACTGGGGCTTGGCACCGGCTCCACTGCGGCCGCCTTCGTCGATCTGCTCGGCGCGCGCGTGAAGGCGGGACTGAACATCATCGGCGTGCCGACCTCGGAACGCACGCATATGCAGGCGCAAAGCCTCGGCGTGCCGCTCTCGACGCTCGATCAGACGCCCGAACTCGACCTGACCATCGACGGCGCGGACGAATTCGACGCCAGACTGCGTCTCATCAAGGGCGGCGGCGGCGCTTTGCTCCGCGAAAAGATCGTGGCTGCGGCCTCGAAGGCCATGATCGTCATTGCCGACGCCTCGAAGGAAGTGCAAACGCTTGGCCGCTTCCCCTTGCCGGTCGAATGCGACCGGTTCGGCCTCGAATCGACGCGCCGCCACATCCAGAGCGCGATCGCCGATTGCGGGTCCAAAGGGGCGATTTCCCTGCGCAACGGCGCCGATGGCCATGCTTTCGTCACGGATGGCGGCCATGCCATTTTCGATTGCGCGCTCGGCGCGATAAACCATCCGGAGAAACTCGCCGCCGCGCTCGTCGCCATTCCGGGCGTTGTGGAGCATGGCCTGTTCATCGGCTTGGCCACCACGATCGTCGTGGCCGATCCGCAGGGCGTGCGCCTCATCGGCGCGGCATGATTTGCAAAGGCAGGAGACCGTCTTGAAGCTTACAACCTTTTTCGGCGCATTCGCGATTACGGCCCTGCTGGCGGGCGCCCCCGCGTTCGCGCAGGCGCCCGCGCCGGCGCCCGCAGCCGCCGAGCCGAGCGCCGCGCAGATTGCGCTGGCGCGCGACCTCATCGTGGCGTCCGGCGTCGCCCGCACTTTCTCGGGCATCGTGCCGCAATATCTCGACCAGATCGGCACCAATCTGACGCAGACGCGCCCCGACCTCATTCGCGATCTCAATACGGTGCGCGAGCAGATCAAGCCGGAATTCGACAAGCGCGTCGACACGCTGATCGATCAGGCCGCCAGGCTTTACGCGCAGCGTTTCAGCGAAGACGAACTCAAGCAGATGGTCGTCTTTTTCAAAAGCCCCGCAGGCCAGCATTATGTGTCGGCGCAGCCGGGCATCCTCAACGACATGTTTGTCGCCATGCAGGGCTGGTCGCGTGACATTTCCAGCGACATGATGACGCGCGTGCGTGAGGAAATGAAAAAGAAGGGTCACGAACTCTGAGCGGCTTCGACGTCGATCTCTTCGTCATTGGCGCGGGCTCCGGCGGCGTCCGCGCCGCCCGCATTGCGGCGGGCTATGGCGCGAAGGTGATGATTGCGGAAGAATTCCGCATCGGCGGCGCCTGCGTCATTCGCGGCTGCGTGCCGAAGAAGCTCTACGTCTACGCCAGCCGTTTCGCCGACGATTTTTTCGACGCGCAGGGTTTCGGCTGGAATGTTGCGCCGGCCCATTTCGACTGGTCGAAACTCGTCAACGCGAAAGAAGCGGAAGTTTCGCGCCTCTCGGCGATTTACGCGGCCAATCTGACGAAAGCGGGCGTCGAAACGGCGCTGTCGCGCGCCAGCGTCGCGGGCCCGCAAAGCATTCGCCTTTCGGACGGGCGCACGATTTCGGCGAAGAACATCCTCATTGCAACCGGCGCCACGCCGCTTCTCGAACCCGCGATACCGGGGATCGAACACACGATCACCTCGAACGAGATTTTCGATCTCCGGCAGTTTCCCCGGCGCCTTCTGGTCGTCGGCGGCGGCTATATCGCGGTTGAATTCGCCTCGATTTTCGCGCGGCTCGGCGCGCATGTGACGGAAGTTTTCCGCGCCGACAACGTGCTGCGCGGTTTCGACGGCGATCTGCGCGCCCATCTGGCTGACGCGCTTTCGCATGCCGGCGTCGATCTGCGCGCGGGCGTGCTGCCGTCAGCCATCGAAAAAACGGCGAATGGGTTTCGCGTCACGCTCAGCGACGGCGCGGCCCTGGAAGTCGATCAGATCTTGCTGGCGACAGGCCGCCGCCCGAACACGCGCGGCCTCGGGCTTGAGGAGGCCGGCGTCGTGCTGGACGCAGCCGGCGCGGTGAAAGTCGACGCCGACGCGCGCTCCAGCGTTCCGAGCATCTACGCTGTCGGCGATGTGACAAACCGCATCAATTTGACGCCCGTCGCGATTCGCGAAGGCCACGCTTTCGCCGACCGCGTTTTCGGCGGCAGGAAAGAGACGGTCGATTACGATTTCGTTCCGACGGCCGTGTTCACGACGCCGGAAATCGGCACGGTCGGCTTGACGGAAGACGAAGCGCGCGCCCGTTACGGCGTTGTCGACATCTATTCGACGGGTTTTCGCCCGATGAAGGCAACGCTGTCGGGCAGGAGCGAGCGCATCTACATGAAGATCGTCGTCGACGGCGACAGCGACCGCGTTCTGGGCGTGCACATCTTCGGGCATGAAGCGGGCGAACTGGCGCAGGTTCTCGCGATTGCGCTGCGCATCGGCGCGAAGAAAGCCGATTTCGATGCGACGATGGCGCTGCATCCAAGCGCGGCGGAGGAACTCGTCACGCTGCGCACGCGCACCCTGCGTCACGTCAGGCCGGTCTGAACCGAAACCGGCCTTGACCGCTCAGTTCAGGCGCCAGATGGCGAAATTGAGCGCCGACGCGAAAGTCACCCAGGCGAGATAGGGAACGAACAGCAGGCCGGCGATCCGGTCGAGCGTGTAAAAGCGCACGAGCGTCAGCGCGATGGCGACCCACAGCAGCGCAATGACGACCAAGCCCGCAAGCGGCGAATGGAACCGGAAAAACGCGAAAGACCAGAGCGCATTCAGAACGATCTGGACAATCCACAGCCCGATGGCGCCGCGCACCCCGGGCGCATCGGTCGGCAGGCGCAGAATGCGCCAGAACGCAATCGCCATCAGAATGTAGAGCGTCGTCCAGGCCGGTCCGAACAGCCAGTTCGGCGGCGTGAAGGCGGGTTTGGCGAGACTTGCGTACCATGTCGGAATTTCGGGCATCGTGGCGAGAGAACCGGCGACGGCCGCCATTGCTGTCGGCGCAATCGCCATGATCGTGGCGTCGAGCCCGCTTTCAGATCTGGCTTGCATGGAGAACCTTTCTGTCAAAGCCGCGCGCCAGCCGTTTGCCATAGGCCATGCCCGGCGCCTCGATCCAGCGATGCGCGCCATAGCTCGTCGCAACGACGCAGGCCAGAACCAGCGGCATGTAAACCAGATACGGCAGACCCGTTTCGGCCAGCAGGCGCATCGCCGTCATGCCGACCGTGAAATGCAGCAAATAGAGCGGATAGGAAATATTCGCCAGAAAACGCATCGCTGGCGCAAGGCCGATCCGCGCGCGAAAGCTGTAGGCCGCAAGAAAAACGGCGAGCGCCACGCCGTAGGACGGGGTCTGGTTGCCATTCATGGCCAGAAATCCCGTCATCGGCCATGCGGCCGCAAAGAGCGCCATGAGCGCGCCGCCCGCGAGCAAGGCCCGCCGCGCATCCAGCGCGCCGATGAAATGGGCGTGAAACACGACGCCGATCATCATGAACACCGTGAACGCCGGTTGCCATCCGAAGGAGCCAAAAAACCAGCCATAGCCGTTCCAGCACGCAACGCCCGCGCCGCGGCAGTTCATCCAGAGCGCGCCGTAGCAGCAGAACACAAAAACGCCCCACGCCAGCGCCGGCCACACGGCGCCGCGCCGGATAGGCCCGGCCATCAGCGCCACAAGCAGGTAGAACTTGATCTCGATCAGCAGCGTCCATGCGCCATTGACGAGCGGCGTCGCGCCGAAAAGATCGGGAACGAGCAGGGCGTTGGCGATGTAGTCGCCGAGGCTGAAGGGCGCATGCGCGCCAAAGAAACGCGCGGCGGCGTTGACCATCGCAACAGAGGCCGCAAAGGCGAACAGATACGTCGGCATGAGCCGGAAAAACCGCGCGATCGCGAAAGCGCCGCCGCTGTAGCGCGTCAGCGAAATGGGAATGACGAAACCGCTGATGAGGAAAAACAGCCCGACGCTGAGCACGCCGAAATTGAACAGGCGCAGGATGGCCTGGACCCAGCCCGGCCCCCCGATCGCGAGCGCAGGCGCATTCAAAGCGACGGCCGCGATGTCCGGGTGGTAGACATAGACTTCGCCGTAATGGGCGACGACCACCATCGCCGCCGCCAGCCCGCGCAGCACATCGGCAAACACGAGCCGCGTCTCGCCCCGGTTGAGGGCGGCAAGGTCAGCGGGCGCAGGCAGGGGCGCGGCGTCGGGAAGCTGGTCGATCGAAAGGGGCTGCACGGGGCGCTTATAGCGGCCGGCCCGCCCAACCGCCAGAAGCCTCGCCAATCGCGTCCGGCTCGTGTATAAGCGCCGCTTCCGCACCGCACTATGACGAAAAGGCCGCCTTGCAGCGGTCTGACGAGGAGTTTGCCATGACCGCCGAGCGTTGGTCGCCCGAAAGCTGGAGAAAGCGCCCCATCGAGCAGGTTCCGGTCTATACGGACCAGGCCGCGCTCGCTGATGTGGAGCGCCAGCTCGCCGGCTTTCCGCCGCTCGTTTTCGCGGGCGAGGCGCGCAAGCTGAAAAAGCAGCTCGCCCGCGTGGCGGCCGGCGAGGCCTTCCTGTTGCAGGGCGGCGACTGCGCCGAGAGCTTTGCCGAACATTCCGCCGACAACATCCGCGATTTCCTGCGCGTGTTCCTGCAGATGGCGGTCGTGATGACATTCGCCGCGGCCTCGCCCGTGGTGAAGGTCGGCCGCATCGCCGGTCAGTTCGCCAAGCCCCGTTCCGCGCCGACCGAAAAGCGCGGCGGCCTCGAACTGCCGTCCTACCGCGGCGACATCGTCAACGACGCTGCTTTCACGCCGGAAGCGCGCATTCCCGATCCTCGCCGCCAGCTCGAGGCCTATCGCCAGTCCGCAGCGACGCTCAATCTGCTGCGCGCTTTTGCGACCGGCGGTTACGCCAACCTGGAAAACGCCCATCGCTGGATGCTCGGCTTCGTCAACGACACGCCGCAGTCGGGCCGCTATCAGGAAATCGCCAACCGGATTTCCGAAACGCTGGGCTTCATGCGCGCCATCGGACTCGATGCCGAGCAGCATCCCGAACTGCGCCAGACCGATTTCTACACCTCGCATGAAGTGCTGTTGCTCGGTTACGAACAGGCGTTGACCCGCATCGACTCCACGACCGGCGATCCCTATCTGACGTCCGGACATCTGGTCTGGATCGGCGACCGCACGCGTCAGCCCGATCACGCCCATGTCGAATTCTGCCGCGGCATCAAGAATCCGATCGGCGTGAAATGCGGCCCCTCGCTGAAGCCCGATGCGCTGCTCGAATTGCTCGACATTCTCGATCCGCAAAACGAACCGGGCCGCATCACGCTCATAGGCCGCTTCGGCGCCGACAAGATCGGCGATCACCTTCCTGCGCTTTTGCGTGCGGTGAAAAAGAGCGGCCGCACGCCTGTCTGGTCGATCGATCCCATGCATGGCAACACGATCACCGCGGCCGGCTACAAGACGCGGCCTTTCGACAAGATCATGAGCGAAATTCGTTCCTTCTTCGCCATCCATCGCGCCGAGGGCACCTACGCCGGCGGCGTGCATCTTGAGATGACGGGCAAAAACGTCACCGAATGCATGGGCGGCGCGCGCGCCTTGTCGGAAGCCGATCTCGCCGAGAGCTATGACACGGCCTGCGATCCGCGTCTTAACGCCGAACAGTCGATTGAAGTCGCCTTCCTGGTCGCGGAGCTCTTGAAAACCGAGCGGCAGGCCCGCGCAACGCCAGCGGTCGACGCGGCGGAATGATGACGAACGCCGGTCCCAGAGACCGGCGTTTTGTTTTGGGGGCGCATCATGGCCCAAACCACACACGGTTTCTCGCGACGTTCGCTGCTGCAATCGGCGCTGGCTTCGTGCTGCGCGGCGCCGGCGCGCGCCTTCAGCCCGCAATGCCGGCCAGGAGAGATCGCGCCTGCGCCTGCGGCGCTGCCTTTTGCCGACGCCGAGCCGCTCGGCGTTCTTGCTGCGCGCCGCAACCTGCAATTCGGCGTGCAGGTGGGCATCGCGGACAAGAGCTACGGCGGGGGCATGTATGACCCGGTCTATCAGCAGCTCATCTTGCGCGAGCAACCGCAGTTTCTCGTTTATGGCTCGGCGTTCAAGTTCATCGACAATTGCGCGGACGCGCCCGGCCCCGACAGGCGTCTGCGCTTTTCCAACGCGCGCCACGGCGTCAGGGACACCTGGTATCAGGCAAACGACATAACCGCTTTTGCAAAGCGTCACGGTCTGCGCGGTCGCGCCGATACGCTTGTGTGGCAGAACACGCATCCTGCATGGCTTGATGCGCTTGCCGCGCGCGACTGGCGCCAAACGCCGCAGTATCGGTCGAACATGGCCTATCTCGATCAGTATATTTCGGCGGCGATGAAGAAGATCGTCGAACTCTCGGCAGGCGACGCCGCTTTTTTTCAGGCCATCGGCGTCGTCAACGAGCCGCTCGATCCCTTCAATCCGGTTGGCGGCATGGCGAGTTATGCGGGCGGGCCGTTTCTGCCGCCAGGCCAGCCCTGCGGCCCTACGGCGCCGCCCGATTATATCGCGACAGCCTTTCAGAAAGTCGTTCATTACAACGATTATTGGTCGCGCGAACTTGGTCTGCCCCCAACCAGCGCGAAGCTCTTCATCAACGAAACGACCGCGGAGACGGATCAGTTCGGCCCGCTCGTGCGTCCCGCCTTGCTTGCGCTCGTCAAGGCGATGAAAAACGCGGGACTGCGGCTCGACGCCGTCGGCCTCGAATGCCATTTGCAGCCGCAGATGATGAACAATCCGCAGTCGCCGGACTGGACGGCGTTCGGCGCATTCTTGCAGGAGCTTTCAGACCTCGGCGTCGAAATTTACATCACCGAATTCGATGTTCTCGATTACGCAGCCAATTGCGCGGGAGAAAAAGCCCCGCGCCAAGCGGCCGACGATCTCGTGAGCCGCTATTGCCAGTCGTTTCTGGAAACCGTGTTGAAATATCCGGCCGTGAAATCGATCAGCGTCTGGGATCTGTCCGATCGTTATTCGTTCTACCGCATGCTCGATGTCGCGCAATGGTACGGCTATCACAAGACGCCGGCCGGCGCGCATTGGCCAAAGTGCGAGATCAGACCTGCCTCTCGCCAGGCCATCGCTTGCCCGCGCCCGGCGCTGTTCGACGATGCGATGATCCCCAAATCGGCGCGCGCGGCTTTTGCGCGCGCACTGCAGGCCCGCTGATGAGCTCCGTCATCGCGCAGGCGCCTGTGCGCCCCCAGTCGCCATCGAGCGTCAAGCTGCACTACATTCAGGCGTTGCGCGGCCTCGCGGCAACGCTGGTCCTGTTCGATCATATTCTGACGACGCTCATCAAATACGGCGACATTCCCGCGTCCTACGCACCGCTGTTCGCGCGGCTCGGCGGCGTCGGGGTATCGATCTTTTTCGTCATCAGCGGCTTCATCATGATGCATATGGAAGGCGAGGGCGGCCACGCGCCGCAGGCGGCCCGGACATTCCTGTTGAAGCGCATCATTCGCATCGCGCCCGTTTACTGGCTGGCGACGGCGCTGAGTTTCGTCTTGCTTGTTCTCGTCAAAAAGCCGGAGCCGCCGATCTATCTCGCCAAATCGCTGTTGTTCATTCCGTATTTCTCGAGCGTGGAGCAGGCGATGTATCCCGTCGTCGCGCAGGGCTGGACGCTGAATTACGAAATGGTTTTCTATCTGGCCTTCGCAGCGGCAATGATGGCGCCGGGCCGGCTCGGCTTTCTCGCGCTGACGGCGTTATTCGGCGCGCTCGCAGCGCTCGGCGCGACCGGAATTTTCGGTCCAACGGGCAATGTAGGCGCGACGGTCATGGGCTTCTACGCCGATCCGATCATCCTCCTGTTTCCGATCGGTATGGGCGTTGCGTTGGCGCAGCGGCGGTGGCCGCGCCTTTTTGAGAATTCCTATCCCATGCTCGTGGCCATCGGCCTCGTTGCGCTCGACATCATGATTTTCGCCAATGCTTCGCTGCATGAAAATGCGTTGGCGACGCTGACGACATTTGCAATCTCGATCGCCAGCGTCGGCGTTTGCGCCATGCACGGCGGGCAGCCTGTCGGATGGTCCAGTCGCCTCTGGGAAATGCTGGGCGATTCCTCTTACAGCCTGTACCTCTTTCACACGCTGGTTCTGGCCGTGCTCAACCGCACGCTCGATGCGCATGGCCTCTGGCGCGCGGGCCTTTACATCTCGACGGCCTTCATCGTGGCGACCGGCGTCGCTTATGCGATTTACGGCTTCATCGAGAAGCCGGTCACCGAACGCTTGCGGCGCAGCCTTCTCGCCTGAACCGCAAACGCGCCCTTGCGCGGCTGCATTCGCAAGCAGGCGCGGTGCGCCCTATATTGGCGCCATGCAAAAGCTCCCGACCTTTTTCGTCTCGCACGGCTCGCCCAACATCGTGCTGCACGACAGCCCGGCTCGACGCTTTCTGGAGGGGCTCGCCGCCAGCATTCCGCGCCCGAACGCCATCCTGGTCATGTCCGCGCATTTCGAGCACGACACGCCGGTCGTCGTCGCCGATCGCGAACCGAAAATGATCTATGATTTCGGCGGTTTCGAACCCGAATTGTACACGATGACCTATTCGGCGCCCGGCGCGCTCGATCTGGCCGCAACCGCCGCAGACATGGCGACGAAAGCCGGCGTCAAGACCTTCGCCGCGACGGGCCGGGGCTACGACCACGGAACATGGACGGCGCTGAAACTGATCTATCCGAACGCCGACATTCCCGTCGCGCAGATCGCCGTGCAACCGCACGAGGGCGGGCGCCACCACGCGCAGCTCGGGCGGGCGCTGGCGCCGCTGCGCGAGCAGGGCGTGCTGGTGCTGGGCTCGGGCAGCCTCACGCATAATCTGCGCGCATTTTTCGCCGCGCGAAACGCGCCGGGCCCTGCGCCAGCATGGGCGCAGGATTTTGGAAACTGGGTGGAGCAAAAGGCGAGCGCGGGCGATCTCGACGCCATTGCTGATTTCGAACATGCGCCGGACTTCCAAAAAAACCATCCGAGCGACGAGCATTTCCTGCCCTTTCCCTTCGCCTTTGGAGCGGCGGGCCCGGGCGCGACCGGCCAGCGCATTCACGCTTCCAGCCAGAGCGTGCTGCTGCTTGACGCTTACCGGTTCGGGTAACGCTAGCGCGCTTCCTCCCGCACGGTCATCTTCTGGCCATGCCAGGTGAAATCGTCGACAAGCCATGCGTCGACCCACAGCGCCGGCAGCAGCAGATCGCGCGTGATCATGGCGAAGGGCGCACGCCATGTCAGCGGCAGACGCGTCGCAACCGCCAGCGCGAGTTCGGCGCCGTAGAGCAATGCGGCGACGCCAGCCGCCGTTGCAATCGCCGAGCCGCCGAAACCTTGCGCGGCCCAGGCGCCAGCGATCGCTGGCGGCAATGCGCCCGTCAGGATTTCCGGCGCAAAATGCGCGGGGAATGTCGCTCGCCGCAAGCGCGCCCAGCGCGCATGGCGCCCCCACACGGCGCGCAATGTGCGTTTGCCGAGCGGCTGCTCGAATGGCCGGTCGACAAGATGAATCTCGTAACCCTGGGCGCGCACGACCTTGGTGGAGGCGGCGTCTTCGGCGATTTCGGCCGCCAGCGCGCCGATGCCGCCGGCGTCATCGAGCACGGAGCGGCGCCAGAGCATGTTCTTGCCCTGCGCAAAGCCCATGCCGACCGCCTCCGCCGCAAACTGCCAGCGCGCCTGAAACGTGTTCAGCATCGCGCATTCCACATCGGCGGCGAAACCGTCTGGCGCCGAGCCGAGCGGCATCGAGACGACAAGCCCCGTCTCGGTGCGCACCGGCGCCATCAGCCGCGCGAGATAATCCGGCGGCATGAGCACGTTGGAATCGGCCAGCACGACCCAGGCGTGTCGCGCGGCCTGCCAACCCTTCACGCAATTGTTGAGTTTGGGGTTGGAGGAAATCGGGTCATCGCCGATCAGCAATCGGGCCTTTGCGTTGGGATGGGCTGCGATGGCGGCCTCCGCAAGAGCGATCACCGGATCGTTGGCGCGCTGGACGCAGAACAGCACTTCGTATTGCGGCCAGTCGATGCGGAAGATCGATTGCAGCGTCTGGCGGCTGAAGGGCTCTACGCCGCAAAGCGGCTGTACGATGGAAACCGCCGGACGCGGCCCGGGCGAGGCGACGAAGCGTTTGCGCCAGCGTCGGGCCGCCAGCGCCATGGCGATGAGGTTGAGCGCGACGAGAACCGCGCAAAAGGCGGCGGCGAACAGCGGCCAAAGCGGCGCAGGGCTCGCGGCAGGGGCGGAAAGGGCGCTTAACAACGGGCTTGCAACCTGTCACAAGGGCGCGCCCGGCCAGCGCCGGGCGGAAGATTCTCAAAGCCCATGCCTTCTCCTGTCGTCCGCTTCGCGCCATCGCCCACAGGGCGCATTCACCTCGGCAACGCGCGCACCGCCTTGCTGAACTATCTGACGGCGGCCCGCCTGCATGGCAGATTCGTGCTGCGGTTCGATGACACTGATCTTGCCCGCTCGACGGAGGCGTTTGCGCAATCCATCGAGGAAGATCTGTTGTGGCTGGGCGCGGTTCCCGATGCGATCTATCGTCAGTCGCAGCGTCTGGCCCTTTACGAGGCCGCGGCGCAAAAGCTGAAGGATGCCGGGCTTCTCTATCCCGCCTATGAAACGCAGGGCGAACTCGACCGCCGCCGCAAGTTGCAGCAGTCACGCGGCCTGCCGCCGATCTACGACCGCGCCGCGTTGAAACTGACCGACGCCGACCGCGCAAAACTCGCCGCCGAAGGGCGCGCCCCGCATTGGCGTTTCAAGCTGGCGCACGAGGTTGTGCGCTGGGACGATCTGGTGCGCGGCGAAAGCCACATCGATTGCGCTTCGCTGTCCGATCCGGTCCTCGTGCGCGAGGACGGTTCGTTCCTCTACACGTTGCCGTCCGTCGTCGACGATCTCGACATGGGGATCACCCATGTCATTCGCGGCGAGGATCACGTCACCAATACAGCGGTGCAGATCCAGATTTCGCACGCGCTGGCGGGGCGCGCGCCGCTCTACGCCCATCACAATCTTCTGGTCGACGCCACCGGCGCAGGCCTCTCGAAGCGCACGGGCGCGCTGTCGATTTCCTCGTTGCGCGAAGCCGGCGTCGAAGCGCTGGCTGTCGCAGCGCTCGCCGTGTTGACGGGTTCTTCCGACGAAGTTCACCCCGTCGCATCGCTTGGCGAACTGGCCGAACAGTTCGATCTCGCGCATATCTCGCGCAACGCCGCAAAATTTGATCCCGCCGAATTGCGCTCCTTGACGGCGCGCACGCTGCACATGCTCGAATATGACGCCGTCGCTGACCGTCTCGCAGCGATGGGCGTTGCAGGTCCGCAGGCTGAAGCCTTCTGGCGCGCCGTGCGCGGCAATCTCGAAACATTCGCCGATGTCGCGGTCTGGCGCGCTGTCGTTCAGGACGATATCGCGCCGGTGATCGAGGACGCCGCCTTCTGCCGCGCGGCCGCTGCGCTTCTGCCGCCCGAACCGTGGGATGAGACGACGTGGAGCGCCTGGACGCAGTCCGTCAAAACGCAAACCGGCGCCAAGGGCAGGGCGCTTTTCCATCCGCTGCGCCTTGCGCTCACGGGGCGCGAAACCGGCCCCGAACTTGCCAAATTGCTGCCGTTGATCGGCGCTGCGCGTGTGCGCAAACGCCTTGGCGCCTGAGGGCGCCAAGGCTTTTTAAGAGCGTTTCATCACAAGGCTCAACGGCCAGCCGGATTCTGCCCGCTGCGATGGCCGCCCCAGGCGCGATTGGCGCCCCAGCCATGATGGCCGCCCCAGCCGCCGCGATGGCCCCACCCGCGATGGCCGCCCCAGCCGCGGTTTACGCCCCACCCCGGCGCATATCCGCCGCCGTAATAGCCGCCATAGACCGGATAAGAATAGGAATAGCCGTAGGACGGATAGCCATAGCCGTAGCCATAGGCCGGGTATCCGTAATCATAACCGTAGCCGTATCCATAGCCCGGGCTGGCCAGTCCGCCGATGATGCCCGCAATGACGCCAGCAGCGAGCGCTGCGCCGGGATCGACGCCGCGGTGATGCCGATAGTGGCGATGGTGACGGCGGTAACGGACATCCGTAACCGATGCCTGTGGGCTCAACGTCTGCTGCGCTGGGCGCAGCGCCGGAGCGGCATTCGTTGAAATGGTCGTCGCGGCGATTGCGCCTGCGAGCGCCAGAGACAACGTTTTCATGGCTTTTCCTCCTGTTCGGGAAAGAGCCCCCTTCAGGAGTAAAACGCAGAGCCGCCCGTTCTGTTCCTATTGGTCGTCCGGCAGGGCTTGCGCGCGCGACGCTGCGGCCTTTTCGCGCAGGATTTTCGCCGTCGCGTCCGGATCGAATTTCGCGCGCGAGGTCTGCGGTTTTCGCGCAGGCGCAACGCGCGACAGCTCCTCGGCCTTTTCCGGGGTGACGTTGATATCCCCCTTCTTGCTGTCGATCATCGTCTCCGCGTGCGCAAGCGCCTGCGACCAGCTCTGGTCGGGCGGTTTGCAGGTGCAGGACTTGTCGGCGACCTTCTCGTATTTGAAGGCGTTGGGCAGATTTTTATAGAGATCGCCCTCGATCGAAACGGCGCTCTTCATGTCGCCGCGCTGGCGGCGTGTATAAAGACGCACAGCGGTGTTCGGGCAGAGCGCCGTGCACAATTGCTGCAGGTCTTCAAGCGATCCGCGCCGCGCCGAATAGGAAACGGGGAAGAAGCCGCCGTCGCACACGCGCACGCAGACCGCCATCGATCCGCCGGACGGCCGCTGGTCTTCAATCGCGGCGCTTTGTTCGCCGTCGTCATTTTCGCGCAGGCGCTCCACCTTGCGCGGCGTGTCGTCGGTGAGCGGCGGCAATTCCTCCTCGATCTGCGGCTCCGGCCGCACGCCAAACAGGCGCTCGATGAAATTGGGCGCAGCGGCGCGCGCAGGACGCGGATTGCGGCATTCGTTCTCGTAGCGCGCACGCAGCGCGCGCGCAGCGTTGGCGTCGTCGAACGTCGCCGCCTGCAAACGCGATACATTCGCCTGCATCTGCTGGATCTGCGCATTGAGCCCGTCGCACTGCGGCGGTCGCGAGCCGCCGAAAAACGGAATTTGCAGACGGTCGCAGCCCAGTTGCCTTGCATGCGCGATGGTGCGCGCAAGGTCGTTCTGCTGGCGGCGCAAGGCTGCCGCGCCCCGGCCGGCTGCGCCGCGCTCCATGGCCGAAATCTGGCTGGCCATGCGCGAGCATGCCGCCGATTGCGCCAGCGCCGGCGCGGCCGCCGCGATGAGGGCGAAGGCGGCGAGCGCCGTTTTCAATCCATGCCGTTTCGTCGCCATGCCCACAACCCTATCTGATTCCTTCATATTCCGCGCGATTGTGGCTATCCGACGCCCGACCGCCCCGATTTCCCCTTTTCCTCGGGGGCGGGCCGCTCCATATGTGGCGCCGAACATGGAGCGCTTCATGAAACCCGCTATCGCCGCTTTTCTTCTGGCCGCCGGCCTGTCCCTCGTTGCCCCGCTCGGCGCGGGAGCCTTCTCCTCGGACGGGCCCGACCTGATTTTTCGCAAATCCATTACGTTCAAGCTTCTGACGCCGAACGACAAGCTGGCGACCTACGCCATCGACGACCCGTTGGTGGATGGCGTTGTGTGCCACTACACCACTCCTGAAAAGGGCGGCCTGTCGGGCATGGTGGGCGTGGCCGAGCAGACATCGGATGTGTCCATCGCCTGCCGGCAGTATGGCCCGATCACGATCAAGGAAAAATTCGAGCAGGGCGACGTCGTGTTCACCGAGCGGCGGTCCATCCTGTTCAAGCGCATGCAAATCGTCCGTGGCTGCGACGCCAAACGCAACGTGCTCGTTTACATGGTTTACTCGGACAAGCTCATCGACGGTTCGCCGAAAAACTCGACATCCGCCGTCCCGATTCAGCCTTGGGGCGCCGGCGCCGAGCCGCCGCGCTGCGGCGATTTCGTCAAGGGCTGAGTCAGGGGGCGCAGGCGATCACGACCGATCCCGGGCTCGCCTTCAGCGCGCCGGCGTCGATCGAGGCTGTCAGATCCTCGGCCTTGCCGAAGGCGCGGGCGGCGCTGAAACCGTGCCCCTCGCACCAGGCGTCTGCGACGATCTTGCCGCATTTCTGGCCATCCACCAGGCAATCGGTCACGCCGTAGCCCTCGGCGCCGCCGATGACGAAGGTTTGCGCCTGCGCAGAATGGCGAAGGCCCGCGACAAGCAGAAGGCTGGCGAGAAAAGGTGCGGCGAGGCGGGGCAGGATACCGCGCTCGAACTCGGCGAACGACATTAAGGAAGCTCTTGCGCGAAGGACGATTGAATTCGCCTTATTCTCGCCCGAAGGCGGTAAAGAAAGGTTTAACCTTTTGGACCGTCTTGACGCCGTCGCGGCAATTTGCGCATGGTCTTGCCATGACGAAATGCGCCAGCCCGCGCTGCATTATTATCCGCTAGCCGCCCCGCTGGCTGGATCTGTCATGTCCTCATGAAAGATGGTCCGGCCGCAAGGCTGAGAGACCGTTTGATGACGCCGAACCTGAAACTGTACAACACGTTGTCGCGCGCGAAGGAAACATTCGTTCCCATCGACGCCAAAAACGTGCGCATGTATGTGTGCGGGCCGACCGTCTATGATTACGCGCATATCGGCAATGCGCGGCCCATGATCGTGTTCGACGTGTTGTTCCGTCTGTTGCGGCACGCCTATGGCGCCGATCATGTGAAATACGTCCGCAACATCACCGACGTGGACGACAAGATCAACGCGCGCGCCGCCGAGCGCGGCCTGACGATCCGCGAGCTGACCGAGCGCACCAATGCGGTCTTTCAGGACGATGTGAAGGCGCTGGGTTGTCTTGAGCCAGACGAGCAGCCGCGTGCGACTGAACATATCGCCGAAATGCTCGTGCTGATCGATCGCCTCATCGCGCGCGGCCATGCTTATGCGGCGGACGGCCATGTGCTTTTCTCGACTCCCTCGATGCGCGAATACGGCGCTCTGTCGCGCCGCCCGCTGGATGAAATGATCGCGGGCGCGCGCGTCGACGTGGCTTCGTACAAGCGCGACGAAATGGATTTCGTGCTGTGGAAACCCTCGAAGGACAACGAGCCGGGTTGGGACAGTCCGTGGGGCAGGGGGCGGCCCGGCTGGCATATCGAATGTTCGGCCATGAGCTGGAAGCACCTCGGCGAGATGTTCGACATTCACGGCGGCGGCATCGATCTCGTCTTTCCTCACCACGAGAACGAAATCGCGCAGACGCGCTGCGCGTTCGGCCATAACGTGATGGCCAATTACTGGATGCACAACGGCTTCTTGCAGGTGGAAGGCGAAAAAATGTCGAAAAGCGCCGGCAATTTCGTCACCATCCATGACTTGCTGCACACCGATCAGTTTGGCGGACGCAAATGGTCCGGCGCGGCGCTGCGCCTTGCGATGCTGCGCACGCATTATCGCCAGCCGATTGATTTCACCGCGCGCGCGCTGGAGGAAGCCGACAAGACGCTCGATGAATGGGCGAAAGCGACGCGCAATTGCAAGGCGGCGCAGCCTACCGATGAATTCGTCGCCGCTTTGTCCGACGATCTCAACTTCGCCAAGGCCGAGGCGCACCTGCACGTCTTGCGCCGAGCCGATCCTGCGGCCCTGCTTGCAAACCTCGATCTGATCGGCGTGAAGCGCGCCGAACTTCTGGCGGACGACGATGGCGATCAGCTTCCGGCCGCGCAGGTCGAAACGCTCGTGAACGCCCGCCTCGCTGCCCGCGCGGCAAAAAACTGGGCTGAATCCGATCGCATTCGTGACGAACTGGCCGCGCAGGGCGTCGTGCTGAAAGACAACAAGGACGGGACAACGACATGGGAGATGAAGCGATGAGCGTCGCCCTTCGCCCCTTCATTCCCGCCGATGCGCCGCGTCTTGCGCGCCTGTTTCGCGATTCAGTGGAAACCCTGGCCGAAGAAGATTATTCCGACAGCCAGCGCGCCGCATGGTCCGCCGCCGCAGATGATCTTGCAGCTTTCGCCCAGCGTCTCGCCGGCGCCCTGACGCTGGTGGCGATGCAGGATCACAAGATCGCCGGTTTCGCCTCGCTGCATGACGGCAAGATCGATATGCTTTATGTCGATCCAGAACATGCGCGCCGGGGCGTGGCGAGCGCGCTGGTCGATGCTCTCGAAAAGCTCGGCCGCGCCCGCGGCGCAAAAACCATTGAAACGGATGCGTCCGATACGGCGCGCGATTTTTTTGCGGCGCGCGGCTATCAGGCGCAGCAACGCAACACCATCGCGCTCGAAGGCGAATGGCTCGCCAATACGACGATGAAAAAATCCCTCGAACAGAATTCCGCGCCCGGAGCGCGCCTGCAATGACCAGAGAACGGCTCTACCTTTTCGACACGACGCTGCGCGATGGCGCGCAGACTACCGGCGTCGATTTCTCGCTTGACGACAAGCGCGCCATCGCGCGCATGCTCGACGATCTCGGCGTCGATTACATCGAGGGCGGCTATCCCGGCGCCAATCCGCTGGACACTGAATTTTTCGAAAAGCGCCCGCCGGTCAATGCGCATTTCGCAGCTTTCGGCATGACCAAGCGCGCCGGCCGATCCGCCGCCAACGATCCGGGCGTCGCCGGCCTCATTGCCGCCGACGCGGACACGATCACCTTCGTCGCCAAGAGCTGGGATTATCAGGTGCGCGTCGCACTCGAGATTTCCAACGAGGAAAACATCGAGGGCATCCGCGATTCCGTTTCTTACGCTTGCGCGCAGGGGCGCGAGGCCATTGTCGATTGCGAACATTTCTTTGACGGCTACAAGGCCAATCGCGCCTATGCGCTGGAATGCGCGAAGGCGGCCTATCAATCGGGCGCGCGCTGGGTCGTTCTGTGCGACACCAACGGGGGAACCTTGCCGCACGAGGTGGAGGCGATTGTCGCTGATGTTGTCAGGCATGTGCCGGGCGATCACGTGGGCATTCACACGCATAACGACACAGAAAACGCCGTCGCCAATTCCTTCGCCGCTGTACGCGCCGGCGCCCGCCAGATTCAGGGCACGCTGAATGGCCTTGGCGAGCGTTGCGGCAACGCAAATCTCTGTTCGATCATTCCCACGCTGCTGCTCAAGGACGAATATGCGCAGCGCTTCGACATTGGCGTGACCAGTGAAAAATTGCAGCACCTGGTGAAAATCAGCCATACGCTCGATGAAATGCTCAACCGCGCGCCCGATCGCCACGCGCCATATGTGGGCGCGAGCGCATTCGCCACCAAAGCGGGCATTCACGCATCCGCCGTTCTGAAAGACCCGCGCACCTACGAGCATGTAACGCCCGAAAGCGTCGGCAATCGACGCAAGGTTCTGGTTTCCGATCAGGCTGGAAAATCCAACATTCTTTCGGAACTGGAGCGGCTTGGCGTGCAACTCGATCGCGATGATCCGCGCCTGACGCGCCTTCTGGAGGAAGTGAAGGAAAAGGAATCGCTCGGCTATGCGTTTGAAGGCGCCGACGCCTCGTTCCTCTTGCTCGCCAAGCGCGTACTGGGCCAGGCGCCGCATTTCTTCGACATCGAACGCTTCAGCGTGAATGTCGAACGGCGCTTCAATGCCCAGGGCAAGCAGATCGCCGTGTCGGAAGCCATCGTCAAGGTGCGCGTCGACGGCGAGACGTTCATCTCGGCGGCCGAAGGCGCGGGGCCCGTCAACGCGCTCGATCTCGCCTTGCGCAAGGATCTCGGCAAATATCAGAAATTCATCGAGGACGTTGAACTGGTCGATTATCGCGTGCGCGTTTTTCAGGGCGGCACCGATGCGGTCACGCGCGTGCTCATCGAATGCGCCGACAGCGCGGGCGAGCGCTGGTCGACGGTCGGCGTATCGGCCAATGTCATCGACGCCTCGTTCCAGGCGCTTGTGGATTCGCTGAATTACAAGCTGATGATATCCGCCAGCGCGTGAGACGCGCGTTGCGTCACAGGCGCGGATCGACGGTCGTGACCGGCGCGCTCTGGCGTTCGAGCGCGGTTTCGATCATCGGCAGAACATCGCCGATCCGTTCCGCCACGAGATAATGCAGTTCGAGATCAGGACGGATGAAACCGTTCTGCCGCATATGCGCGATCAGCGACAGCAGCGGCCGCCAGAAGCCGTTGATGTCGGCAAGCACGATAGGCTTGGTGTGGCGCGCCAGTTGCGACCATGTCAGTTGTTCGACCAGCTCCTCCAACGTGCCGATGCCGCCCGGCAGGGCGACGAAGGCGTCCGCCCGCTCGAACATCGTCTGTTTACGCTGGTGCATGTCGGGCACGACGATCAGTTCCTGCGCCGAGGCGTTTACGGGGCATTCCAGCTTGCGCAGGAAATCGGGAATGACGCCCGTCACGCGCCCGCCCGCAGCAAGTTGCGCCAGAGCGAGCCGCCCCATCAGCCCATGGCCGCCGCCGCCATAGACAAGACCGACGCCGGCCGCCGCGAAGGCGCGCCCCAGCGCTTCCGCGCCCGCCGCGAAGGCCGGATCGCGCCCTTCGCCCGAGCCGCAATAAACGCAGACATTTTTGGCAAGGCCCATGGAAAAGCTTCCCGCTTCGTTGATTCGTGAGAGGCTAATCGCCGCACAAGACCGTTTCGCGGCAGGCGGGCGGTGTCAAATCCCGACCGAAGCGCTATATGTCGCCGATGCGCCATCTTGCCCAACAACAGCCTCCAGCGCCCGACGCCGAGCGAGCGACATTGCTTTCGACGACGCGTCGGTTGTGGCCCTATATCTGGCCGCGCGACCGTTTCGATTTGCGCTTGCGCATTTTTCTGGCGCTGCTGGCGCTGCTCGTGGCGAAATTCGTCACCATCGCCGTCCCCTACGCTTTCAAATGGGCGACGGATTCGCTGACCGCCAACGCGGGCAACGATCCCGTTCGCCTGATGGTCCTTGGCCCCGTGATGTTGACGGCGCTCTATGGCGTGTTGCGCACGGCGATGGCCGTATTCACGCAATTGCGCGACGCGCTGTTCGCCGCAGTGGCGATGAACGCCGTGCGGCGCATGGCAAACGACGTCTTCGTGCATCTGCACCAGCTTTCGCTGCGCTTTCACCTGGAACGCAAGACGGGCGGACTGACGCGCGTCCTCGAAAGGGGCAGGACTGCGATTGAAACCATGGTGCGCATGGTCACGCTCACCGGCCTGCCGACTCTGGTGGAGTTTGCGCTCATCCTTGGCGTTTTCTTCGTGCAATACGATTGGCGTTACGCGCTGGTGACGACCGCGATGATTGTCGCTTACATGGCCTTCACCACCATTGCGACGAACTGGCGCATCGGCATTCGCCGTTCGATGAATGAAAGCGACCAGGACGCCAACACCAAGGCGATCGACAGTCTGCTCAATTACGAGACGGTGAAATATTTCAACGCCGAGGCGCGCGAGGCGGCGCGCTACGACCATTCCATGGCGCGCTACGAGCGCAACAGCGTGAAAAGCTATACATCGCTGGCTGTGCTGAACGCAGGACAGGCGGCCATTTTCACGGCGGGCCTGACGGCTGTCATGATTATGTGCGTTTACGGAATTCGCGCCGGAACCAACACGCTCGGCGATTTCGTCCTCATCAATGCGATGATGATTCAGTTGTACCAGCCGCTCAACTTCATGGGCATGTTCTATCGCGAGATGAAGCAGGCGATCATCGATATCGAGCAGATGTTCAACATTCTCGAACGCAATCCCGAAATCCGCGACCGCCCCGGCGCTGCGCCGTTGCAAGCCGGCGCCGGCGTTGTGCGTTTTGAAGATGTGCGCTTTTCCTATGATCCTCAGCGCGAGATTCTGCGCGGCGTTTCCTTCGAGGCGCCGGCGGGCAAAACCATCGCAATCGTCGGCCCGTCGGGCGCCGGCAAATCGACGATTTCGCGTTTGCTTTTCCGTTTTTACGAGCCGCAATCTGGTCGCATCACCATCGATGGGCAGGATATTGCGCAGGTGACGCAAAACTCCCTGCGCCGCGCCATCGGCATCGTCCCGCAGGACACCGTGCTGTTCAACGACAGTATCGGCTACAATATCCGCTATGGCCGATGGGACGCCTCGCAGGACGAAATCGAGGATGCGGCGCAGCTGGCGCAGATAGACGCCTTCATCAAATCCCTGCCTGATGGCTACAAGGCGCAGGTGGGCGAGCGCGGCCTGAAACTCTCCGGCGGCGAGAAGCAGCGCGTCGCTCTGGCGCGCGCCATTCTCAAACAGCCGGAGATCATGGTGCTGGATGAGGCGACGTCCGCGCTCGACAGCTTCACCGAGCGCGACATTCAGGAGGCGCTCGACCGCGTCGCCGAGGGGCGCACGACGCTCGTCATCGCCCATCGTCTATCGACCGTCGTGAACGCGGACGAAATTCTGGTGCTCGACAAGGGCGTCATCGTCGAACGCGGACGTCACGAGGCGCTGTTGGCTGAAGGCGGCGTTTACGCCGGCATGTGGAACCGTCAGCGCGAGGTCGACGATGCGCAGGAACGGTTGCGCCGCGCCGAACAGGAAGAGGGCGCCAGCATGCGCTCGAGGGTCGAGGTCTGACGCAGCGCGCGAGGCGCATCAAAACGGCGCGCCTCCGCAGGACTGCGCAGCAGGCGTGACTTCCGCGTCCTGCGGTGGCACAAAGCGCGCAAAATCAGAGGTTCCCATGTCGTCGCTTGTCGATTCCGTTCGCCGCCAGATCACGCCGATCCATCCGGAAGGCTATAAATTCATTGCGGCTTTCGCCCTTGTGGCGCTTTTGCTGTTCTGGCTTTGGACGCCGCTCGGCTGGATCGGCGCGCTTTTGACGGCATGGTGCGCCTACTTTTTCCGCGATCCGCAACGCGTGACGCCGCTGCGCGACGGCCTGGTGGTTTCGCCCGCAGACGGCGTCGTCTGCTCCATTGGCTCTTTCGCGCCGCCGCCGGAACTGGGGCTTGGCCTTGAGCCGATGCAGCGGGTTTCGGTATTCATGTCGGTGTTCGATTGCCACGTCAATCGCGCGCCCGTGCCCGGCCGCATCGCACGCATCGCCTACAAGCCCGGTCTCTTCGTCAACGCCGATCTCGACAAGGCCAGCGAAGACAACGAGCGCAATGGCGTGGTGATTGAAGCGGCGCGCGGCAAGTTCGGCGTGGTGCAGATCGCCGGCCTGATTGCGCGGCGCATCGTCTGCTTTTCGCGCGAAGGCGATGTATTGCAAACCGGCGAGCGCTTCGGGCTGATCCGCTTCGGATCGCGCGTCGACGTTTACATGCCCGATGGCGCGCGTGTTCTTGTTTCGCTCGGGACGAAAGCCGTGGCGGGCGAAACCCCGCTCGCCGATTTCGCCGAAGGTCATGCGCTGAGCTTCAAGACGGAATAAAAAAAAGCCGCTCCCCGTGGGGGAGCGGCCTGCATGCCAAATTGCCTGAACTGTTCCGTCCGGCCTTTGTTTAATGGCCGGACGTGATGAATTTGTCGGCGACCTTGACGAGTTCGCCCGAAGTCGTGTCCTTCGCGAAAATCGTCACGGGGATTTGCGATTGCGAGATGGCGCCGGGCGCAGCGGCGACATTCAGGCGCAATTCGCGCACTTCGTCCACGCCGACAGGAATGCGGTAGTGGCCATCGGCGGTCGGCTCTACGCCGGCGATCGTCACGCGCGCATTCGGAACGCCCTCCACCCATACGTCGAAGATGCGCGGCGTTCCTTCGCGGTTCGAAATGTGCACCGTCCAGTCGTTGCGGACCGAGCCGTCCGACAGCGCGACGAACAGTGGATTGCGTCCGTGCTGCGCGGTCACGAGCGCGTTCGAACGGTTCATCAGCGCATAGAGCATGGTGCCGCCGACAATCGCGATCACCGCCGCGTAGAGGATGGTGCGCGGGCGAACGAAGTGGAAAACCTCCGGCTTTCCTTCGTGGCGCCGCTGCATGTTGATGTCTGTGTCGTAGCCGATCAGGCGCGTGGGACGACCGATCTGCTTCATCACATTGTCACAGGCGTCGATACACAGGCCGCACTGGATACATTCGAGCTGCAATCCCTGACGGATATCGACGCCGGTCGGACACACCGCGATACATTGCTTGCAGTCGACGCAGTCGCCGGCCGGCGCGCCCGCAAGGTGGGCCGCGTCCGCCTTCTTGACGGACATGCGCGGCTCGCCACGGTCGACCTTATAGGTGACGTTGAGCGCCCATTCGTCGGTCAGCGCCGCCTGAATGCGCGGCCAGGGACACATGTAGATGCAAACCTGCTCGCGCATATGACCGGCGAAGACATAGGTTGTGAAGGTCAGGATGCCGATCCACAGATAGGCCGTGAAGGGCGCGTGAAACGTCAGCAGATCCTTCACCAGCGTCGGCGCGTCGGAGAAATAGAGCACCCATGCGCCGCCGGTCCACCAGGCGATCATCAGCCAGATGAAATGCTTAAGCCCCGCGCGCGCGATGTGCTCCGGCGTCCACCCCTGCTTGTCGCGCATGATGCGCTCGCGCCGGTCGCCCTCGACCCAGCGCTCGACCGCATAGAACAGATCGGTCCAGACGGTCTGGGGGCAGAGATAGCCGCACCAGATGCGCCCGGCGATGGCGTTCATCATGAAGAGCGCCAGCGCGGCCAGCACGAGCAGACCGGTGAAGAAATAGACTTCCTGCGGCCAGAGCTGAATGAAGAAAAAATAAAAGCGGCGATGTTCGAAATCGACCAGCACGGCCTGATTGGGCAGGCCCGGCCCGCGGTCCCAGCGGATGAACGGCAAGAAGTAGTAAACGCCCAGCGCGAAGATCAGCAGCGCCCATTTGATGCGCCGGTAGGTGCCGTGAACCGCCTGAGGATAAACTTTTTTGCGGGCCGCATACAGCGGGCCTTCAATGACAGTGTCGTCGCTCATTTTTCTCTCCGGCGGGCTCCGCCCGTCATGCAGAGGGGCCGCGGCGAAAGCTTTGACATGCCGCAAACCATTGGCGACTATTACTGCGGCGCAACGCGCAGCGATAGTGACACAATCACGCAGCCGTCGCGCCAAACTGCGGCGGATCGTCTCAAGCCTTTGTTCCTGAGGCTGAATCGACAGCGTGCCGCCCTGTGATACATTCGTATGCCAACGCGATTCCCCTCGTGTCTCCAGAAGTGGACACAAAGAAATCGATCTGGCGAAATCCAGCAGCAAGAGTGCCGGTTCCACGATGCGAAAGCCTGTTCGCGCCTTCACGGTAGAAGTCAAGAAAACACATACGCGCAAGCCTTTCGACGTCACGCTTCCAGCGTCGACGCCGCAGCCGCAAGCCGAAGCTTTTTTCGCGCCGCCAGGCGCGGCTGCTGCGCCCGCGCCACAAGGCGAGGCCCGCCGCGTGCTGCCCTGCCTCGTGTCGCAGGCTGCAGTGGAGGAGGCGCGCCAGCGCGAAATCGAGGAAGCCGCAACCCGCGCCGCGCCCCGGCCCGTCGGCCGTCCGCGCAAGCCGAAGATCGATGACGATGCGCCCGCGCCCAAGGGGCGCAAGCGCGGACGCCCGCCCAAACAGCCGATGAGCGATGCAACGCGCATCGCGCAGGTCGCGCTTGTCGATGCGCCGGTCGCTCTTTCGGACGCCGCCATCGACTCGGTCGCCGCTGCGCTGCGCGACCGTGGCGCGGCGCGAGCGGAGGCGGCGCAGAACCTGCCGCGATCCGAGCGCTGGAAGCGCCGCTTGCCGCGCGCGGCATGGTGAGCGCGACATGGTCAGCCTCGTATGGTGAGCCTCGCATGGTGAGCGATGCGGCGCAGCCGGGCCGATGAAAAAATTCGACGACCTTCTGGCCTTCATCGCCGTTGTGGAGCGCGGGAGTTTTGTCGCCGCCGCGCGGCAATTGAATCTTCCCCCCAGCGCGGTCACGCGCAAGGTGCAGCAACTCGAGACGCGATTGCAGATGACCTTGCTCCATCGCACCACGCGTCGCGTTTCCGTCACGGAAGTCGGACGCGAAGTCTATGAAGCCGCCGCGCGCGGTTACGCCGCGTTCGAGGAAGCCGAGCGTCTGGCGAAAGCGCATCACGATTCAGCAAGTGGTGTGTTGCGCGTCACCGCGCCCTTCTCGTTGCTGCACATAGGCCTCATGCCGCTGCTGCCGAAATTTCTCGAAGAATATCCCGATGTGCGGATCGAGTTTCTCGTCACCAATCAGCGACTCGACCTTGTCGAAAACAATTGCGACGTCGCCATTCGCGCCGGCGCCTTGCCGAATTCTTCCGATGTTGTGCGCCCGCTCGTGACGACAGGCTATCAGCTCGTCGCAACCCCCGAATATCTTGCGCGGGCAGGGGCGCTGAAGCGTCCGGGCGATCTTGCAAAACATCCGCTGGCGGGATTGCGCGCAGCCGGCTCTCAGGTCGCAACGCTGTCGGCGCTTCCCTACACCTGGGTTTTCTTGCGCGGCGAAAAGCGCGAGGAAATCGATTTCAATTTCCGTCTTGCCGCAACAGATCCGATCGTGCCGCTCGATTTCGCCTTGCAGGGGCAGGGCGTCGGCCTCGTTACGGGCGGGTTGATCCGGGAGGCGATCGAGCAGGGACGCCTGGCTGTCGTCCTGCCCGAGTGGCGGATCGAGGCGCAACTCGAACTCTCGATCGTCTATCGCCGCCGCGCGACGATGGATCCGAAGGTGCGCGTCTTCGTCGATTTTTTATTGAAGAGCCTGCGGCCCTGAAAATGCAAAAAGGGGCGACCGCGGCCGCCCCTTGTTGCGCATGCTGTGTCCGGGTTCACGGATGAAGCGTGACGGCCGGCGCTTCATAAAGATTGTCGTGATGCGGCGCGGCGGCCAGTGTCGAGATTAATCCAAGCGCCAGCAGCGCGGCCGCCGTCCATTTCGCGATGAGGTCCAGTCTCACGTCATGGAAAGAGGATACGCCTTTCATGACACGCCTCAGACCGTCGCCGACGAACCTTCCGGCTGAGCGTAGGACGCGACATTGATGCGGCCTTCGCCTTCCGGCGCGTTGTAGGAAGCGACATTGGTCTGCGCCTCGCCTTCGGGCTTGGCGTAGGACGCCGTGTTGATGCGGCCTTCGCCTTCGGGCGCGCTGTAGGAGGCGACATTGGTCTGCGCCTCGCCTTCAGGCTTGGCGTAGGACGCCGTATTGATGTGGCCTTCGCCCTCAGGCGCGCTGTAGGAAGCGACGGTAACCTGGCTTGCACCCTCGGGAGCGGCATAGGAGGCCATCGCGGCCGGCGCAGCGAGAAGCGTAGCGGCGAGAAGGGCAATCTTGAGGTTTTTCATGACTTTATCTCCGAACAGAACCGCGTCTGCGGTTGATGACGGGGATATAGCCCGCCCCATGTTTTGCAATAAGTCGATATTTTCGGAAGACATTATTGCTCAGAGGGCAATTGAGAGACCCGGCTTGGCGCCCGGCCCGCGCTCTGACAATCTGCGCTCATGACAGCTTCCGCCGCCGCGCAGACCTCCGCCAATCCCACCATCAGCCTTCAGGGCGTGTCCAAATGGTATGGGACCTTCCAGGTCTTGCGTAACATCAATCTCGATGTAGCGCGCGGCGAACGCATCGTTATCTGCGGGCCGTCCGGTTCGGGCAAATCGACGATGATCCGCTGTATCAACCGTCTCGAAGAGCATCAGGAAGGCCGCATCATCGTGGACGGCGTCGAACTGACCAACGATCTGAAGGCGATTGACGACGTGCGCCGCGAAGTCGGCATGGTGTTCCAGCATTTCAACCTGTTTCCGCACCTCACCATACTGGAAAATTGCACGCTCGCGCCGATCTGGGTGCGCAAGATGAAGAAGAGCGATGCGGAAAAGATTGCGATGAAATATCTCGAACGCGTCCGCATTCCCGATCAGGCGCACAAATATCCGGGCCAATTGTCGGGCGGTCAGCAGCAGCGCGTGGCGATCGCGCGCTCGCTATGCATGAATCCCAAGATCATGCTGTTCGATGAGCCGACATCGGCGCTCGATCCGGAAATGGTGAAGGAAGTGCTTGATACCATGGTGTCGCTGGCTAACGAAGGCATGACCATGCTCTGCGTGACGCATGAGATGGGCTTTGCGCGTCAGGTCGCCGATCGCGTCATCTTCATGGATCGCGGCGAAATCGTCGAAATGAATACGCCCGACGCTTTCTTCTCGAACCCTCAGCATGAGCGCACGAAGCTCTTCCTGAGCCAGATCCTGCATTAGGCGCAGCGGAACGCTTCAGGCGGGCGTCGAGCCCTGCATAGACGGGCGCTGCGAAAACTCCTTGTACCAGTCGGCAAGCTGCGGCGCACGGGCGCGCCAGTCGAACTGGTCCGACAGCCGGAAATCGAGATAGCCCAGCATACAGCCCGTTGTGATCGAGCCGAGATCGAGTTCGGAAAGATCGCCGATGCGCGCTTCCAGCGAATTCATCGTCTTGTCGAGCCGCGACATTTGCCGGTCGAGAAAATCGGCGTAGACGAACTCCTGCGGCCGGCGCCTCGCTTCGATCACATAGGCGACGGCCGCCTCCATGGCGCCATCGGCGAGCCCGTGAATCTGCATCACGCGCCAGCGCGGCGCATCGTTCTCCGGAATCAGCTTCTTCGTGGACCAGCGCTTGTTGAGATAGTCGCAGCACGCAAAAGAGCCGACGAATGTGCCATCGTCGGTGACAAGCGCGGGAATTTTGCCGAGCGGATTGTCCTCGTGAATGTCGGTGTCGGCGGACCAGACGTCCGTATCCACTTTGTGAATCGTTTCCGCGACATTCGATTCTTCGGCGAAAACCACAACCTTGCGCACGAAAGGCGATGTGCGGGCGTAACGCAATTTCATTTTTGCTGCTCCATCCTGCCGCAGGATCCTTCACGCGCCGATAAAATGCGCGACGATTTCACGCTTGTGCGGCGCGCGCCGGTGTTCAAACAGATAGATGGCCTGCCAGACGCCAAGCGCCATGCGGCCGCCGATGATGGGAACGGAAAGCTGCGTTTGCGTCAAGGCCGCGCGGATATGAGCGGGCATGTCGTCGGGCCCTTCGCTGTCGTGTTCGTAAGGGCGACCTTCCGGCGCAAGCTGCGCGAAGGCGCGTTCGAGATCGCGCTGAACGCTTGGGTCGGCGTTCTCCTGAATGAGCAGCGAGGCGGACGTGTGCCGGCAGAACAGCGTCAGCAAACCTTGCTCGGCGTTCTGCTCTGCGAGCCAGCGCCGGATTTTCTCCGTAACGTCGTAAAGGCCCATGCCGGACGTGGAAAAGTTGAGAATGGCGCTGGCCTGCCGCATGCGCCCTTTATCGCAATGACGAACGCCGCTCGCAAGACGCGTCGGTGCGTGATATTTTGACGATCACGCCAGAAATTTCCATCGAAGTTGATCGCATGACTGAACATCCCTCGAACGAATTGCAGAAATCATCCTCGTCCTATCGCATCGCCATCGAGGACCCGTCGTTTCTCGAATCGCGCGCCCAGCGCGGCGTTCGGCTGATGCTGGAATATGAAAAGGCCGAGGAAATCCTCAAACTCTGGCGCATCAATTCGACAATCGTCTGCTACGGTTCGGCGCGCGTCGGCGAGAAAGGTTCTGATCGACATGCGCAATGGTATGCGGCTGCGCGCGAATTCGGCCGCATCGTCTCGGTGGAGGGCGGCGCAAAATTCGTGCTCGACGGCGGCCTGCGGGAAAACGTTATCGCCACGGGCGGCGGTCCCGGCCTGATGGAAGCGGCCAATCGCGGCGCTTACGATGCCGGCGCGCCCAGCATCGGCTTCAACATCACCTTGCCGCACGAGCAGGAGCCGAACCCCTATACGACGCCCGAACTGACCTTCCAGTTTCATTATTTCTCGATCCGCAAAATGCATCTGGTGATGCGCGCGGCGGCGCTTGTCGCCTTTCCTGGCGGCTTCGGCACCTTTGACGAATTGTTTGAAGTCATGACCTTGCGACAGACCGGTAAAAGCCGCGCAATCCCGATCATTCTCTATGACGAGGATTACTGGCGCTCGGTCGTCAATTTCGAGCGCATCGCCGAAGAGGGACTGATTTCGCCGCAGGATCTGAACATTTTCCAGTTTGCGTCGGGCCCGCGCGAAGCCTGGGAAAAGATCGTCGCCGCGCGCAAGGGCACAGCGCTCGACCGTTGACCGGCGCGGCCATACTGCGGCTCGCCGCATGTCTTTTGGCGTTCTGCGCCGGCGCCGCACGCGCGCGCAATGTCTGCGAGGGCGAGCCTCTCCCTGTCGTCGCACGCGGCGACGATCCAACGCCCCGCGTGCTGCTCGATGTCGACGGGCGGCGCGACATGTTCCTGCTCGATACGGGTGCGACGCAATCCACCCTCTGGGCGCCGAGCGCAGGTCCAACGCGCAGCGCTTCGCTCGGCTTGCCCAACGTGCAGCAGGCCGATTTTCTCCAGCGCTCGGGCGCGCGCCATGCAGCGCGCGGCGTCATCGGCGCCGATGTCATCGCCCGGTTCGTCTTGCAATTGTCGCCGGGCGAAGCTTATGCGGCGCCGGCCTGCGCCGAAGGCAAATTGCGCGCGGCCGGTTTTGCGCCCATCGCGCAGACCGGATTTTTCGCGCGCGCGGCGGCGGGAGCCCGCCCCAATGTGCCGGTCGTTTTTGTCTCGCTCGCCGGCATCCGGGCCTATGCGCAGATTGATACGGGCTACGACGACAGACTTCTGGCGCCGACCATCGAAATCAACCCAGCGTTCCTTGCCGCGCTGCGCGCGGCGCACGCGCCTCTGGTTGCGGCCGGCAAGGTAAAGGTTGCGACTTGCGCCGGCCCGCAGTCGCGCGGCGTATTCACGAGCGCTGCGCCGCTCGATATCACGAGCGAAGAGGGCGCGCCGTTGCGTCGCATCGCGCGGTACAACATCGTCGTGAAATCAGACGCTGCATGTGGCGGCGTCGGCGCCATGGCGGAGCCTGCGGCCCAACTCGGCGCGTCTTTTCTGCGCATTTTCGGCGCGACCGTTTTCGACGCCGGCGGGGGCCGCGTCTGGATCAAACGACAATAAGTCCCGCATCGTCAGCGCGGCGGCGCGCGCGCATCAACGGCCTCGGCCATTGCACGACAAGCTTGCCGGTCAAATCTTCGAGCCCGGCAATGTCGAAAGCGTCGTAAAAGGTCGGCCGCTTCGCGCGCGCGATGAAATCATGCAGGAGATGGGCGACATCGTAATCGTAGACGATATCGCCGGGCGCAACGCCAGGCCTGCGCGCGACCAGCCGTCGAAAACCGGCCAGTCGCGCGCGCCCGTCCGCCTCCGCGCGAAAGGAGAGAACCTGCGCCTCCGCGCCGAAAACGCGCCCGTTCTGCATCCGTTCGTAAATCAGGTCATGGCCGGTTACGGAGAGTTCGGCGATCGAGCGGGCGCCCTCGCCAGCGTCGCGCGGATCGAGGCTGTTGCGATGGGCGATCAATGCGGCCGGTGCAAAGCCGCGCGCGCTGAGAAGGTTGGCGAGGGTCACAGGCGCGCATATACGATGTTTGCAACGCGCCCGCCACGCCCCGTGGGCAAAGCGTCGCCGGGCGATTATGATCCGCGACATGTCCGACGATTTTTACTCGATCTATGCCCACGGTTTCCTGCGCGCCGCCTGCGCGGCGCCGGCCGTGCGCGTCGCCGATCCCGCCTTCAATCTTTCCGCGAGCCTCGTCATGGCGCGGCGCGCGCACGAACGGGGCGCAGGGCTTGTCGTTCTACCGGAACTCGGCCTGTCGGCCTACGCCATCGACGATCTCTTGATGCAGGCGCCGCTGCTGGATGGCGTGGAGCGCGCCGCCGGCGAACTGATCGCAGCCTCGGCCGAACTTCTGCCGGTGATTGTCGCCGGCGCGCCGCTGCGCCATGCGGGCCGGCTCTACAATTGCGCGCTGGTCATTCATCGCGGCGCGCTGCTCGGCGTCGCGCCCAAAACCTACCTGCCCAACTATCGCGAATTCTACGAGCGGCGCCACTTCGCCAGCGGCGCCTTTATCCGTGGCGAAACCATCGCGGTGGCCGGGCATGAAGCGCCCTTTGGAGCCGATCTGCTGTTTGCGGCGCAGGACCAGCCCGATTTCGTTCTCGGCGTGGAAATCTGCGAGGACGTCTGGGCGCCCATCCCGCCCTCGACGCGCGCAGCGCTCGCCGGCGCCACCGTCATCGCCAATCTTTCCGCCTCGAACGCCATCGTCGGCAAGGCCGATTACCGCGACCTGCTGTGCAAGGCGCATTCTGGCCGCTGCCTTGCCGCCTATCTCTATTCGGCCGCAGGCCCGGGCGAGTCGACGACCGATATGGCCTGGGACGGGCAGGCTTCGATTTACGAGAATGGCGAGAAACTTGTCGAGGCGCCGCGCTTTGCGCGCGAACCGCAACTGGCGATCGCGGATGTCGACCTGGCGCGGATGAATGCAGAGCGGTTGCGTCAGGGCACGTTCGGCGATTGCGCCGATCTTGAATCCGAACCGTTCCGACGGGTTGATTTCACGCTCGCGCCCCCGCGCGGCGATATCGGCTTCCTGCGCGCGATGGACCGTTTCCCCTTCGTGCCGGACGACGACGCGCGGCTGTCGGAACTCTGTTTCGAGGCTTTCAACATTCAGGCGCATGGCTTGCGTCAGCGGCTCGAGGCGACCGGCCTGAAGCGCGTCGTGATCGGCGTGTCGGGCGGACTCGATTCGACGCAGGCGCTGCTGGTCTGTTGCACCGCCTTCGATCAGCTCGGCCTGCCGCGCCGCGATATTCTGGCCTACACGCTGCCCGCCTTTGCAACATCGGCGACCACCAAAAGCAACGCCTGGAAACTGATGAAGGCGCTGGGCGTCGGCGCGGCGGAAATCGATGTTTCGCCTGCATGCCGGCAGATGCTGGCCGATCTCAACCACCCTGCCGCGCGCGGCGAGCCGGTTTACGATGCGACTTACGAGAATGTGCAGGCTGGCGCGCGCACGTCGCTGCTGTTTCGTCTGGCCAATCAGCACGACGCGATTGTCGTGGGAACGGGCGACCTGTCGGAACTCGCGCTCGGCTGGTGCACTTACGGCGTGGGCGACCAGATGGCGCATTACAACGTCAACGCCTCCGTGCCGAAAACGCTCATCCAGCATCTCATTCGCTGGTGCGCCGCCGACTGGCGTTTCGGCGCAGATGCAGCGCCCGTGCTCGAGGCGATCCTGGGCACAGAGATTTCGCCCGAGCTGGTTCCCGGCGCCGCGGGCGACGTTCCGGCGCAACTGACGGAAAATTTCGTCGGCCCCTATGCGCTTCAGGATTTCAATCTCTACTGGATCACGCGCTACGGCTTCGGTCCGCGCAAGGTCGCGTTCATGGCCTGGCATGCGTGGAAGGATGCCGGCGCTGGCGCATGGCCGCCGCATATCCCGGCCGAAAAAAAGCGCGCCTACGACCTTGCCGACATCAGGAAATGGCTAGGCGTCTTCGTTAAACGCTTCTTTGCGACAAGCCAGTTCAAGCGCTCGGCGATGCCCAACGGCCCGAAAGTCTCCTCGGGCGGCTCGCTTTCGCCGCGCGGCGACTGGCGCGCGCCTTCCGATTCCAGCGCGGCGGCGTGGCTGGCGGAGGTCGAGCGGATTCCCTGAGACGCCACCGCATCGCACGCACCTTTCTGCGAGCGCGATTGTGCGCTGCGAAACGCTCTGCACTGAAGTACAATAGCCGCCGTGAATCGCGTACGCTTGAATGCCTCAAACAAAAGTCGGACGCGGGCTGAATCGCGTTTTTGTGGAGGAAAGCGATGGCGATGACCATGACGGGGGAGGTAGACCTCCCCGCCAGCCGCGCAGTCGTGTGGGAAAAGCTCAACGATCCGGCGGTTCTGAAAGACTGTATTCCCGGCTGCGAAAGCCTTGAACGGCAGGGCGACGGTTTCGTCGCCACGGCGAAAGTGAAAGTCGGGCCGGTTGCGGCGACCTTCAAGGGCAATGTTGCGCTGCTCGATCTCGACCCTCCCAACGGCTACCGCATCGAAGGCTCGGGCGAGGGCGGCATCGCCGGCTTCGCCAAGGGCGGCGCGGTGGTGAAGCTTCAGGAGATCGATCCCGCCAACACGCGGCTGGTTTACAATGTCGAGGCGCAGGTCGGCGGCAAGATCGCGCAGCTTGGCGCGCGCCTCATCGACGGCGTCGCCAAGAAGATGGCGGACCAGTTTTTTGAAAGCTTCGCGCAGGCGGTCAAATCCGCAGCGCCCGCGGCTGCGGCCGCGGCGGTCGCCAGCGCAGCGCCGGCGCAAGCCAGGCCTCTGCCGCAACTGCGCGCGGTCACGATCAATTTTCCGCCGGGCTGGGAGTCTGGCGGCTGAGGCGAAAACGCTGCGCAGAGAGGGCGCGTGTCGCAAAACATTCGCCAATCGTCCGATAGCGTGAAACACTATAAAAATTGGGTCTGACGGGAGACGGAAATGACCAAGGTGAGTATGACGGTGAACGGCAAGGCGGTTTCCGCCGAAATCGAGCCGCGCACATTGCTCGTGCAGTTTCTGCGCGACCACTTGCGGCTGACGGGCACGCATGTCGGTTGCGACACGAGCCAGTGCGGCGCCTGCATGGTGCATGTCGACGGGCGCGCGGTTAAATCCTGCACGACGCTCGCCGTAACGGTCGACGGTTCGCATGTCACCACCATCGAGGGGCTCGCCAAGGGCGACAAGCTGCATCCGATGCAGGAGGCGTTCCGCGAACATCATGGGCTGCAATGCGGCTTCTGCACGCCGGGCATGATCATGTCGGCGGTCGATATCGTGAACCGCAAGGGGCACAATCTCGACGAGGCGACGATCCGCCACGAGCTGGAAGGCAATATCTGCCGCTGCACCGGATACCACAACATCGTGAAAGCCATCGCCGACGGCGCGAAGCATATGGCTTCGACGCCCGCCGAATAATCAGACGCATTGGGAGGACAAGCAATGACCGCCACCGGCATCGGCGCGCCCGTGCGCCGCAAGGAAGATTTCCGCTTCATCACCGGCAAGGGCCGCTATGTGGACGACATCAATCGTCCCGGGCAGGCTTACGCCTATTTCCTGCGCTCTCCGCATGCGCACGCCACGATCAACAAGATCGACACGAGCGCAGCGCTGAAAGAGCCGGGCGTCGTCGCCATCCTGACGGGCGACGATGTCGCGGCCGACAAGGTCGGCGGCCTCATTTGCGGCTGGATGATCCACAACAAGGACGGCTCGCCGATGAAGGGCGGCGCCCATCCCGCGCTGGCCCATGGCAAGGTGCGTTATGTCGGCGATCACGTCGCCGTCGTCATAGCCGAAACGCTTGCGCAGGCGCGCGACGCCTCGGAGAAGATCGAGGTCGACTACGGCGTTCTGCCGGCCGCCGCCTCGATTGAATCGGCGCGCAAGGCCGGCGCTGCGGCTATCCACGACGTTGCTCCCGACAACCAGGTTTACGACTGGCACATCGGCGACAAGGCCGCTGCGGATGCGGCTTTTGCGCAAGCCAAGCACGTGACGAAGCTCGACATCGTCAACAACCGTCTGGTTCCTAATCCGATGGAGCCGCGCGCGGCCGTCGGCGATTACGATATGGGCTCGGACAGTTTCACGCTCTACACCACGAGCCAGAACCCGCATGTGGCCCGCCTCGTGCTGTCGGCCTTCATCGGCATCGCGCCGGAAAACAAGCTGCGCGTCATCGCTCCCGATGTCGGCGGCGGTTTCGGCTCGAAAATCTTCATCTACGCCGAGGAAACCATCTGTGTGTGGGCGGCCAAGAAGGTCGGCCGTCCCGTGAAGTGGACGTCTGACCGCACCGAGGCCTTCCTGTCGGATGCGCATGGGCGCGACCACGTCACGCACGCCGAAATGGCGCTTGGGGACAACGGCAAGATTCTCGGCCTGCGCGTGAAGACGCGCGCCAACATGGGCGCGTATCTCTCCACCTTCGCCTCGTCGGTGCCGACCTATCTCTATGCGCCGCTTCTGTCGGGCCAATACAATATCCCGGCGATCTACGCCGAGGTCGAAGCGGTTTACACAAACACCGCGCCGGTCGATGCCTATCGCGGCGCTGGCCGTCCGGAAGCGACCTTCGTGATTGAGCGCCTCGCCGAAGTCGCCGCGCGCGAACTGCACATGGACCCGGCCGAATTCCGCCGCCGCAACTTCGTGACGCAGTTCCCGCATCAGACGCCGGTGATCATGGCCTATGACGCGGGCGATTACGACGCGTCGCTGACGCTCGCGCAAAAGATGCACGACACCGCCGGTTTCCTCGCCCGCAAGGCCGCGAGCGCGGCCAATGGCAAGCTGCGCGGCATCGGCTATTCGGCCTATATCGAAGCCTGCGGCATCGCGCCGTCGGCGGCGGTTGGTTCGCTCGGCGCCGGCGTCGGCCTGTGGGAATCGGCTGAAGTGCGCGTCAATCCAGTCGGCACCGTGGAAATCCTGACCGGTTCGCACTCGCACGGCCAGGGCCACGAAACGACGTTCGCCCAGCTCGTCTCCTCGCGTCTCGGCATTCCGCTGGAAAACGTCTCCATTGTCCATGGCGACACCGACAAGGTGCAGATGGGCATGGGCACATACGGCTCGCGCTCAGGCGCGGTCGGCATGTCGGCCATCGTCAAGGCGCTCGACAAGATCGAGGCGAAAGCGAAGAAGGTCGCGGCCCATGTTCTCGAAGCCGCCGAAGGCGACATCGAGTTCAAGGACGGCAAATTCACCGTGAAGGGCACCGACAAGTCGGCGGACTTCGGCACGGTGGCGCTCAACGCCTACATCGCGCACAAGTTCAACGGGCAGGAGCTTGAGCCGGGCCTGAAGGAAAGCGCCTTCTGGGATCCGACCAACTTCACCTTCCCCGCGGGCGTGCACATCTGCGAGCTGGAAATCGATCCCGCGACGGGCGTGATCAAGATCGACCGCTGGACCGCAGTCGACGACTTCGGCAACGTGATCAATCCGATGATTGTCGAAGGCCAGGTGCATGGCGGCATCGCGCAGGGCGTTGGCCAGGCGTTGCTGGAAGGCGCCGTTTACGACGAGTCCGGACAGCTTCTGACCGCAAGCTTCATGGATTACACCATGCCGCGCGCCGATGATCTGCCATCCTATAACGTCGGCATGACGGTCACGCCTTGCCCGTCCAACCCGCTTGGCATCAAGGGCTGCGGCGAGGCCGGCGCGATCGCGTCGCCCCCGGCTGTCATCAACGCTATCACCAACGCGCTCGGCCATGAGAACATCACCATGCCGGCCACGCCCGAAAAAGTCTGGCGCGCGGCGCAGAGCGCCGTTCGCAAACAGGCTGCGGAATAAGGAGGAATCGACATGTACGCTTTCACCCATCATTCCGCGACCAGCATCGCCGACGCCGTGAAATCGGTCGGCGAGGGTAAATATCTGGCGGGGGGCCACACGCTGGTCCCCACTATGAAGCAGCGCCTCGCGATGCCCGGCAATATTGTCGATCTCAACAAGGTCGCCGAGCTTAAGGGCGTTTCCGACAATGGCGGCGTTCTCACGGTCAAGGCGATGACCCGTCATTACGAGGTCGAGAATTCGCCGGTCGTGCAGAAGGCCATTCCGGGCCTCGCCAAACTTGCGGGCGGCATCGGCGATCCGCAAGTGCGCCATCGCGGCACGATGGGCGGTTCGGTCGCCAACAACGACCCCGCCGCCGATTATCCCGCTGCGGTTCTTGCTTTGAATGCGACGATCGTCACCGACCGTCGCCGCATCGCAGCCGACGATTATTTCAAGGGCCTGTTCACCACGGCGCTTGAAGACAGCGAACTCATCACGGCGATCGAATTCCCGCACGCCGACTCGTTCAGCTACGCCAAGTTCCGCAACCCGGCCTCGCTTTATGCGATGGTCGGCGTCGCTATCGCCAAAAAGGGCGGCGCCGTGCGCGTCGCCGTAACAGGCGCAGGCTCCGACGGCGTGTTCCGCTGGAAGGAAGCCGAAGACAAGCTGGCCGCCAATTTCACCGCCGCCGCGCTCGATGGCCTCGCCGTCAGCCCGTCCCGCGTGAACGGCGACCTGCACGGCTCGGCCGAATACCGGGCCCATCTCATTGGCGTGATGGCCAAGCGGGCGATGGGGGCGTAAGCTTCGCCATCGTTGCGTGCGCGATCAGGGCGAACCCGTCCGCCGCTGGCGGATGGGCGCGCTTTTGTATCGTGCGCGATGTTGGGTAACATTCGGACATCATGGATCGCTTCCTCGTCGTCGACGATCACCCGCTGTTTCGCGAAGCGCTGCAAAGCGCCATCGCCGCAGCCTATCCGCGCGCCGAGGTAATTGAGGCCTCGACCATCAAGGAAGCCGTGGCGGCGGTCGAACGCCGTCCCGGTTTCGATCTCGCGCTGGTCGATCTTTCAATGCCGAGCGTCAAGGGATTTGAAGGCGTGCTCGCGTTGCGCGCGCGTTTTCCCGGCTTGCCGATCGTCGTCGTGTCGGGGCTCGAGGATCCACGCATCGTCGCCGAAGCCATGAATTGCGGCGTCTCCGGCTTCATCGCCAAATCAGCGAAAAAAGCTGAACTCACCGCATCCATTCAGCGCGTGATGAATGGCGAAATCGTCGCGCCATCCCATTATGCGCCGCAAGCCGCCGACAAAAATCAGGACAAGACCAGTCGGGGCGGCAAGGAGATGACCGAACGGCTCGCCAGTCTCACGCCGCAGCAATTGCGCGTGCTCGGCATGCTGCGGCAGGGGCTGCTCAACAAGCAAATCGCCTTCGAGTTGAAGGTCGGCGAGACGACGGTGAAGGCGCATGTCTCGGAAATCCTGCGCAAGCTCGCAGTCGCCTCGCGCACGCAAGCCGTGATCGAAACATCAGGTGTCGATTTTGAGAAGCTGACCGGCGGCTGAGTGCGCGGCGCGCCGACCGCTCGCGGAAATTTCAGATGAGATGCGTCAGCACCGCGCGCAATTGCGCCGGTTTCACCGGCTTGCGCAGCATTTCGTAACCGGCGGCCCGTGCGTCGGCCAGCGCCGCATCGCTCTGGTCGGCCGTCACGATAACGCTTGGAATATCGTGGCGTGCGAGCGAGCGCGCGAGCGCAATCGCCTGCAGGCCCGTCTCGCCGTGGTCCAGATGATAATCGGCCACGACCGCCTCAGGCGCGACGACCGCCTTTGCAAAAACCGCGCGCACGCCGGCGAGATCGCGCGCCGTCAGCACATGCGCTCCCCATTGCATCAGCAGGCCCTTCGTGGCGGCGAGCACATCGACGTCGTTTTCGATAAGCAGCAGCGTGCGCCCGGCGAGCGCATTGGCGCGCACGAAACTGTCGATCATCGCCAGATCGGCCCCTTTGGGCGCTGCGACATCCGCCGCCGTCGCGATCACGGAAAACCGCGAACCGCGCCCGGGGTGCGAACGCATGTCGATCGTATGCCCGAGCGCGCTGCTCATGCGCCGCACGATGGACAGCCCAAGTCCAAGCCCTTCGCCCGTATCCTGCGTCGCGACGGCCGAACGGTGAAACTCCTCGAAGATCTTTTCCTTCTCGGTTTCCTGCACCCCGACGCCGGTGTCGAGAACGTCGATACGCACATTGGCGCCGCGCGTGCGCGCGGCAATGAGAACGCCGCCGCGCGCGGTGTAGCGCAACGCGTTCGAGACAAGGTTTTGCAAAATCCGGCGCAACAGGATCGGGTCGCTTTCGACGGCGAGCTTGGTCGCGCGAAAGCGCAGCTTCAGTCCGCGCTTCTCGGCAAGCCCGCGAAAATCGCCGTCGAGCGACTGGAACATGTCGGAGAGCCCGACGCTTTCGAAGTCCGGGGTGACGACGCCCGCATCGAGCTTGGAAATGTCGAGGATCGAGCGAAGATAGGCTTCGATCGTCGAGAGCGCGCGCTCGATCTGGCGGCAGAGCGCGCCATTCTCGTCGCGCGTCTGCACTTCCGCCAGCGTCGAGATCGACAGCTGCGCGGCGTAGAGCGGCTGCAGCAGATCGTGCCCGGCGGCGGCCAGAAAGCGCGTTTTCGACAGATTGGCCTTTTCGGCGGCATCCTTGGCGCTCACGAGCGCGACATTGGACTGTTCGAGATCGGTAAGCGCCTTTTTGAGTTCCATCGTGCGCTCGCGCACCTGGCCTTCGAGGCCGATGGCGGTCTGAAACAGCGAGAAGGCGCTGGCCTGCTGGTCGATGCGGTTCTCGAGCCGCTCCACCAGCGCCGCGTTGATCTTGATCAGCCGCGCGACAATATCTTCAGGACGGCCGGTGACGGACCGGCCGAAGATTTCCGCCGTAATGGTCATGGCCGCGGTCTCGGCGCAGCGCCGATTGCAAGGCCCGTAAACGTCTGGTTCAGATGCATCGCGCCGAATTGCTCGCCGAATGTATTGAAGCCTATGACGCCGTTCTCGCGATAGACATCGGACAATTGCCGCTGCATCTGACGATGGGCCGCGTCGAGCCGTCGCAGCGCGCAATCGAAACCAAGCACCAGATCGGCCTCCTCGGTCTTGCCGTCATCGCTTGCGGCGGCGCGAATTTGACCGCGTGCGGTCGTCAGCGCAGCGCGCGCGCTGTCCACGAGATGGTTGGAGCGCGCAACCGTCAAAACGAGGCCCGTTTCCACAGCGCAGAAAAACGTCAGGGAGCCGTCTGCGTTGGTGTGGCCGATGGAGCGGCAATAATATTCGCCGCCGACTTTGACGACGACGGGATGGGCCGCAAAACTCATGGGGTCCAGCGTCGCCGGATCGACGCCGATGCAATCGGCATATTCGCGCGCAGCAGGCGCGGCGTTGAATTCGCGCACCGTGCGCGCGTCCTGATCGCAATCGGTCACGACCAGACGCATCTCGGTCGGCTCGAAATTGTCGTGGCGGAAAACGTGGAAGGGATGGCGCGTGCGCACCAGCGCCATCACGCCGCAATCCTCGAGCACCCGCCCGCCGCTGACACACCACGAGCGCTTGAAGGCGAGATCGTCGCCCGTCGATCCGCCGAGCAGCGGCACGCCGTCCATCGCGCGATGCAGCGCAGAGACGAAAACTTCCTCGCGTTGCGAAAGGCCGTCGACAAAGGAAAGCGCGAAATCGGCGCCGCCCGCCTTGCCCGCATGCGTTGCTTCATGCGTTTTGCGCAATTGCTCGGCGCGGCGCACGATGTCCTCGAATTGCGTTTTCGATAGATCCTCGATTGCGTCGATGCTGGCGCAAAAACCATCGGCCGGCAGCGCCAGCGCGACGATCGAGCCCTCGCTGTAGCCGTTCGGACCAATCTCGCCGGCGGTGGAGCAGGCGATGTGGGCGACGCCAGGAAAATGCCGCGCCATGTCGCCGGACAGCGCTTGCGGATCGGTTTCCGCAGCGGCGAAAACCAGCAGCAGCGCGATGTCCATTCCCGCAAATGCATGCGCCGCATGCGCCAGCGCGGGCTCTGTCCGGATGTCGGGCCAGAGCGCACATCGCACGCCCGAGGCGTAGCTGCGCACAAGTCCTTGCGCCAAAAGGGGGCTCCGTTGGTTTCCTCGCTTGTATTTTGAGGCATATTAACGCGCGCGGCGCTTTTGTCTCAAGCAGGCTGGTCGCCGCCGGGGAGACGACGATGAATCTGTCGATCGGCCAGGCGTCGAAATCAGCCGGCGTTTCGGCCAAGATGATCCGCTATTACGAAAGCATCGGCCTCATTGCGCCACCGCGCCGCAGCGCGGCGGGCTATCGCTTTTACGATGAGGCGGACATTCGCACGCTCCGCTTCGTTCGCCGCGCCCGAGACCTTGGCTTTCCGGTGGAGGACATCGGTCGCTTGCTGGCGCTGTGGCGCGACAAGGACCGCGCCAGCGCCGATGTCAAAAAACTCGCCCGTCAGCGCATTGCCGAACTCGACGCCCGTATCGCCGCGCTGGCCTCGATGCGCCGCGCGCTGGAGCGCCTGACCGCCCATTGTCACGGCGACGATCTGCCCGATTGCCCGATCCTTGACGAACTGGCGGTCGACGAGACGCCGCCCGGGCCCCTTAAAATAGGCGCTTGACCTTCCTATAATGGGAAGGTGCATCAAACTGGGCCGGGGCTCCCCAGGGAGCTGCTTCAGGATCGGTTTTCATGCTCGACGCACCCGCCAAAGACGCCCTGCGCGAATATACATTTCCCGTCGAGGGCATGACCTGCGCGTCTTGCTCGCTGCGGGTCGAAAAGGCGCTGGCGGCCACGCCGGGCGTCGCGGAAGCTGCGGTTAATCTGTCGGCTATGACGGCGCGGGTGGATGCAGCGCCTGGCACGCCTGTCGCCACGCTTGTTTCGGCGGTGGAAGGCGCAGGTTACGATGTGCCGCGCGAGGAAACGGTGCTGGACATCGGCGGCATGACCTGCGCGGCCTGCGTCGCGCGGCTCGAAAAAGCATTGAAGGCGACGCCCGGCGTGATTTCCGCAACCGTCAGCCTTCCGGCCGAAACCGCCGAAATAGTTTCGGTCGCCGGGATTGCATCGCCGCAGACGCTCATCGAGACCGTTGAAAACGCAGGGTTCGAAGCGCGGCTGCGCGCTTCCGACGATGGCGCGGCGCGCGCCAACGCCGATCGGCGCGACACGATCGCGCTTGTGGCGGCGCTTGCGCTGTCTGCGCCGTTCCTCGTCAACATGGCCTACGAGATCGCCAAAGGCGCGCCGCTGTTGCCGCCCTGGCTGCAACTGGCGCTGGCGGCGCCTGTGTTTTTCTGGATCGGCGCGCGGTTTCATATCGGCGCCTGGCGCGCGCTGCGCGCCGGCGCGGCCAATATGGATGTGCTCGTCTCGCTGGGCACGACCGCCGCTTTCGCATTGGCGCTGTGGCGCATGAGCCAGGGTCACGCCCATCACCTGACCTTCGAGGCGGCGACGCTCGTCATCGCTTTCGTGATGCTCGGCAAATGGCTCGAGGCGCGCGCGCGGCGCGCCACCGGCGGCGCGGTTGCGGCGCTGGCGGCCTTGCGCGCGCCGTTGGCGCGCATCGTGGTGAATGGCGTCGAACGCGAGGCGAAGGTCGATGAGGTGCGCTCGGGCGATGCGCTCGTCGTGCGGCCGGGCGAGCGCATTCCCGTCGATGGCGTGGTGACGAGCGGCGAAAGCGAAGTGGACGAAGCGCTCATAACAGGCGAGTCGCGCCCCGTTCTCAAAAAAACCGGCGATGACGTCGCCGGCGGCGCCGTCAATGGCGCAGGCATGCTGATGTTGCGCGCGACAACGGTCGGCTCTGCGTCGCGTCTGTCGCGCATCATCCGCCTCGTCGAGCGCGCGCAAAGCTCGAAGGCGCCGATCCAGCAACTCGTGGACAAGATCGCGGCGGTCTTCGTGCCCGTCGTCATCGCGCTCGCCGTAGCGACATTCGTCGGCTGGATGATCGCCGGCGCCGGTTACGAGACGGCCCTCGTCAACGCCATCAGCCTGCTCGTCGTCTCCTGTCCCTGCGCGCTCGGGCTTGCAACGCCTGCCGCTGTGGCGGTCGGCATGGGCGCCGGCGCGCGCGAAGGCGTTTTGGTGAAGGACGCAAGCGCGCTCGATCTTGCGCGCAAGGTCGATTGCATCGTGTTCGACAAAACCGGCACGCTGACGCAAGGCAAACCCGTCGTCACCGACATCGTCGCGCGCGATGGCGATGCGCGCGCATTGCTGGCGCTGGCGGCCGCCGCCGAACAGGGCAGCGAACACACGCTCGCCAAGGCGATTCTCGCGCGCGCGGCGGACGATTCCATCGCGTTGCGCCCGCTGCGACAATTTTCCGCAAAGCCGGGCAGGGGCTTGCAGGCCGATCTGGACGGAGAAACCATCTTCGTCGGCAACGCTCGCTTGATGCAGGAGATCGGCGTCGATGTTTCCGCGCTTGCAGACAAGGCGGAGAAGATCGAAAGCGCTGGGGGAACTGCGTTTTTCATCGCCCGCCAGACGGCGGCCGCGCCGCAGCAGCGCAGCTTTGTCGGCGTGATCGGCGCGCGCGACGAATTGCGCGCTGAAGCCAAAGGCGTGATCGAAAATCTCGGCGCGCACGGCATTCGCGCAGTCATGCTGACCGGCGATGCCGAACGCGTCGCGCGCGCCATCGCTGCGCCGCTCGACGTCGATGTGATCGCAGGCGTGGCGCCGGAGGGGAAGGCTGCGGAAATCCGCCGCCTGCGCGATGCGGGCCGCACCGTCGCGATGGTGGGCGATGGCGTCAACGATGCGCCCGCGCTGGCTGAAGCCGATGTCGGCATTGCGATGGGCGCCGGCAGCGAGGCGGCGCTGGAGGCGGCCAACGTGGCTCTGCCCGCCAACGACCTGTCGCGCGTCGGCGCGCTGATCGCCCTGTCGCGCGCGACCAATGCAAAAATTCGCCAGAACCTCGGGCTCGCCTTCATCTATAATATCGTGATGATCCCGCTTGCCGCAGCCGGCGTGCTGTCGCCCGTCGCGGCCGGCGCGGCGATGGCCGCCTCCAGCGTCAGCGTTGTCACCAACGCATTGCTGCTGCGCCGCTGGAAGGCCTGACGGCGCCGGCGACATTTGCGACAACAGCGTGACGCTGTTTTTGAATTTTTCCGGCTAGCAAAACGTGGTTCGCGCGCCCCGGCGCTTGCCAACGCGCGCCTAACGCTCCTAATGCTCTGCAGAGCGCGCCAGCGCGCGCCCTCTGGGGAAGGAACTTCAGCCGGTATGCAGCATCGGATGCTCCATATCGTCGTCGTTGCGATGACGGCGCTCGCCGGCGCCGCGCATGCGCAGACCTATGACCCGGCAAACGGCATTCCCGCAGACTCGTCTCTGGCAAGGGGTGTGCTGAAAGACCTTCCGATCATTTCGGATGCCCGCGCGGCGCTGGCGCAAAAGGGCGTCTATTTCCAGTCGATCTACAATACCGATGCGCTCGCCAACCTTTCCGGCGGCATGAAACGCGGCGCCGGCTATTCGGGTCGTCTCGAACTGACAACCGATATTGCGCTCGACAAATTGCTCGGCGCCGGAAGCTTGCTCGCCAACGGCAAAATTCACGCGAACGCATTTTCCATTCAAGGACCGGGCGTCACCAACCGCCTTGTCGGGTCATACGCGACGATCTCGAATATCGAGGCGCTGCCGACCTTCCGTCTGTTCGAGGCCTGGTATGAACACACGCTCGGGCCGTGGTCGTTGCGCGTCGGCCAGATCGGCGTCGACAGCGAACATGCGACATCTGCGACGGCGGGACAGTTCAACGACGGCACATTCGGCTGGCCCGCGCTGGCGGCGGCGAACCTGCCGAGCGGTGGCGCGGCTTATCCGCTCGCGACGCCTGGCGCGCGGCTGAAATATGCGTCCAAGGCCTTCGAGTGGCAGATCGCAGCGTTGAACGGCGATCCGGCGCCGGCCGGCGTCGATCCATCGCCGCAGCGGCGCGATCCGCATGGCCTCGATTTTCGTCTGCGCGGCGGCGTTTATCTCGTGTCCGAATTGAAAATTTTCATGCCGTGGAGCGACGATGCGGCGCTCAAGATCGGCGTCTGGCGCCATACCGGACAATTCAACGACATGCGCTGGGACGTCGCACGCGCTCCGATCGCATGGACCGGCGCGCCGGCTTTGCGCCATAGCGGCGATTACGGTGTGTATGGCGCCTTCGATACGCCCGTTCCCGGGGTGCAGGACACGTCGTTTTTCATGCGCGCCTTCGTCGCGCCGGGCGACCGCAATCCCGTCAGCCACCAGCTCGACCTTGGCGCGGTGCGCAAGGGCGTATTTTTCCGGGATCGCGATTCGTTCGGCGTCGCCGTGTCGCTGTTGCGTCTGTCGTCCGGCCTGCGCGCCTATGACGCCGACGCGGTTTTCTTTGGCGCGGGTCGTTTCGTGCGCAGCTTCGAGGCGGCGCTGGAGGCCAATTACACCTGGCAGGTGACCGACGGCTGGTCCCTCCAGCCCAACCTGCAATATGTCGTCAATCCCGGCGGGCGCGCTGCGGACCCCTATGACCCGGCGCGCGTCATTCGCAACGCGACGGCGTTCAGTCTGCGGTCGCAGTTGAAATTCTGAACGCGCTTTCAGTCCGTTTGCGCGTGTGATCCATGCGGCAGGCGCGACATCACGTCGAGCAGCGCGCGATCATGCAGCAGCGTCATGCGCTCTTTCGGCTGCAACCAGGCGATCGCATCCTCGATCGTCTCAGCCTCGTTCACCTTCACTTCCGCCAGCGCGCGTTCGGCGGTGACATCGCCTTTGGCGCGCCGCTTGTAGGGCGGCAGGAAGGCTTCATGCGCAGCGCGGAAGGCAGGGTCGGCGTGCAGCACGCGAATGGCGTCGATATGATCGTCGTGCTCGGCGGCCAGTTCCCGCGCCAGCGCATTGGCGCGCGTGGCGATGGGCGGCGGCTGGGTTTCCTCCGGCGTCGTCAGCAAGCCGATCCTGCGCAGCGCAAGGCCGAGCGCAAGCTGGCCGCTCGCCCATGAAATCGGCATCGAGAAAATCAGACCGGCGATCGTCGGCGACATCCACGCGACGAGCGAAGGCGAAATCAGGAAACCCGCAATCAGGCTGACCACGCCGAGCGCCATATGCGACCGGTGCTTGCGCACGATGTCCTTGAAGGGAATGGAGCCGTCGTCGCGCCGTTGCGGATTCCAGCCGGTGTCGAAGCCGAACAGAATGTTCAGCACATGCCCCGACTGTACGAGCATCATGATCGGCGCGATGAGCGCCGACATCACGATTTCGATCAACGATGAAACGACGAGGCGCAACACGCCGCCCGACCCGCGCCGCGTCGGGCCGTCGATCAGGCCGAGCAACAGACCCAGAAACTTCGGCGCCAGCAGGATCGCCATGGTCAGCGCGAAAAGTTCGAGCGAGCGCTGCGCGTCAAATCGCGGCCATGTCGGGAAGAGCGAGAAATCGGATGTGAAATATTCAGGACGAATGTAAGTCGCCTGCAACACGATCAGAATGCCGACCACGAGCTGCGTCGCCCAGAGCGGGGAGGCGAGGTAGCCGAAGATGCCGGTCAGAAAATGCTGGCGCGAGGCCCAGTGCAGGCCTTTCGTAGGAAGTAGGCGGATATGTTGCAGGTTGCCCTGCGCCCAGCGGCGGTCGCGCGCCGATACGTCGATCAGCGAGGGCGGGCTTTCCTCGTAGGAGCCTTGCAGCGCCGGCAGCATGTAGACCGAATAGCCCGCGCGGCGAATGAGCGCGGCTTCCACGAAATCGTGGCTGAGAATATGCCCGCCGAACGGCGGCTTGCCGCGCAGGTCCGGCAGCCCGCAATGAGCGGCGAACGCGGCGGTGCGGATGATAGCGTTATGACCCCAGTAATTGCCGTCGCGGCCCATCCACGCCGAAAGGCCCGCCGCAATCACCGGTCCGTAGATGCGCGCGGCAAATTGCTGCAAACGCGCAAAAAGCGTGTTGCGGTTGATGATGAGCGGCAGCGTCTGGATGATGCCGGAATCGGGATCGCGCTCCATCGCGCCCGCCAGCGTCGCGATGGCGTGGCCGGTCATCAGACTGTCGGCGTCGAGCACCACCATATGCTCGTAGGCGCCGCCCCAGCGCGTGACGAAATCGGCGATATTGCCGGCCTTGCGCGCCGTATTCTTCTGGCGGTGGCGATAATAGATGCGCGCATTCGGTCCCAGCCGCTCGCGCATGGCGACCACCGCGCGCTCCTCGGCGATCCACACATTGGGATCGGTGGTGTCCGAAAGGAAGAACCAGTCGAATGCGCTTCCAAGGCCGGTGCGCTCAACGTCCTCGTGGATCGCCTGCAGCGTGGCGAACACGCGGCTCGGCGCCTCGTTGTAGATCGGCATGACGACGGCGGTGCGCTTTTCCAGCCTGTCCGGCAGGGCCGGCGGCTTGCGGTCGGCGAACAGCATCCACAGGAAGCCGACGACGCCGCTCGTGAACGCCAGCGCGATCCACGAGAAATTCGCGACGAACAGGAAGAGCAGCACCCATTTGAGAAAGGTCACGCCGCCGACATCGACGACCTTGTACATCTGGTAGGCGCCGTAGCCGGTCAGCGCCAGTCCGCCGCCGAACACGGCCAGTCGCGCGAGCCAAGGTTTGCGCAGGCTTTCAGGCGCGACGAACCTGCGCGCCTGTCGCTTGTCGAACCGCGTCAGCGATTGCACCGGCATCGCCAGACCCTGTTCGGGCGGCATGGCGGGCGCAACCGCCGGCGGCGTCGGCCTGTGGTCGGTCAGGGCGTCCATCGATAGAGCCATGTTTCGCTGATCGGCTTGCCATCCGATTCAAGCGCAAGACGCAATTCGCTGGCGGTCTCGCCAGGGTCGATGTCGAACAGCACGCGGTATGTTTTCGCGTCCGGGTAATGGAAGGTTCTCACGGAAGCGATGGTTCCCGGCGCGACGGACAATTGCGGCTTGAGGTTGGGCGGCGTGTTCGGGCCCAGCGCATCGCCCATAAAAGCGACGATAAAACGGCGGCGTTTGGCGCCCGGCGTTTTTCCCCCGCGCGAATCCGCGATGTAAGCGGCTTTCGGGCGGTTCGGCGGATCCCAGCACCAGAATTGCCGATAGGCGTAGGCCGCCTCCTTGCCCTGCGTCAGACCGGCGTTGGGCCGCCAATAAGCGATACAATTGGAATTGAGTTCCGAATCGGTCGGAATTTCAACGAGCGACACGCCGCCAGCGCCAAAATCCGACAGGGGCTCGATCCAGAGCGAAGGGCGGTCCTGCCATTTGAGGTCATCGTCCTGATAGGCGGTGAAATCGCGATTGCGCTGAAGAAACCCGAAGCCCTTCGGATTTTCGTCCACGAAGCTCGACAATTGCAATTGCGCGCGGTTGGCGATCGGCCGCCAGATCCATTCGTCCTTGCCCGAAAGCATCTGCAGGCCGCCGGCCTCCGCGATGGTCGGCCGCACATCGTCCGTGCGCCGTTGCGCCAGCGGCGACGTCAGGCAAGTCGCGCTCATGGGCGCGACGCCGATATGATCGACGTTGACGCGCGGCACGAGCGTCAGCTCCGTGTCGATCATCGTCGCCTCGCCCGGCCGCAGCGTGAAGCGATAGGCGCCCGCGAGGCTTTCCGAATCCAGAACCGCGTGGATGACGAGCGCATTCTCGGCCAGCGTCGGCTTTTCGATCCACACCGCCTTGAAGACGGGAAACTCCTCGCCGCGCGGGTCGCCCGTCTTGATCGCGAGGCCGCGCGCTGTCACGCCGTAAGCCTGCCCGGGCGCATGCGCCTTGAAGAAACTTGCGCCCTGGAAAATTGCAACCTCGGCGGTCTTGCCGTCGCGGATCTGCAGAACGCGAAAGCCGGAGAACCCGAGGTCGCCGACCTTGGTCGGCGCCTTCAGCGCGCCAAATTCGAAATCGTCCGCCTGATAGCCGATCCGCCGCGCCAGCCCGTTTTCGACCACATTGATCTGCATCGGCGTCGCGAAGATGAATCCACGATGCAACGGCTCGATGGCGAAGCCGACGTTGTCGGCGCTCCACACGAGCGCCTGCGCCTTGCGACGGATGCCGACATATTGCTCGTAGGTCAGATTGGAGAACGGATCGGGCAGCGCGCTCGGCTGCGCCTGATAGGGCCCCTTGGCGAGCGCGCGGGCGAGATCGAGCACGCCGGAAGACTGAAAGGGCGTTTGCGCCGCGGGCGGCGCGGGAGCATTTTCGGCGCGCGCGGCGCCGGGCGCAAGAACGGCGGCGCCGGCTGCCAGATTCACGGCGCCGGCGGCGAATTTCAGGACGTCTCTGCGCACGATCATCGGCAGCGCCGCTTTCCGCAAACCGCTTTACAAATGATGGCTTGAGCGGGTGAAACAAGAACAGCCGCGCCCCGAACCGCCGCCGTCTTTATACTTTTCGCGAGGTTTGGCAAACAGAAGGCTGAAAACGTCCGATTCCGGAGATTGAGCGCATGTCCGTATCCACAAAACGCCGCTGTCTTGCCGTATTGCTGGCGGCGGGAGAAGGCAAGCGCATGCGCTCTGCGACGCCCAAGGTGCTGCACAAGGTCGCCGGCCGGTCCATGCTGGCGCATGCCTTGACCGCGCTCGCCGGCGCCGGCGCCGAATCCATCGCCGTAGTCGTCGGACCGGGCGCGGGCGATGTGGCCGCCGAAGCCCTCCGCATCGCCCCGCAGGCGGAGATTTTCACACAGACCGAGCGCCTCGGCACCGCCCATGCGGTTCTGGCGGCCCGCACGGCGCTGGCGCGGGGCTATGACGACATCCTCGTCGCCTTCGCCGATACGCCGCTGGTGACGGCGGAAACCTTCGCCGCCCTGCGCGCCGGGCTCGCCGGGGGCGCGGCCGTCACGGTCCTGGCTTTCGAGCCGGAAAATCCTGCCGGCTATGGTCGCGTTCTTCTCGGGCCGGACGGCGGCCCGGACGCGATTCGCGAGGAGAAGGACGCCAGCCCCGCCGAAAAGGCGATCCGCCTGTCCAATGCCGGCGTGATGGCGCTCGATGGCCACATCGCGCTGGCGCTGCTGGATGCGATCGAGCCCAACAATGCGCAAAAGGAATATTACCTGACCGACGCGGTCGCGCTGGCGCGCTCGCGCGGCGCCCGCACGGCCCATCGCGTCGCGCCCGAGGCGGAAGTGATGGGCGTCAACGATCGTGTGCAACTCGCCGCCTGCGAGGCGCGCGCGCAGGCCGCAGCGCGCCGGACCGCCATGCTCGGCGGCGCGACGCTGCAGGCGCCCGAAACCGTCTTCATCGCCGCCGGCGCGAAGATCGGGCAGGACGTGACCATAGAGCCCAATGTCGTGATCGGGCCGGGCTGCGAAATCGCCGACGGCGCGACAATCCACGCATTTTCCCATCTCGAAGGAGCCTATGTCGGGCCCGGCGCCAATGTTGGCCCCTTCGCGCGTCTGCGCCCCGGCGCGCGGCTCGAAAAGAAAGCCAAGGTGGGCAATTTCGTCGAGATCAAGAAATCGCACATCGGCGCAGGCGCCAAGGTCAGCCATCTGACCTATATCGGCGACGCCACCGTCGGAGCCGAAGCCAACATCGGCGCAGGCGTCGTCACCTGCAATTACGACGGCTTCGACAAGTTCCAGACGGTGATCGGCGACAACGCTTTCGTCGGCACCAATTCCTCGCTCGTCGCGCCGGTGAAGATCGGCGAGGGCGCGTTCGTTGGCTCCGGCTCTGTCATCACGCGCGATGTCGCGCCCGACGCGCTCGCGCTTGGACGCGGCCAGCAGGTGGAAAAGCCGGGCTGGGCTAAAGCGTTTCGCGCGAAGAAGACGAAGAAGAAGGGCGACTAACTCTCATCTGAGACGGGCGAAACGCGTCCGTCCTTCGGGATGCGCCTGCGGCGCTGCTCGCAGCGAAGGCGGGGCCTCGCTCAAGTTCCCATCTCCCGAAACGCCCGCAACGCGCGCTCTCTTGCGTGCGCGTGATCGACGATGGGCGCGGGATAATCTTTCGGCGGTTGCGGCGCCGTCCATGGCGCGTGGATGAACTTGTCCGGCAGATGCGCGATTTCCGGCACATGCGCGCGCAGATAGGCGCCGCCTGCATCGAACTTCTCGCTCTGAGTCACGGGGTTGAAAATGCGGAAGTAGGGCGCAGCGTCCGCGCCCGATCCCGCGACCCATTGCCAGCTTGCGGCGTTGTTGGCGGGATCGGCGTCGCACAACGTATCCCAGAACCAGTCTTCGCCGACGCGCCAGTCAATCAACAGATGTTTGATGAGAAAGGAGGCGCAGACCATGCGCACGCGATTGTGCATGAAGCCGGTCTTCCACAATTCGCGCATGCCCGCGTCCACCAGCGGATAGCCGGTCATGCCGGCCCGCCAAGCCGCGAGCGCGGCTTCATCGCGCGCAGCCCACGGAAATTCGTCGAAGCGCGCGTTGAAATTCTTGCGCGCAAGATCGGGGTTATGAAACAGCAGATGATAGGAAAACTCGCGCCAGACGAGTTCGGAAATGAATTTCTCCGCGCCGCGCTGCAGGGCCGGATTGGCCTCGGCCGCCTGCATCGTCGCGCGCCAGACGAGCTGCGGCGAAATCTCGCCGGTCGCCAGCGCGGCCGACAGGCGCGAGGTTGCATCGCGCGCGGGGAAGTCGCGCTGTTCGGCATAATGCAGCAAATCCTGGCCGAGAAATTCGGCGAGCTGCGCGGCGCAATTTTTCTCGCCGCAAATTTGCGTTGCGCGCAGGCCCGCCGCCCAGTCCGGTCGCGACGGCGTCAGGTCAAGATCGCGCAGGTCGAGCGTTTGTGAGAGCGTCGGCCCGCAGCGCAATGTGCGCGGCGCGGAAGCGGCGGGCGCGATGCGCGCGCTCTGGCGCAGGGCGCGCAGGAATGGCGTGAAAACCCGGAACGGCCCGCCGGTTTTCGTTTTGATCGTCCAGGGTTCGGCGATCAGTTTGCCGTTGAAACTTTCGACATGAATGCGGTCCTTCAGCGCCGTCTTGATGCGCGCGTCGATCGCCATGCTTGCGCTGTCGTAGCGCCGGTTCCAGTAGAGCGCGCTCGCCCCGCTCGCATCGACGAGCGCGGGGATGACGCTCTCCGCGCTCCCGCGAAAAATATCGAGCCGCGCGCCGCGCGCGGCGAGATCGCGCGCCAGATGTTCAAGCGCGTGATGCAACCGCCATTTGAATGCGCCGCCGGGCGCGCGCAGCCCCGGCGTCTCCTCATCCAGCGTGTAAACGCACAGGATATTCTCGTAAGCGGCGGCGGCGGCGAGGGCGGGATTGTCGGCGAGCCGCAGATCCTCGCGCAGCCAGAGGATAGCCGCGCCCGGCTTGGCGCCCATCAGCGCTCGCAGGGAACGGCGGCGTGATGGCGCCCTTCCTCATCCTGGGTCGCCGGCCAAACGCCGCTGTTCTTCGCTTGCGAAAACATGTCCTCGCAAATGTTGGCGTGGCCGGCCCCCGCGCGCTTCATGCAGATGCGCATGATCGAGGCGCAGGCCGGCCGGCGCTCATGCGCCGATACCGCCTGCGCCGATGTCTTCTGCGCCCATGTCTGTGCGGCGATGAGCGTCACAAAAGCGCAACACAGCGCAACGGTCATGGTTTTCATCTGCGTCTCCTGTTCGCGCAAGCATCGCCGCAATGCGTGCGCCTTGCAATGGCCGCAGGGACGTGATCCTTCTGCGCCCGATTGCAACGGAACCATCGTCGATGACCGAACTGCCGCCGCTTCAACCCCCGCCTGCGCGCCCGCGCGGCTTCGGCGCCCGCGTGCGCGCCTATTTTCTCACCGGCCTCGTCATTGCCGGACCGCTGGCGGTGACGGCGTGGCTGGTTTTCTGGTTCATCGACACCGTCGACCGCTGGATGAAACCGCTGATTCCCGCGCATCTTTGGCCGGACGCCTATCTGCCGAAAAACGTACCCGGCGTCGGCGTCGTGCTGGCGTTTGTGGGCCTCACGCTGCTCGGCTTTCTCGCCGCCAATCTGCTTGGCCGGACGCTGATCCGTCTTTCCGAGACGGTGCTCGACCGCATGCCGGTCGTGCGCGGCATCTACAAGAGCGTGAAGCAATTGTTCGAGACGGTTTTTTCGCAGCAGGGAACCTCGTTCCGCAAGGTCGGCCTCGTGCAATATCCCGCGCCCGGCATGTGGAGTCTGGTCTTCATCTCGACGCCGCCGGGCGAGCGCGTCAAAACCGCCATCGGCGCGGGCGAGACGCCTTATATTTCTGTCTTTCTCCCGTGCACGCCCAACCCAACGACCGGCTTCTACTTTTATCTTCCGGCGCGCGACGTCTGCGAAATCGACATGACGCCGGACGACGCGGCCAAGCTCATCATGTCTGCCGGATTGATCCAGCCCGACGAACAGGCCCATCTCGCCCAACTGGCGCGCGCGGCGAAGTCGGCGGCGCAATAGCGCGCCCCGTCAGACGCGGTCGCCGAGCAGCGCGCGCCACACTGCGGGCAGGGCCTCCGGCAAATCCTCTGCGATGAGGCCGGGCCCGCAGAGCGCGCCTGCCTCTCCATGCATCCATACCGCGGCGCTGGCGGCCTCGAAGGCCGGTGCGCCTTGCGCCATCAGGCCGCAGACCATGCCCGCCAGCACATCGCCGGATCCGGCTGTGGCGAGCCAGGGCGGCGCGTTGGCGGCTATGGAGGCCCGCCCGTCCGGCGCGGCCGCCACGCTGTCTGGCCCCTTGAACACGATGGTCGCGCCGGAGCGCGCGGCGGCGCGGCGCGCGCTGTCCAGTTTGGAGCCCTGCGGCGCGCCGAACAGGCGGGCAAATTCGCCTGCGTGCGGCGTGGCGACGACAGCGCCCGGCGCTGCGGCTATGGCGGCGAATAGCCGCTCCGGCGCGCCGGAAAAGCTTGTCAGCGCATCGGCGTCGAGCGTGACATGCGCGCCGCTCGCCAGCGCAGCCTCGGCCAGCGCGCAGGTCGTCTCCCCCACGCCCAGACCTGGACCGAGCACGACGGCGTTCTTGCGCCGGTCGGCGAGGATGCGGGCGAGCTCTTGCGCGCTGGCGCAGCCGATCAGCATGATGGCTGTCAGATGCGCGGCGTTGACCGTCAGCGCATCGGGCGGGCTCGCGACGCTGACGAGGCCGGCGCCTGCGCGCAGGGCGCCGCGCGCCGCCAGCCGCCCGGCGCCCGTCGAGACAAGTCCGCCGGAAACGGCGACAGCGTGGCCGCGCGCATATTTATGCGCGTCGATGCGCGGGCCGGGCAGCGCCACGCGCCACAAGCCAGGCAGATTGCGGAAGGCGCGCGGCTGTATCGTCTCCAGTACGCCAGCGTCGATGCCGATTTCGGCGAGATGCGCCAGCCCGCAAAGCGCGCGCCCCGGCATGAGCAGATGGCCGGGCTTGAGGCGGAAAAAGCTGACGGTCTCGTCCGCTTGCAGGGCCGCGCCGCGCACGGCGCCGGTGGTTCCATCGACACCGGAGGGGATATCCACCGCCAAAACGGCGCCGCCGCGCGAGCGCCAGTCGTTTACGCGTGCGACCAGCGCGGCCGCTGCGCCCTCGAGCGGGCGGGCGAGGCCGGCGCCAAACAGCGCGTCGACGACGAGATCGGCTTCGAGCGCGATGGTCTCGGCCTTTTCAACCGGGCCGCTCCAGCCGCGCGCTGCGTTCGCCGCATCCCCGCGCAAGGCGGAAGGATCGCCAAGAGCTGCGACCTGCGTGGAAAACCCCATGGCTGCGAGCAGACGCGCGGCGACATAGCCGTCGCCGCCATTGGCGCCGGGTCCGCACAACACGAGAACGCGCCCGCGACCGCGCTTGGCCAGCATGGCGGCCGCGCGATCGGCGACCGCCGCGCCGGCCGCCTCCATCAGCATGGCGCCGGGAAGGCCGCCGGCGACGGTCAAGCGGTCGGCTTCGGCCATTTCTGCGGTGGTGAGCAGGTCCAGCGGCTCCATGGCGCGACTATGCATCGCGCGCCTGTGCAGCGCCAGCGTCAGGCCTGCGTGTAAACCAGCGCGCCTTTCACGCGTTTCATGCGCGCGACGACAAGGCTGTCCTTCCAGTCAGCGGGATGAAAAACGCAGACCGCGCCATAGGCGCAAAGCACGCCATGCAGCAGGGAAAGCCGTTCGTTGGCGTCCTTTTCCTCGGCCGGCGTCGCGCCGCGCCAGCCCTTGGCGAGACGGATGGCGGCGACGAAGGCCGGCGCATGGCTCCACAGGCGCGTCGGGCGCGCGACGATGACCGCGCCGAGCACCGCGCGTTCTTCGGCCAGAAGCGCGCGGATCGTCGCTTCGGCTGCGGCGTCGAAAGCGGGCGCCGCAAACGTTTCGAGCGGTCCCGGCGCGCGATAGCGCTCCTCGATCGCCGGCTCCACCTCCTCGGCCAGTTCCTGAAAACGGCGCCGGTAATCGGCAGCGCCGGCTGCATTCGCATGACGCGTCAGAAACGCGTTGGCCGCAGGGCCCGCCCAGGCGATGGCGACCGGGTCGAGCTCGATGGCGCGCACCAGATCGTCCAGACCTTCCGCGTCATCCGCCGCCGCCTTGCTGGCGCCCAGCAGAGCGCGCGCCCGGCCGGACCCGGGCGCGAGGGCCGCGGCGCGCTGCGCAAAATCGCGGGCGCTGGCGAAATCGCCGAGCGCCAGCGCATCGTCCGCGCGATCGCAGAGAATCGCGGCCGCGTGCAGCGGACAATCGCCCGTATCCGTTTCCACCACGGGGGTGAGCGCGGGGCTTGCCGGCTTTGCAACGCCTGACGGCGTCGGCCCATTCGCCGCGCCACGCCGCAGCGCGGGCAGCGTCGGCAGCGGCAGCGCAAACCGGCTTTTTCTGGCGGGTGCGGCCTTCTGCGAAGGCGCGGGAGCTGCGGCGGCGGACTTCGGCGACGCGTTGGGCGTTTTGCGCGCAATTTTTTGGGCGAGCCCGGCGCCGTCCCGTTTGACGAGCCCGCCCAAACCCTTGCGCGGCTGCTCCTGCGGCTGATTTTCCAGCGTAGCGCGACCGATCGCGCGCAGTTCTGCAACAGAAAAACTCATGAACGATGGACCCGGCAATCGCTTTGCCGGCATCATGCGCCGCAATTGTTAGGAAACGTTTACCCTAACGGCCGCGCCGCAGTTCAGACGCGCCGATCAACGGGCGCCCGCTCGCGCGTTTCATGCGCGCGGCGAAATGTTCACGGCGCGCGCTCGTCCGTCCGCTTGCCTTGCCGGCCCGCCAGATCCTGAATGAACTGCCAGGCGGTGCGGCCCGAGCGCGAGCCGCGCGTCGTCGCCCATTCGAGCGCGTCCGCCTCGATCGTCGCCGCTGAGCCCTTCAGCCCGTAATGTTTGCAATAGCCGCGCACCATCTCCAGATATTCGTCCTGGCTGCATTTGTGAAAGCCGAGCCAGAGCCCAAACCGGTCGGACAAGGAGACTTTCTCTTCCACCGCCTCGCCCGGATTGATGGCGGTCGAGCGTTCGTTCTCCATCATGTCGCGCGGCAGCAGGTGGCGGCGGTTCGAGGTGGCGTAGAACAGCACATTGGCCGGTCGGCCTTCCACGCCGCCGTCGAGCGCCGCTTTCAAGGACTTGTAACTCGTGTCGTCGGAATCGAACGAGAGGTCGTCGCAAAAGATCAGGAAATTGAACGGCGCCTCGCGCAGCATGTTCATGAGCTGCGGCAGCGCTTCGATATCTTCGCGATGAATTTCGATGAGTTTGAGCCGCCGGAAACCGCGCGTCTTTTCCAGCCGCTGGTTGATGTCGGCGTGCACCGCTTTGACGAGCGAAGACTTGCCCATGCCGCGCGCGCCCCACAACAATGCATTGTTGGCCGCATAACCGCGCGCAAAACGTTCGGTGTTTTCCGCCAGCAGATCGCGCATGCGGTCAACGCCGCGCAGCAGGGCGAGGTCGACGCGGTTGACCTTGCGCACCGGCGCAAGACGCCCGTCGGCGTGAAACACGAAAGCGTCGGCGGCGGCGAAGTCCGGCGCAGAACGCGCAGGCGGCGCGAGGCGTTCCAGTGCGTCGGCGATGCGCGCGAGCAGGGCGGTTTTGTCGTCTGTCATGCGCGCTTGATAGAAGTTTTCGCCGCCGCTGACTATGGCGCGGCGAGCGGGGCGGCAATGAGCGGCCAGCAGGCGCGATTGCGCGCAAGAAACGCGCCGCCGTGGCCGACGCCTTTCAGCCCAAGCGCGCTGGGATCGATCAGCTGCTCGCGGATGCGCGCCTGCGGATAGAAGCGCGCGATTTTCCGCGCCATCGCGGGCGGAATACTCGTGTCGTCGGCGACCGGCGCGTTGGTCAGTTCGAACCGCGCCGCCGCCAGATCAGGTTGCGGATAGGCGCGGCCCCAGTCGGGCTGGTGATAACCCGGCCGCGTACAGAGTTTGCGCCATTCCCAATAGACGCCCGCCGGTAAATCGGCGCCGAGGCCGAGCCGCTTGCCCGGCAGATAGCCGAGCAGCGTCGTCGCCGCCGGACCAAGACCCCACCAGAAGGCGACAATCTGCGGCATGACTGCGGGCGGGTGATTGCGCCAATAGGCGGGGCCCGAGGCGACCGCCACCACACGGTCAATGCGCCCGACATCGGCATGAAATGCGAGCCATTGAGCGCCGAGCGAATGACCAACGACGCGCAACGGTAGATCGGAGAAGCGCGCCGCCATAAAGCTGAGCGCGGCGGATTGGTCCTTGATGCCCCAATCGCTGAGCCGCGCGGTCGAGCAACGCATAGGCGCGCCGTCCGCCGACCAGCCGAAATCGCGATAATCGTAAGTCAGAACGGCCGCGTTCTGCATCTCGGACAGCCAGCGCGCGAAGTCCTGATAATACCGCGCCGGAAAGCCGACGCCGCCGTTGACAACAACCGCCATGACCGGCGCGGCCGGCAGATGCAGCCTGCCCGTCAGCGTTCGCCCGTCGGGCGTTTCGATGCGAACGTATTCGCGCGTGAAGACAGGAGACATGGCGGCGCTCCGGCAGATAGTTTAAAGCTAAACTATCTGCCGGTCGCGACAGCCGTCAAACCGCCTTGCCCGTGCTTTTATGGCGGCGGCGACCAGACCAGTCCCTTGCTGGCGAGTTCGCGCGTTCCCCATTCGGCGACCGGCGTCAGGAGGCCGACGAGATCGCGTCCCTTTGCGGTCGCCGCATAGACCGGCGCGCCGTCGCCGCCGTCGCTGCGCGAAACGAGGCCATCGGTCTCGAGCGCGCGAAGCTGCGTCGACAGCACCTGCTGGCTGACGGCGCCGAGCTCCCGCCGTAAGGCGGCAAAGCCATAGACGTGATGGGCGAGCAGATAGAGCGTGCGCGCCTTCCATTTGCCGCCGATCATCGTCAGCACCTGTTCGACGGGGCAGGGATCGAGCGGCTGGCGCTTGGGCAGATAATCTTTGGGCATGATGGTTCCGGGGTGTGGTCAGAATATTCTGTGGCTTGCGCTGAGGGCAAATTCGCGTTTTTCGAAAGACAGTTTCGGAGAGCGCGGCATGGCTGACAGGATCGAGATCATCACGCATGACGACACCGTCGAACGCGAACTGGCGATGCTTGCGCCCGCGCTCGGCGCTGATTTCCACCCCTACCGCAACCACGTTTATCGTGTGCTCACTTATGCGATGCATTTTCTCGGCGGCGATGCGCGCTGGCGGGAAACGGTCGCTTTTGCGCTCGTCTATCACGACGCCGGCATGTGGACGGATCGCGCGCTGGCTTATCTTGAGCCTTCGGAAGTTGCGGCGGAAGCGGCGCAGCGGGCCCGCGCGCCGCAACTCGACGCAGCGCTCTTGCGCGCCATCATCCATTGGCACCACAAGGTCCGCGCATATCGCGGCCCGCACGAGAGCGTCGTCAACGCCGTGCGCAAGGCCGACTGGATCGACGCGAGCGGCGGCGTCGTTCGCAAGGGACTGACAAAGGCTAAGATCGCTGCGGTGACGCAGGCAATTCCCGTCGACGGTTTCCCGGACATTCTCATGCGTCTTGCCGCCGAACTCAACGGCGGACGCAAGATGGGTGGCCTTTGGCGGGTGTTGTCGCACGTCTATAAGTGGTGAGCGGGCGAGCGCCCGTCACGCCGTTTCGCCAAATCCCGCGCCCGGCGCGCCCGGCTTGAGCCGCAGCAGGCGGGAATCCTCGACGCCCGCCTGCCGGTGCTTGACCGCCTCGCGATAGACGGGATCGCGCAACATTTCCACGAACGCCGCCACGCTGGGGTATTCGGCGATGAACGCGATATCCCATTGCTCGGCGTCCTGCGGGCCGATCAGCATGAGTTCGGGTTCGCCCAGCCAGACCTGGCGCCCGCCGAGCCGCCGGAACACCGGGCCGCTCTCGCGAGCGTAGGCGCGATAGGCTTCTGCGCCGCTCGCCGCCCGCCCGTCGGGATAGGCGGCTTTAGCGCGGAATTTCACCAGATTGAGCATATGAATCGGCCCCTCCCGATCCAGCGCGCGGAAGGCCACGAAGGTTTCCTTGGTCGGATCAAGATAATTCATGACGCCTCTTCCTCCTGCTCGAACAGTTTTTCGATCCGTCTGTCCGGCACAAGCCACCACAGAGCCACGAGCACATAAAGCGCGAGTGAGATTGCAGGCGCGACGAAGGCGAGCGCAACGCCGATGATATAGAGAAGGAGCGATCCTTTGCTTTTCAAATCGGCGCCGAGCGCCTTGCGCAATAGCGATCCTTCGCCCTGCGCGCGCATGATCGTTTTTTGCAGCATGAAATAGGCAATCGCCGGCATCAGCAGCGAGACGCCGTAAACGGCGGTTGGCAACGGCGCGAAATGATTCTCGTCGAGCCATGCGGTGGAGAAGGGCACGAGCGAGAGCCAGAACAAGAGATGCATGTTCGCCCACAGGATCGATCCGTTCACGCGCGTGACGGTCGAGAGCAGGTGATGGTGATTGTTCCAATAGATGGCGACGTAGAGAAACGAAAGAACATAACCCAGAAACGTTGGCGTGAGCCGGGCGAGATCGGCCCAGCTGTCCCCGTGGGGCGCTTTCAGCTCCAGCACCATGATCGTGATGACGATGGCGATGACGCCATCGGAAAAGGCGGTCAACCGTTCTTTTTCCATAGGTTTCGCAAATCCTCGTTGCGGGTGGACGGGCAGTCTAGCCAAGTGCCTGGCTGGCGTCAGGCGGGGCGCGGCGAGGGCGGCCGCTGGCGCAAGCCCCCGCGCCGGCCCCGCGGGAGGAACAAAACAGGATTTCGCGCCATTGCTTTCGCGAAAGCGATGGCTATAGTCCGCGCCAATTTGCGGGGCTGCTTCGCCCCCGGCCATTCCACGAGAGACGCGATGTTTTTTGCAACGCCCGCCTACGCCCAGAGCGCACCGCCCGCCGCCGGCGGCGGCTCGGGGCTGGAAATGCTGATGTCGCTGGCGCCCTTCATCGCCATTCTCGCCATCATGTATTTCATGATTATTCGCCCGCAGCAGCAGCGCCAGAAGGAGCAGGCCGCGATGATCTCCGCGATCCGGCGCGGCGACACGGTCGTCACCACGGGCGGCGTGATCGGCAAGGTGACCAAGGCGACGGACGATGCCGAACTCGAGGTGGAGATAGCGCCCAACGTGCGCATTCGCGTCTTGCGCGCGATGATCGCCGAAGTGCGTTCGAAGGGCGAACCGGTAAAGGACGCGACGGCTTAACCGCCGTTGTGACGACAGGCCGACATGCTGCGCTTCGCCCCCTGGAAAATTATCTCCATTCTGGCCATGACGTTCATGGCCTTTTTGCTTGTTTTGCCCTCGCTTCTTCCTGAGGCGACGCGCACGTCGATCCAGTCGCATCTGCCGCATTGGGCGCCGTTCAAGCCGATCACGCTCGGCCTCGATCTGCAGGGCGGCGCGCATGTGCTGCTTGAGGTCGACACGCCCTCCGTTCTCAAGACGCAGGTGGAAAATCTTCGCGACGACGTTCGCCGCATCATGCGCGAGGAGCGCGTCGGCGTTTCCGGCGGCATCGGCATGAGCGCGCGCGGCGTGCAGGTGCGGCTCGCCAATCCCGACGATATGGCGAAAGTGCTGCCGAAATTGCGCGCGCTGGGCCAGCCGACAGGCAATGTCATGCTGGGCGCCGCCGGCGCCAGCTCCATCGACGTGACGCCGGGCGAGGGCGGCCTCATCCAGTTGAGCGTCACCGAAGCCGGTGTGCAGGACAAGGTGCGCCGCGCCGTCGATCAATCCATCGAAGTGCTGCGCCGGCGCATCGACGCGCTGGGCGCAACTGAGCCGAACATTCAGCGGCAGGGCTCCGACCGCATTCTGGTTCAGGTGCCGGGCCTGCAGGATACGAGTCGTCTGAAGGAATTGCTCGGCTCCACCGCCAAACTCGAATTCCGCCTCGTCGCCGAACCCGGCGCCAATCCCGCTGACGTCGAAAACCTGCCGCAGGTCGAAGGCGGCACGCTGCCGGTCGAAAAACAGGTCATGGTGCAGGGCGAGGATCTCACCGACGCCCAGCCCGGTTTCGACCAGCGCACCAGCGAACCGATCGTCAACTTTCGCTTCAACATTCGCGGCGGCCAGAAATTTGCCGATGTGACGACGAAGAATGTCGGCAAGCCCTTCGCCATCGTGCTCGATGGCAAGGTCATTTCGGCGCCGCGCATCATTTCGCCGATCACCGGCGGCTCGGGGCAGATTTCCGGCCATTTCACGGTGGAGAGCGCCAACAATCTCGCCATCCTGCTGCGCGCCGGCGCGCTGCCCGCCAAACTGACGATCGTCGAGGAGCGCACGGTCGGCCCCGGGCTCGGTCAGGACTCGATCGACGCCGGCAAACGCGCCGCCTATGTGGGCGCCGCGCTCGTCGTCGCTTACATGCTCGTCACCTATGGCACCTTCGGCGTCTTCGCCAATCTCGCGCTCGCCGTGCATATCCTTTTGATCTTCGCCGGCATGGCGATGATCGGCGCGACGCTGACATTGCCCGGCATCGCCGGCATCGTGCTCACCATCGGCATGGCGGTGGACGCGAACGTGCTGATCTACGAACGCATCCGCGAGGAAAATCACATGGGCCGTTCGATCCTGTCCTCGCTCGATGCGGGCTTCAAGCGCGCCTTCGCCACCATCGTCGATTCCAACGTGACGATGTTCGTGGCCGCCGCTATCCTCTACTTCCTGGGCGCGGGCCCCGTGCGCGGCTTCGCCGTGTCGCTGGCGCTCGGCATTCTCACCTCCATCGTCACCGCAGTCACCATGACGCGCATGATGATCGCCGTCTGGTATCGCTATGCGCGACCGACGAAACTGCCGATCTGAGCGGAGGCCATCATGAAACTGCTGCGGCTGACGCCAGAAAACACCAAGTTCCCGTTCATGCGGTTCCGCCGCGTGAGCTATCCATTCTCCGCCGTCATGTCGATCATTTCGGTGTTGCTGTTCATCTTCCACGGCATGAATTTCGGCATCGATTTCGCCGGCGGCACCGTGCTGGAGCTACGCGCCAAGAACGGCGTCGCCGATGTCGCGATGCTGCGCAATCTGGGCGACAATCTCGGCCTTGGCGGCGTGGAAGTGCAGGCCTTCGGCAACCAGTCGGACGTGACGCTGCGCTTCGGCCTGCAACCCGGCGGCGACGCCGCCCAGGAAGCGGCCGTGCAGAAAGTCCGCGCGGTCGTGCAGGACGGTTACGACATCCGCCGCACGGAAGTCGTCGGCCCGCGCGTCTCGGGCGAACTCGTGCAATCGGGCACGCTCGGCGTCGTTCTGTCGATCTTCGCCGTTCTCGCCTATCTGTGGTTCCGCTTCGAATGGCAGTTTGCTGTCGCTGCGGTCATCGCGACGATGCACGACTTGCTGCTGACAGTCGGCTTTTTCTCGCTGACGCAACTCGAGTTCAACACGACCTCGATCGCCGCCATTCTGACCATCGTCGGCTATTCGCTCAACGAAACCGTGGTCGTGCTCGACCGCATCCGCGAGATGATGCGCAAATACAAGCGCATGCCAACAGACCAGCTCGTAGACATGTCGATCAACGCCGTGCTGCCGCGCACCCTGATGACGGCGACGACGGTGCTGCTCGCGCTCGCCGCGCTCGTCTTCTTCGGCGGTCACGTCATCCGCTCTTTCTCGCTGGCGATGACCTGGGGCGTTTGTGTCGCCGTTTATTCGTCGATCTTCATCTGCTCGCCCATGCTCATCTATCTCGGATTGCGCACCGACGGCCGCGAGCGCGCCTCGACGGCCGAGCAGGCGACAGCCGAGGCGCCGGAGCCCGCCCGCTGAGCGCGGACGCCCCGGGCTTTCTGCCGGGCCGCTGGCCCATCGACGCCTATGGCGAGGGCGGCTTCAAATTCGGCGGCATGTCGCATCGCGGCTCGCTGCTCGCCCTGCCGTCCGGCCTTTACGCCTGGCCGGTGGTCGACTGGCGCCAGATCGACGAGGCCTCGCTCGCGCGTGTCTTCGCCGAACCGGCCGGGACGATCGACCATCTGCTGATCGGGATGGGGCCGGATCTTGCCCTGCTGCCGTCGTCGCTGGCCGCGCGCCTTCGCCTGGCGGCCATCGTGCCCGAGCCGATGGCGACGGGCGCGGCGGCGCGCACCTACAACATTCTGCTGGGGGAGGGGCGGCTCGTCGCCGCCGCGCTCATCGCCGTTTAGCCGGGCCGAACGTCGGACCTGCTGTTTCGAGCGGTCGGTTGACGCGCGTTCCCATTGCCCGCCGGCGCATTTCGTCCTATTGCGCTGCGACAAAACCGGAGCCCGCCATGAAGACCCCGCGCAAGTTTTACGAGCCCCTCGCCATCGGCGCCCCGCAGCCCTGGCGCGAGCCGCCGGTCAAGGTGGAGCGCATGATCCATTTCGTGCCGCCGCATCTTGAAAAAGTGCGCGCCAAGGCCGGCGAGATGGCGAAGACCGTGGACGTTATTCTCGGCAATCTCGAAGACGCCATTCCCGCCGACGCCAAGGAAGCGGCGCGCGCGGGCTTCATCGAAATGGGCAAGCAATTCGATTTCGGCGACACAGGTCTGTGGACGCGCATCAATTGTCTCAACTCGCCGTGGGTTCTCGATGACGTGACAGAGATTGTCGCCGCCATTGGCGACAAGCTCGACGTCATCATGCTGCCCAAGGTCGAAGGGCCTTGGGACATCCACTATCTCGATCAATTGCTGGCGCAGCTCGAGGCGCGCCACAATGTCAAGAAGCCGATCATGATCCACGCCATTCTCGAAACGGCCGAAGGCGTGAAGAATGTCGATCAGATCGCGCTCGCCTCGCCGCGCATGCACGGCATGAGCCTTGGCCCTGCCGATCTCGCCGCCTCGCGCGCGATGAAGACGACGCGCGTCGGCGGCGGCCATCCGGAATACAAGGTGATTTCCGATCCCCTCGAAGGCCAGCCGCGCACGAGCGTGCAGCAGGATTTGTGGCATTACACGGTCGCCAGGATGGTGGACGCCTGCCAGTCGGCTGGCATCAAGTCCTTCTATGGCCCGTTCGGCGACATCGCCGATCTCGAAGCCTGCGAGGTGCAGTTCCGCAACGCTTTCTTGATGGGTTGCGCAGGCGCCTGGTCGTTGCATCCCAATCAGGTCGCGATCGCCAAGCGCGTCTTCTCGCCCGATGTGAAGGAAGTCGCCTTCGCCAAAAAGATTCTCGACGCCATGCCCGATGGCTCAGGCGTCGTGATGATCGACGGCAAGATGCAGGACGACGCTACGTGGAAGCAAGCAAAAGTCATCGTCGACCTTGCGCGGCAGGTCGCCGCCAAGGACGCCGATTACGCCAAATTGTACGGGTTTTGAGCGTGCAGCGCATCGCGCACGTCTTTCTCGCGCCTTTCAGGGCAGGGCAGGGGCGGGGCATCGCGCGCAATTTGCCGTTTTGCTTTGATGTATCGGCGCGCGCCGCGCGAGCGCGCGCGCCGTTCCATCCCGTCCTTCCCTCGCAAGGGCGGAGCGGACGCACCG
>JAGWTA010000014.1 GCA_028869185.1 Hyphomicrobiales bacterium
CCGGCGCAGGTGCGGCCGGCGCGGCCGCGGGCGCGGCTTTCGCCTCGTGCGGACCGAGCGTGCGGCGCTTGACCTTCTCGACCACGACGGCTTTCGAGCGGCCATGCGAGAAGCTCTGGCGCACCGTGCCCTGCTCGACAGGGCGCTTCAGCGTGAGCGTCTTGCCTGCGCCGACATGGAGCGTTTTATCGCCGGGGTTTTTCGTATCCGTCATTCGTCCGTTCCATCGTGTCCGGCCAGGCCGTCCGTTTCCGCTGTCCCGCAGCGATAAACAAGCAACCGCCGGCAACGCGCCAGAAATGCCTCGCTGGCTGCGCCCGGTTTGAGCGCAGCATGTATCACATTTGACCGGCCCAACGCCAAATCCAATTGCGCGCCGCCGAAGAGATCGACCACCGGCGGCGCTGCGGGCCCGAAAACCCGCCGCGCAGCCTGCGCCATCTTTCGCGCCCCGTCCGCCGCGCCATCGCGCGCCTGGATGAGGCCGACCGTCTTTCCGGAGGCGATTTCCGCCTCCACCTTGGCCGCGCCCGTCACGACGAGCCCGGCCTTGTTGGCCATGGCGAGCGACTGCAGGCAGTCGCGCGCCATCAATTCATCGACCTGGGCGACGAGCGCCTCGGTCGCATTGGCCGTGCGCCGGAAGCCGCGCTCGAAAGCCCGGCGTCGCACCGCCTGCGCCACGACCGCGGCCGTTCCCTCCGTCCAGACGCCGCGCCCCGGAAGGCGGCGACGCAGGTCCGGCACGACCGCCCCGTCGGGGGCGAGCGCGAAGCGGATCATCGCCTCGGGCGGCCCGGAAACCCGCGTGACGACGCAGGTGCGCGACGATTTTCCGTCGCTTCCCTCGTCATTCGCCTCGCGGGCCATGCGGCTTTACTCCGCCTCGGCCGCTTCGGCCGGAGCCTGCGCCTCGACCCAGCCCGCCTTGACGCGCGCAGCCATGATCATCGCCTCGGCCTCCTCGCGCGAAAGATCGAAACCGTCAAGGAAGCCGGTATATTTCACCGTCTCGCCGTTCTTCTTTTCGGTCCAGCCGACCAGATCGTCGGTCGCGCAGCCAGCCAGATCCTCGATGGTCTTCACATCGTTCTCGCCGAGCTTGACCATCATGGCGGTGGTCACGCCCTCGACCTCGCGCAATTCGTCGGCGACGCCGAGTTCCTTGCGGCGGGCGTCGTGCTCGGCCTCGATCTTCTCGATATGGGCCTTCGCGCGACTCTGGATTTCTTCGGCCGTCTCCTCGTCGAACCCTTCGATCGAGTGCAGTTCGGCCGGCTCGACGAAGGCCAGTTCCTCGACGGAACGGAAGCCTTCGGACGCCAGCAGCTGGCCCACCACTTCATCGACGTCCAGCGCGTGCATGAAGGTGTTGGTGCGCTCGACGAATTCCTTCTGACGGCGCTCCGATTCCTCGGCCTCGGTCAGAATGTCGATGTCCCAGCCGGTGAGCTGCGAGGCCAGACGCACGTTCTGGCCGCGACGGCCGATCGCAAGAGACAATTGGTCATCGGGCACGACAACTTCAATACGCGAGGAATCTTCGTCCAGCACGACCTTGACCACTTCGGCCGGCTGCAACGCGTTGACGATGAAGGTCGCCGCGTCCATCGACCAGGGAATGATGTCGATCTTCTCGCCCTGCAACTCGTTGACGACGGCCTGCACGCGCGAACCGCGCATGCCGACGCAGGCGCCAATGGGATCGATCGAACTGTCGCGCGAGATGACCGCGATTTTCGCGCGGCTGCCGGGATCGCGGGCCACCGATTTCACCTCGATCACGCCATCGTAGATTTCCGGCACTTCCTGCCGGAACAGCTTGGCCATGAACTGGGGATGGGTGCGCGAGAGAAAAATCTGCGGGCCGCGCTGCTCGCGGCGCACGTCGTAGACATAAGCGCGCACGCGGTCGCCGGGGCGGAACATTTCGCGCGGGATCATCTCGTCGCGGCGGATGACAGCCTCGCCCTTGCCGAGATCGACAATGACGTTGCCATATTCGACGCGCTTGACGAGGCCGTTGATGATGTCGCCGATGCGATCCTTGAATTCGTCGTACTGACGGTCGCGTTCGGCCTCGCGCACTTTCTGCACGATCACCTGTTTGGCCGATTGCGCGGCGACGCGGCCGAAATCGAAGGGCGGCAGCGTTTCGGCGATCCAGTCGCCGGACTGCGCGGCCGGGTTGCGCTTGCGCGCGTCGGCAAGCGCAATCTGCGTGGCGTCGTTCTCAACCTCGTCGACGACGAGCAGGAGGCGCGAGAAGCGCACTTCGCCGCTCTTGGGATTGATCTCGGCGCGCACTTCGGTCTCCTGACCATAGCGCGAGCGCGCCGCTTTCTGCAGCGCTTCTTCCATGGAGGCGATGACGATCGAGCGATCGATCGCCTTCTCGCGCGCGACCGCGTCGGCGATCTGCAAGAGTTCGAGCCTGTTGGCGCTGACGGCCATATGCTTTCTCCCGTTTCAAATACTGCGGCGCTGGCCGCGTTGAACCTTCAACTCAAGACTTCTTGAACCCGGTCTGCACGCCGGCGGGGGTGTGCGGATTCTGTTTGGCGCGGCGCGCAGCCGCATGCTTTTCGGAAAAGCGGCCTGGCCCCTTGCGCGGCGCGGCGGCGGCCGCTTCCTGCGCAGCGCGCTCGGCTTCCTGCTTCTCGGCTTTCAGCGCCGCGCGAATCAGCGCGTCGGTCAAAACAACACGCGCTTCATCGAGTTCGGCGAGCGGGAGTTTCACCAGCTTGTCCTCGTCCGAACGCGCGTCGGTGCGCTCGATCGTGAGCACGGCGCTCTCGCCTTCGCCTTCAACGGCGCGCACCAGACCGCGATAGCGCTTGCGGCCGTCCGCCTGCGGAGCGGTCATCTCGATGCGGATTTCCTTGTCGAGCGCGCGGCGAAAATCCGACACGCGCGCCAGCGGACGATCAATGCCGGGCGAAGATACTTCCAGGCGATAGGCTTGCGCGACGGGATCGGCGACATCGAGCACAGGCGAAAGATTCTGGCTCGCCAGTTCGCAGTCGTCGACGCTCATGGCGCCGTCGGGCCGTTCGGCCATGATCTGAACGGTCTGTCCGTCCTGCCCCGAAATGCGCACGCGCACCAGCCGGAAGCCGAGCCCCATCAGAGTCGGCGCGGCAATCGCGGCGACGCGCGCGGCAAGACCCGTCTCGGAAACGAGACGCGGTTCGGCCAGCAAATCCTGCGGCGCTTCTGCGGCGGCTTCAGTCACATCGGACTCCGGCGCGCCATCCAAACAAAAAAGAGCGGGTCCCGGTCGGGCCCCACTCTCAACTGACCCGGACGGTCGCATGAGAATTGAAGATGTGTTCATTATATGTCTTCGCAGCGCTTTTTGCAAGCTGCGGATTTCATGGGGCCGCAGGCAGCCCAGTGCCATTTTTCGCCGTGCGCAAGCGCGCTTATCGCGCGGGAGCGAATGCAGTCCAGCCATGAAACGCTATAAAAAAAGACATATATTGCGTTCTCATCGAACGAAGCCTACGCCTTCCCACTCTGGACGGGGGATTTTCGTGGCTGATTCAAAAGATTACGGCGCTACGCAGTGCATCGCCTGCCCGCTGCGCAAACTTCCGGCTTTCGCTTCGACAGCGGTCGACCCAGATTTCACGCAAAAGCTGAAAAAGGGCGAATATAAATTCGCCCCGGGCGAGACGATCATCAAGGAAAACGGCGCGACGCCGCATTTCTACACCATTCTTTCGGGATGGGCGTTCAGCTATCGCATGCTGCCCGACGGGCGCCGACAAATTCTTGACGTGAAGGTCGCCGGCGATCTCATCGGCATCCAGTCCGCCATGCTGGCTACGATGACGCATGGCGTCGACGCGCTGACCGAGGTGACGGCCTGCGCCTTTGCGCGCGATCGTTTTTTCGATCTCTTCCGCTATCCGGAAATCGCCTACAACATCACCTGGCTGGCCTCGGCAGGCGAATGCGCGCTGGAGCAGGCGCTGCTGTCGATGGGGCGCAAGAACGCGATCGAGCGCACCGCATACCTGCTCTGGTATCTCTACGAGAAAGGCAAGGCGGTGGGGCTGGTGAAGGACAACCGGCTTTTTCTGCCGATGACGCAGACGCAGATTGCGGACACGCTCGGCCAATCGCTCGTCCACACCAACAAAACTCTGCAAAAGCTGCGCCGTATGGGCGTCGCCTATATCAACGAGCGCGAGCTGATCGTCGAAAAGGAAGACCTGCTCAACGAACTGGCGAAGGTCGATTCGCCTCTGCCGGCCAAACGCCCGCTGCTTTAGGCGGCGATTACTGGCTCGACCACACGATGCGCGCGATCCATTGCAAATCGCCGGTGGCGATCGTGCGGTCGGGATGTTTCTCGTTCAGCGATTTCAGTTCGACCGTTTTTGCGGTCTGGCGTTTGAGTTCCTTGGCGAGAATTTCGCCTTCCTTCGTCTTCGCCACGACACGGTCGCCGCGCCGCACGGGCGCGGCCGGCGAGACGATCACGATATCGCCGTCGCGATAGGCGGGCAGCATGGAATCGCCGGAAATCTCCAGCGCATAAGCGTTTGGATCGGCGACGCCGGGGAAGTCGATCTCGTCCCAGCCCGCGCCCGCGGGAAAGCCGCCATCGTCGAAAAAGCCGCCGTCGCCCGCCTGCGCCAGACCGATCAACGGCAGCGGGCGGCGCGGCGTGCGCGCCTCGGGCCCCAGCAGCGCCATGAACTGGTCGACGCTCGCGCCCGTCGCCTCGAGAATTTTCGCCAGCGATTCTGTGGAAGGCCAGCGCAGCCGCCCGTCGATCGAGCGGCGTTTCGATTTGTTGAATGTCGTGGGGTCGAGCCCCGCCTTGCGCGCAAGCCCGGAAGCGCTCATGCCGTGCTTTTGCGCAAGCGCGTCGATGGCGGTCCAGATTTGCGTATGCGTCAGCATGGCCGAACCTCCTTTGAATCGATATTTAGGACATGTTTCCTTATTTTGTCAAGCCGCGTCGTTTTTCGTGTGAAAGACGGACTTTGCGCCCATCACCGCCCTCTCGACCAGCCGTCCGGTCCGGCGCATAGAGGCGGCATGACTTTCATCTACAAGATAGCGCCCCGCGCGCTTTGGGCCGCCGCCGAGCGCGCCGGCCGTTTCGAGGGCGCGCCTGTGGATCTGCGCGACGGGTTCATCCATTTTTCGACGGCCGCGCAGGCGCGCGAAACGGCGACCAAACATTTCGCGGGCCAGGACGACCTGCTGCTGATCGCCGTCGACGCCGCCGCGCTGGGCGATGACCTTAAATGGGAGGTCTCGCGCGGCGGCGCGCTGTTTCCCCATCTTTACGGCGCCTTGCCGCTGTCGGCCGTGCGGCAGGTTTTCGCGCTGCCCCTGACCGATGGCGCGCATCAATTTCCGGAGCACATCGCATGATGGGTCTGTTCGACGCTCTGGCGCGTCCGCTGATGATGAAGATGGACCCTGAGCAGGCGCATGCGCTCACCATCAAGGCGCTCAAACATGCGCCGGCGCCGCCGCGCGCGCGGGATGACGCGCGGCTCGGCGTCGACGCTTTCGGCCTGCGTTTTCCCAACCCTATCGGCATGGCGGCCGGGTTCGACAAGAACGCCGAAGCGCCCGACGCCTTGCTGGCGCTCGGCTTCGGTTTCGCCGAAGTCGGGACGATCACGCCGCAGCCGCAGCCCGGCAATCCGCGCCCGCGCCTGTTCCGGCTCCCGGAGGATCGCGGCGTCGTCAACCGGTTCGGATTCAACAGCGAGGGACATCGCGCCGCACATCGGCGCCTGGCGGATCGCGGGGGGCGCACAGGAATTGTCGGCGTCAATGTCGGCGCCAACAAGGAAGCGCGCGATCGCATCGCCGATTACGCCGCCGGCGTCGCCGCCTTCGCGGATGTCGCCTCCTATTTCACGATCAACATTTCCTCGCCCAACACGCCAGGCCTGCGCGATCTGCAGCAAGCAGCGCAACTCGACGATTTGCTCGCGCGCGCGCTGGCGGCGCGCGACGCGGCGCCCGTGCGCCGGCCCGTGCTGCTGAAGATTGCGCCCGATCTCGACCTGCGCGATCTCGATGACATCGTGCGCGTTGCGCGCGCGCGCGCCATCGACGGCATGATCGTCTCCAACACGACAATTGCGCGCCCCGAGAGTTTGCGTTCCCCAAACAAAAGCGAAGCGGGCGGGCTTTCCGGGCGGCCGCTGTTTGCGCTTTCGACACGCATGCTCGGTGAAACGTTCAAGCGGGTTGAACGGCAATTTCCTCTGATCGGCGCAGGCGGCGTCGATTCCGCCGAAACCGCTTTCGCCAAGATCGAAGCCGGCGCCAGCCTCGTGCAGCTCTATTCGGCGCTGGTGTTCGAAGGCGTCGGTCTGGTGGCCCGCATCAAGCAGGGGCTCGTGCGGCGCATGGCGCAAGAAAAACTCGACAGTCTGGCGAGCGTGGTGGGGCGCAGCGCGTAACTGCGTGTTTGCGCAAAAACGTCTTGGAACAAAAATATCATGGAGAATGCGTCACGACTGCGCGCGCGACCTTGCCGTTCTCGAATTCCAGCGTCTCGCTCACATGCGTCTGGCCGTTGCGCAGATAGGCGATCGTCATGCACTGGGGGCCTTCGTAAAAGCGGACGAGCGTGAAATGCAGGACGGGCGTTTCGTCGAGCGCCCTACGCCAATAGTGACGCAAGGCGTTGCGGCCTTCGATGCGCGCTGCGCCGGTTATTTTCAACGCCGTCGGCGAAACGAGAACGATATTCTCGGCATAATGATCGAGAATCCGCTCAAGATCGCGCGCATTCCACGCCGCGATCCAATCTTCCGCAAAGCGCGGCCCGTTCATCGCGCGCCCCGCGCGTTGAAGATGCGCAGCACGAGCCAGACCGGCACGACGAGCACGGCGCCGGCCGCAATATAATCGGCGATCTGGCGCAGGCTGTCCCAGCCATAGAGCCACAAGCGGTCTATCATGCGCTGAATGGCCCAGAACACTTCGTACGGACGAATGTTGAGCCACATCAGCAGCGCGCCGACAACCAGCGAAACGAAGACGAGACGCGCCAGAACGGCGAGCGGGGGGCCACCCATCATGCGCGCGAGCAGGTTTGCGCGGCCCTGCCCGTCGGCCGCGACATGCGGCGGCGCAGGTTGCTGGAACGCATTGGCGTTGAAATCGGCGCTCATGTCGGATGCCTTCAGATCTTGTCGGGGTTGCTTTCGGCGTCGCGCATCACGCGCATCATGCGGCGGATGAATTGTTCGGCGAAATCCATCGCACGATTGAAATCGCTCTGGTTCGGCAGGCCGTTGCGCGTCGTTGGCGCAGGCGCTGTTTTTGCCGCGGCGCTCAAACGCGCATTCTCGCGCGAAAGTCGATCGATCTCGTCCTGCAGGGCCGAGCGCTCGTCGGCGGCGGCTTGACAGCGCGCCGAGCCGTTTTCGACCTTGCACAGCGAAACAGCGCCTGTGCGCGTGTCGAGGCGCAGGAAGCCGTCGGGCGCGGGCGTCATGGAATAGCGGCCGTTTTCGCCATCGGCGCCTTCGGCGAAAGCGACAGGCGTCAGCGCAAGACAAAAACCGAGCGCGACAAAGATCGGCGCAACGAAACGCATGAAGTCCCTCCTTCGATGCGAACGCTGCATTAAATGGGACGCAATTCCGGCCGTTTCAAGATCAGTCCGCGATGCGCCCGCCGGCGCCGGCGAGCGCTTCGACCTTGGCGGCGGTGATGACCGCTTGCGTGCGGCTTTCAACGCCAAGCTTCGTGAGAATAGCGGAAACATGCGCCTTCACGGTCGCTTCCGATACGTTCAGCTCGTAGGCGATCTGCTTGTTGAGCAGTCCTGCCGAGACCATCATGAGAACACGCACCTGCTGCGGGGTGAGCGAGGCCATGCGACGCACGAGATCGGCGGTTTCCTTGTCGACCGGCGCGGAAAGATCGACATCGGGCGGCGTCCACAATTCGCCGTCGAGCACCTTGCGAATGGCGTCGCGCATGCCTTCCATGTCGGTCGTCTTGGGGATGAACCCCGAGGCGCCGAAATCGATGCAACTGCGCATGACGCTGCGGTCCTCGTTGGCCGAGACGATGACGACAGGCACATCGGGATGTTCGGCGCGCAGATACATCAGTCCCGAAAAACCGCGCACGCCGGGCATTGCAAGGTCAAGCAGCACAAGATCGACGGCGCCATTCGATTTCAGTTCGCGCGAAACGCCTTCCAGATCGCCGGTTTGAAGGATGAGCGCATCGGGCAGCGCGCCCTCGACCGCTTGCGCCAGCGCGCCGCGCACCAGTGGATGATCGTCCGCGATCAGAATTTTTGTCGCCGTTTCCCCCACGCCGCCTCCTGCTTCTGCGCCCGGCGCCACTTGCGACACAGGGGACGGCATTCTATCCCATCGGCCCTTGGAGGGCGCAAGTCTTTGCGCCGGGAGCAGGAAACGGCGATGCGCGGCGACGACGACAGACGGCTGGAACGCGCCGCTCTCGATGGGCGCATCGCCTTTGTCATGGCGGGAATCGCCATCGCCGGCGCGCTCGTCGCCCTTCTCGACCGGATCGGCGCGCCCGAAAGGCTGGTCGCTGCGCTCGGCCCGGCGATGACGCTGATCGGCCTGTGCATCGGCGGCGTGATGCTGCGCACCATGCGAATCTCGCGATTTTACGCCGGTGGGCGCGATATTCCCCCGCCCTACGCCGGCCTCGCCACGGCGGCGATCGCGGCCGGGATCGCCCTGCCCTTCGCGCCGCCCACCGGCGACATGACGTCCGGCGCCGGGGTTTTTGCGGGCCTTGCGGGCGGACTGGCGGCGGCCGCGCTCGTCAGCGGACCCTATCTGCGCAAGACCGGCGCTTTTTCGGCGCCGGACCTTATCGCAGCGCGTTTTCCCGGCGCGCCGCTGCGGCTGGCCGTGGCGGCCCTTGCTGCGCTCTGCGCCGCCATGACGGCGCTGGCTGGGCTGGAAATGGCGTCTTTTGGCCTTTCGACGATCGCCGGGATCGGCCGGCCGGCGGCGGCGATCCTGCTGGCGGCGACCTTGCTGCTGTTTGCCGCGCCTGGCGGGCTTTCCGCCACGGTCTGGGGGGCTGCGGCGGCGGGCGGGCTGTTCGCGGCGGCTTACGCCTTGCCGGTGCTGTTGCTGTGGGCGCGCGGGGAGCCGCCCGCGTTGCCGGTGTTTGGCGACGAGCAGGCCTGGACCGCCGCCATGCAACGCATCGCGGCCTGGCAGGGGCCGCACAGCCAGTCGGCCAATCTCTGGCTTTCGGCCGCCATGGCCTTCGGCATGGGCTGTCTGGGGCCGCTCATCGCACCGCTGACCACCGCGCGCAACGAGACCAGCGCACTCGCCTCGGGCGCCGTTGCGCTGGTGTGGGGGACGATTCTCGCCGCCGTTGTCGCCGCGACGATCGCGGGCTCTGCAACCTTGCTGAGCGAGGGCGCAACCGGCCGCGCGCCAGGGCGCCTTCCCGATACGATCTATGCGGCAAGCGCCACCGGGCTGGTGTCGATCTGCGGAGCGTCGGCGGGAACAGCCGCAAAAGCGGAAGCGGCGTGCCGCGCGACCATTCCGCCGCCGGGCCTCATACGCGCCTCGGACATCCACACGCGCGGCGGTTTCCTGTTGACCGCGCTGCCGCCGCTCGCTGGCCTCGGCGCGGCGCAAGCGGGCTTCGTCTTTGCGGGCGCCATTGCGCTCGGGCTCGCGCTGGCGGCGGCCGGTTTCATGAGCTTCGCCGCCGCGCTCGGCAATGACGCCTTTTATCGCCTGCGCGACCAGACTGCGTTGACGAGCCGCCGGCTGGCCATCACGCGCGCCTTGCTGGCGGGCGGCGTCGTGTTCGGCGCCGCGCTGGTCGGCATGCGCGAATTCGATCCGCGCGTGCTGATCGGGCTCGCCATTGCGCTGGCGGCTGCCGGCATCGCGCCCTGCCTCGCGCTGACGGCGTGGCGACGGGCGGGCGCTATACAGGCGCAGATCGCTTTCGTCGCCGGGCTTGTCGCTGCTTTCGCCGTTTTTGCTTTCGTGCCGAACACGATCGAAAATCTCGCCTTCGCTGCTGTTTGCGGCGCTGCTGCGGGCCTCGCCGCCGGCATAGGCGCCGGCTATCTGCTGCCCAACCGCGACGCCCAGGCCGCCGACGATTTCGTGAGCGCCCTCATGCGGCCAGGCGAAACACTCTCGCCCGATAAGGGCGCCTGAAGCAGGCGCAAAAAAACCGGCGCGGGGGACGGCCGCGCCGGCTGGTTACGCATCGCGCACAAACGCTACGCGCACTAAACCTTGTCAGTCGCAGATGCGCACGCGGCGCCAGGCGACCACCTCGCCCCAGCCGTTGCGCACCGGGCGGCGCGAAATGCGGCACACAGGCGCATCGTCGTCGTCATAGGCCTCGCCATAGGTCGTCGCCGGGTAATAAACGCGCGGCGGCGGCGGCGCATAGCCCGGGCCATAGACCGGGCCGCCATAATAGGGTTGATGCGCGCTGGCGGCGCCCGCGATGGCGCCCAGCGCAACGCCGCCCGCAACGCCGGCGATGATCGCGGCGGCCGGATCGGCGGCGGCCGGTTGCGCGGTCGTCGCGGAAACGCCGAGCCCAAGGGCAAGGGCGGCGGCGGCGGCGGCGATCGTGTTCATGACAGGACGCATTGCGTTCTCCTTTGAAAACCTGTGACGCATAAATAACCGCTTCAGGACTGAATGAAGTCTGAATGTCCTGTGGCGGGAGTATGGCGCCGCGGCGGTCGTTTCGCGCGCGGGCGGGGTGGCGCGTGCGCCGTGCACACCCTATTTTGCAGCTGTGCCCGCCGCCCTCCCCGCACCTTTCGATCATTGGTTCGCCGCGCGCGGCTGGTCGGTGCGCGCGCATCAGCTGGCCATTCTCGAAAGCGCCGCAAACAACCGCGACGCCCTGCTGATCGCGCCGACCGGCGCCGGCAAGACGCTCGCGGGTTTTCTGCCCTCGCTGATCGATCTTGCGCAGCCGCGCCGGCGCAACAGCCCCGGCGCGCGGTTGCACACGCTGTATATTTCCCCTCTGAAAGCGCTTGCGGTGGACATTCACCGCAATCTCGAAATTCCCATCGCGGAAATGGCTCTGCCCATCCGCGTCGAAACGCGCACGGGCGACACATCCGCGCAAAAGCGCATGCGGCAAAGACGCAACCCGCCGGACATGCTGCTGACGACGCCAGAACAGCTTGCGCTGCTTCTGGGAACGGCGGACGGCCCGCATCTTTTCGGCGATCTCAAACGCATCGTGCTCGACGAATTGCACGCCTTGTCCCTGTCCAAACGCGGCGACCTGCTGGCGCTGTGTCTGGCGCGGCTGCGCACGCTGGCGCCGGGCGCGCGCACGACGGGGCTCTCCGCCACCGTGCGCGAGCCCGACGACCTGCGGCGCTGGCTTGTCGGGCGCGGGCCGCTGGCCGATGTCGTGATTGCGCCGCCTGGCGCGCCGCCGGACCTGTCCATCCTGCATTCGCGCGCCGAAATTCCCTGGGCCGGCCACATGGCGCGCCATGCGCTGGAAGAAATCTACGAACAGATTTCCGGCGCGAGACTGTCGCTCGTTTTCGTCAACACGCGCGCGCAGGCTGAATTCGTGTTTCAGCAACTCTGGCTGATGAACGAAAAGAATCTGCCCATAGCGTTGCATCACGGTTCGCTCGACGCCGCGCAACGACGCAAGGTCGAGGCGGCGATGGCTTCGGGCAAGCTGCGCGCCGTCGTCTGCACATCGACCCTCGACCTTGGAATCGACTGGGGCGATGTCGATCTCGTAGTCAATGTCGGCGCGCCAAAGGGCGCGAGCCGGCTGCTGCAGCGGATCGGGCGCGCCAACCATCGGCTCGACGAGCCTTCGCGCGCCATTCTTGCGCCTTCCAACCGGTTCGAGGTTCTGGAATGCGTCGCGGCGGTGGAGGCGGCGCGCAAGGGCGAGCAGGATACGGCGGCGCCGCGCGCAGGCGCGCTCGATGTGCTGGCGCAACATGTGCTGGGTACAGCCTGCGGCGCGCCGTTCGACGCAGACGATCTCTTTGCGGAAGTCACATCGGCTGCGCCCTATGCACACCTGTCGCGCGCGACTTTCGATCGCGTCGTCGATTTTGTCGCCACCGGCGGTTATGCGCTTGCGGCCTATGATCGTTTTGCGAAAATAAAACGAACGAAAGACGGCTTGTGGCGCGTCGCCAATGCGCGCGTTGCTCAAATCTGGCGCATGAATGTCGGCACGATCGTCGAAAGCGACGTGCTCAAGGTGCGGCTGACGGGCGGGCGCACGGCGAGCGAGTCGGGCAAGCAATATCAGGGACGCATCGGCCGCGGCGGGCGCATTCTGGGCGAGATCGAAGAATATTTTCTGGAGACGCTGGCGCCCGGCGACACATTTCTGTTCGGCGGCGAAATTCTTGCGCTGAACGGCATTGTCGAAAACGAAGCGCATGTGCGGCGCGCAGCGGGCGAAGCGCCGAAGGTTCCCTCTTACGCCGGCGGCAAATTCCCGCTTTCAACCTATCTGGCGGCGCGCGTTCGCGCGATGCTGTCCGATCCGAAAAGCTGGAAAGCGCTGCCAGAACAGGTGCGCGGCTGGCTGGAATTGCAACGCAAGCGCTCCGTGCTGCCAGGGCGAAACAATCTTCTGGTCGAGACGTTTCCGCGCGGCGGATTGTTTTATCTCGTCGCCTATCCGTTCGAGGGGCGGCTCGCGCATCAAACGCTCGGCATGCTGCTGACGCGGCGGCTGGAGCGTGCGCGGCTGTTGCCGCTCGGCTTCGTCTGCAACGATTATTCGCTGTGCGTCTATGGCCGCGCCGATCTCGGCGGCGTCGATATGGATGCGCTGTTTGCGCGCGACATGCTGGGCGACGATCTGGAGGCCTGGCTGCAGGAATCGGCGCTGATGAAACGCACGTTCCGCAATTGCGCGATCATCGCCGGCATGATCGAGCGTCGCGGGCCAGGGCGCGAGAAGACCGGGCGGCAGGTGACCGTTTCGACCGATCTCATTTACGATACGCTGCGCCGCCATCAGCCAGATCACATTCTGCTGGAAGCGGCCTGGGCCGATGCTGCGAGCGGCCTGCTCGACATTCAGCGCCTTTCCGACATGCTGGCGCGCGTTGCCGGCCATATTTCGCATCGCGCGCTCGACCGCGTTTCGCCGCTCGCCGTGCCGGCGATGCTGGAAATCGGCCGCGAGGCGGTGTTCGGCGAGGCGCGCGAATTGTCGTTGCACATGGCGGCCGAGGACCTCGCGAAAGAGGCGCAGTAGCGCGCCAGTCTCGACCGAGCGCCACCCAAATTCTTCGGCTGGCGCCCGCCGCGCCTCTCGCGTCCTTATGTCGATGCGGCTAAAATGCGCCTCATGAATCGCCCCCTGCACCGCGACGCCTTTGCCGCAGACGAGACGCTTGTCGTAGCGGGCCTTGCGCTGGTCGCCGATGTCGCGGGCGTCTTGTACGAACCGGCGAGCGGCGCGCTGCTGGTCGCCGATCTGCATCTGGAAAAGGGATCGAGCTTTGCCCGGCGGGGCATGATGCTGCCGCCTTATGATACGCAGGCGACGCTGACGCGTCTCTCGAGCGCGGTGGCGCGCTACAGGCCGCGCGCGGTCGTCGCGCTCGGCGACAGTTTTCACGACAACGATGGCGCCAACCGGCTTTCCGGCGATGCGCGCGCCTTGCTGAATGCGCTGCAGGCGGGGCGCGACTGGATCTGGATTTCAGGCAATCACGATCCCGCGATTCCCGATCATGCGGGCGGCGCGCGCGCGCAGGAAATGCGGCTTGGGCCGCTGACGCTGCGCCATGAACCGCGCGCGCAAGCGCATGGCGAAATCGCCGGCCACCTGCATCCCGTCGCCGTGCTTGGCGGGCGGCGGCGCGCATTCGTCACCGATGGCAATCGCCTGCTGATGCCGGCTTTCGGCGCCTATGCCGGCGGGCTCAACCTGCATGCGCCGGCGATCGCTGGATTGTTTGCGGCGCGGCCCTTCGCCCATGTTCTGGGGCGCGAACGCGTCTATCGCGTGTGCGTCAGCCGTTGCGCGGCGGGCGTGTGATCACGTCAGCGCGGCGCCGTTGAGGCGCAGCGCCTCGCCTGCAAGATACAGCGAACCGCAGATGAGAATGCGCGGCGGCTGACGCCATTCGCGCGCTGCGAGCATGCGCAATGCTTCCGCAATTCCGCCTGTCTCATGCGCCTTGAGCCCCAGCGCGCGCGCAGCGGCCGCAACGTCGGCGGGCGCGCGGCCGTAATGGTCGCCCGAAACCGGCACGGCGACGACCTCCTGCGCGAGATCGGCGAAGTGGCCGAGCATGGCGCGCGCGTCTTTCGTCGCCAATGTTCCGCAGACCAGAGCCAGCGGCGCGGGCTTGCGTTCGTTCATTTCCGCCATGGCGGCGGCGACCACACGCGCGCCGTCTTCGTTATGCCCGCCATCCAGCCACAGTTCCGCATGCGGGGGAACGAGATGCGTCAGCGCGCCGCGCGTGAGCAATTGCAGGCGCGCGGGCCATTCGACGCGTTGCAAGCCGCGCTCGTAAGCGACGGTGTCCAACTGCGGCGCGATGATGCGCAGGGCAGCAATCGCCGTTGCGGCGTTTTCGTGCTGGTGGCGGCCCGCAAGGCGCGGCAACGGCAAATCCATCAGACCGCGCGCGTCTTCAAAAATCAGTCGCCCGGATTCCTCACGCATGTCGAAATCGCGACGCGCCAGCGTGACGGGCGCGTCGGCGCGCATGGCGTCCGCGATGAGAACGCGCTCCGGCCTTTCGCTCTGATAGCCGATAATCGCGGGCGCGCCCTTCTTGAAAATTCCGGCTTTTTCATGCGCGATCTTTTCGACCGTATCGCCGAGAAATTCCGCGTGGTCGAGCGATACGGGCGTGACGATCGCGGCGGCGGGATGATCGATCACATTGGTGGAATCAAAACGCCCGCCAAGCCCGACCTCGAGCAACAACCAGTCGGCGGGAACCTGCGCAAACAGGCGGAAGGCCGCTGCTGTCGTGATTTCGAAGAAGGTGATAGGCGCGCCGGCGTTGGCGCGTTCGCAATATTCCAGCGCCTCGATCAGCGTCGCATCGTCGACCAGCTCGCCGGCCAGGCGGATGCGTTCGTTGAAGCGCACGAGATGGGGCGATGTATAGCAATGCACGCGCTGGCCCGCAGCTTCGAGAATCGCGCGCAGGAAAGCGAGCGTCGACCCCTTGCCGTTGGTGCCGGCGATATGCACGATTTTCGGCAGACGTTTTTGCGGATCGCCGATCTTTTCCAGAATCGCCAGCGTGCGGCCGAGCGACAGGTCGATCTTGCGCGGATGCAACTCGAGCAACCGCGCGAGAATGGCGTCGAGCTGGTTCATGGCGCTCGCCAGCGGCGCATCGGGTTCAGGCCGCGCGCGCCGGCTGCTTGGTCAAAAGCGCAATCAGCCGCGCGAGCGTGTCGCGCATGTCGTGCCGCCTGACCACCATATCGACCATGCCGTGATCGCGAAGATATTCGGCGCGCTGGAATCCTTCGGGCAGGCGTTCGCGGATCGTCTGCTCGATGACGCGGGCGCCGGCGAAACCGATGACGGCGCCGGGCTCTGCGATGTGAATGTCGCCGAGCATCGCGTAAGAGGCGGTGACGCCGCCTGTCGTCGGGTTGGTGAGCACGACGATGTAGGGCAGGCGCGCTGCGCGCAGCCGCTGAACGGCGACAGTCGTGCGCGGCATCTGCATCAGCGAGAACATGCCTTCTTGCATGCGCGCGCCGCCCGACGCCGTGAAAATGATGAAGGCCTGCTTGCGCTTCAGCGCTTCCGTCATGCCAGCAACGATCGCCTCGCCCGCAGCCATGCCGAGCGAGCCGCCGAGAAAGTCGAAGTCATGAATGGCGACGACGACGCCCATTTCCTTCAGTTTTCCTGCGGCAAGGCGCACGGAATCCTGCGCGCCGGTTTTGGCGCGATTGTCTTTCAGTCGATCGGTATAGCGTTTGACGTCGCGGAACTTCAACGGATCAAGCGGCGCTTCCGGCGTCGGCAAGGTCTCGTAGACGCCGCCGTCGAACAGGCTTTGCAGCCGCGCGAGCGCGGGCATGCGCATATGGTAATCGGAGCTGGGCACGACATAGAGGTTGTTTTCGAGATCCTTGTGGAACACGAGCTCGCCGCTCTCGGGACATTTCGTCCAGAGATTTTCCGGCGTGTCGCGTTTCAGCATCGAGCGGATTTTCGGCGGAACGACGTTGGATATCCAGTTCATGTCGGACCTCTTCTGCCCGCCGCGGCGCGGCGCATTGCTTCAGTCAGTTGCGCGCGGTGCGCACGCCTTCGGCAAGCGCACGCACGAGATGTGTGACCGCTTCGACCGTTTTTCCAGTCGCCCGCCCCTCGGCGTCGAGCGAATTCTTCAAGGCGTCGACGAGCGCCGTGCCGACGACGACGCCATCGGCCTGAGCGGCGATTGCGCGCGCATTGTCGGCGGTCTTCACGCCGAAGCCGACCGCAACCGGCAGCTTCGTATGCATCTTGATGCGCGCGACCGCCGCGCTCACATTCCGATAATCGGCGATCGCGGCGCCCGTGACGCCTGTCAGCGACACGTAATAGACGAATCCCGAAGTGTTCGAGAGCACGCTGGGCAGGCGTTTGTCGTCGGTGGTCGGCGTCGCGAGGCGAATGAAGTTGAGGCCTGCCTTCAGCGCAGGCAGGCACAATTCGTCGTCCTCTTCCGGCGGCAGGTCGACGACGATCAGGCCGTCGACGCCGGCGGCCTTCGCCTCGGCCAGAAATTTTTCCACGCCATGCACATAGATGGGGTTGTAATAGCCCATCAGCACGATGGGCGTATCGTCGTCGGTCTTGCGAAAGTCGGACACGAGCGCGAGCGTCTTGTTCAGCGTCATGCCTGCGCGCAGCGCGCGAAGACCCGCGGCCTGGATCGACGGCCCGTCGGCCATCGGATCGGTGAACGGCATGCCGACCTCGATCACGTCGGCGCCGGCGCCCGGCAGCGCCTTTAGCAGCTCCAACGCAGTCGCCTCTTCCGGGTCGCCCCCCATCAGGAAAGTCACGAGCGCGGCGCGGTTTTCCTCAGCGCAACGGGCGAAGCGGGCGTCGATACGGGTCGTCATGGGCGGGTCGCATATCATGGAACGGGCCGGCGGCGAAACCGGCGCTGCCGACCGTTTCCGCGCATTTGCTCGGCAGGCAGCGCAGGGCGCGCGCTCACATCCCGCCCAGATGCTCGGCCACGGCGAAAATATCCTTGTCGCCACGACCGGAGAGATTCATCACCATGAGATGATCGCGCGGCAGCCTCGGCGCCAGTTCGATCACTTTGGCGAGCGCGTGCGCCGGTTCGAGGGCGGGGATAATGCCTTCGAGTTTCGAGCACAGCTGAAAGGCGGCGAGCGCTTCCTTGTCGGTGGCCGACAGATAGGTCGCGCGGCCGATATCGCGCAGCCAAGCGTGTTCGGGCCCGATGCCGGGATAATCAAGACCGGCCGAGATCGAATGGCCTTCGAGAATCTGGCCATCGTCGTCCATCAACAGGTAGGTGCGATTGCCATGCAACACGCCGGGCTTGCCGCCGGCGAGCGATGCGGCGTGCCCGTTTTCGCGCTCCAGACCGTGGCCGGCCGCCTCGACGCCGTAGATGGCGACCGAGGGATCGTCGAGAAAGGGGTGAAACAGACCCATCGCGTTCGAGCCGCCGCCGATGCAGGCTATGAGCGAATCCGGCAAGCGGCCTTCCTGCTCGAGAATCTGCGCGCGCGTTTCCGCGCCGATGATCGACTGAAAATCGCGCACCATCGCGGGATAGGGATGCGGGCCTGCGACCGTGCCGATGCAATAAAACGTGTCGTGCACGTTGGTCACCCAGTCGCGCAGCGCTTCGTTCATCGCGTCCTTCAGCGTGCGCGCGCCAGACTGAACTGGCACGACCTTTGCGCCGAGCATCTGCATGCGGAACACGTTCGGCTTCTGCCGTTCGACATCGACGGCGCCCATGTAGACGACGCAATCGAGGCCGAAGCGCGCGCAGGCCGTCGCGGTCGCCACGCCATGCTGGCCGGCGCCTGTTTCCGCGATGATGCGCTGCTTGCCCATGCGCCGCGCAAGCAGAATCTGCCCCAGCACATTGTTGATCTTGTGCGAGCCGGTGTGGTTCAGCTCCTCACGCTTGAAGTAGATTTTCGCGCCGCCAAGATGGTCCGTCAGCCGTTCGGCGAAATAGAGCGGGCTCGGGCGCCCGACATAATGCTTGTGCAGACTGGCGAGTTCCGCATGAAAGCCGGCGTCGGCCTTCGCTTTCTCATAGGCGGCCTCGAGATCGAGGATCAGCGGCATCAGCGTTTCGGCGACGAAGCGGCCGCCGAAAAGGCCAAAGCGTCCCCGCTCGTCGGGGCCGGTGCGGAACGAATTCTGTTTCAACGGAGCGGTCTCGATCGTGATCTTCGTTGGGCCGCGCGCAAGGCGACAGGCGGCCTGTCATAGCCTCGAATGGCCGCTGGTTCAAACCAGCGCGGCGGCTGCGCGCGCATTGGCGATGAAGGCGCGGATTTTGCCCGCGTCTTTCACGCCGGGCGCGCTTTCGACGCCCGAAGACACGTCCAGCGCCCGCGCGCCGCTGGCGGCAAGCGCGTGCGCGATATTGTCTGCATCGAGGCCGCCCGACAGCATCCAGGGAAGCCCCGCGTCGAAGCCCCGCAGGATCGTCCAGTCGAAGGCCAGACCATTGCCGCCCGGGCGCGTCGCCGCGCGCGGCGGTTTGGCGTCGAACAGCAACCAGTCGGCGGCGCCGGCGTAGTTCCGCGCCGATGCAAGATCGGCGGCTTCGGAAACGCCAAGCGCTTTCATCACAGGGCGGTTGTAACGGGCGCGCAGGGCGCGCGCGCGCTCGGGCGTCTCGCGGCCGTGCAATTGCAGCATGTCGGGGTCCAGCGCAGCGACGATCGCATCGAACAGGGCGTCGTCGGCGTCGACCGTCAGCGCGACTTTTCGCGCATGGCCCGCAGCCAGCGCGCCCAGCGGAGCGGCCGTCTGCGGCTCCAGGTGGCGCGGACTCGGGGGAAAGAAAACGAAGCCGACCCAATCCGCGCCGGCGTCCAGCGCCGCATTGAGATTGGCTGCGTCCTTCAGGCCGCAAATTTTGACGATGACCGACATGTTCGATGAAAACCGGCTTGAACCTGCATCAGGCCGCATCGCGCGGCGGCGGCAGCGCGGGCGCGGCGGCGGGCGCAGTCGCCTCCGCCAGCTTGTTGCGCAAGCGCTGCGCCTCGTTCTTGAGATCGTCCGCCTCATCGCGCGCCTGCCGCGCCGCGCGACGGAAGCGGCCTTGCCGCCACCAGACGACGAAACCGCCCGCAAGGGCGCCGACAGCGCCGGCGAGAATGAGATGAATGAAAAGCGGCGCCGTGATGGCGAAGCCGGGAATGTCGCCGGAGAAGGGATCGAACGAAACGGTCACGCTATGGCGATTTGCGAGCGCAAACAGCAGCAGCGCCAGCCCAATCGGCAACAGAACAAAAATGCGGAAGAGGATTTTCATGTGCGTCTTTTGCGTCGTTCGGACTGAAGGCGCACGCAGCCTATCACAATTGTCCGTCGTTCAAACGTTCGCGCATTTCCTTGCCGGTCTTGAAGAAGGGCACGACCTTGCGCACCACTGCGACCGGTTCGCCCGTGCGCGGATTGCGGCCCTGACGCGCGTCGCGCTGCTTGACCGAAAACGCGCCGAAGCCGCGCAATTCGACACGGTCGCCGCGCGTCAGCGCCTGCGTGATCTCTTCCAGAATCGCGTTGACGATGTTTTCGACGTCGCGCTGATAGAGATGCGGATTGCGGCTGGCGATCCGTTGGACCAGTTCAGACTTGATCACGGTTTGGCCCCGCCTTGTTCAAGAAGTTCGGACGCGAAGATTGCGCGACTCAGCGACGCTGAATGTCGTAGTCTTCAACAGTTCAATTATTTCAAGGTCGAACCTTGCCAAATCGCCAATATGCCGTCAAGCGCCACAGGTCCTGTGCGCGCTTCGCCGCGTTGCAGCGCCGCGGCTACTTCCGGCAGGCCGAGAAACTGCGCCAGCCCTGCCGCGCGGCCGAAAATGCCGAGCGCGTCGATGGAGCTTTTCGGCTTCCAGTCGCGCACGGGCATGCCTTTGGCCACACCCTTCTGCTGCTCCAGCCAGGCGATGGCGGCGCGTTCTCCGCCAAGTTCGTCCACGAGCTTCAGCGGCACGCCCTGCCGGCCGGTGAAAACGCGGCCGTCCGCGACGGCGGCGATTTCGTCCTCGCTCATCTTGCGGCGCTGCTTCACCAGATCGCGGAACCAGGCAAAGGAATCCCGGATGAGCGCGTCGGCGGCCTTGCGGGCCTCCTCGCTGGTCGGCACAAGGCCGTCGGGCGCAGCTTTCAGCGGCGAGGACTTGATCTCCTCCATCTTGACGCCGATCGTGTCGAGCAGCTTCGAGACATTCGGAATATTCATCAGGACGCCGATCGAGCCGACGATCGAATTGTCGTAGGAGACGATGTGATCTGCTGCGAGCGCGGCCACGTAGGCGCCGGATGCAGCGATGTTGTTGGCGAGCGCCACCGTCGGCTTTTTCTCCGCCAGACGCCGCAATTCGTCGTAGAGCTTTTCAGAACCCGTCACCGTGCCGCCCGGGCTGTCGATCGACAGGATCACGCCGGCGGCGTTGGATTTGGCCACCTGCTTCACAAGATCGAGCGTCTTCTTGTCTCCCAGGATCATGCCGTCGATGGAGATGCGGGCGATATGGGGCGTGAGGGGCGCGCCGCGAAAACCGGACCAGCGCAGGCCCAGCGCCAGCACCGCGCCGATGACGGCGGCGATGGCGGCGATGCGCCAGAAGGAGAGCTTGCGCGTCAACGCGCGGCGCTCGACGAGATAGTCGGACTGGCTCATGGATTGCCTTTCATGCGTCGGCGGAACCTAGGGCTTTTTGCGCCCAAAGGGAATCGGCTCATGAAAAAACCGGCGCGGGAGCCCCGCGCCGGTCGTGATTTTTGCAGCGTGGAAGAAGGCTTACTTCTTCTTTTCGCCTTCGCGGGCCTTGAGCGCGGCGCCCAGGATGTCGCCGAGCGAAGCGCCCGAATCGGCCGAGCCATATTGCGCGATGGCTTCCTTTTCCTCGGCGACTTCGAGCGCCTTGATGGACACGGAAACCTTGCGCGCCTTGCGGTCGAACAAGGTGACGCGCGCATCGACCTTTTCGCCGACGGCGAAACGCTCGGGGCGCTGGTCGGCGCGGTCGCGGGCCAGTTCCGAACGCTTGATGAAAGCGGTCAGATCCGTGCCGGCGATCTTCACTTCGAGACCGCCGTCCTTCACCTCGAGGACTTCGCAGGTGACAACAGCGCCCTTGCGCAATTCGCCAACGCCACCCTCTTCGCCGGGCTTGCCGACGAACGGATCGCTGGCGAGCTGCTTGACGCCGAGCGAGATGCGCTCCTTCTCAACGTCGACATCGAGCACCTTGGCTTGCACCATGTCGCCCTTCTTGTATTCCTCGATCGCCTGCTCGCCAGGACGCGACCAGTCGAGATCGGACAGGTGGACCATGCCGTCCACGTCGTTCTCGAAGCCGAGGAACAGGCCGAATTCGGTCTTGTTCTTGACCTCGCCTTCGACGGTCGAACCGATCGGATGCCTTTCTGCGAAGGCCTCCCACGGGTTCTGCATCGCCTGCTTGAGGCCGAGCGAGATGCGGCGCTTGGAGGAATCGACTTCCAGCACCTGAACGTCGACTTCCTGGCTGGTCGAAACGATCTTGCCGGGGTGGACGTTCTTCTTGGTCCACGACATTTCCGAAACGTGGACCAGACCCTCGATGCCCGGCTCCAGCTCCACGAAGGCGCCGTAGTCGGTGATGTTGGTGACGCGGCCCTGCAGACGGGCGCCAAGCGGGTATTTCGCTTCGATGCCGGCCCACGGATCTTCCTGCAGCTGTTTCATGCCGAGGGAGATGCGGTGCGTCTCGTGATTGATCTTGATGATCTTCACCTTCACCGTCTGGCCGATGTTCAGCACTTCGGTCGGATGGTTGACGCGGCGCCAGGCGATGTCGGTGACATGCAGCAGGCCGTCGATGCCGCCGAGGTCCACGAACGCGCCGTAATCGGTGATGTTCTTCACCACGCCGTCGATCACCTGACCTTCTTCAAGGTTGGCGACGATCTCATGGCGCTGCTCGGCGCGGCTCTCTTCCAGAACCGTGCGGCGCGAGACGACGATATTGCCGCGACGGCGATCCATCTTGAGGATCTGGAACGGCTGGGCGACGCCGATGAGCGGCGTCACGTCGCGGATGGGGCGAATGTCGACCTGGCTGCGCGGCAGGAACGCCACGGCGCCGTCGAGATCGACCGTGAAGCCGCCCTTGACCTGATTGAAGATGACGCCGTCGACCTTCTCGCCGGCTTCGAAAGCCTTTTCGAGCTTGACCCAGCTTTCCTCGCGGCGCGCCTTGTCGCGCGAGATGACGGCTTCGCCGAGCGCGTTCTCGACACGCTCCAGATAAACTTCCACGGTGTCGCCGACGACCGGCGCCGGATCGCGGCCGTGGCCGGTGAATTCCTTGAGCGCGACGCGGCCTTCGGTCTTCAGACCGAGATCGATGACAGCGACATCCTTCTCGATGGCGACGACCTTGCCCTTGACGACCGTGCCTTCAAAAGCCTCGTTATCGCCGTAGCTCTCTTCGAGCAGGGCGGCGAAATCCTCGCGCGTGGGCGCGTGTTGTGTTGCGGACATTTTTTCTCCTGATGCGCCCCTGAGGGCGGCGCCGGATGGGTTAGCGTTGCAGGCGCCCCTCTCCTCCGGCAGGATTCACGGCATAGCCGTTCGACCCAACCGCTTTTTCCAAAGCGGGCCGGCGCGGGCCGGCGGAGCAAGGCGGATTTGAGCGAAAACCGCCGGCAATGCGGCAATTTCGCTGCCGCTCTATACCGGCGCTGTTGAAAAAGGGCAAGCGCAAGGCGTGGTCATCGCCCGTTCATCTTCAATCGGTTGATACAGGCGCGGCCGCATCGGCCGCTGGAGAATTGTTTGATGAACAAGCTGACTTTGACCGCGCTCGCCCTGCTGATCGCGACGCCCGTTCTGGCGCAGGCGCCGGCCGCGCCGAGCGCCATGCCGCTGGGCGCGCAGGCGGTTCAGGCCGCCAAGGACGCCGCCGCGAAAGCCGCCGCCGACGCCAAGGCTGCGGCCGCCGCCGCCGCCGGAGCGACCAAGGACGCCGCCGCCGCCGCCGCCGTGAAGGCGCAGGGCGCTGTGGACGCCGCCAAGGCCGCCGCCTCCTCGGCGGCCGCCTCAGCCACCGATACGGCGAAGGGCGCGCTGGCTGACGCCGCCGCCAAGGCTTCAGCGATGGCGCAGGCTTCGAAAGACGCCGCCAGCGCCGCCGTCGCCAGGGCCGCCGCCGCCGACAAGGCGCTCGCGAGCGCGACCAGCAACGCCGCCGCCGCCGCCAAGACAGCGACAGACGCAGCGGCCGCCAAGGCTGCGGCCGACGCCCACCTCGCTCACCTTGCCGCCAACGACGCCGGCAAGGAAGCCGCCGCCAAGGCCGCAGCCGCCGCCGACAAGGTTGCGGGCGACGCCAGAACGGCAAAGGCTGCGGCCGACGCGGCGCTGACCAAGGCCACGGCCGAGGCCAAGGCCGCCAAGGACGCCGCGAGCGCCGCCACGGCCAAGGCCGCCGCTGACGCCAGGAGCGCAGCCGCGAGCGCCAAAAACGCGAGCGAAGCGACCGCCAAAAGCGCCGCCGCCGCCGCCGGCGCGACCGCCGCAGCCGCCAAGGCCAAGGTTGCCGCGGGCGCAACGCTCGCCACCACCGCCGAAGAGCGCTACATGGGCCGCTGGCGCGCGCGCAACGCCGTCTGCAACCGCCGCGCCGATGCGCGCGACCTGACGGGCTGGGCGCGCCGCAAGTTCAAGGTCGCCTGCCGCGCGCGCGCTGGCTTCTGATCCGCCCTGAAGAGAGGCGGCGTCCGCGCCGCCTCTCCTTGCGTGAGTAGCTGCGACAATTTTCGCAGTCCCGCGGCCGAAAATTCATGTAGCCTGTCGTCATGAAACATACGCCCCGGCGATACGCCGCCCATATCGCCGTGCGTTCGCGCTTTGCCTATCGCCGCTGGCTGCGGCGCGGAATCTTCCTGATCGGCGGCGTCGCTGTCGGCGCTGCGGCGGTTGTGATGGCGCTTGTGGCGGACGAAGCGCAGGCCGCTTTTCGCTGGCTGCTGGAAAAGCATCCCGTCGTCGCCTTTTTTGCGCCCCCGCTCGGTTTTGGAATCGCGGCTTATCTGGCGCGCAACTTTTTCCCAAATTCGCAAGGCAGCGGCATTCCGCAAACCATCGCAGCGCTGAACGTCGCCGATCCGAAAGCGCGCGGCGCGCTCGTTTCGTTGCGCGTCGCCTTCGGCAAGATCGTCGTGATGTCGCTCGGCCTTGTCTGCGGCGCCTCGATCGGCCGCGAGGGGCCGACCGTGCAGGTTGGCGCGGCGATCATGCATGCGCTTGGCAAGAACGCGCCCTATCGCGAAGCCGGGTTTTTGCTGGCGGGCGCGGCCGCAGGCGTCGCTGCGGCTTTCAACACGCCGCTGGCCGGAATTGTTTTCGGCATCGAGGAGCTCAGCCGTTCCTTTGAACAGCGCACGAGCGGCCTAATCATCGGCGCCGTCATCGCAGCCGGCGTGACCGCCATCGCTGCGCTGGGCGATTATTCTTATTTCGGCGTTGCGACGGCGGCCTTGCCGCTGGGACGCGGCTGGTTCGCGGTTCTGGGCTGCGCCATCGCAGGCGGATTGCTCGGCGGCCTGTTCATCCTCGTGACAAAATTTTTCGCAAGCGGAGCCCGGGGCGCCGCCGGCGCTGCGATCGCACAACGGCCCATCGCATTCGCCGTCCTGTGCGGCCTTGGCGTCAGCCTGTGCGGGCTCGGGGGCGACGCTTCCGTTTTCGGAACCGGCTATGAGGCGGCGCGCAATGTCGTGCATGGCGCCGTCGTCGTCGATTACTGGTTCGCGCCTCTGAAATATATTGCGACGCTGCTTTCGACGATCAGCGGCATTCCCGGCGGGGTTTTCTCGCCTTCGCTTTCAATCGGCGCAGGGCTCGCCTCGCTGTTCGGCGCGATTTTTCAGGATGCGCCGCTGAGCGCGCTCGCGCTGATCGGCATGGTCTCCTATCTCACGGGCGTCGTGCAGGCGCCGATCACCGCCTTCGTCATCGTTTCGGAAATGACCAATGATCACGCCATGGTCATTCCGCTCATGGCGGCCGCGCTGATCGCCAATGCGACGTCCAAAACGCTCAGCCACCAGGGGCTCTATCACGCGCTGGCGCATCGCTATATTGCGCAGGCCGGACGCGAGCGCGAACAGGCCGCCGCCAGCGAACATGCGGCATGAAGCGCGGCAACCGGATGCGCGGCCGATTGCGCCGTCAGATCGCGAGCCAGGTGGCGAGCAGCGCTAGCGCGGCCGGCAAGGCCTGAACGAGCGCGATGCGCGGCTTGACAGTGAGGCCGCCATAAAGACCGGCGACGACGACGCAGCACAGGAAAAACACGCGCGCGACGAAAGCATGCGCGGATGGGGCCAGCGAGAGCGCGAGGCCGGCCGCCAGAAAACCGTTATAGAGGCCCTGGTTGGCGGCCATCGCAGCGCTGGCTTCCGCAAATTCCGGCGTGAGGTCGAATGTTTTCATGCCCTGCGGCTTGCGCCACAAGAACATCTCGAGCACGAGGATATATACATGTTCGAGCGCGACCAGCGCCGTCAGCGCCGTTGACACAATCCCCATCAGCCCCTCCCCACATTCATTTTTGCGCAATATCCACGCGACGGCCTTCCTCGAGATCGGCCGGTGGCGACAGGACGAGGCGTTCGCCGCCGGACAATCCGTCGCTGATCTCGACGGTGGAGCCGAAGTCGCGCGCGATGGCGACTTTCCTGAAATGCGCCCTGCTCTCGCTGTCGAGCGTTGCAACGCGCAAGCCCTGCGCGGAAAAGGTCAGCGCCTCGGCGGGAATGACGACGGCGGGCGAAGGGCGCGGGATGGCGAGTTCGACATTGACGAAGAGGCCCGGCCGCAATTCATGCTTTTCGTTCGGCGCCTCAACCTCCACCAGCAGCGAGCGCGACGCCGGATCGAGGGCGCCCGCATCGCGCGCCACCTTGCCCGGCCATTGCCTGCCCGGCGCCTCCGGCAGGAAGACGATTGCATCGATGCCCGGACGAACGCCGAGCGCGCTGGATTGCGGGACATGCGCCTGAACGCGCAACACGTCATCGCGCGCGACGGAGAAAAGCGGCGTGCCGCCGGCTGCGTCGGCGCTGACGAGATCGCCCGTCTCGACATTGCGCTGCGTGACGATGCCGTCGAACGGCGCAACGATGCGCTGGTAATCCTGCAATTGCGTCAGCCTGTCGACAATCGCCTGCTGCGCGCGCACGCTGGCGTCTGCTGCAGCGACAGCCGCCGATGCGCTGGCGACATTGGCGCTCTGCGCTTGCATCGCGGCGCGATTGGCGTCGAGGTTCTGGATCGGCGCGTAGCCCTTTTCCGCAAGCTGGCGGGTGCGGCCATATGTGACGCCAGCCAGTTGCGAATTGGCGCGGGACGCATCCGCTTGCGCGCGCGCCTGACCGGTTTGCGCCTTCAACTGGGCGAGCTGGGCCTGGGCCTGCGCGAGCTGCTGATCGACATCGGGCGCAGAAATGCGGGCGAGCAGATCGCCTTTCCTGACGCGCGCGCCGATGTCGACGCGCCGCTCGACAATGTAGCCTGTCGCGCGCGCGAAAATGCGCGCGGATTCGATCGCCAGCGTCTGGCCGGGCGCCGTGATGCGCACGGGATCGCTCTTGCTCTCCACGACGATCGTGCGCAGTTTCATCACGCGCTCGCGTTTTTCCTCGCGCGTCGCTTCCGATTGCTGAACAAGCGCGAAATGCGACCAGGCGCCCCAGCCGAGCGCTGCAAGCGACAGCAGGCCGACGACGACGAAAGGCGTCTTGCCGACTTTTCCATCCCGCCGCGCTTCGGCCCCGTCGCGACGGACAACGTCCTGCTTCACAGGTAATCCTCCAGGGGTTTGACCGGACCGCTGCGCAAAAGCGTGTAAAGAAACGGCACGAACAATAATGTCGAACAGGTGCCGACAGCGACGCCGCCCATGACGGCGCGCGCCAGAACCGCATTCTGCTCCGAACCATCGCCCAGACCAAGCGCCATGGGGAAAAGGCCGACGAACATTGCGCCGGCCGTCATCAACACCGGGCGAATGCGCGTGACGCCGGCGGCGATAGCCGCCTCATGAGCGTTCGACCCGTGAATTTCGCGATGTTCGCGCGCGAACGTAACGAGCAGAATCGAATTGGCCGAAGCGACGCCGACCGACATGATCGCGCCCATGAGCGAGGGGATGGAAAATGTCGTGCCCGTAATGAACAGGGCCGCGGCGATGCCGCAGAAAGCGATCGGCAAGGCTGCAATCACGACGAAGGGATCGCCCCAGCTCTGGAAGTTAATCACCATCAGCAGATAGACGAAAATCATCGCCGCGATCAGGCCAATGCCGATGCGCGAGAAAGCCTGATTTTTGGATTCGATCTGGCCGCGGATGACGATGCGATTGCCCGGCGAAAGTTCTTTGGCGGCTTCCTCGATCAAAGGCTTCAGGTCGCCTTCGACGCCGCCGAGATCGCGGTCCTGAACATTTGCGTAGATATCGAACGTCTTTTGCGTGTTGGAATGGGTGGCGACGGATTGATCGACGATGCGGCGCAATGTTGCGACATTCGACAACACCGCCTGCGATGCGCCGCCTAGCGGCGCGTTGCGCAGGTCTTCGATCGAATCCAGCCGGTATTCGGGCGTCTGCACGGCGACGATATAGGGAATGCCGGTTGCAGGATCCGTCCAGAAACTCGGCGTCACCTGAAACGACGAGGCCAGCGCGATATTCACATTGGATGCGATCTGCGCCTCGGTGACGCCCAGTTGCTGCGCGCGCGCGCGATCGACATCGACCAGAAATTGCGGCGCGTCCAGAATCTGGTGAATGTGGGCGTCGACGACGCCACGCACATCCTTGACGCGCGCAAGCAGCTTGCGCGCGACTTCACGATTTTTCACGAAATCGCGACCGACAACCTGAATGTCGACCGGCGCCGGCAAGCCAAAGTTGAGGATTTGCGTGATGATGTCGGCTGGCTGAAAATAGAAGATCACATCGGGAAACCGTTCCGGCAGAACGCGGCGCAGCTCCTTCATGTAAACGCTGGTCGGCGCGTGGCCCGACTTCAGCGAGATCATGATCTGGCCATCGTTGGCGCCGACGGTCGCGCCATCGCCGAATGCGAGATTGTAGTTGACCTGCGGCAGGCCGATATTATCGAGAATGAGGCCGCGGTCTTTCTGCGGAACGACTTCGCGGATGACGTCCTCGACCCGCTGAAAAAGTTTTTCCGTCTCCTCGATGCGCAGGCCCGAGCGCGCGCGCACATGCAGTTGCATCTGCCCGGCGTCAATCTGCGGGAAGTAATCCTGCCCAACGAAACTGAAGATGGCGCCGCCAGCGACGAGAACCAGCGCCGCCGTCAGTCCCGTGCGCCAGCGATGGCGCAACACCGCTTGCAGGAAAATGGCATATTGGCCTCGCAGTCTTTCGAAGCCGTGTTCAAAGCCAAGCTGGACGCGGCGGAAGAACCCCTGCCGTTCGTCCGGCGCATGCAAAGCGCCGCCGGGATGGGCCTCGTTGCGGATCAGCGTGTCGATGAGGATAGGCACGAGCGTGCGCGACAGAACGTATGAGGCGAGCATGGCGAACACCACCGCCATAGCCTGCGGCGTGAAGAGATATTTGGCCGCATCGGTCAGGAAGACGACGGAAATGAACGCCATGCAAATGGCCAGCGTCGAGATGAGCGCGGGCTTTGCGATGCCCGCCGCGCCTTCCACGACAGCCTTGCGGAACGGCTCGCCTTCCTCGATCAAGCGATAGGTGTTTTCGATGGCGACGGTCGCATCGTCGACGAGAATGCCGACCGCTAGCGCAAGTCCGCCCAGCGTCATGATGTTGATGGTCTGCCCCAGCGCCCACAAGATCGCCAGAGAGGCGAGGATGGAAAGTGGAATCGATACGAGCACGATGAGCGTCGAGCGCCACGAGCCCAGGAACAGAAGGATCATCAAGCCGGTGAGGCTGGCTGCGATCGCGCCCTCGCGCAACACATCCTCGATGGCGCCGGAAACGAAGACCGACTGATCGAACAATTCATCGACATGCGTGTCGGCCGGGATCGTCGGACGCAGCGCGGCGACGGCCGATTTCACATTATTGACGACAGAGAGCGTGGATGCCGCGCCATTCTTGAGGACCGTGAGAAGGATCGAGCGCGCGCCGTTGACGCGCACGATGTTCTGCTGCGGCGGGCTGCCGTCGCGCACATGTGCGACATCGCGCAGGAAGACGGGCGCGCCATTGACGTATTTCACGGGAATGGCGTTCAGCGCGCCGATCGCTTCGGGTGTGGCGTTGAGGCGGATGGTATATTGCAGCGCGCCGAATTTGGCCGAGCCAGAGGGCGCCGTCAGGTTTTGCGCGGTCACAGCGTTGGCGACATCGGCCGGCGTCAGGCCGCGCGACTGGAGGGCCGCCATGTCGAGATCGACCATGATCTGACGCTGACGCCCGCCAAAGGGCGCCGGCAGAGTCGCGCCCGGCGTGGTGATGAGCGCCTGACGGACGCGATACATGCCAAAATCGTAAAGTTGCTGTTCGGTCTGGCTTTCGCTCGACAGGGCGAGCTGAATGACCGGCACTTGCGAGGCCGAATAGCGGATGATGGTCGGCGGCTGGATGCCAACGGGCATGACCACACGGATCGAATTCATCGCCGACACGGTCTGCGCGATCGCCAGATCGATGTTCACATCATTCTGAAAATAGATTTTCTGAACAGCGACGCCTTGCAACGTCTGGCTTTCGATATTCTTGATTCCGTTCACATTGTTGGACAGCGAAAATTCCGCATAAGTCGTGACGCGCGCCTCCATCTCGCCCGCTGAAAGGCCCGTATAGGTCCAGATGACGGTGACGACCGGAATTTCGACCGGCGGAAAGACGTCCTTGGGCGAAGTGTAGATGGCGAATGCGCCAAGAAGCGCCGTCAGGATCGACAGAACGTAGAACGTCGCCCGAAATTTCAACGCATATTTGACGAGTTCCATTCCGGCCGACTCTCACTGCGACCTGCCGTATTTACCGGCGCGGCGGGGCAGGATCAATCGCACGGCGCGCCGCTAGCCCGGACGTCGCCGTCCGTCCGCAGGCGGCTCAGAACTCGCCCTTGGCGCCGTCGGTCAGAATGGTCTGGAGGATTTTCTTGACGTGCAGCGCTTCTTCCTTGAGGGCCGGCGGCAGCGGCTTGCCGCCATAGATCAGCATGTCCATGTTCATTGTATAAATCCAGAGCTTGCCGGTCTTGTCCTCCAGCAACGTGACGCGGCAGGGAAGATAGGCCGAGAAGGCATCCGAATAATCGACCATATGCGCTGCGGTCAGCGGGTTGCAATACAGGTATATTTTGAGCTTGCGCCAGGGCTTGCCTTCCATGGCGCTGACCTGATCGCCCAGCGGCAGGGCGCCGACGTCCTTGATGTTCATCGTCGTCGCGACCGATTTGATCGCCTGATCGACATCGTCGAAGGTCAGCCCCTCCTTGACCTGCGCTTTCCAGACGGTCGCCTCGGCCGGGTCGCCCGTGCGCAGGAGCGTGCGCGCAATATCGGTGTAGGTCGCGCGCGCGCCCGGATCGAGCCGCGAGAGAATGGACTGCGCCTGAAGCCAGAGCCCGACGGCTGCGACGATCGCTACCAGTCCGACAAGCGCAAGAACGCTCTTGATGATCCGCATGACGTTTCCTCCGGCCGCTCATGATATCGGGCCGCCTATTGTCGTCGGCCGATTTTTGTTTCCGGCCGCATGCTGCATGGCGCTGCAGAAGGTTTTGTTGCAACGCATCAAAGAACGAGGCGCGCCGTCTGCAGCATTTTCGAACCGTTCGCAAAATTCTTACATTTAAAAAACGCGATATTGCAATATCAATCCTGCGGCGCCTATGATCGCATCAAACAGGGCGCATCAAAAAAGCGCAAAGACGCATCAAGCGTCCGCTGGGGGAAACGCATGACGCAGTCTCGAATCTTTCATTGTCCGTTCGCGCCAATCCGTTCTGCGAACGGCTGACGTTCCTCATTTCGTTCCCTGCGCCGATCGACTGGAGAGAGTGTGGCGATCAACCGGAGGAGTTTTCTTGCGGCAGCGGTCGCGTTGTCCGGCGCGAGGCCGGCGGGCGCCGTCAGCGAACGCGCGTTCGACGTCGCCACGCCGGACGGCGCGCCGGTTCGCAACTTCGCGATACCGCATGCGCTGGCGCCTTCGGATCTGCCCGGGCTCTCCACGCATGGCCCGGCCGCGGCGACGACAGTGCTCTATGAATTTTTCGATTACGCCTGCAGCTATTGCCGCAACGCCGCGCAGGAACTCGACGTTTTGCTCGGCCCAGACGCGGGTTTCCGCCTTGCTCTGGTGCATTTTCCAATCCTGTCGCGTCCGTCCGCCGAAGCTGCGCGCATCGTGCTCGCGGCCACGCATCTGTGGGGGAACGAAGCGACCTATCGGCTGCACAAGGGCCTTTATGAAACGCCGGGGCGCCCCAGCGCCGGCAAGGCGCTCGACATCGCGAGCGGCCTGAAGATGGACGCCGCCGCCCTCTCGCGCGCGGCCGCCAGTGACGAAACCAGCGCGATCTTGCAGGCGCACATGGACCGCGCGCATGCGCTTGCGTTGCGCTATACGCCGTCCTTCGTGCTCGGCGATTTCGCATTCGTCGGCTGGCCCGGCGCCGAGACCATGCAAAGCTTTCTCGATGCATCCCGCGCCTGCGGCGGCCTTGCGTGCAAGGACAAGCCATGAGCGCCGTCGTTCGACCGTGTCGATATTGTGAGACGCAGCAATTGCGCTACAGTTTCGCACGCCGCACATTGCGTTTTTTTTCACCGCTCGCAATCTTCCCAAGGAGAAAATGATGACAACGCTACCAACAACAAGCCGCCGGGGCTTTCTGCGAGGGGCCAGCGCGCTCGGCCTCGCCGTTTCGGCGCTTGCAGCATTGCCGCGCCTGGCGCTTGCTGCATGGAACAAGGCTGCATTCGACGCCAAGGCGCTGCCGGACGCATACAAGGCGATGGGCGTGGAAAACCCGACCGCCAGCGCCGACGTTCAGCTCATCGCATCCGACATCGCCGAAAACGGCGCCGTTGTGCCGGTGCAGGCGATCAGCAAAATTCCCAACACGACACAGATTTCGTTTCTGGTGGAAAAAAACCCGAACACGCTCGCAGCGCTCTTCGACATCGGGCCCGACATGCTGCCCGACGTGACGACGCGTCTGAAGATGGGACAAACATCCAACGTCATCGCGCTCGTGAAGGCGGATGGCAAATATTTTACGGCGACCAAGGAAATCAAGGTCACTCTGGGCGGCTGCGGCGGCTGATTGCACATTCAGGAGACATTTCATGCCTAATCCGATGAAAATTCGCGCCACCGCCAAGGACGGCGTCACCGAAGTCAAAGTTCTCATGAATCACGAGATGGAAACGGGATTCCGCAAGGATTCGTCCGGCGCCGTCATTCCCGCGTGGTTCATCACCGATGTGACAGCCAAGCTGAAGGACAAGGTCGTGATGCAGGCGCAATGGGGCGCATCGGTTTCCAAGAACCCGTTCCTCGCCTTCAAGATCAAGGGCGGCGCGGCGGGCGACAAGGTCGTTGTGACATGGACCGACAACAAGGGCGAAACGCGCACCGACGAAACGACCATTGCGTAAAACACATAAAAAAATTTCAAGGGGAGAAACGAAGATGAGACTTCGACTTATCGCCTGCCTTGCATTGACCGCCGGCCTCGCCGCCGGCGGCGCGGCGCGCGCCGAAAACGATCAATCCATCGAAGGCATCGAAAAATATCGCGAGGCTTTGCGCGACGGCAATCCCGCGGAGCTTTTCGAAGCGCAAGGGGAGGAATTGTGGAAGAAGCCGGACGGGCCGAAGAAAGCATCGCTCGAGAAATGCGATCTTGGCCTTGGCGCCGGCGTCGTCAAAGGCGCCTATGCGCAATTGCCGCGCTACTTCAAGGATACCGACCGCGTGCAGGACGCTGAATCGCGGTTGCTGACCTGCAAGGAAAAGCTGCAGGGAATCGATGTTGGCCCGATCATCAAGGCGCCGTTCGGCTCGCACGAGAAGGACGATATGAACGCGCTCGTGACCTACATTTCCGGCCAGTCGAAAGGCATGCCGGTCAAGGTCAGCCTGTCTCATCCCAAAGAGAAGGCGATGTTCAATCTGGGAAAGCGCATGTTCTATTACGAAGGCGGGCCGTATGATTTCGCCTGCGCGACGTGTCACGGACAATCTGGCGCGCGTATTCGCCTGCAGGAATTGCCGGCGCTGGCGACGACCAAGGGCGCGCCTGTCGGGTGGACGAGCTGGCCGGCCTATCGCGTTTCAGCCGGACAGATGTGGGGCATGCAATGGCGCCTGGCCGATTGCTTCCGTCAGCAGCGTTTCCCGGAACCCAATTACACATCCGACGCAACCATCGCCCTGTCGATGTTCATGTCCGCATTGTCCAAAGATGCGAAGATGGACACGCCCGGCATCAAGCGCTGAGGAGCACGATCATGAAAAACATTGTCAAACTCGTCGCGCTGCTGCCTCTTCTTGCTGCGCCCGCGCTTGCCGGATCGAACGCCACCGACTGGGGCAAGGGCGCCGGGGACGCTGCTTTTTCCGCGATGCTGAAGAACAGCTTTCACGACAAGGGCATCGCCACGCTGTCGCGTCTGAAGCAGGATGCTACGCAGGCCTTCTGCTCCGACCCGGCGCGCGCAACGGGCGCCAGCAAGGCGGCAGTCGCCGCACGCGCCAAGATCGAAGCTGAAAATCTCGCCACCATCAAATGGCCGACCGACGGCAAGTGGCTTGGCGACTGGAAGGCTGGCGAGAAAATTGCGCAAAGCGGTCGCGGCATGACCTCGTCCGACAAGGCCGGAGAGGCCAATGGCGGCAATTGCTACAATTGCCACCAGATTTCCAAGGCGGAAATTGCCTATGGAACCATCGGGCCGAGCCTGCACAATTACGGCAAGACGCGCGGCAATTCGGAAGAAACGATGCGTTATACGTGGGGCAAGATCTACAACGCCAAGGCCTATAACGCTTGCTCCAATATGCCGCGCGCCGGCCATATGGGCATTCTCACCGAGGCGCAGATCCGCGATCTGATGGCGCTGCTTCTCGACCCCGCCTCGCCTGTCAATCAATAGATCGAGCTGGAGCACGCCATGAACCGCCGCGAATTTCTGCACATGCTTTCCATCGCCAGTGCGGCGGGCATGGCGCTTCCGCTCGATGTGGCGCGCGCCGAACAATCAGCGGAGGCGTTGTACGACGCCCCCGCTTTCGGCAACGTCTCGTTGCTGCACATCACCGATTGCCATGCGCAATTGCGGCCGATCTATTTTCGCGAGCCGAACGTCAATATCGGCGTCGGGTCGATGGCGGGCCATCCGCCGCATGTCGTTGGCGAGGCTTTCCTCAAGCAATTCGGCATTGCGCCGAAGACGCGCCTGGCGCACGCCTTCACCTATCTCGATTTCGAGCGCTATGCGCCGCTCTATGGCAAGGTTGGCGGGTTTGCCCATCTCGCCACACTGATCAAGCGATTGCGCGCATCGCGGCCTGGCGCGCTGCTGCTCGACGGCGGCGATACGTGGCAGGGCTCGGGCGCTGCCATGTGGACCAAGGGGCAGGACATGGTCGACGCCGCAAAAATGCTTGGCGTCGACGCGATGACGCTGCATTGGGAATGCACCTACGGACAGGACCGCGTGAAAGAAGTCGCGGAAAAGGATTTCGCGGGACACATCGATATTGTCGCGCAAAACATCAAGACGCAGGATTTCGGCGACCTTGTTTTCAAGCCTTATGTGATGCGCGTCGTGAATGGCGTGAAGGTTGCGATTGTCGGCCAGGCCTTTCCCTACACGCCCATCGCCAATCCGCGTTACATGGTGGCCGACTGGACCTTCGGCATCCAGGAAGAAGGCATGCAGAAATCCGTCGACGCGGCGCGCGGCGAGGGCGCGCAAGTCGTCGTGATGCTTTCGCACAATGGAATGGACGTCGATCTCAAGATGGCTTCGCGCATTCGCGGCGTCGACGCCATCCTGGGCGGCCACACGCATGACGGCATGCCCGCGCCGACCATCGTCGACAATCCCGGCGGCAAGACGCTGGTGACGAATGCGGGATCGAACGGCAAATATGTTGGCGTGCTCGATTTCGATGTGAAAGACGGCAAGGTTTCTGACTTTCGCTATCGGCTGCTGCCTGTTTTCGCCAACCTTCTTCCCGCCGACGCGGAAATGGCGGCGCTGGTCGCCAAAACGCGCGCGCCCTTCGAGGAAAAGCTCGGCGAAAAGCTGGCGCTGAGCGAGGGCCTTCTCTACCGGCGCGGCAATTTCAACGGCAGTTTCGATCAGATCATTCTCGATGCGCTGATCGCGGAGAAGGATGCGGAGATCGCCTTCTCGCCGGGTTTCCGCTGGGGGACGACGATCCTGCCGGGCGAGCCGATCACGATGGAAAATGTGCTGGATCAAACCGCCATCACTTATCCCTATGTGACGCTGACGCAGATGAGCGGCGCGCAGATCAAGCAGGTTCTCGAAGACGTGTGCGACAATCTTTTCAACGCCGACCCCTATTATCAGCAGGGCGGCGACATGGTGCGCGTCGGGGGCATGCAATATTCCTGCGATCCGACCGCCGGAATCGGCAAGCGCATCGGCGACATGACCTTGAAAGGCAAGACGATCGAAGCCGACAAGACTTACAAAGTCGCGGGCTGGGCGCCGGTTGCCGAGACGGCGCGCGACGCAGGCGCCGAATCGATCTGGGATCTGGTCGCGCGGAATCTGCGCGCCCGCAAAACGGTGGCTACGCCCCAGCTCAACTTGCCGAAGCTGAAAAATGTCGATGGCAACCCTGGTCTGGCCACCTAGACTTTCAATCAACGGGAGGCGTCAATGCGCAGAATTCTTGCCTTGCTTGTCATGCTGTTTTTCGCATCCGCGCCCGCGTTCGCCGGCGACAAGGTTGTCTATCACATCGACAATTACGCCGAGCAGGCGCTCAAGGGGCTTCGCAACATCCGCAATCAGCTCGATGTTGCGCCCGATACGAAAATCATCGTTGTTGCGCATGCCGATGGCGTCGACTTTCTTTTCGAAGGCGCGCGCGACCCCAAGAGCAACACGGAATATGGTCCGCTCATCTCCGGCCTGAAGGCGGACGGCGTCCGGTTCGAAGTTTGCCAGATCACGATGAAGCGCCGCAACCTTCCAAAGGAAAAATTCGTGATGGAAGCCGACTACACGCCCTCGGGCGTCGTGCGCATCACGCAATTGCAGGCGCAGGAACATTACGCCTACATGAAGCCCTGACCGCCGAAACGCCATGCTCGATCATCTCATCGACCTTGTCGGCGACCGCAATGCGCTGGCGCTTGGCGGGTTTGTGATCGGCATATTGTTTGGCGCGATGGCGCAGAGATCGCGTTTTTGCCTGCGCGCTGCGACGCTGGAAGTGGCACACGGCCAGGCGGGCGAGCGGCTGGCGATCTGGCTGTTCGTTTTCGCGACCGCGCTGATCGCCACGCAATGCCTGATCGTGTTCGGCCTGTTCGACACCGGCGCCGTGCGGCAATTGAACAATCGTGGCAGTCTTTCGGGTTCGATCATCGGCGGCTTGATGTTCGGGTGCGGGATGACGCTGACGCGCGCCTGCGGCAGCCGCATGCTCGTGCTTTCCGCCACGGGCAATCTGCGCGCCCTGCTCTCGGGACTGGTGTTTGCGGTGGTCGCGCAGATGGCGCGCGATGGCGCGCTTTCGAACGTGCGCGCCAGCATCAACGGCTGGTGGACGGTAAGCGCGGACTCGCGCGACCTGCTCGCGATCTTTCACATGGGGCACGGCGGCGCCATCGCGTTCAGCCTGCTTTGGCTGGCGCTTGGCGTCATCATTGCGCTGCGCATCAGGCTGCATATCGGCAAATGGGTCGCCGCGTTGGGCGTCGGCGCCATGGTGGCCGCTGCATGGGCATTCAATTATGCGATGTCGACAAGTTCGTTCGAGATGGCGCCCGTCCATTCGCTGAGCTTCACCTCGCCGTCGGCAGATGTGCTGATGTATACGTTGCAGCCGCCGGGCGGCGGTCTCAGTTTCGATCTTGGCCTCATCCCTGGCGTCTTCGTCGGCGCGTTTCTCGGCGGCGCGTATGGGGGCGATCTCAAGATCGAGGGATTTGAAAACGGCGCCGCGATGCGTCGCTACATTATCGGCGGTTGCCTGATGGGGTTTGGCGGCGTTCTGGCGGGCGGCTGCGCCGTCGGCGCGGGCGTATCGGGCGCATCGGTTTTCGCGCTCACGGCCTGGATCGTGCTGTGGTCGATGTGGATCGGCGCCGTCATCACCGATCGTCTCATCGATCAGAAGAAATTCTGGGGGTTCGGGCATGTGGCTCAGTAACCGCACCGATCTGGCCGCCGGCGCACGCGCGGCGCAGGGCGCTCTGACGCGCCGCCAATTGTTCATTTGCACCGCAGCCGGCGCTTCGCTGATCTGCGGCTGCGGGCCCGACGCTCTGGCCGCGACCGCGCCCGATGGCGCGCAGGCGCTGGGGCCCGAAGTTGCGGAACAGCCGCTCATCAGGATCAGTCCTCATGTGCACATGATTGTCGCGCCGGGCAGTTTTCCGAGCGCAGACAATGCTGGCTTCATGTCGAACCTCATCTTCGTCGTGGGCCGAGATGGCGTGATGGCGATCGACAGCGGATCCTCCACACGCATCGCGCAAATGGGATTGCGTCAGCTGAAAAAGCTGACATCGCTGCCGGTGATCGGCCTCATCAACACCCATTTTCATGGCGACCATTGGCTGGGCAACCAGGCCTTCGCGGAAACGTTCGGCAAAGCGCTTCCCATTCACGCGATGGCGGGAACGCGCGCCGCCATCGAAGGCGCCCTTGGCGTCAACTGGCGCGACTCCATGGTCGGCTGGACCGGCGATGCGACGCGCGGCACGCAGATCGTTCCGCCGAACCACGACATCGACCATGGCGCGACATTCGACCTTGGCGGCGTCACGCTCAAGCTGCACCATTACGGCGTTGCGCATACGCCTTTCGACCTGTCTGTCGAAGTGGTCGAAGACCGCGTGATGTGCGCAGGCGACATCATCATGAACAAGCGCATCGCGGTCATGGATGATGGTTCATTCCAGGGCGCGCTGAAAGCATTCGATGCGCTGGAGAAAAACAGCCAGACAGCGATATGGATTCCCGCGCACGGCGCGGCCGGCGCCGATGTGTTGCGCTGGAACCGGGAGTTGTTCGAAGGGATCTATGGAACCTGCGTCGAGGCTGTGAAGAATGGCGTTGCGATAGACGCGGCCCTGCCGCTTGTTCTGAAGGACCCGCGAGTCGCCGCGCGCGCCAGCGAAACCAATGGCTTCGAGCGCAATATCGGGCGCTACGTCAGTCGCGCTTATCTCGAAGCGGAAGAATCGCAGTTCTGAGCAGAACAGGCCGAGGGGCGTCTATCCGAACAGGCTGGAATAGCCGCGCGCCATCACATAAAGGCCGACGCCGATGACGATCGCCGAAAAAACCCGCGCCAGTGTGGCCTTGTTGGCGGCGAGCCGGCCTGCTGCGCGCGCGCCGATGAGACCGCCGATGGCGCCGGCTGCGATGAAAATGAAAGCTATGCGCCAGTTCACCAATCCGGAAAGCGCATAGGACACGGCTGTCGTCAGGCCGAACGCCGTGACCGCGACAAGGGACGTGCCGACGGCGCTCAGCATCGGCATGGCCGCCGCCGCCATCAATCCAGGCACGATGAGAAAGCCGCCGCCAATGCCGAAAAACCCGGACATGGCGCCGACAGCGCCGCCCGCCGTCGCAAGTTTGGGCGCGAGCATTCTGGCGTTGTCCGAGGACAGCGGCGCAAATCCCTCGCCGTCGGCGCGCTTGCGCAGCAGCATGGCGACGCCGATGATCACCATCAGGACGCCGAAAAGGAAAAGCAGCTTTTGCCCGTCAAACGCCTTGCCGGCGATGGAGCCAAAGGCGGCGCCGACAACGCCAGCCAGCGTGAAGACAATCGCGCAGGGCCAGCGCACATTGCCCTGCCGCCAATGGTTCAACAGATTGAAGAAAGCATTGGCGGCGACGGAAACAGCGCTCGTGCCGATCGCGACATGCGGCGATGCGACGCCGACGACGTAGACCAGCAACGGCACGGCGAGAATGGAGCCTCCGCCGCCGATGAGACCGAGCACAAAGCCGACAAGGGCGCCCGATCCGCCGGCGGCGAAGTCCTGATACATTTCAGTATCCGCCCTTGCGCCGGCTTTCCGGCAAGCCCGCGATGCGACCGCCCTGCTTGGAGGGATCGAGCGGGAAAAGGTCATAAAGCATTTTCTGGTCGACCTTCTCGCCCCAGCGTTCGCCCATCGCCTTGATGATCGTGCGCGTGTTGGGCGTGCTTTCGTTGTGCTCGAAATATTCCTCGCGCAGATAATCGATCACATCCCAATGCTTGTCGGTCAGTTCGATCTGTTCCTGCGCTGCAAGCCTGCTTGCCAGATCGCGGCTCCAGTCGTCCTGGTGGACGAGATATCCGCTCGCCGTCGTTTCGATTGTCTTGCCGTCAAAGTCGATACCCATCTTCTCCTCCGTCTTTGCAATTTCAGATCAGGCAATGGTGATCTTGGGCGCAGCGCGTCCGCCCGCACCGCTCGCCAGAGCAGCGGCGACCTTGTCCGCAATCGCGATATAGGCCTGCGCCTGGGGGCTGTCGGGCGTGGTGGCGACAAGCGGCTCGCCGGCGTCCGATGTTTCGCGCACAGTCATGTGCAACGGCGTTTCGCCCAGGAACGGCACGCCGATCTGCTCGGCCTCATGCCGCGCACCGCCGTGTGCGAAAATGTCGGAACGTTCGCCGCAATGCGGGCAAACGAAATAGCTCATGTTTTCGACAACGCCGAGGATCGGCACATGCACCTGCTGGAACATTGCAACGCCGCGGCGCGCGTCGATCAGGGCGAGATCCTGCGGCGTCGAGACGATCACGGCGCCGGCGAGCGGCGCAGATTGGGCGATCGTCAGTTGCGCATCGCCCGTGCCAGGCGGCATGTCGATCACCAGAACGTCGAGCTCGCCCCAGGCGACGTCATGCAGCAATTGCTTGAGCGCCGACATGACCATGGGACCGCGCCAGACGATGGGCGCGGAATCCTCGACAAGAAAGCCGATCGACATGACCTTCACGCCGAAACGCTCGAGGGGGAACAGTTTCGAGCCGTCTTCGGTAGCGTGCGGGCGACCCGAAAGGCCAAACAGACGCGGCATGGACGGGCCGTAAAGATCGGCATCGAGAACGCCGACTTTCAAGCCGCGGCGGGCGAGGCCCAGCGCAATGTTGCAGGCGGTGGTGGATTTGCCGACGCCGCCTTTGCCCGATGCGACGGCGATGATCTGCCGGACGCCGGGAACACCCTGCGGATCGGACGGCGCTGGCGATGGCTGCGGAGCGCGCGCCTGCCCGGACTGCTGGGCGACCTCGCGCGTGCTTTCCGCCGTCAGCGTGACGAGCGCCGATTGCACGCCCGGAAGCTTGCGCACGGCCGCCTCGACGGCAGCGCGCATCGGCTCTAGCGAGGCGGCCTGCGCAGGGTCGATGGCGATGGCGACGAAAGCCTTGCCATCACGGAACGTGACGCCGGAAATGGCTCCGCTCTCCGTCAATGGCGTGCGGCCATCGGGCCCCTTGATTGCGCTGATAGCGGCGAGAATGTCGTTCTTGGTGACCATCGCATCCCTCTTCAATTTTGGCTTTTCGTTGAATTGTACCAATCGAGCCGGTCGCGCAATGTCACGACCGAGCCGACGATGACGATTGTGGGGCCGCGCAATTGCGCGGCGCGAGCCTTCTCCGCAAGCGTGCGCACCGTGCCGGCAACCACGCGCTGATTGGGCCGCGTGCCATTGTCGACAATCGCGGCGGGCGTGTCCGGATCAGCGCCATGCGCCTCGAATTCGTGCATCAATTTTTCGATGCGCGACAAGCCCATGTAAACGGCCGCAGTTTGTCCCGGTTTGGCGAGAGCGCTCCAGTCGAGATCAAGCGGGCCATTCTTGCCGTGCGCCGTCACGAAGACGACGGATTGCGCGTGATCGCGATGCGTGAGCGGAATGCCGGCGTAGGCAGCGCAGCCGATCGCCGCGGTCACGCCGGGACAAACCTGGAAGGGAATGCGGTTTTCCGCAAGCTTTTCGATTTCCTCGCCGCCGCGCCCGAAGATGAAGGGATCGCCCCCCTTGAGTCGAAGCACGCGCTTGCCCTGTTGTGCAAGCCGCACCAGCAGATCAACGATTTCTTCCTGCGGCAACGCGTGGTCGCCGGAACGCTTGCCGACATAGATCCGTTCTGCATCTCGCCGCACGAGATCGACAATCGCGCTCTCGACGAGATTGTCATAGAGCACGACGTCGGCCTTTTGCATCAGACGCAATGCGCGAAAGCTCAAGAGATCGGGATCGCCAGGGCCAGCGCCCACGAGATAGACCTCGCCGCAAATCCTGTCATCGCCCCTTGTTGACGAACGCAATTCGTCGACCAGCGCGGAAGCGGCGCGATCTGCATCGCCCGCCAGAACCAGCTCTGCGATCGGCCCTTCAAGAACTCGTTCCCAGAAACGCAAACGCGCACGGCCATCGTCGATATGGGCGACGACATCGGCGCGATGCGCGCGCACGAATTCCGCCAGCTTGCCGTAGTGCGCCGGGATGGTCGATTCGATCCTGGCGCGCAAAATGCGCGTGAGCAAAGGCGAGGCGCCGCCGCTTGCAATGGCGATCATCAATGGGGCTCGATCGATGATCGAAGGGAACGTGAAATCGCAGAGCGCTGGATTGCCTGCGACATTGACAAGAGCGCCGGCCTGCTTTGCGAGCGCCCGAACGCGCTCCTGCGCCTGCACATCGTCAAGCGCAATTGCACAAATCGCGACGCCTTCCAGTTCGGCGCGCCGCGCTGGCAGCCGCGCGACATGCTCGAACGAGAAGCGCTCGCGCAGAGCTACGAATTCGCTGCACAGAGAGCTGGAAAAAACAGTGACAGCCGCCCCGGCGCGCAACAGCATCTCGGCGTGACGGGCAGCGTCGATATTGCCGCCAACAACGATGCCCCACTGCGCCGAGACATTCAGCGCAATCGGCAAAGCGGGCAGCGCGCCGCCGGAGCGTGCGGCGGCGTGGTCGCCGGACGTCGATGGCGCCGGCATTGGCGTCGCATCCACCGACGACGCCGGCGGCGGTGAAAACAGCGGAGTCGCCGCAGAGTTTCCTCGCTGCTGCTTCACGTTGCGGACGAAGGAAACGAACCTTTGCGCCCAATGATGGGCTTGGGTGTCGCGCAGATGGGTGAAGCTCGCAAGAAGGTTGCCGACGACGAAACCATCATGCACCCCGTCGACGCCATGTCCGCGGCGGACGCGATAGGCGAAGCGGCTGGTCGGTTCGATATTGTACAAGGCGCCGTGGTGAAATTCGTGCGCGCGGATTTCGTTGTCGACGCGGCCCCATGGCGCTGCGTCCGTTTCTTCAAGCTTCACAAGGCCGCGCCCCTGCGGCCTTTTTTCCATACGCGTGTCGGCTGGCACAACGCCGACCATCTCGTGCCGTTTGCCATCCCATTCGATGGACCGCGTCAGATACATGAGACCGCCGCATTCGGCGTAACACGGCAAGCCTGCGCGCAATGCATCTTTGATCTGCATGCGCAACGCGCTGTTGCCAGAAAGCCTGGCGGCGCTCGTCTCGGGAAAGCCGCCGCCGATGAAAAGTCCATCGCATGCGGGCAGCTGGCGGTCGCGGATCGCGTCAAAATATACGAGTTCTGCGCCGGCGCGTTCGAGCGCCTCGAGATCATCCGCATAATAAAAACCGAATGCTTCGTCGCGCGCGATCGCGATGCGCACATCGGGCTTGGCGCGCGTTTCAACGGTGATTTTCGCAACTGGCGCGGGGGCGGATCTTGCGATCGTCTGGAGGCGATCAAGATCGACGCCGCGTTCCACCGCAGCGCGCAACCGCGCAATCGTTTCGGTAAGCGCCGGACATTCCAGCGGCGTGGTCAGGCCAAGATGGCGCTCCTCGACGCGCGGTCCCTCGTCGCGCCCGATGGCGCCCAGAACGGCAATATCGGTGTAGCGTTCGATTGCCTGCCGCAGCTTAGTTTCCTGACGCGACGCGCCGACCTTGTTGAGGATGACGCCGGCAATATTGACCTGCGGATCGAACGCCTTGTAACCGGCGAGCAGCGGCGCTACGCCGCGCGCCATGCCGAGCGTGTCGACAACGAGAACAACCGGCGCGCCAAGTCGCCGGGCGAGCGCGGCGCTGGAATCGGCGCCATCGAGAGAAACGCCGTCGTGCAGACCCTTGTTGCCTTCGATGAGCGAAAGATCGGCCTCCATCGCATGACGGGCGAAGGTCGCGAGGATTTCATCGTCGTCTTGCGTGTTGAAATCGAGGTTATAGCAAGGGCGTCCGCTCGCGCGCGCCAGCCACATCGGATCGATGTAATCGGGGCCTTTCTTGAAAGGCTGCACCTTCAGGCCGCGCGCGGTGAAAGCCGCCGTCAGGCCTACCGACACCATCGTCTTGCCGGACGATTTATGCGCGGCCGATATGAAGAGCGCGCTCATGCGTTACACCGCCATCGGCCGGCGCGCAGACTGCATGCCGCCGAACAGGCGCGGCTGGCTGGCGAAGGCGCGAACCTGCATGGAAGAACCCTTGTCTACGACGCTTTTGCAACGGCAGATGCGATCAGCTCTGTCGCGGCGCTCCCTGTGGCAAGAAGGGCAGAAGACGCAAGGCGAAAGCGACGATGAGCATCGCCAGCGAAACGCCGCTGATGCCCAGCAGGGCTTCCGGAATGGACGGCGTATAGGTTGCGATACCGCCGTCGAAGAACGAGCTGGAAACCTTTTCGCCGGGGAAAATCTTCAGCGGGAACGCCTGACCGCCAATGATGATGACATACATCTGAGCGAGGCCGCCGATGAGGAACAGAACGGCCGCCGAGGTCAGCGCCATGCGCGGCGACAGCGCCTTGCCACGCATATACAAGATCGCGAGCGGCGCGATCGTGCCGATTGCGATCTGCCCGAGCCAGAACATGACGGGATAGACGCCGCCGTCGCGCAACAGGAAATCCTCGACGTCGCGATGGCTTGCCGAATAGAGCTTGGTGAGATGCTGGACGACGGTGAAATAGACGGTGGCCAGCGCAAAAATGACCAGCAGGCCGGAAAACTTCTCGACCATTTCGTCAGGCATGAGATCGGACAGCGTCTGGCTCGACATCATCGCCAGAACAAGCACGGTGAACGCCAGGCCGTAGAGGAACGACGAGGCGATGAACAGCGGCGCCATGATCGCGGAATCGTAGGCCTCGCGCGCGATGAGAAAGCCGAAGATCGAGCCGGTGCCGGTCGTGAGAATCAGACGCCACACGAATGCGAGCCAGCCCATCGCCTTGCCGGCGACGGTGGATTTGGAAACCTGGCGGTCCATCATGACAAACAGATAGGCGCCGACGATGGCGATGAAGCCCGAATACAGATAGATGTTCCAGGCGAAAATCGATTTGAAGTTGTTGTTGAATACGGCGACAAACAGGCGATCGGGACGGCCCAGGTCAAGCACGAGAACGGCAAGGCCGCCGAGCAGCAGCGCGATGGCGAGAATGCCCGACAATCGCGCGTAAGGCTTGTAGGCAAGCTTGTTGAACACGGACGACACCGAGGCGACATTCAGCGCGCCCGAGGCTGCGACAATCAGGAATACTGCGAAGACATGCGGCAATCCCCAGACGATCTGATTGCTCATGCCGGTGACGATGTGGCCGTGTTCTTCCATGTAGAGCGCAGCGGAAAGGCCGATGGCCACCAGCGCGACATGAAAAAAGATCAGCAGCCAGAACGACTGGCTCTGGCGATTCAACGTCTGGAATTTCAGCTTCGCCATGGTGGGCGCGCCTCTCAAAGATTGCGGTAGCGCACGCCCGGATCAAGCCCGAGGTCAGCGCGGATTTGCGTCGTCGCCATCGCCGAAACAGCTTTGCGAATTTCGCTGTTGGGGTCGTTGAGGTCACCGAAAATCATGGCCGCGCCACCCTTGACGCCGCAGGATTCAACACAGGCCGGGATGCGGCCCGCGTCGACGCGATCGACGCAGAAGGTGCAGCTTTCGACAGTGCCCTTGCCGCGCGGCGCAACGGTCTTCTGATCGTCGATTTCCTCATGCACGAAGGAGCGCGCCTTGTATGGGCAGGCCATCATGCAATAGCGGCAACCAATACAAATATGTTTGTCGACGAGCACGATGCCATCGGCGCGCTTGAACGAAGCGCCGGTGGGGCAGACGTCGACGCAGGGCGGCGTCGCGCAATGCTGACACATCGCCGGCGCTTCGCGTGTCTTGCCGGTTTCGGGATCGCGCAGCGTCACCTTGCGGATCCATTGCGCATCCGTGGAAGGATGGCCGGTCGATTTCCAGCCGTTTTCCTGCTGACAGGCCGTCACGCACAGGTCGCAGCCCGGCGGACATTTGTTGATGTCGATGAGCATGCCCCAGCGCTTCGCCGAGGTGACAGGCGCGCTCGCGGCCTCAACGCCAAAAGCGTAAAGCGTTACGCCGGGCGCGAGCGTGACCGTCGCCAGGCCAACCGCGCTCTTAATGAGGGCGCGACGATCGACATCCGTGTTTTGATCCGGCGCCGTCATGGCTTAACCTCTGGCTTCATGTCGCGGACATAACTGGCGATGGCGGCATAGGGCGCATCTGCCGGCGCGCTTGCAGCCTTCTGCGGCATTTCCGCCGGGCGCGATGCGTGACATTCGAAACAATCGATCTTGACCGCTGCGTAGCTATGGCAAGATTTGCAGAAATGCTGATCGCTGGAAAAGGCGACAGGTTTGCCATCGGCGCCTTTGACGGCGTGACAGGAGACGCAGCCTGCAAGGCTGAACTTTTCGCCGCGCACACCCTCGTGAACCGTTTCCTTGCGATCATGAAAAAGCATTTTCATGTGATTGCGCCGCATGAACTCCGTATCGGCGACGCAATGCTCTCCCTGCCCCTTCGGCGGATGGGGCACGGGCGTGCGACCAGCTTCCTCGGCGCCGGCCGGCGCACAAAACAGTGCGCCGGCGAGCGCGATCATCGGCGCCCAAGCAGCGAGGATTTTGCGGATCATTCGCCCAGACCCATCTGGATATATCCCGTCGGGCAAACGTCTGCGCAGATATGGCAGCCGATGCATTTGGAATAATCGGTATAGACGTAGCGACCGACCGCACGTTCCTTTTTCGGAACGCGCTGCACCGCCGTCTGCGGGCAATAGATCACGCAATTGTCGCACTCGAAGCAAAGGCCGCAGCTCATGCAGCGCTTGCCTTCGTTTTGCGCCTGCTCCTCGGTGATCGCGATCATACGCTCGTCGAAATCGCCGATAACGTTTTCGGCGAACACGTGGCGCTCGTTGCGCTTGTTGCGCGCGGCATTCGGGAAATGACCCTTGAACAGATCCTTGTGCGGGATGATCTGGGTCGATCCGCGATCCTCGTAATTGTGGATCGCGAATTTGCTCCCCGACGTGCCACGCACCTGCCCGTGATCGTAGGGCGCGGGGTCAAGATTGCGCTGATGCAGTTCTTCCAAAAGGTTGAACTGATGAACGTCGACTTTGGGCCGCTTGTCGTCCGGCGTGCCGGCGAGGAAGTGATCCATCGTTTCCGCGGCAATGCGACCATGGCCGATTGCAGTCGTCAGCAGATGCGGCCGAACGGCGTCGCCGCCGGCGAAATGCTTGTCCTTGTTGCGGACCTTGTAGGTCGAGTCGATCGCGATGGCGCCACGGCCAGCGTCGAGCGCCTGCAACCCTTCGCTCAGATCGGCCATCTGGCCGATGGCGGAAATGACCATGTCGCATTCGATTTCGAACTCGGTGCCGTCGATCGGATGCGGCACGGGGCCCTTCATCGTGCATTGGCACATGCGCAGCGAGCGGGCGAGGCCGTCGGGGCCTTTCACCACTTCCAGCGGCATGACGCCGCCACGGATTTCGACGCCTTCGCGCTTTGCGTCTTCACGCTCGTGTTCGGCGGCGGTCATCTGCTCGATCGGGAACAGCGAGGTCAGCACGATCTCGACGCCTTCGCGGCGCAACGCGCCGGCGACGTCATGCGCCGTGTAGCCGAAGGTCGAGGCGTCATGGGCGTCATGACGGTGGGATTGCGAGATGTGGCCCAAACGGCGGGCGACCGAAGCCACGTCGATGGACGTGTCGCCGCCGCCGACGACGATGATCTTTTTCGCCGTCGAGAAAACCCAGCCGCGGTTGAACGCATCGAGGAAGTCGACGCCGGTGATGCAGTTTTCAGCATCGGCGCCGGGAACCGGCAGAGGCCGTCCCTTCTGCGCGCCAATCGCCCAGAAAATCGCGTCATAGTCACGCTCGAGATCGGCGACGGAGACATCGACGCCGACGCGGGTGCTCGTGCGCGCCGTAACGCCTTCCAGCGCGAGGATGCGGCCGATTTCGGCGTCCAGCATGTCACGCGGCGTGCGGTAGCCCGGGATGCCGAAACGCATCATGCCGCCGAGTTTTTCGTGCGATTCGAAAATGGTGACGGCATGGCCTTTCATGCGCAGGAAATAGGCCGCCGCAAGGCCGGCCGGCCCGCCGCCGATGACGGCGATGCGCTTGCCGTGCAAAGCCGGAGGCTTCGGGAGCGTCGTCTGGTTCTGGATGGCCCAGTCGCCCACATATTGCTCGACAGCGTTGATGCCGACGAAATCATCGACCTCGTTGCGGTTGCAGCCGTCTTCGCATGGCGCGGGGCAGACGCGTCCCATGGTTGCGGGGAACGGATTGGCCTCGACCATGCGGCTGAAGGCGTATTCCTGCCATTTCATGCCCTCGACCGGCGGCTTGTCCATGCCGCGCGCGATCGACAACCAACCGCGGATGTCATGGCCCGAGGGGCACGAGCCCTGGCACGGCGCCGTGCGGTGGACATAGGTCGGGCACTTGTAAGAGCGATCGGCCTGGAAAATCTTGGACGACAGATCCGTCCAGTTCCACATTGTATCGCCGTTCTTGTAGCGCCGGAATGTGTGCGGCTTGGCCGGAGCGGATTCGTTCATCGTCGTCTCCTTTTGCGTTCTCAAGACACCGGCGCTGCATGCGCCGCGTCATATTCCTCAGCCTGTCGCGAACCGGTCATCAAAATGGCGTTCGAGACCATTTGATGCACGCTCACGATGGATTCCATGTCGAAGCCGAATTGCGGCAGGACCTTTGAAAACTGCGCCTTGCAGATGGCGCAGATCGCCGCCATGTGCGTCACGCCATGCTCTTCGGCGACTTCCTGCAACGCGCGCATGCGCGGCTGGGCGCCCTTGAGACGGACGTCCATCAATTCGTCGGTCAACAAACCACCGCCGCCGCCGCAGCACAGCGTTTTCTCGTGGATCGTTTCGGGCGCCATATCGAAGAAATGGTTGCAGGTTGCGCGCAGGATGGCGCGCGGAATTTCGAACTGACCGCCCGGTTTGTCGCCCATACGCGAAGCGCGCGCGACATTGCAGGAATCGTGGAAGGTCAGGCGGAACTCGTCGTTCTTCGATTTGTCGAAACGCAGCTTGCCGTTTTCGATCAGATCGTTGGTGAATTCGCAGATGTGCTGCGGGATCGGATAATTCTGATCCAGAAAATCGAGCGGGCCCACGAGCGTGTTGAGGAACGAATAGGCGACGCGCCAGGCGTGGCCGCATTCGCCGAAGACGAGCCGCTTGACGCCAAGCTCTTCGGCGGCAATGCGAATACGCTCGGCGACCTTCTTCATGTTTTCGTGCGAGCCGACGAACATGCCGAAATTGGCCGCCTCTGAGGCATAGGAGGAAAGCGTCCAGCTCACGCCGGCCTCGTGCAACACCTTGGCGTAGCCGATCAGGCCTTCCATGTGCGGCGAGGCGAAAAAGTCGGCGCTGGGCGTCACGAGCAGAATATCGGCGCCCTTCACATCGAGCGGGAGCTTCACCGGCACGCCGGTATCTTCCTCGATTTCCTCCTCAAGGCTTTCCAGCGTAGCGCGCAGGGCTTTCTGCGGCAGACCGAGGTTGTTGCCGACGTTGAAGACCTTGCCGATGATCTCGTTGGAATATTTCTGGCCGAGGCCAATCGTATCCATGATGTCGCGCGCGGCCATCGAAACTTCAGCCGTGTCGATGCCATAGGGACAGAACACGGAGCAGCGGCGGCACTGCGAGCATTGATGGAAATAGCTGTACCATTCATCGAGAACATCGCGCGTCAGATCGCGCGCGCCGACGAGTTTGGGCGCAATCTTGCCGCCAAGCGTGAAATAGCGGCGGTAAACGCTGCGCAGAAGATCCTGTCGCGCGACGGGCATGTTTTTGGGATCGCCCGTGCCCATGAAATAATGGCACTTGTCGGTGCAGGCGCCGCATTTTACGCAGGAGTCGAGGTAAACGCGCAAGGCGCGCGAACCGTTGACCAGTTCGCCAAGGCGGTTGATCGCCTTTTCCTGCCAATTGTCGACGAGCTCCCCTGGAAAGCCGAGCGGCTTCTGCATCGCAGGCGATGCGACGAAAGGCTTTGAGTCCGCCATCGCGCCGCACGCGAGCGGCGGGATTTCGATCGGGTCGCCGTGGACGTGATCTTTTCCGTTGAATTTTGTCGGCGCCATGTTCGCCTCACGCTTTGCGCGGCGACAGCGGCGAGACATAGCGTCGCTCGCGGGTGTCGTCGGCTTGATTGCGCGTCGGCGAGAAGAAGACGCCCGGCGCATGCAACAGTTTGGAGAAGGGAAAGATGATCATCAACGCGGCGACAAGCCCGAGATGAACCAGCAAGATCGGATCCTGCGGCAAGGGGCGCCAGTCGAAATACATCAGCCCGAGAATGAACGCCTTCAGCGAGACGATGTCGGTATGGGCGACGAATTTCATCGCCATTCCGGACAGGCCGATGGCCACGAGCAGCGCCAGGATCAGGTGGTCCGAATAATTCGTGATGTAGCGCACGCGCGGCACGATGAACCGCCGCGCCCAGAGCGCGAGCAGTCCGCCAACCATCGCGAAGGCTGCAATCACGCCGGCGGGCTGCGCAAGCACCACCAGCTCAGGCACAGGCTGGAGAAAATAGCGCAGGTGACGGAAGAGGACGAGCGCAAGCCCCACATGGAACATCCATCCGAACACCCAAATCCATTTGTTGGATTTGAACAGACTCTCGAAAAGAGTCACTTCGCGAAACATGCGCGCGACGACGCCAGCGCGCGTGATCGGCGCCGGCGTCGTTGGGATTTTGAGCGGCGCAGGCGTCCGGGCGTACTGCGCGATTCTGTAGGCGAGTCCGCCGACCAGAACCAATGTCGCCACGTAAAAGAGCCCGGCGTAAAGCGCCGTCATGTCATTCTCCTCCCCTTGGAATCTGCTCGCTTGTTTTGAGCAGTTTTTTTTATCGCGTCAGACGCAGCCCGTCGGCTTCGGCAAACCGGCGATCTTACACGCCTGCTTGGCGGGGCCGTAGGGAAACAGCGCGTAGAGCGCCTTCTGGTCGCCCTTTTCCTTGCCGAACTTCTTCGTCATTTCCTTCACGAGAATGCGAACGGCCGGGGCGATCTGGTATTCTTCGTAATAGTCGCGCAGGAAGTTGACGACTTCCCAGTGGTCAGGCGTCATGTTGATGTTTTCGCTCTGCGCGATGAGGCCCGCCAGTTCAGGATTCCACTGATGGATGTCCTTCAGGTAGCCTTCTTCGTCATGTTCGGCGACGAGACCGTTGACTTCATAAGAGCTCATTTCACTTCTCCCAGAGTTTGTTTTCACAGCCACGCGCAAACGCGCGATTTCTCCGCAGCCAGATCGACAAATCCGGCGTAGTCGACGACTTTCACGCCGTCGACAAGATCAGACGCCTTCATGCCGCGGGCCGCAAGATCAGGTCCCAGCGCATAAATCGCGCAGGCGCCGTTCTTGGCGGCAAGCGCGCCGGCGAATTGCGAGCCCTTGCGGGCGCCGACAACGCCGTCCTCGATCAGAAGCACGGCATCGCCGGCAGAAACGTGATCGAGGCAGCTCTTCAGCGACGAGCGTTCGAAGGGCGACTTGTTAACAGTATGCAACGTCGACATGGACGACCTCAAAAGCTCAGGACGACATCTTGCGCCGCGATGATCTTGCTCATCTCTGCGCGATCGACCACGATCAGCGACGGCTTTTCCGCGTAATCGTCGTCTTCGTCTTCGTATGTCACGGGCATCAGGTTTTCGACCTTGAGGCCACGCTCGTCGAGCGATTCACGCTCGACGTAGAGTTTGCGCACCTCGTAATCGCCAAGCGCCTTGTAGGTCTTGGAGAAATTTTTCATGCCGGCGGCGGCGGTGTCCTGACCGTCCATCAGCTGATAGACGCCGTCGTCGATGAACGCGAGGCTGACATGCTGCTCGAACGCCGCTCCAATCAGGACGACTTCGAGCGATTCAAGGGCATAGATCGTCCCGTACGGCGCCTTGCGGTTGACGTAGAGAAACTTTTTCTTCGTCTCGCTCATCGCTCAATCTCCGAAAACGACGAGACGATCGGCTTCGATGCCGGCCTCGATCAATTGCCCGAGGCCGGAAATGCGGAAGCCTGGCGCGATATTGTCGCCGTCCTTGCCCTGCCGCTTCGCTTCGTTGGCGTCCAGGATGCCGCGACGCTGCGCGGCCGCAATGCAGACAACCAGATCGAGCTTGTGGCTTTCGGCCAATTCGCTCCACAGCTTCTGCAGATTGCGATCATCCTGCGGCGGCACAGTGTAACGCGTGCCGTTGTTCACGCCGTCGTGATAAAAGAACACGCGAAAAATCTCGTGTCCCTTGGCGAGAACAGCCCTGGCGAACTGATAGGCCGTATCGGACGCCTGATGCGTATACGGGCCTTCGTTGACGACAATAGCAAAACGCACTTTTCGCCCCCGCTCAGAAATGCACGTGCGCGGACATGTTCATCGTCTTGCGCGCGCCGGTCCAAGTGTCGAGGTGATGCTTGGTGAAGGCGAAACCGCACAATTCGAAGAAACGCGGCCAGCCGATGCGCTCGATCCATTCGCCGAGGCGCTCGAAGTCGCGACCGTTTTCCTTGTAGGCGTAGAGAATCTTGCGCACCACATCCTCAACCTCGGGCCAGCGCGGCGCGTTATTGGGGAGATTGGCGACAACCAGCTTGTGGAATGTTGGCTTGGAGCGCGCATTCGAATGCTTGCCGCCAACCCAGATCGCAATCTTGGTGGAATCGGCGCCGTTGATCTGCATGGGCGGACACGGCGGGTAACAGGCGCCGCAGCACACGCATTTCTTCTCGTCGACTTCAAGCGAAGGCACGCCGTTGACCATCGCCGGGCGGATGGCCGCGACCGGGCAGCGCGCAACGACGGCGGGACGCTCGCAAACCTTCGACACGAGGTCGTGATTGATCTTCGGCGGCTTGGTGTATTGCACGTTGATGGAAATATCGCCCTGGCCGCCGCAGTTGATCTGGCAGCACGAGGTCGTGATGCGCACACGGTTCGGCATCTCTTCGACGACGAATTCGTGATGCATCATGTCCATCAGGCTCTTGACGACGCCGGACGCGTCAGTGCCGGGGATGTCGCAATGCAGCCAGCCCTGCGTATGCGAAATCATCGAAACCGAATTGCCCGTGCCGCCGACCGGGAAACCGTTGCTCTGCAGGGCGTCGATCAGCGGCTGCACCTTGGCGAAGGAGCTGACCATGAATTCGATGTTGGAGCGCGTCGTGAAACGCACATGGCCTTCGGCGAATTTATCGGCGATGTCCGCGAGCAGACGGATCGTATAGACGTCCATCTGACGCTGCGTGCCGGCGCGCACGGTCCAGACCTCGTCGCCGCTCTTGGATACGTGATGCAGGACGCCCGGACGCGGGCGATCATGCCAGGCCCAGTTCCCGTAATTTTCACGCAACTTGGGATGCATGTAGGGGAAGGGATCCGGCACACCCGTTTCATCGGGACGGCGCAGTTGTGGCGTGGCGTTCATAAAACAATCCTCCCGGAATTTATGATGTGCGCGCGGCTGACGCCGCGCGCCTGCGCCGATCAGTCGGCGGCGACGTCGAGACCGGCTTCGCGCGCCTTGCGCTCGAAGTACTTTTCGGCCTCGTCGGTGAAATCATCCGTGCGCACATAGCAGGACGTGCGGGGATGGTTGACCATGTTCGGATCGGGCTCGATTTCCATCGCTTCCAGGAACGCCGGAAGGCCGATGCGATCGATCGTCTCGCCGATGCGCTCGTGCTCAAGCGCATTGTCGGCGAAAAAGTCGATCATGCGGCGAGCAAGCGCGACCAGCTTCTCGTAATCTTCGTCCGTGTCGAGCTTGATGAAGGGAATGATCATCGTTCCCATCAGGTCGCCGATCTTCAGGGCGCGCTTGCCGCCGATGAGGATCGAGGCGCCGCGATCGTCGCCCGGCGCCAGAGCCTTGTTCATGACGTTCAGGCAGTGCATGCAGCGAACGCAGGACTTGTTGTCGACATCGAGCGTGTCGTCGTCGTTCAGGCTGAGCGCGCGCGTCGGGCACATCGCGATGACGTGATCGATCGTATATTTACGCCCCTGTTTCGCGACGTATTTCTTCACTTCTTCCTGGTTGACCTTCATGTCGTCGCGCCAGGTGCCGATCACCGCAAAGTCGGCGCGATGAATGGCGTTGACGCAATCGTTGCCACACCCGGAAAACTTGAACTTGAACTTGTACGGCAGCGCCGGACGATGCATTTCGTCGAGGAATTCGTTGAGCACCGTGCGGTGCGCCTTCACCTCGTCGTAGCAGGACATTTCACAGCGCGCGTGGCCGACGCAGCTCATCGAGGTGCGCATGGCGGGACCGGCGCCGCCGAGATCGAAACCGATTTCGTTCAGCTCGTCGAACGCCTTCTGGACGTTCTCGGTCGTGCAGCCCTGGAACATGATGTCGCCGCTCTGACCATGGAACGCGATCAGGCCCGAGCCGTGACGCTCCCAGATGTCGCAGAGCTGACGCAACACATCGGTCGAATAATGATAGCCGGCCGGCGGCTGCACGCGCAGCGTGTGGAATTCCTTCGACGCGGGGAACTTGTCGGCGACTTCCGAAAAGCGCGGAATAACGCCGCCGCCGTAGCCGTAAACGGAAACGGTGCCGCCCTTCCAGTAGCCGAGACGATTTTCGTAGGAATGCTCGAGCTGACCGAGCAGGTCGTTCATCATCGGCGCATATTGCTTGTCGCCGGAATCACGCAGTCTCTTCAGGCCCGTCACGAAGCTCGGCCAGGGACCGGTCTCAAGCTGGTCCAGAAGCGGCGTCGGATGATGCGCTTTTGCGCCTTTACCTTCATCGTGCGACATGACCACCCTCCCTCAGGTTGAAGTCGAACATATCTGATTAATAGCGCGCGAGTTCACGATTCGCTCTTTTCACACGCGCTGACTGGCGACATAATAACACAGGATTTGAATATGAGAATAGGATTCTCGCGATTGTGCAAAAGTCTTTTCACCGGAGCGTGTGAATGACAATTCCAGCGTGGGCCGATCTCGCAGATGCGAAAGCATACGGCGCATGGCGGGCGCAAAAGCTTGCCCATTATCCTACCGACGCGAACGCGCTTGTCGTTGATGTGCAAGATCTTGCGGCGCCAAATGCCGAGGAATTGCAGCGCTTGCGATCATTGTGCGCCGCCGCAAACATGGCGATCTACCGCACGGCAAACACCAGCGACGACGAAATGCGCGACCGCCGCGCTCTGGCCGCCTTTGGCGCGCGGCTGGGTCTGACCGCGATGGAGGATCACCGTTCGCGCGAAGGCGACGGCATCGTGCGGATTGCCGTTTCCGAAGAGGCGGCGCGCAATCTTTACATCCCTTATACGAACAGGCCGATCGCCTGGCATACGGATGGCTATTACAATTTTCATGGCGCGAATTGCGCGGTGCAATCCATGCTGCTGCACTGCAAGAGCGATGCCGAGGGCGGCGAGAACGGCCTGCTGGATCAAGAGATTCTCTACATCCGCCTGCGCGACGAAGATCCCGCGCTGATCGCGGCGCTGATGGCGGACGACGCCATGACCATTCCGGCAAATCGCGAACCCGATGGAAGCGAGCGGCCCGCCAATGTCGGCCCGGTTTTCTATTTCGGCGCTACGGGGCGGCTCGGCATGCGCTACACCGCGCGCAAGCGCAATATCGCCTGGAGCCAGCGATCGGACGTGCAGCGCGCGGCCGAAGCCATCGCGCGGATTCTCAAGGATGAGCCGCTTGTCCTGCGGCTGAAACTGCGGCCTGGCTGGGGGCTGGTCTGCAACAACGTGTTGCATGACCGGTCGGGCTTTTCCAACAATGAAGGCGGCGGCCGGCTGCTTTATCGCATCCGCTATCGCGACCGCGTCGCCAGCGCATAAGAACAGAGGGAGCATCTGAATGGCGAGAATCAGCGAAATCATCATCGCGCATCCGGAAGTCACAAGCTTTCAACAGCTTGAAGAGCTGGTTGCGCAGGCTGCGCGCGACGGCGAGATCCATCTGTTCATGGATATCAAACCTGAATATCCGGATACGCCGCGCAAATGGGAGCAGCAGCTCGAGCTGACATTCTACCGCGCAGAGGTCAAACGGTGAGCGAGCCGGTCAAGACGCGACGGGCCGAGTTTCACGCACCTTACGGGCGTGAAATCCGCATGGAAGACATTGCGCACGAGAGCGGCATGAAATTGCTCCGCATCACCATTCGCGAGGGGCGGCGGTTCACGATCCTCGATCTCGATGCGACGACGGCGGCGACATGGGCTGCGCATATGCAGGATTTCATCGATCAGAAGCCCCCGCGCTAACCGGTGCTCCAGGTGCGCGGGCGGCGCATTCCGGCGATTTTACAGGCCTGTCCGGGGTAGCCGTAGGGAAACAATTCGAACAGGCGGTTGCGGGGCGCGGCGCGCGTCTGCGCCAGAAAGCGCATCACGAAGCGCGCGTCCGGCGCGACATGGTGCAGCGCAAGAAACTCACGCATGAACCCGATCGCCGCCCAATGCTCCTCCGTCAGTTCGATGGCGAGCGCCTGCGCCGTCTGTTCGGCCCATTGCGGCGTCCAGTCGTCCGGGTTTGTGAGATAGCCTTCCTTGTCGGTCTCGGGTTGGCGCATCATCGTCGCCCTGCACATTTTGGCGAATACGCGCTTTTTCTCGCTTGCGCGAGGGCGAAGCGCAACGCTATTGTCCAACAGTTATATATACTCGAATATTTGGAACTGATGCGAGCCGCAGTCAAGTTCCGAACGAAAAAGCCGCGGAGAAGCGGCGCGCGGAAACCCGCAGCGTAGCGGGCGATGGGAGGTACGACATGGCGCATATCGTTGTTATGGGCGCAGGGCTGGCCGGCGCGATCATGGCCTATGAAATGAAAGATGCGATGCGACCGGAAGACAAGATCACGGTCGTCACGAAAGATCCCGTCTATCATTTCGTTCCTTCCAACCCTTGGGTCGCCGTCGGCTGGCGCACACGCGAAGCAGTGGAAGTCGACCTTGCGCCGACCTTTGCAAAACGCGGCATCGGGTTCAAACCCGTTCCCGTTTCCAAGGTCGACCCTCACGCCAACCGTATCGAACTCGAAGACGGCTCGCAGATTTCTTACGACTATCTCGTCATCGCGACGGGACCTGAACTTGCCTTCGATGAAATCGAGGGATTTGGACCGGATGCGTTCACCAATTCGATCTGCCATGTCGATCATGCGCTGAAAGCTTCCGTGAGCTTCGAGGAGTTCTGCAAGAATCCCAAGCCGATCATCACAGGCGCCGTGCAGGGCGCTTCCTGCTATGGCCCGGCTTACGAATATACGTTCATTCTCGATACCGAATTGCGTCGTCGCAAAATCCGCGATCAGGTTTCGATGACTTTCGTGACGTCCGAGCCTTACGTCGGCCATCTCGGCCTTGACGGCGTCGGCGACACCAAGGGCTTGCTCGAAAGCGAGATGCGCGAACATCACATCAAATGGATGGTCAATTCGCGCGTGAAAAAAGTCGAGAACGGCAAGATGACCGTCGAGGAAGTCGCCGCCGACGGCTCCGTCGCAGCGACGCATGAAATGCCGTTCGGTTTTTCGATGATGCTGCCGGCCTTCCGTGGCATCAAGCCGCTGCGCGGCATTGAAGGGCTCGTCAATCCGCGCGGTTTCGTGCTGGTCGACAAGCATCAGCAGAACCCGACGTTCAAGAACGTGTTTTCGGTCGGCGTCTGCGTCGCCATCCCGCCGATGGGACCGACGCCCGTGCCCTGCGGCGTTCCGAAAACCGGCTTCATGATCGAATCCATGGTGACGGCGACCGCGCACAACATCGGTCAGATCCTGCGCGGCCAGCAGCCTACGCATCAGGGCACGTGGAACGCCATATGCCTTGCCGACTTCGGCGATTCAGGCATCGCGTTCGTCGCGCAGCCGCAAATCCCGCCGCGCAACGTCAATTGGTCGTCGTCCGGCAAGTGGGTGCACGCGGCCAAGATCGGTTTCGAAAAATACTTCATTCGCAAGATGCGCAAGGGTGAAAGCGAACCGTTCTACGAGACGGCCGCGCTCAACATGCTCGGCATCGGCAAGCTGAAAAAAGTCACGACCGATTGATGCGAAGCGGCGCAAAGCGCCGCCAGCCCGCCGAAAGGCCAAATTCGCAATGAGTATGGAAATGCCCATACCGAGGGGGAAGGAGACCTTGAAGGTCCTCTTTCCCTTCCTCGACTGGACGCGCAAGCTCAACGCCGCCACATGGCGCGCCGATCTTGTCGCGGGGCTGACGGGCGCGCTCGTCGTTCTGCCGCAGGGCGTGGCTTTCGCATCCATCGCAGGCATGCCGCCGGAATACGGGCTTTACGCGAGCATCGTGCCAACGATCATCGCTGCATTATACGGGTCTTCCTGGCATCTTGTTGCTGGACCTTCGACCACGGCATCGCTTGTCCTGTTTTCCTCGCTGTCGGTTTTTGCCGCGCCCGGCTCGGAGCATTACGTCGAGCTGGCGCTGACCCTGGCTTTCATGGTTGGCGTGATCGAATTCGCGCTCGGCCTGTTTCGCATGGGCGTTCTGGTCAATTTCATTTCGCATTCCGTCGTGCTCGGATACACGGCGGGCGTCGGCATATTGATTATCGCGACGCAACTTCCGAATTTTCTGGGATTGCACCTGCCGCGCACCGCCGATTTCGTGGCGAGCATCGTTGCAACGGCGAAGTCTGTTCAAAATCTCGCCATAGAACCCACCCTCACGTCGCTGGCCACGCTGGGCGCCGGCATTGCGGCGCGCCGGTTCACACCGAAGATTCCCTACATGATCCCCGCGATTTTCGCGGGATGCGGCGTCGCCGCCATCTTCAACGCCTTCGAGCCAGGCTCGGTGTCGACGGTCGGCGCCCTGCCCTCGCATCCCCTGCGTCTGTCGCGGCCGAGCTTCGACCCTTCCGTATGGCGCATGCTTATCCCTGCAGCGCTCGCGATCTCGATTTCGGCCCTGAACGAGGTCGTATCGATTTCGCGCGCGCTCGCGGCGCGCTCGGAACAGCATGTCTCCGTCAACCGCGAATTCATGGGTCAAGGTCTGGCCAACGGCATCGGTTCGTTCTTCTCGGCCTATGTCGTATCCGGTTCCTTCAACCGCAGCGCGCTCAATTACGATTCCGGCGCGCGCACGCCGATGTCGGCTGTCAGCGCCGGATTGATGCTTGCGCTGGCGATGCTGCTTTTTGCGCCCCTCGGAGCCTATCTGCCGCACGCGGCGATGGCTGCATCGCTGATGCTGGTGGGCTGGGGGCTGATCGACAAGAAGAACATCGCGCGCATCTGGCGCACCAGCCGGTCGGAACGCTGGGTGATGGGACTGACGATCGGCTCGGCGCTGTTCATCCATCTTCAGATGGCGATTCTGGCAGGCGTCGCGCTTTCCATTCTCATCTATCTTTACCGCACGTCCAACCCGACGATGAAGCCGCGCGTGCCGGACACGCATAACGCCTCGCGCAAATTCACCGACCCTGGTCCCGATTTGCCGGAGTGCCCGCAGTTCCGGCTGTTCCGCCTCGATGGTTCGATTTTCTTCGGATCGGTTGCGAGTTTTCGCGATGCGATCAGACGATTTGAGACGAGCGCGCCCGATTGCAAGCACATGGCGATCTTCATGTCCGGCGTCAATTTCGTGGATGTGGCGGGCGCTGAAGCGCTGCGCATGGAGGCCAACCGCCTGCGCGCGCGCGGGGGCGGCCTTTATTTCATTCGCATGAAGGAACGCGTTTTCGACCTGCTCGAACGCGGCGCCTACACGAAGGATTTCGTGCATGGCAATAATTTCTCGTCGAAGACCGACGCCATGCGCACAATCTATCGCAAGCTCGACTATTCCATCTGCAAGGATTGCACACGCAACGTTTTCGTCGAATGCCGTCGGCGCGGAAAGCAGGAGCCTGTCGACGAGGACGATGATCGCGTTGCCGATTTCATTCCCTCGCCGGTTGTCGCAAAAACCACCGAAAATTCGTGGAAGCGCTTTTTGAAAAAGCGCAACCAGCCCTGGAAGATCTGACGCGCAAGGAAAGCTGCACAATGCTGAATGAGCCGGATATCGCCCTTTCCCCTCGTGTTGCAGACGAGGTGAAATATACGACCTGCTACATGTGCGCGTGCCGCTGCGGCATCAAGGTGCACATCAAGGACGGGCTCGTTCGTTACATCGAGGGCAACCGCAATCACCCCGTGAACAAAGGCGTTCTGTGCGGCAAAGGCTCTTCGGGCATCATGCAGCATTATTCGCCCGCGCGTCTGCGCAAGCCGCTGAAGCGTTCGGGCGAGCGCGGCTCGGGCGAATTCGTCGAGATCGAATGGGATGAGGCGCTGAAGATCGCAACGGACTGGCTTGGCGCGATCCGCAAAACAGACCCGAAGAAGCTCGCGTTCTTCACGGGTCGCGATCAAAGCCAGTCTCTCACCGGCTGGTGGGCGTCGCAATTCGGCACGCCGAATTTCGCCGCGCACGGCGGATTTTGCTCGGTCAATATGGCGGCCGCCGGTCTCTACACGATCGGCGGGTCGTTCTGGGAGTTTGGCGAGCCCGATTGGGATCGCGCGAAATATTTCATGCTGTTCGGCGTCGCCGAAGATCACGATTCCAATCCGATCAAAACCGGGCTCGGCAAGCTGAAAGCGCGCGGCGCCAAGGTGGTTTCTGTCAATCCGATCCGCACAGGATATTCCGCGGTCGCGGACGAATGGATTGGCATCCGCCCCGGCACAGACGGCCTGTTCGTCATGGCGCTGATTCACGAATTGCTCCACGCCGACAAGATCGATGCGGACTACCTCGTGCGTTACACCAATGCGCCTTGGCTCGTCATTCAACAGCCTGGCGCAGCCGATCACGGCCTGTTTGCGCGCGATGCGGATGGCGATGTGCTGGCGTTCGACGCACGCGACAAGAAGCTCGTGAAAGCGAAAGCCGCCGATATCGCGCCGGCGCTTGCAGGCGCAATCGATTTGCCGGATGGGCGCAAGGCGGTTCCCTCGTTCGAATTGCTGGCGCGCCGCTACATGGATTCGCAATACAGCCCTGACGCTGTCGCTGCGACCTGTGGCGTTTCAGCTGCGCAGATCCGGCGCATCGCTGCCGAACTCGCCGATGTCGCGTTCAATCAAGCGATCGAAATCAAAACGGAATGGACCGACTGGGCCGGGCGCAAGCATGATCGCTTCATCGGCCGTCCGGTCGCAATGCACGCCATGCGCGGCATCTCCGCGCATTCGAACGGGTTCCATACCTGCCGCGCCATTCACGTGCTGCAGACGCTGCTGGGCTCTATCGAATGTCCCGGCGGATTCCGGTTCAAGCCGCCTTTCCCCAAGCCCATTCCGCCCGCTCAAAAGCCGGCGGGCAAGGGCTACAAGCCGATGACGCCGCTCGCCGGTCTGCCGCTCGGATTCACGATGGGGCCGGAAGACCTGGTGCTCGAGGCGGACGGCACGCCGGTGCGCATCGACAAAGCCTATTCGTGGGAAGCGCCGGTCGCCTCGCATGGCCTGATGCATATGGTCATCACCAATGCATGGAAGGGCGACCCCTACCCGATCGACACGCTGTTCATGTACATGGCCAACATGAGCTGGAACAGCACCATGAACACCAAAGGCGTCATGGAAATGTTGACGGACAAGGATCCGAAAACCGGCGAATACAAGATCCCGCACATCATCTATTCGGACGCCTACGCCTCCGAGATGGTTTCTTACGCCGACCTCATTCTGCCGGACACGACCTATCTCGAACGCTGGGATTGCATCTCGCTGCTCGACAGGCCGATTTGTGAAGCCGACGGGCCAGCCGACGCCATTCGCCAGCCGGTCGTGCAGCCCGACCGCGACGTGCGCGCGTTCCAGACCGTGCTGCTCGATCTTGGCGCGCGGCTCGGCCTGCCTGGCATGACGAAGGAAGACGGCTCGCCGAAATTCCCGGGCGGCTATGCCGATTACATCGTCAATCATGAGCGCACGCCCGGCATCGGACCGCTTGCCGGCTGGCGCGGCGAGGATGGAAAGTCGAACGGGCGCGGAGCGGTCAATCCCAACCAGCTCGACGCTTACATCAAGCATGAATGTTTCTGGCATCACGATCTGCAGCCGGACCAGAAGTTCTTCAAATTCGCGAACAAGTCGTATCTCGAATTTGCAAAGCACATGGGCTTCGTCGGATCGACCGATCAGATCGTCATCCAGCTCTATTCCGAGCCCATGCAGAAATTCAAACTCGCGGCGGAAGGCCATGGCGCCGTGCAGCCGCCAGAGAACATGCGCGAGCGGTTGAAGGCGACGTTCGATCCGCTGCCGATCTGGTACCAGCCGTTCGAAGAAGCGATGATCGACACAAAGACCTATCCGATGCATGCGCTGACGCAGCGCCCGATGATCATGTATCACTCGTGGGGATCGCAGAACGCATGGCTGCGGCAGATTCTGGGCCGCAACAAACTGTATATCGCGACCACGAAAGCCGCCGAGCTGGGCCTTGTCGACGACGACTGGGTGCGCGTCTACTCCCACAACGGCGACATCAAGGTGCAGGTCAAGACGATGGAAGGCGTCAATCACGACACGGTGTGGACGTGGAACGCCATTGGAAAGCGCGCCGGCTCATGGACGCTGGCTCCCGACGCGCCCGAGGCGCGCAAGGGATTCCTTTTGAACCATCTCATCAGCGAACTGCTGCCGAAGGAAAAGGACGGGCGACGCCTGTCCAATTCCGATCCCGTCACGGGACAGGCGGCATGGTTCGATCTGCGGGTCCGGATCGAAAAATGCGAAGCGGGCGCGGAAGTCTCCGAACCGCAATTCCCAACCCTGCCGCGCCCGCCAGGCGTCGCGGCGGCGCCAGCGGTCAATCGCTATGGCGCCAAAATCGCGAAATCGCGTTGAGCGGAGGCAAGCACAATCATGACTGATCTTCCGCTGGAGCGCGGCGCCAAGAGCCTTGGACTGGTGATCGACCTCGACACCTGCGTGGGCTGTCACGCCTGCGCGACAAACTGCAAGGAATGGAACACGAGCGGCATTTCCGCGCCGCTCACGGACGTCAACGCCTATCAGGCCGAACAACGCGGCGTCTGGTTCAACCGCGTCTTCACCTATGAAGTCGGCGGACAAAGCGCGAATGCGCGCACCGTGCACTTCCCTAAAAACTGCCTGCATTGCGAGAAGCCGGACTGCGTCACCGTCTGCCCGACGGGCGCATCTTACAAACGCGCCGAGGACGGCGTGGTGCTGATCGACCACAACAAATGCATTGGCTGCAAATTGTGTTCGTGGGCCTGTCCGTACGGCGCGCGCGAATATGACGAAGACGTCGGCGTGATGAAGAAGTGCACGCTGTGCATCGACAAGATTTACAACGAGAACCTTCCGCAAGCCGATCGTGTGCCGGCGTGCGTGGCGACCTGTCCTGCAAAGGCGCGCCATTTCGGCGATTTCGCCGATCCGGAGTCCAATGTCTCGCAACTCGTGCGCGAGCGCGGCGGCTTCGATCTCATGCCGGAAACAGGCTATCGCCCGACGAGCAAATATCTGCCGCCACGCGCGGGCCGCAATGGAGCGCTGACAGCGCTCGCGCCCGTTGAAACCCAATCGCCGACCGGCGCATTCCTGCGCTGGGTCGATCGCATTCTGACGCGCTGAGGACGTTATGCATCCTGCCTATTCCGTCATTCTCTTCACCACCGCTTCGGGCGCCGGCTACGGGCTGATGGCGCTGCTTGGCGTTTTCGCCGCAGCAGGTCTCCTGCCAGCGACAACAGCGCTTGGCCTTGCCGGCATCGGTCTTGCGGCCGGTCTCATCGTCGTCGGGCTGATGAGTTCGACCTTTCACCTGGGGCGGCCGGAACGCGCCTGGCGCGCGTTGACGCAATGGCGCTCGTCCTGGCTGGCGCGCGAAGGCGTGCTGGCGATCGTGACCTTCGCGCCAGTCGCGCTTTTTGCGCTGGGCTGGGTTTTCTACAACACGACCGCCGGCCTGTATGGTTGGATGGGCGCGGCTGCGGCAGCGCTCAGCGTCATCACCGTGTCCTGCACGGCGATGATCTACGCCAGCCTGAAAACGATCCGGCAATGGAACAACGCGCTCGTTCTGCCGGGGTATCTCTCGCTGGGTCTTGCGACGGGCTCGCTGCTGCTCGTTGCGCTGACGCTGATCTTCGGCGTGTTCACGCAGACCTACGCCATTCTGGCGCTCGTGCTTCTGGCTGCGGCCTTTCTGGTCAAATTCGCCTATTGGCGCTCGATCGATCGCGAGCAGCCGCGCTCGACAATCGCCAGCGCGACCGGGCTCGGCGCCTTTGGGTCCGTCCGTCTTCTGGAACAGCCCCATACGGAAGCGAATTTCATCATGCGCGAGATGGGCTACAGCGTCGCGCGCAAACATGCGAAGAAATTGCGGGCTGTTTCGATGCTCGCCTTGTTTGCAATTCCCGCCGTCTTGATGGCGTTTATTGCAGCGCACATTGTCTCTGGCGTTGCAGCAACCTTCTGCGCCATTCTCGCCGTTCTCAGCGCGGGGGTCGGCGTCGCCGTCGAACGTTGGCTGTTTTTCGCCGAGGCCGAACATATTTCCATGCTGTACTATGGAAAGCCCGCCTGAGGGGCGTGGACCTACCTATTCAAATATTATAAGATGAGAAAAAGGCCCCGGCATAAGGGTGACAAGGAGGAGTTCATGACCGAAGCAGGCAACGCGACCAACGCGAAATCCATGACGATCATCGTCACGAAAGGCACGCTGGACTGGGCCTATCCGCCCTTCATCCTCGGCACGACCGCCGCCGCGATGGGCGTCGACGTCACGATGTTCTTCACGTTCTACGGTCTCGAGCTTCTGAAGAAGAAGCTGGACCTGCAAGTCTCGCCGCTGGGCAATCCCGCGATGAAGATGCCGATGGCCGGCATGCATATGGGCATGCCCAATCTCGTCGGCATGCTGCCGGGCGTCAGCGCCGGCGCAACGACAATGATGAAGAACATGATCAAGAAAAAGGGCGTCGCTTCGATCGAGGATCTGCGCGAAGCGGCGATCGAATCGGATGTAAACATCATCGCCTGCCAGATGACGATGGACCTCTTCGAATTCAAGAAAGAGGACATGATCGACGGCGTGAAGCTCGGCGGCGCCGCGACCTATATGGAACAGGCGCTGCAGTCGCACATCAACCTGTACATCTAAAGCTTCAGACAACGGAGGACTGAAATGGCTGATGCAATGCTCGACGCAAAGGGACTGAACTGCCCGTTGCCGATTCTGCGCGCGAAAAAGGCGCTGAAAGATGTGCCGCGCGGCGGCACGCTGCAGGTGATGGCGACCGACCCCGGTTCGGTTGCGGACTTCGCGGCCTTCTGCAAGACGACCGGCAACGAGCTGGTTGAATCGAAAGCCGACAGCGGCGTCTACACGTTCCTGATCAAGCACACCGGCTGAGCAATTCGTCAGCCACGCGTTTTGAACGACCCCGTAATCGGCCGGCATCGCACCGGCCGATTTTTTTGTCGCCGCTACTGCGCGCAAAAGAAAAAAGCTGCGGCGTCAAACGCCGCAGCCTTCTATTCACGGATATGATCGATCCGATCAGTATTTCGCGACAACCGGCGTCGGCTTGGCGCCGAACTTGTGCGAATAGCCGACCGACACTTCCCACTGACGCATCGAAATATCGATACCGCGGGCCCAGTTCACGCCGTTGGGCGTGACTTCCGGGCCGATCACGCTGTGCTTGGGCACATAGGTCACGGCCAGATCGAGCTTGCTGTTCTCGCTCACATTGTAGCTCGCGCCGCCAGAGATGTGATCCGTCACGACGCCGGGCGCGAGAATGTTGAAGGTCACATCCTGCGCGCGGATCGGGTTCGTGTTGTGCGCATAACCGGCGCGCAAGGTCAGGTCACGCGTTGCGCGCCATTCCACGCCGGCGGTGAACACGTTCACGTCGCGCCAGCCGAAGCCCGGACCGCCGCCCTGCCCCATACGGACGCCATACATGATGCCGGCGCTCGGATTGGCGATCGCGCCGACCGAGCTGTAGAAAATGCGCTTGTATTCGCCCATCAGCGTCAACGTGGGCAGAGCGTCAAAGGCCACGCCGATCGTCATCCAGCCGGGAATGTTGAACCGTCCGCCATCGGCGAACAGACCGGCATAGCGGCTGAACGGCGTCATATACATGGGCGAGGAGCCTGCGACGCCGATGCGCAGCGTGTCGGTGACCTTCAATTCCGCGCCGGCGCGGACGCCGATGCCGAACGACGTGTCGACGCCGTTGTTGGTCATGTTCCAGGGATTGGCCGAATAGCTGAAGCCGGCCGGCGCGCCTGTGGGGAAAGCGAAAAAGCCGAGGCCCTTGGCGGAGAACATCTGCATGGCCATCGTCGGCGCGATGCCGACGGTGAGCGCGCCGAAGCGCTTGGCGACGCTCGCCGACAGGAACATCTGCTTGAGATCGACACCCGTCGCGCCCGCGCAGTAAACGCCCGCGCAGCCGGGGATAAAGCCGCCCATCGCGTTGACGACATTGGGGTAGTTGGTGTTCATGCCGCCGTTGCCGTAGAGCGCGACGCCCCAGGCCGTATCGCGATCGATCGGGCTGCTATAGGCCACGTTGGGCATGAGGAAGAAATTGGAGTTGCTCTGCAGGCTGCCCGAGAAGGGGCCGCCGGGAGCGACAAAGCCGGGGCCGACAGCCGTATAACCACGGAACGGCATGAAGGCGGTGGCGCCGAGCGTGATCATCTGCGGAAGGTCGACAATCGAGGCCGGATTGATCGTCTGCGACATTGCGTCTTCGGGATTGGCGACGCCCGCGCCGGCGACGCCCTTCTGAACCGTGCCGTAACCAGCCTGAAAATAGCCTTCCGTCGCCTGCGCCGAGCAGACCGCTGTCGCCGCCGCCGCAACAGCCAGCGAAAGCCTCAATCCACGTTTCATGTAGTCGTCCCTCCAACAAAGAATCGTCATATTTTGATCTTCCCGTTTGTCCCATCATTCGACCCATTGGCCAATGACATTCCCGCAACAGTGGCTGGCATTCGCGCAACAGTGGCGATTTTTCGATGCTGCACCGCATTAAATTCGCCGGATTGAAGCCGTACAGGCATTGCCGACGCCCATTTTTCCGCACTGGAAGCGCCGCTTGCGAATCAGCGCGTTGCGCGCTCGCGCCCCGCACCGGCGGCTTCCTATTGCCAAGGGTCGCGTTCCCCGTCTGAATTGCGAATGCGCGCGGTCCGGCGACGGTCATGCGCTGCGAACTTCTGCGGCGGTGCTCCTCATGGTTGGAAAAAAGAAATCAGCGTCTCCGGTAAAACGCCTGCAGGCCAAGCCGCCGTCCAGGGCGACGCGCGCCGTGAATTCGGCGGTCGGCCAGTTGCTCGATTTCGGCGACCAACGCGATTTCGAGGATGCGCAACGCGGCTTCGTCGCCGCTCTCGAACCCAACATGATTGCCGGCGCCGAAGGGCGCGTCGTCTGGGACATGGATCAATACGCGTTTCTTGCAGATGCGGCGCCCGATACGGTGAACGCCAGCCTGTGGCGGCAGGCGCAACTGAACCGCATTTCCGGCCTCTTCACGATTCACCCGCGCATTCATCAGGTGCGCGGGCACGACATTTCCAACATGACGCTGATTGAAGGCGACACGGGGTGGATTCTCATCGATCCGCTGACGTCGGTCGAGACGGCGTCCGCATCGCTGAAGCTCGCCAACGACAAGCTGGGCGCACGCCCGGTCAAGGCAGTGATCTACACCCATTCGCACGCCGACCATTTCGGGGGCGTGCGCGGCGTCGTCGACGAGGCGGACGTCAAGTCGGGCAAGGTTCCCATCGTCGCGCCGGACGGTTTTCTGCATTATGCGGTTTCGGAAAATGTGATGGCGGGCAACGCCATGAACCGCCGCGCCTTCGCGATGTATGGCGCGAAACTGGCGGTTTCGCCGTTCGGACATGTGTGCTGCGGCCTTGGCAAAGCGCTGCCGCGCGGAACGATCAGCCTGATCGCGCCGACTGATATCGTGAAGCGTACGGGCGAAACGCGGCGCATCGACGGCGTCGACATCGAATTCCAGATGGCGAACGGCTCGGAAGCGCCGGCGGAGTTCATGTTTTATTTTCCGCAATTTCGCGCGTTGTGCGCCTCGGAAGTCACCAGTCACAACATGCATAATATTCTGACGCCGCGCGGCGCCGAGGTGCGCAACGCTCTGCATTGGTCGAAATATATCGACGAGACGATCGACCTGTTCGCCGATCGCACGGATCTTCTTTTCGCCAGCCACCACTGGCCGACATGGGGCGCGGAAAATATCGTCCCCTTTCTGGCGCGCCAGCGCGATCTCTATCGTTTCATTCACGACGAAACTTTGCGGCTCGCCAATCACGGCTACAACATGGAAGAAATCGCCGAGACGCTCGAACTGCCGCCGCATCTGGCGCGCGAATTCGCCTGTCGCGGCTATTACGGAACGTTGCGCCACAATGTGAAAGGCGTGTTTCAATTCTATCTTGGCTGGTGGGACGGAAATCCCGCGCTCTACGACAGGCTTCCGCGCGTGGAAGCCGGCAAGCGCTTCGTGAAGGCGATGGGCGGCGCGAAGAAAGTGATCGCGGAAGGCAAGCGCGCTTTCGACAAGGGCGATTATCGATGGGCGGCCGAAGTGATGAACCACCTCGTTTTTGCTGCGCCCGAAAACGCCGCTGCCCGCGCCTTGCAAGCCGACATTCTCGAACAGATGGGCTACCAGTCCGAATCCGGGCCCTGGCGCGACATGTTCCTGACGGGCGCGCTGGAGTTGCGCGGCGGCCTTTCCGAGGCAGCCGCGGTCTCAACCGCCGGCGCGGATGTTTTGTCGGCCGTCGATCTCGACATGCTGCTGGATTTTCTCGGTGTGAAATTCAACGCGACGCGCGCGCGCGAGATCGCCTTTTCGATTGCGCTCGAATTGACGGACACCGGTCAGGTCTACGCTATCGAGGCGCGCAACGGCGTGCTGAACAACCGGGCCGGCCGCTCCCTGGCCAATCCGGATGTGCGTTTGCGCATTGCGAAAACAGGGTTGCTCGCGCTCTTCGCCAAAAAGGCAGACCTCGCCAAACTTGCGCAGGCGGGAGCCGCAACGGTCTCGGGCGATGCTGCAGTGCTGGCGAAACTGTTCGGGCTGCTCGACGATTTCACGCCGGACTTTCCGCTCTCGTGCGGACGGCCGACCACGCCGGCAAAAAGCAAAGGCGGCGCGCGCAAGGCGAGCGCGCCGAAAAGCAAAAAGCCGCGCAGCGGCAGGTGAGCCGCAGGCGCAGCGTCAACGGCGCTTGCGCTCTTTGCGAAAAACCAATCAGGCAGGCGGCGCGAGGAGAGCCGGCAATGCGGCAAGGGTGCGCACTTCGCGATCGGGCGCTCCCGGCAAACGTTCGCGCTGCTGGCCGTAGCGGTTGCACCACACCACGCGCATGCCGAAGGCCGAGGCGGCATAGGCGTCCCAGGCGTTGGAAGACTGGAACGACACTTGCGCCGCCCGCACGCCGAGCTGGCGTTGGCAATATTCGTAAACGCGCGGGTGGGTCTTGAAGACCTTGACCGCATCGGCCGACAAGACCCTGTCGAAAAGATCCTGCAAGCCCGCGCCGCGCACAACAGCGTCCAGCATCATCGGGGAGCCGTTCGACAGGATCGCCGTGACAAAACCCGCTTCCTTGAGCTGTCGCAGCGTTTCTGGAACCTCGGGAAACGCCGACAAGGTCAGGTAAAGCTCCATCAGCCGCTCGCGCAGGGCGGGCGTCGCGATGCCCAGCGTCTCGAGCGTGAAGTCCAGCGCCTCGCCAGTCACCTGCCAGAAATCCGCGTAGCGATCCTCCAGTGAGCGCAGCCACGTGTATTGCACCTGCTTGTCGCGCCAAAGGTTCGTCAGCGCCGCGCGCTTGTCGTCGGGAATTTCCGAACAGCGGGCGGCGGCGGAAGCGAAATCGAAGATCGTGCCGTAGGCGTCGAAAACGCAGGCGCGGATGCCCGCAAGGCGGTCCATTGAAATTTCCCCGGATTGGAGGAGCGCCGGATCATGGCGCAGGCGCAGCGCCGTGTCGACATTGCGTCCGGGCTCCCGGCGATCACGAAGGCGTGCATCGGACGCGGCGTCGACGCCCGGCGCAGCCGCCGCCGCCTCTCGAAGCAACTTGTCAAAGACTATAATACTGATATACATACTTTATGACGACAGCGGCCTTATATGCGCGCAGCCCGCAACCCCTGTTCATTCAGGCGGCGGGTCAGTTGCGGCTGCGGATCGAGGCTGGCGACTGGCCCAGCGGCGGGCGTCTGCCGGCCCTTGATGCCCTGCAGGCCGAGTTCGGACTGTCGCGCGCGACGATGCGCGGCGCGCTGGAGCTGCTCGAGCGCGATGGGCTCATCCAGCGCCGCCGCGGCCGCGGGGCTTATGTGCGGCCCGATCTTGCGGCGCGCCATACCTATGCGCTGCCGACCACATGGCGCGCGCTGATCGCCAGTCTCGAGGATGTCGAAACCGAGCTCGTCGCGCCCCTCTCGCGCGTCAACGCCAGCGCTTTGCGCGGCGTCGTCGCGGGCGCTGCGACAGGCGTTTTCGCTCATCTGCGCCGCATCCATCGGCAGGGCGACGAGCCCTATTGTCTCATCGATATTCATGTGCGGCAGGAGATTTTCGACGCCAATCGCGACGAAATTCTCGCCCGGCCAATTATCTTGCTGTTCGCTGAACAGTCTGCCTTGGCGCTGGCGCGCGTTGGACAGCGTGTAACCTTTTCCAGCGCCGACGAGGTGACTGCCGCAGCGCTCGACATCGCGCTCGGCGCGCCGATTGTCGAGATTGTCCGCACGCTCGTCGATCGCGATGGCGCAGTCCTCGCGCATACCTATGTGCGTTATCCCGGCGAACGGGTGCGCCTTGAATTCACCTTCGAGGCTGACTGCGCGACAGGCGCCGGACGCCCGGAGGATGCGCCATGAGCCGCCTGGCCGACGCGCTGTGGCGTCTTGCGCCATTCGCATGCGTCGTGGCGCTTTGGTATGGCGTCAAGTGGAGCGGGATTTTTTCGCCAGGTCTGCTGCCCGCGCCGCATGAGGTCGCCATCGCGCTCTTCGAGCGGCTGCGTTACAACAATTTTCTGATTGATATCTGGCTTTCCGTGCAGCGCGTTCTGCTGGGACTGCTGTTTGGTATGATCTGCGCGGTTCCTGTCGGATTTCTCATCGGGTGGAATCGTCGGTTGCGCCGGTTTGTGGACCCGCTCATCAACTTCTTTCGCGCCTTGCCGCCAATCGCGCTGATCCCGCTGGTGATCGTCTATCTTGGCATTGGCGAAATCGCCAAGGTTGCAATTCTGTTTTACGCCGCCTTCTTCGCCGCGGTGATCGTGATGTACGAGGGCATGTCGCAGATCAGCCCGATCTACATCAAGGTTTCGCGAACGCTCGGCGCAACCGATTTCGAGATATTCACGAAAGTGATCGTGCCGCTGACGCTTCCGCATGTTCTGACGGCCGCGCGCGTAGCGCTTGGCGTTGCGTGGGCGACGCTCGTCGCATCGGAACTGGTGGCGGCCCAGAACGGCATTGGCGCCGTCATCCAGAACGCCAGCGCCTTCTTCAATCTTCCGGTGATTTACGCCGGCATCATCACCATCGGATTTTTTGCGCTCTTGATGGATACGTTGCTGCGCGCAGCTTCACGCCGGCTGCTGAGCTGGCAGGACAGCGTGGAGCATTAGCATGGCCGGCACAGACGCGAAGGTCGCATTCCGCAACGTTTCGAAATCCTACGGCGCGATCGAAGTCGTCCACGACGTCAGCTTCGAGCTCAACGAGGGCGATTTTGTTTCGCTCGTCGGGCCGTCTGGCTGCGGCAAGACGACGATGATGAACATGCTCGCCGGCTTCACGCAGCCTACCGGCGGAGCCGTGCTGCTCGAGGGCGAGCCTGTCGCGGGACCGGGTCCCGATCGCGGCGTCATTTTCCAGGAATACGGCGTTTTTCCCTGGCTGACGGTTGAAAACAATATTCGCTTTGGCCTGAATCTGGCCGTGCGTCGCGACATCAAAAAGGATGAAAAATCAGCCATCGTCGAAAAATATCTGGCGCTGATGCGCCTGCAGGAATTTCGCAACGCCTGGCCGAAGAATCTATCCGGCGGCATGCGTCAACGGCTGGCGCTGGCGCGCGCCTACGCCGCCAATCCGCACTTTCTGCTGATGGACGAGCCCTTCGGCGCGTTGGATGCGCAGACGCGCGCCGACATGCACGATCTTTTGCTCGGAATCATGCAGGCCGAGCGCAAGACCGCGCTATTGATCACCCATTCCGTCGATGAGGCGATCTATCTCTCAAATCGCGTGCTCGTGATTTCCGCTCGTCCATCGCGCATCGTCGACGATGTTCACATTCCCTTTCCTTTTCCACGCACCCGAGACCTTCTCGACGACAAGGAATTCATCGCATTGCGGCGACGCATGCGCGATCTCGTCATGAAACAATATGCAGATCAGCTGGCGCTGCGTTGAACAAAAAATACGGCGGCGCGCCGCCGCTCGCAACGCTATCTCAGGCCGTCAAACATGGGAGGAAAACATGGCTGTTAACCGCAGAAGCTTTCTCATCCAGTCCGGCGTTGCAGGCGCTGCGACGTTTGCAACTCCAGCGATCGTGCGCGCGACCGGTTCGTCCGACGCAATCCGCGTCGGCTATCTCCACACGCTCGCCGTCGACGGGCAGATATGGCTCGCTGACTTGAAGGGTTACTGGAAGCAACAGGGACTGCAACCGACGTTCCATCGATTCTTCACCGGTCTTGAAATTTTTCAGGCGATGGTCGGCGGTTCCATCGATATTCTCGCCACCGGCGCCGTCATTTCCAATTTCCCTGCGCGTGGGCAGGGGAAAGTGTTCTTGATGAACGACGTTGAATTTGCGACGGCGCAGCTCTGGGTCAATCCGAAAATGGGCGTAAGCTCGTTCGAGGATCTCAAGGGCAAGAAGATCGCCACGTCTCTCGGCACGACAGCGCACGTCTTTGTCGACACGGCTTTGACCGCGCATGGTTTGAAGCCTGGTTCGGACGTTACGCTCGTCAATCAGCGCATGCCCGATGCAGTAACGGCCTTCATCGCCGGCGCGGTGCCGGCTGTCGCATTGTGGGTTCCGTTCAACGTGCAGATCGAAGCCAAGCTGCCCGAAGCCAAGATGATCGAGGATGCATCGAAATATTACCCGCAAGCGGCCATTCTCGACGGGTGGGCCGCCCGCAACGATTATTACGCGCAAAACAAAGACGTGCTTGGCCGCGTCATCAAGGCGTGGCTCCCCGCCAACAAGGATCTGATCGAAGACCCGGACGGCTCGCTCAAGCTGTTGCAGAAGGAAAAGTATCAGGACGTTCCGATCGAAGCGCTGCATGCGCAATACAAGGCCCAAAAGCTGTTTTCTACCGCCGATTGGGCGCGCATGTACAAGGATGGCACGGTTGCCAATTGGCTGCAGCGCGTGACGGATTTCTATGTTCGCATCGGCGGCATCAACGATGCGCAGAAAGCCACGCAATATTTCGATCCGAGCCTGTTCCTCAAGGAAGTCGGCTGAACGGCAGGCGCCGGCGAATCAAGATTTGCCGGCGTTCCCTGACCAGCCGCCCGTAAGGTTGTTTCATGACGGCTCGCAAATTCAAGGTCAGCGTGATGGCGCATCGCCTGCCGATCGCGC
>JAGWTA010000015.1 GCA_028869185.1 Hyphomicrobiales bacterium
CTGCGCGGGGCGGCGGCGCTGGGCGCACTTGGCGGCGGTTTGCTGCTGTTGATGCGCGGCTCGCCCTCGCTGGGCGCCGGCTTCAGCGCTTTTGGCCTGTGGAAGTCGGGAATCTTTCGCGGCGAACGCGTCTCGCGCATCCGGTCGGCGACGCTTGAAATGACGCTGGACCTGCGCAGCGGCCAGATGGCGGGAATGGTGATCGCTGGGCCGCAGGCCGGACGCGCTCTGGCCGACATGACGCGCGCCGAATGTCTTGCCGTTTATGAAAACTGCCTTGTCGAGGATCCAGAAGGCGCGCGCCTGCTAGAAGCGTATCTCGACCGCCGGTTTGCCGGCTGGCGTCATGCAGGTGAGGGCGATGCGCACGCGGGGGCTGAGGGGGCGCGGCGCTCTGGCGTGCGGGGCGCCAGAATGACCGAGCAGGAAGCGTATGAAGTTCTCGGCCTTCGGAAAGGCGCGAGCCGGGACGACATCGCGCGCGCTCACCGGGCGCTCATGAAGAAACTGCATCCCGACCACGGGGGGTCTACGGATCTCGCGGCCCGCGTCAACGAGGCCAAGGAAACCCTCCTGCGTCGTCATGTCTGAACTCCACTCAACTCAACTCGAAAAACACGCAAACGTCTGACCGTCAGTTGCGGGCGGCGAAACAGGAGAAGCCGGACCGTTTCAGGTCGCTGCAGGCCAGATGGGCGCTGGCTTCCTGCAGTCCGGCGAAACGGGCGCGGTAAAGGGTCTCGGACCCTTTCTGGATCTTTTCCGTCATCGGCTGGGCGGCGGCGACGGCGCGGCTGCGGCTCTTGGCCTTGGCCAGCAATTCGTGGGCCTTGCCGACATCGTCCGTGGCGCCGATCTGGATCATCCAGCTCTTGCCGGGGCGGGCGGCGGGCGCAAGTTCGGCGCGCGCGACAATCGTTTTGCCCGCTTCCGTTTTCGTTTCGGCCTTTGCCACGGTCCTGGGACGGGCGGCCGGTTGCGGACCAACCACCCAGCGCATCGCGGGCGTGGTCGTTGCGGCGGCCACATGGGCGACCTTGCGCGTCGAACCGTCATTGGCGATGGGCGCGGGCTTGCGCAGCGAGGCGACGGGCGTGTCGTCCTCATCCTCGCGCGCGGGCGCCTTCACGGCGGCGACGTAAGCGGGGCGGGGGCGTTCTGCGATGCGCGCCGGCGGCGTCGGCACGGCGAGATTGAGCGACATCGGCGCGGCGTAGGCGACGCGGACCGGGGCGGCGCGCACCGGCGCCGGCGGCGCGACATCCTCTTCGGCCTGACGGCGCGTCTCGACGGCGCGCGGCTCGGGCTCGCGTTCGCGGCGGGCTTCGACCGCCGCTTCCTTGGCCTCGTCGTCGCGATCGCTCTGGTTCAGAGCAAATTGCGTGCGGGTTTTCGAACCGGAATCGAGATTGTCTTCGATGAGGCTCGCCATCAGCATGTCGCGCGCGCGCGCCGTGCGGCCGCCCAGAACGGCGGCGACGATGTGGCGGCCGTCGCGATGGACCGAGGTCAGCAGGTTGAAGCCCGACGCGTTGGTGTAGCCGGTCTTGATGCCGTCGACGCCTTCGACGCGGCCCAGCAGGTGATTGTGCGTGCGGATCGTGCGCCCGGCGTAAGTGAAGGAGTGGGTCGAGAAAAACCCGTAATATTTCGGGAAACGCGACTGGATGGCGCGGCCGAGAATGGCGAGGTCGCGCGCCGTCGTGATCTGGGCGTTGTTGGGCAGGCCCGAGGCGTTCGCATAATGGGTGCGCGTCATGCCGAGCTGGTGGGCGCGCTCGGTCATGATTTCAGCGAAATGCTCCTCGTCGCCGCCGATGGCTTCGGCGATCGTCACGGCCACGTCGTTGGCCGATTTCGTGACGATGGCCTTGATGGCGTCCTCGACTTCGATGGTCTGGCCGGGGCGCAAGCCGAGCTTGGAGGGCGCCTGCGCCGCAGCATGGGCTGAAACGCGCAGGGGCGTCTCCATGGTGAGACGGCCCTTCTCGAGCTGTTCGAACAGAAGATAGAGCGTCATCACCTTGGTGATGGAGGCGGGATGGCGCGGCTCATTCTCGTTATGAGCGTAAAGCACGCGGCCTGAATTGCCGTCGACGACGATCTCGGCCGTCGGTACGGCTGCGTGATGGCGATAGTGGTGATGGTGGCGCCGCCAATGGTGGCGGCGGGCGTCTGCAGTGCTCACAAGACCAACTGCGATCGCAAGGCCAGCGGCCAAGGTTCCCCAACGCTTCAACGCAACGCGACTGTCACTCATTTTGGCCGCCATAGACTGAATACACCCCCGGACCACGCAACGCTGGCAGCGCGTTGCAGGCCGAACACAGTCATTCACGCTAGGCGTTTGCGGTTACCCTCTGGTTAATCGCGTAAAATTGTTCCGAAATTCCGTGGGAGCCCGCCATTTCCGGTCAAAAGCGGCCCGTCCGCGCTTCATCTGCGTCGAGACGGGTCAGCGCGCCCGGCTTGCCGCAGTGCGCCGCATGCGGATCTGCCCGTTGGATGAAAAATTAGTGCGGTGCACAAATTTTCGTTGACATTATTGTGCAGCGCACTATGTTCGGTTGGCAAGAGGGCCGCAGGGGCTCTCCCCGGCGCCGGGGATGGGCGCAAACCTGAGGATCACCCAATGGCTTACAATTTCGAATCCTTCCAGTCGTTCGGCAAAGACCAGCTCGAAGCCGCTGCGGCCGCTTCCAGCGAAGTCGCCAAGGCTTTCCAGGCGATCGCCGCCGAACAGGCCGATTATGCCAAGAAGTCCTTCGAGGACGGCTCGCGCCATGTCGAGAAGCTCCTCGGCGTGAAGAAGATCGACGAGGCTTTCCAGCTTCAGTCCGATTACGCCAAGAACGCCTATGAGGGCTTCGTTGCGCAGGCCAAGAAGGTCGGCGAGCTCTACACGGACGCCGTCAAGGTTGCGATGAAGCCGGTCGAGGCCGCCGTCGCCAAGGCGCAGGGCAAGTAAGCCCCAAACGGCCGCCCTAACGGGCGACTTTGTTGAAGTTCTGCGAAAAGCCCGGCCTTGCGCCGGGCTTTTTGTTTTTCGCAATTCCGCCTTGCCTTCGCCATCGAGCCGCAGAAAGATGATGGAGCGCGGCACTGGCGCCGCGCAAAATGCGACCTATCTTTCTGGGCTGAGATTCGATGAACGGCGCACGGAAGGCCAGTTTGCAGACCATGACAGGAAACGGCCCCGCGCGGCGCGGGGGCGACAACGGACCTCCGGGCGGCGGCACGGCGGTCATTACGCGGACCAGGACGCAGACCAAAAAGCCCAGCATGTACCGGGTTTTGCTGCTGAACGACGATTACACGCCGATGGACTTCGTCGTCATGGTGCTGGTCAAATATTTCGCCAAGAACCGCGACGACGCGTGGCGGATCATGATGCATGTGCATCAACAGGGCGTGGGGGAGTGCGGCGTCTTCACCTATGAGGTCGCTGAAACCAAAGTGACGCAGGTGATGGATTTCGCCCGCAAGAATCAGCACCCCCTTCAGTGCATCATGGAAAAGAAATAGGAGCTGCGATGCCGACCTTTTCCCGCAACCTCGAACAGACCCTGCATCGCGCGCTGACCGCCGCCAACGAGCGCCGGCACGAATATGCGACGCTCGAACATCTGTTGCTGGCGCTTCTGGACGATTCGGACGCGGCCGCAGTCATGCGCGCCTGCTCAGTCGATATCGACCAGCTCCGCACGACCGTTCGCGACTATATCGACACCGAACTCGAGAATATCGTGACGGAAGGCCGCGAGGACGCCAAGCCGACCGCCAGCTTTCAGCGGGTGATCCAGCGCGCGGTGATTCACGTGCAATCGTCCGGACGTGAGGAAGTGACGGGCGCCAATGTGCTCGTGGCGATTTTCGCCGAGCGCGAGAGCCACGCCGCCTATTTCCTGCAAGAGCAGGACATGACCCGTTACGACGCAGTCAATTACATTTCCCATGGCATCGCCAAGCGGCCGGGCTCGTCCGAAATCCGGGCGGCGCGCGGCTCGGAAGAGGAATCGGAAAAGCACGAGACACGCGAGGAACGCAACAGCGGGCAGGGCGGCGATCAGAAGAAAAAGGAAGCTGCGCTCGATGCTTACTGTGTGAATCTGAATAAAAAAGCGAAGGACGGCCGGATTGATCCGCTGATCGGTCGCGACGCCGAAGTGCAACGCACGATTCAGGTTCTGTGTCGCCGCCACAAGAACAACCCGCTTCTGGTCGGGGACCCCGGCGTCGGCAAGACGGCGATCGCGGAAGGCCTTGCGCGGCGCATCGTCAACGACGACGTGCCGGAGGTTCTGGCCGGGGCGACGGTCTTTGCGCTCGACATGGGCTCGCTGCTCGCGGGCACTCGCTACCGCGGCGATTTCGAGGAACGGCTGAAGCAGGTGATGAAGGAGATCGAGCAGCACAAGAGCGCGATCCTGTTCATCGACGAAATCCACACGGTCATCGGCGCCGGCGCCACGTCCGGCGGAGCGATGGACGCCTCCAATCTGCTCAAGCCCGCGCTCGCCCAGGGCACGCTGCGGTGCATCGGCTCGACCACCTACAAGGAGTACCGGCAATATTTCGAGAAAGACCGCGCGCTGGTGCGGCGCTTCCAGAAGATCGACGTCAATGAGCCGAGCGTGTCCGACGCCATCGAAATCATGAAGGGGCTCAAGAAGTCCTTCGAGGATTTCCACAAGGTCCGTTACACGAGCGAGGCGCTGAAGGCGGCGGTCGAGCTGTCGCACCGCTACATCCACGACCGCAAGCTGCCGGACAAGGCTATCGACGTGATCGACGAGACCGGCGCCAGCCAGATGCTGCTGCCGGAGGCGCGGCGCAAGAAGACCATCGGTCTCAAGGAAATCGAGACGACCGTCGCGACGATGGCGCGCATTCCGCCCAAATCCGTCTCGAAAGACGACGCCGAGGTTCTGGCTCATCTGAACGAGACGCTGAAACGCGTCGTTTACGGTCAGGATGCGGCGATCGAGGCGCTGACGGCGGCGATCAAGCTCGCGCGCGCTGGCCTGCGCGACGGGGAGAAGCCCATCGGCTCGTATCTGTTCGCCGGTCCCACGGGCGTCGGCAAGACGGAGGTCGCCAAACAGCTCGCCTCCGCGCTCGGCGTCGAACTCGTGCGTTTCGACATGTCCGAATATATGGAGCGGCACACGGTCAGCCGCCTGATCGGCGCGCCTCCGGGCTATGTCGGCTTTGACCAGGGCGGTCTTTTGACCGATGCGGTCGATCAGCACCCCCATTGCGTTCTGCTGCTCGACGAGATCGAGAAGGCTCATCCCGATCTCTACAACATCCTGTTGCAGGTGATGGACCACGGCAAGTTGACCGACCACAACGGCAAGCAGATCAGCTTCCGCAACGTCATCTTGATCATGACCACCAATGCCGGCGCTTCCGACGCCCAGCGCAACGCCATCGGCTTTGGTTCGACGCGGCGGACCGGCGACGAGATGGAGGCGATCAACCGGATGTTCACGCCGGAATTCCGCAACCGTCTCGACGCGATCGTCGCCTTCGGCCAGTTGCCGCGGGCGGTCATCGGCCGGGTGGTCGACAAGTTCATCCTCCAGCTGGAGGCGCAGCTCGCCGACCGCAACGTGACCATCGAGCTGACCGACGAAGCGCGCAACTGGCTGGTCGACAATGGCTATGACGAGACGATGGGCGCGCGCCCGATGGCGCGCGTGATCCAGCAGTCCATCAAGACGCCGCTCGCCGACGAGGTGCTGTTCGGGCGGCTCAAGAACGGCGGCGCAGCGCGCGTGATGGTGACGGCCGACGCCGACGGGAAGAAGAAGCTCGGCTTCGTGTTTCCCGAAGGGCCGGTCCTGCCGCGACCCGAGCGCGACGTCGTCGAGGCCGGGCGCAAGAAGGGACCGAAGGACGAGCCCGAGGTTTCAGCCAAGCGCGCGCGCAAGACGGGCAAAGGAAAGAGCCGGTCAAGCGAGCCCGCCGAGACCGACGAGGCGAAAAACTAGAGTTGAGGCGGGCGAAGCCCGCCTTCTTCTTTCTGTTGGCAGTAAAAGTTCGTCGTCTTTCCTTTCCATTGAATTCCTGTATTCGCGTTACATCTCCGGTAAGGAATTGCCGGTAGCTCTTCTTGCGCATTTTTGAGGGCGCCTATGGCCAGCCATCTGACGATCACGCTTTCCTGGGACGCCAGCGTCGCCAGCGCCCCCGCCGCCTTCAAGACCGACGTGCAGCGGGCGGTCAATTATCTGCAGCAGAGCATCCTCTCGACCGCCACGATCAATCTCGCGATCGGCTATGGCGAGGTGCAGGGGACGTCCATGGGATCGGGCGCGCTCGGCCAGAACATCTCCTATCTCTCCAGCTACACATATGCGCAGATCCGATCGGCGCTCGCCTCCAGCGCCAGTGGCCGCGTCGACGCTTCGGTGCTGGCCAGCCTGCCGGCGGCTGATCCGATTACGGGAACCTACTGGCTGACGACCGCCCAGGCCAAGGTTCTGGGTCTTGCGGCCGCCAGTTCCAGCATCGACGGCTATGTCGGGCTCAGCAGCATCTATCCGTTCAACTACGACCCGAACAATCGCGCCGCCTCGGCGTCTTCCTATGACTTCATCGGCACGGTGCTGCACGAAATCACCGAGGTGCTGGGCCGCCAGTGCATTGCCGGCGACACGATCGGCTCGGGCGCCGGCTATTCGCTGCTCGATCTCTTCCGCTATTCGGGCACGGGCGTGCGCTCGCCCATCGGCGCCAATGGCGGCTATTTTTCGATCGACGGCGGGGTCACCAATCTTGGCGCGTTCAACGCCAACGCCGGCGGCGACTGGGGCGACTGGGCCTCGAGCGTCGGCGTCGATTCCGCGCTCGCGTTCAGCCCTCCCGGCAATATCGACGGCTTTACCGCGCGAGACATGACGTTGCTCGACGCCGTCGGCTACACGATCGCCGGCGATACGGTCTCCTATTTCACCACCAACAGGACGGCGCTCGACGCGCAATATGGCGTGTTCGCGATTTCCGATACGGCGGCCAACATTTCGAGCGCGATCGATGCGTTGAATTCGGACGCATCCGTCTATTCCATCTCTTTCACCGATGTTGTCGCGCCGACGCTGAATATCACGATCGCGCAGGCGCTGAACGACACGCGCGCGCTCAGCGTGATGGGGACGCATTCGACTGCCATCGCCGATACAGCCGGGCAAATTGGCGCGCTGACATCTGCGCAAATGACATCGCTCGCCGCGCTTGGCGTCACGTCGCTGACAGCCATCGATACGTCGGTCACGCTGTCTATTGCGACGGCGCTCGCGTTGCAGTCGCATGGCATGACCGTCCATGCGCCAACCGGGGGGATCGTGCGGGCGTACGATACGGCCGCGAATTTCCTGGCGTTGACGCAGACGCAGGCTGCCGCGATGTATGCGGCGGGCGTAACGATCGTGACGGCCAGCAGCGGCTCAATGACCGGCACGGCGGCGCAGGCTCTCGTTTTCGCCAACGCCGGCCTTACGGTGACGGGCGGCTTCTCTGTCTCCGATACATCGGCGAATGTGAGCGCCAATTTTGACGCGCTCAACGCGGATGCGAGCATTTCCACCATCGCCGTCAGCGACGGCGCCACCGCGCAGATCGCGCTGACCTACGCGCAATTCACCCGAGACACGGCGGCGTTCAGCAAGCTGACCGGCGCGCGCGTGGTGTCGATCAGCGGCATTACCGGCCAGGCCTATACGTCCGAAAAAATGGCCTATGCGGCGGACGGCAGCGCGGTCTATTCCTATCTGGGCATTGCAGGCCAGCCGTTCGTTTCTCGCAACGTATCCTTCGACAGCGCGGGCTTGGTCACGCAGGTCAATTACCTGCGCGCGGACGGCTCGATCTACGAACAGGATCTCTACAGCGGCGGCGTGCGCACCAGCCTGTCCTTTCAGGGCATTACGGGTCAGGCCTATGTGCAGCAGATCGACACGTTCAACGCCGCCGGCGCCGTCACGCAAATTCAATATGTTCGCGCCGACGGCACGACTTATCTTTTGACGACGCTGAATTCCGACGGAAGCTATGTCGCCTCCTATCAGGGGCTGACGGGCTATCCCTATGTGACGCGCGCGGTCTCCTACAGCCCGCAGAGCGTCATTACGCAGATCGCATTCGTCAAGTCGGACGGTACGAATTACGAGGTCGACGGTTACGTCGGCGGCGTTCTGACAACGCTCGCATTCCAGGGCATCACGGGTCAGCCTTACGTGCAGCAGATCGATACGCTGACGGGCAGCGGCGCGATGGGGCAGATCCAGTACCTGCGCGCGGACGGCTCCACCTATCTGCTCACGACCTTTGCAGCCGATGGCAGCTATGTCGCCTCCTACCAGGGCATTACGGGACAGCCGTTCGTGACGCGCGCGGTATCGTATAATCCAGGCGGCGTCGTGCTGCAGGTGACGATGACGCGCGCCGATGGCTCGATTTACGAACAAGACGGCTACACAAACGGCCTGCGCACGTCCGCATCGTTCCAGGGCATCACCGGCCAGTCCTATACGCAGATCGACGAAACCTTCAACGCGTCGGGCGCCATGACGGTTCTGTCCTACACGCAGACCGACGGCTCGCGCGCGATTTACGCGAAAGCAAACAACCTTTCGCTCAGCGGCGATGTGGCTGGCGGCGCAATTACCAACCCGAACGACGTGTTCGAGGTCAGCGGCTTCACGGGCGAAGCCTTCACCTTCCACAATCATTTCGGGCAAGACGTCATCAACGGCTTTTCCGCCGCGACCGACACGATTCAGTTCGACACATCGCAATTCAGCTCGCTGTCGCAACTGATCGCGGGTTCGACTGCGAGCGGGCAGGATCTCAAGATCACGGATTCGGCTGGCGACACACTCACGCTGACCGGCGTTCTCAGCGGCGGGCAGACGGCGTCAGCCTATCTCAACGCCAATCACGCTGCGTTCCATCTGTAATCACGCGGCGGGACTGGCGATCGCCAGATCCGCCATCATCTCATGCGCAATGCCCTCGAGCGCCTGACGCAGTTCGTCGGGGTCGAGGTCGGGCGGCAGGTGGAGCTCCGCGCGGGCCTTGAACATTGGCTCGCCCGAGAAGGACGCGACCGTGCGCTCGGTTTCCAGCTCCGCAATCGAGACCCTTCGGTCGGCCAGCACGCGCGAAATGTCGCGCACGATGCCGGGCCGGTCGAGACAGACGAGATCGAGCGACATGGTGCGCCCGGGCGCAACCGTCGCATCGGCGCCGCGTTCGACGCCGATCTTCAGCCCGCGCGGCTCCAGCGCCTTCAGGCCGGCGATCAGCGCATCGACTTGCGCCTGGGGCGCTGCGATGAGCAGGATGCCGGCGAACTGGCCAGCCAGCGACGCCATGCGCGTGTCGAGCCAATTGCCGCCGTGCGCAGCGATGACATCGGACACGGCGTTGACGAGGCCGGGGCGATCCGGGCCGATGACTGTGAGAATGAGACGGGCGTCCATGCAGCGCTCCTGAAACGCCAAGGCAAGGACGGATCGCCGCGCCTGTCAATGCGGCGATCCGACCGCGGCTCATTACATGAGTTTCAGGCGCACGAAGCCCATGAAGGAATTGGGGCCGCCGCCGTACCAGGGACGCAAGGGCTTCGGCGCGAAATCGTGCATCAGGACCCCGCCGAGGCCCAGTTTGAGATGTTCGGCGACGCGCAGGTCGTAGATGTAGCCAAGGCTCGCCTTATGGACTGTGTAAACCGGCTTGAAGCCGGCGAACGGCGATTCCAGCAACTCGTCCTCGTCCACGCGCTCGCCACGTGCGAAAAACGTATGCGCGTTGTTGAAGGTCAACGCGCTTTCGATCAGGAACGCGTTGAGCGTGCGGCCGGGATGGTTCATCTTGCGGCCGTAAGCGAATGTGGTCGCCCAATTGGTTTCGCCAAACCGCCTGTTGTAGATCGCCGAGAGCGTCAGCCGGTCCTCGTTCACATCGGGCGCGAGCTGTTCGCCGCTTTTGATATGGCCGAAGCTCGCCTGCAAACTCCAGTTTTCCGTCGGGTTGAAGGTCAGGCGGGTCGAAAAGCTGTCAAGCTTCGGCCGCTCGATATTGTATCGGAACTGATCGGGCTCGCGGCCGCGAAAGGCCGAGGCTTCCAGCTTGAGATTGTCATGGATCAGCCCGGCGGTGACGACGCCGAATGTCACATGCGTCGAATCCAGCCAGTGGTGACTGATCGGCGCAACGGGTGAATCGCCGGACGAGAAGCGATGCATGAAGGTCGGCGGACCAAGCGCCGGTTCCCCGGGCAGGCCGACATAAAGGAACGCCGAGGTGACGGGGCCAAGGCGGTGGCTGTATGCGGCCGAGAGCTCAGCGAAAAGATCATGCGGATGTTGACGGTCAACCAGATGATCGAGACCGTTGGCCGTTTCGCCGGTCGCGAAGAGCAGGGGATAGCCGCGCGGCCCCATGAATGGGTCGGGGGACATCATGGCGCGGAAACTCAGTGTCCCGTCGGCGCCGACGGGGCGTTGCGCCATGCCCATCAACATGCCGGCGGCGAAGCCCTTCTGGCCGCCGCGCGGTCCTGATTGCCTGTCGTAGACGCCGTAGACAGTTCCGTGCGCCATCAGCATCCAGTCGTCGACCATGAAATGCGCGCCTTCGTGCGGCGTCGATTGCGGCTGCCAGCTTGTGCCGGATGCATCGCGCGTCGAAGGATACGGGCCGTAGGGGCTTTGCATCGGCGCGCCGCCGGCGCCGTGCTGATGGCCCATATGCGCAAGCGCCGGGGCAGCGGCGGTCTGATGCGCATGATGTTGATGCGGATGCATCGTATGAGCGCCGCCATGATGGCGCGCATGACTCATGGGTTTGCGCACGCGTTTTTTCGCGACTGTCTTTTTCGCCGCGTTTTTTGGCTGGCGCTGGATATGGTCGTGTTGCATCGCGCCGTGTTGCATATGGTCGTGCGCGGTTTGCGCCATCGCTGGCGCAGACAGGGCGAGCGTTATGGCTGCGGACAGGCCCAGCCATGTCCCGAAACGTCTGGAAATCATGAAAACCTCGTTGTCTGTGCGATATCGATCGCGCCGTTGCCGGCGCGGGCGGTTGCGTCAGACAATCGATCTGGGCGGGCTGTGCGGTGGCCTGAGGGCGAGCCCGCGCAATACGGGTGCGGGCGCCAAGAATGGCGCGAGCCGCGCCGAATGGCGCAGCGGCCCGGTTGCGCAACCCGTTGGCAGGGTGCATGCGGTCTGCCCTGTGCAGCAGGACGAGAGCGTCGGCGCATCGCGCGGCGCGGCGATCTCGTCGATCGACGTCAGCGACGGCGCAGCCGCATGCCCGTGCTCCGCATGCGCATGTTGACCGGCAGGCGCGGCGTGCGCTGGCGCGTGGCAATGTTCGCCTGGATGCGCAAGAACCGGCGCCGCCGCCCCCTGCGCCACAAATGCGAGGGCCGCCGCAAACATGCACAGGCGCACGAGCGCGAAAAACCGATTCATGGCGCCATCCTGCCATTGGCGCGATGGACGATCAAATGCGAATGACGCTGGCGGCGCATGCAAAAACGACCGTGGCGTTTCGCGCGCAGCCGGGGATAAACTCGTGCGCATCGTCTGAAGGAACGCAAACGTCTTGTCGCAAATCGTGGAGCTGACGCCCGCCGATCGCCGCCGCTGGTTTATGGAAGGCGTCCGTCAGGCCTTCACGGGCCCCGCCTATTTCGTGGCGGTGGCGCTGATCGGTGTGGGCGGGCTCGCCAGGGCGGCCGGCTTTCCTGCGGGCGTGGCGGTGCTGTCGACATTGCTGATCTGGGCGGGGCCGGCGCAATTGCTGTTTTTCGGCGCAGCGGCGGCCAAGACGAGTTGGCTCGCCGTCGCGGTTTCCGTTTCGCTGTCGTCCATCCGCTTTCTGCCGATGTGCCTTTCCGTGCTGCCGATGTTGCGCACGCCCGGCACGCGCCGCTCGACCTTGTGGCTCGCCGCACATTTCGTTGCGGTGACGGTCTGGGTCGAATCGTTGCGACGCCTGCCCGATATCGACCGGCCCGCGCGCATGCCATTCTTCTTCGGTTTCGCGCTGGCCTGCATTCTCACGACGAGCCTGTTTACGGGCGTCGGTTATTTCCTCGTTGCGGCGCTGCCGCCGGCGCTTGCAGTGGGCGTGCTGTTTCTCAGCCCGGTCTATTTTCTGGCGACGCTGATCCGCGGCGCACGCGCGCCGGTGGACTGGTTTGCGCTCACCGCCGGTCTGGTCCTTGCGCCCGTTACGGAAGCGTTTGTTGGCGGCGGGCTCGATCTGATGGCGCTTGGCCTCGTTGGCGGCACGGCGGCCTATCTTGCCGGGCGCTGGCACGAGGCCAGAAGGGCAGAGCCATGAGCGGCGCGTTGTGGCCCTATTTTCTGCTGATCGTTTTCGGGTTCCTGCCGAGCGAAATCTGGCGTTGGCTGTCCGTCATCCTGTCGCATGGCATCGACGAGGGCTCGCAGATTTTCACCTTCTTGAAGACAGTCGCCACGGTGCTGCTCGTGGGGGTGGTCGCGCGGCTGATCTTTGCGCCGACCGGCGAATTGGCGCATGTGCCGCTTGCCGCGCGCATCGGCGCGCTCGCGCTGGCGGGCGGCGTCTTCGCCATCACGCGCCGCAATGTGCTTGCGGCGGTGCTGACGGGCGAGGCGGCGATTATCGCGGCCGGGTTCTGGTTCCTACGCTAGGGCGGCGCGGATTTTTTCCGCCTGCTGTTCCAGCAGCGCCCGATCGGCCATCTGGCCCGGCGGGCGAAGCTGCACGCCGGCCCAGCGCGGCAGGAGGTGGAAATGCAGGTGAAACACCACCTGTCCGCCGGCCTGTTCGTTGAATTGTTGCAGCGTCAGGCCGTCGGCTTTCATCGCCTTGAACACGGCCTGGCCGACATGCTGCACGCGCGGCATCAGCGCCGAGAGATCGGCCGGCTTAATGTCGAGCAGGTTGCGGCAGGGCGCCTTGGGGATGACCAGGGTGTGTCCATCGGCGCGCGGCATGATGTCCATGAAAGCAAAAGCGGCATCGTCCTCGAACACTTTCAGCGATGGCATTTCGCCGCGCAGGATCTTGCCGAAAATATTGTTGGGATCGTAGGCGGCCATGGTTCCTCCGCACACTTGCAGCTGCGCCGAATGTGCGCGGGAATTATCGGGTCCGTCAAGCGGGAACCCTAGGCTGTTCAGTGCGTTAACAAAACACGACCGGCTTTGCCGGACGCTCAACAAGGAGGAAGACTATGCGCAAATTCATCTTGGCCGGCGCTTTCGCCATGGGAACGGCGTTCGCCGCCTTCCAGCCAGCCTCGGCGATGCCTGCGGCGCCGGTCGGCGTGAACAATCCTGCGATCCAGCTTGCAGCCTACGGTTGCGGACGCGGCTGGGTTCCCAATCGCTGGGGCCGCTGCGTGCCGATGCGCCGCTGGGCGCCGCCGCCGCGCGCTTGGCGTTATGATCGCTACCATCGCCGGCATGACTGGGACCGTCGCCACCGCGAGGAGCGTCGCGAACACCGGCGCCATCGCTAACCAAAGCAGAGGCGGCCTGGAGGCCGCCTCACGCCTTTTTATAGGGGGCATCTTCGGCGTAAGCCGCGATCATGCCGTCGACAGCTCGTCTTTCGCGCGCCAGAAAGTCTTCGATCGCCGCCGACAGGCGCGGATCGGCGAATGCGTGGGCTGAAAATGTTGGAACCGGCACATACCCACGCGCAAGCTTGTGCTCGCCTTGAGCGCCGGCCTCGACGCGCTTCAGGCCGCGCGCGATAGCGAAGTCGATCGCCTGATAATAACAAAGCTCGAAATGGAGAAAGGGCACGTCTTCGATCGCGCCCCAATTGCGCCCATAGAGCGCGGCGTCGCCGATGAAATTCAGAGCGCCCGCGATGTAGCGACCGCCGCGTCGGGCCATGACCAGAAGGATACGATCGGCGAGGCGCTCGCCGATCAGCGAGAAAAACCGCCGGTTCAGGTACGGGCGGCCCCATTTCCGGGCGCCGGTGTCCATGTAAAACTCGAAAAAGGCGTCCCAATGCGCTTCGCGCAGACCGGCGCCGGTCGCCCATTCGATTTCGATCCCCTCTTGCAACGCTGCGGCGCGTTCCTTCCGGATCGCCTTGCGTTTACGCGACGCGAGCGTCGCCAGGAAATCCTCGAACGACGCGTAGCCCGGATTGAAGAAGTGGAACTGCTGTCCCGTGCGCTGGAGAAGGCCGGCCTCGCCGAGCGCGCGCCAGTCCTGCGCATCGGGGAAGGTGACATGGAGCGAGGAGACGCGGGACTGCCGCATCAGCGCGCGCAATCCCGCGATCAGCAAAGCGCGATGGTCGGCATTGTCGGGCTCGGCCAGCAGGAGGCGGCGGCCGGGAACGGGCGTGAAGGGCGCGGCCACCTGCAGCTTCGGATAATAGGCGCCGCCCGCGCGCTCATAGGCCTCCGCCCAGCCGTGATCGAAGACATATTCCCCATAGGAATGGGACTTCAGATAACAGGGCGCAGCGCCCATAAGGCGCCCCTCGCCATCCTCAAGCAAAAGATGGACCGGGCTCCAGCCGGTTTTCGGCCCAACCGACCCCGACTCTTCCAGCGCCGACAAAAAAGCGTGCGTTATGAAAGGGTTGAACGATTCATCGGCATGCGTTGAATCAAGCGGCTCCCGCAGAGATTCGGCTGGAGGCGCCGCAACGGCGCCAATCTCTTGTTTTGATTCAAAAAATCCGGCCAAAGCCTTGGCGGGATTGGCGCATTTGTCCCATGCCTCGGGGGCGACGTCCTTGAGGCTGGAGATTGTGCGCAATGTGGGAGCTGCGGGCATGGCGTCAATCTAGGGATGGAATCCCTCGAAAACCATCTGGTCTGCAAATCGGCCTGCGACGGCGCGTTCTTCCTGCGTACGCACGGTCCAGGTCATCACCGGCAATCCGAGCCCGATGCGAAAGAGATGGGGAACGCCATGCGGCAGATCGCCCACGCGCCAGGACAGGAAGTCGGGCCGGGTGCGTTCGTAATGCAGAAGATGTGGCAGGCCGGCGCGCTTTTCGGGCGCGACCTGCAACCATTCGCCGCTGTCGCAATGGGCCTCCGCCACGATTCCGAGCGGAACGCCCGCAAGGCCAAGCTTCGGCCCGGCGGCTCGCAGGAAGGCGATGACGTCGGGATCGAAGCTTTTCAGCGCGACGGCCGTTCGCCCCGCAACGATTTCCGCCACGCGGCGCGCAAGCGTGAGATCGCCATCGAAGGCGCTCTTGATTTCGACGACGACCGGCGCCGCCCCGCCGATCAGATCGAGAAAGGCGGCCAGCGTCGGGATCGTGTCCTGGGATCCCGTCAGCGTCACCGCGCCAAGTTGCGCCGCCGTTCTGGAGCGCAGCCAGCCGCTCTGCGCGGTCAGCCTGTCGAGCTTGAAGTCGTGAAAGACGACGGCCTCGCCATCGGCGGTCAGTTGCACGTCGCATTCGAGGCCATAGCCCGCCGCGAGCGCGGCTTTGGCGGCGGCCGGCGCATTTTCGATCCGGCCGGCGGTCTTGTCGTGCAGGCCGCGATGGGCGATCGGGCGCGCGGTCAGCCAGGGAAAGCCGCTCATGCGCGCAGCTCGAACAGGGCTTCGACCTCGACCGCCGCATCGAGCGGCAGTTGCGCCACGCCGACGGTCGAGCGGGCGTGCCGGCCGGCTTCGCCGAAGACATCGACCATGAGATCGGACGCGCCGTTCATGATGGCGGGCAGGGCGTTGAAATCGCTTCTGCAATTGATGAAGCCACCCAGCCGGACGCAGCGCTTGATCCGGTCGAGCGAACCCAGGGCGGCTTGCGCCTGCGCCAGAATATTGATCGCACATTGGCGCGCGGCGGCGCGCCCGGCCTCGTGAAAGACGGTTTCGCCGAGCTTGCCGATGTGGACCGGCGCAATCTTGCCATCCGCGCCGAAGGGCAATTGCCCGGAGACGACGAGCTGGCGGGCGCTGAGCGCCGTGGGCGCGTAATTGGCGAGCGGCGGCGCCGTTTCAGGCAGGACAACACCAAGCGCAGCCAGACGTTTCTCGATTTTTCCAGCGGCCGCGGCGCGCGCCGGCCGCGCGGCGGTGGCGCTCGCCTTTAACGGCGCCTTTACGGCTTTGGCCGACTTTGGGGACTTGCTCATTGCGGGCCTCGCATTCGCTGCGGGCTGGCCCGCAATTTCGCCATGCGTCCATGAGACGCCATCATGCACGTCAGCGCAATCGGCGCGGGCGTTCTGGGGAGACGCCTTTCCGATGAATTATGCGCGCCTTGCTTCCGGCTTTCTGTTCGCGGCCATGGTGGGCGCGGCGCATGCGCAGCCGGTGACGCTTGCGCCCCATCGCGCGGTATACGACCTGAAGCTTCTATCGACGGCCTCCGACAAGGCGCCCTCCGCCGCCACGGGGCGCATCGCGTTCGATTTTTCCGGCAACGCCTGCGAGGGCTATGTGCAATCGCTGCGCCAGACGACCGAAATCCAGCCCGACGAAGGGCCGACGCGCCTGTCCGACATGAAGTCGACGACATTCGAGGACGGCGATGCGAAGAATTTCCGCTTCCGTCTCGAAACGCGGTCGGACACCGGCCGGGCCGAAAATGTCGACGGCAAGGCCGCCAAAAGCGGAGACGACAGTTTTTCCGTTTCGCTTTCGAAGCCCCGTTTGCTGAAAGTCGACCTTGCGCGCACGGTGCTGTTTCCGACCGAGCACATGAAACACATCATCGAGGCGGCCCGCGCCGGCAAGACGATCGTGCAGGCCAAGGTCTACGACGGATCGGAAACCGGCGAGAAGGTCTACGACACAACCACGATCATCGGCCGACCGATCGCGGCCGCGCCGACGGAAGAGGCCGCCAAAATCCCGCAGTTGCAGGGGTTGCGCCGTTGGCCGGTGGCCGTTTCCTATTTCGAGGAAGGCGGCAAGGACGCTTCTCCGTCTTACGTGCTGTCGTTCGATCTCTACGAGAACGGCGTGTCGCGCGCGCTCAAGCTCGATTACGGCAGCTTCGTTCTGTCGGGCGAAATGACGAAACTGGAAATGCTGCCGGTCAAGAATTGCGCGAAGTAGCGCAGCTCAGCCCTTGTTTTTTGGTCCGCCCAGTCCGACGCCCTTGATAACCGCGTCCTTGCCGAATTTTGCGCGTATCGCGTCCATCGCCTGTTCGGCGGCCTTGAGGCGGCCGGCGTCGGGGTCGGCAAGATCGGGCGCGTCGGCAAGCTCGGGCTCGCATAAATCCGACAGGCCAACGCCGATCAGCCGATAGCGCGTTGCGCCCAGTTCGGCGCGCAGCAGATCGCGCGCCACGGGAAAGATGCGCGCGGCCAGTTGCGTTGGCGCCAGTCCCGAGCGCTGACGGGTGCGCGTTTTGAAATCGGCGGTCTTGAGCTTCAGCGTGACGCAGCGGCCGGCGTAACCTTCGCGCTTGGCGCGCGCGGAAACCTTTTCGGCGAGGGCGTGCAGGATCGGCGTCAGGGTCTGCGCGTCGGCGATGTCGGTCTCGAAGGTCGTTTCTGCGGAAATGCTTTTCGTTTCGCGCTCGGGATTGACGGTGCGCGGATCGACGCCGTTGGCGAGGCGCCACAGGCGCTGTCCCTCCTGGCCGAAGGCTTTCATCATGTCGATTTCGCCGCGCGCCTGAATGTCGGCGATCGCGCGCAGGCCGCGCGCCTCGAGCCTTGCCGCGAAGGCTGCGCCGACGCCCCAGATTTTCGTGACCGGCATGGGCGCCAGCAACGATTTCGCCTCGGCGCGGCCGATGATGGAAAAGCCGCGCGGCTTGTCGAGATCGGACGCCAGCTTGGCGAGAAACTTGCAGTACGAAAGGCCGACGGAGACGGTGACGCCGACCTCCCGCTCGACCCTTGCGGAAAAGCGCGCCAGCGTCAGCGCGGGCGCGGCGTGGTGCAGACGCTCCGTGCCCGAAAGATCGAGGAAGGCCTCGTCGATCGACAATGGCTCGACCAGCGGCGTCAGCGCGCGCATCATGTCGCGGATCTGCCGCCCGACCGCGACATATTTCGCCATGTCGGGCTTCACCACCACAGCGTCGGGGCAGAGCGCGCGCGCCTTGAACATCGGCATGGCCGAACGCACGCCATAGGTGCGCGCGATGTAGCAGCAGGTGGAGACGACGCCGCGCTTGCCGCCGCCCACGATCAGCGGCTTGTCGGCGAGCGCAGGATTGTCGCGTTTCTCGACGGCGGCGTAGAACGCGTCGCAATCGATATGGGCGAGCGAGAGGGCGTCGCGCTCGGGATGGGCAAGCAGACGCGGCGAGCCGCATGCCGGGCAACGGCCGCCGCCGGGGGCAGGGGCGAGGCAATCGCGGCAAATGGGCTGCGCCATCTAGGCCTGCTTCAAAATCTGGCTCGCCTGCGCGATGCGCTCGGGCGGCAGGCGATGCTCGCCTGCGAAGGCCACGAGATCGGGCTCGTGACCGGCCAGATGATCGAGAACGGCGGGCAGAAAATCCGGGGCGGCGGCGGCCGCGCGCAATTGATCGGGTTCAAGCCCCGTCAAAGCCATGAAGCGGCTGAGGCGCTCGGCGTCGGCCGCGAGCCAGACGAAAGCGGAGACGCCTATTTCCTCGGCGTCAGCGCGGCTTAAACCACGTTTTCGATCATGCGGTTCGCGCAGCAAGCAATTACCCTTTCATTAAAGGTGTAGATTCTATCATTGTCTGGAACCATCAGATCCCCTTTTGCGGGTATTGGGAAATTGGGCGATATGCAAAAGACGGTGCTCATTGTCGAGGACAACGAGCTGAATATGAGACTTTTCAACGACTTGTTGGAGGCTCATGGATATCGCACGCTTCAGACGCGCTCGGGCGTCGAGGCGGTGGCGCTGGCGCGCGAGCATCGCCCCAACCTGATCTTGATGGATATCCAGCTTCCGGAAGTGTCGGGTCTGCAGGTCACGCAATGGCTGAAGGACGACGAGCAGCTCAAGGCCATCCCGGTGGTGGCCATCACTGCTTTTGCGATGAAGGGGGATGAGGAAAAGATCCGCCAGGGGGGCTGCGAGGCTTATCTCTCCAAACCGATTTCGGTCGTGAAGTTTCTGGAAACCGTCCGCGCCTATGCGTCCGACGGCTGAGGGTTTGCCATGACAGCGCGCGTACTCGTCGTCGACGATCTGCTGCCCAACATCAAGCTTCTGGAAGCGCGGCTGATCGTCGAATATTTCGACGTGCTGACGGCGACCAACGGGCCCGATGCGATCGAGGCCTGCCGTGCGGGGCTTGCCGATATTGTCCTGCTCGACGTGATGATGCCGGGCATGGACGGATTTGAAGTCTGCCGCACGCTGAAGAGCGATCCGGCGACCGCGCATATCCCCGTCGTGATGGTGACCGCGCTCGATCAGGCGTCCGATCGCGTGAAGGGGCTCGACGCCGGCGCTGACGATTTTCTGACCAAGCCTGTCGATGAAATCGCCCTGATCGCGCGCGTGCGCTCGCTGGCGCGGCTGAAGGTCGCGATCGACGAATTGCGCGGGCGCGCGCAGAGTTCGGCTCGGCTCGGGCGCAACGATCCTTTCGTCGTCGCCACTGCGGCCGATGGGCTCAACGGCGACGTTCTGGTGGTGGACGACCGCGCAAGTTCGAGCGACCGCATCCAGTCTGCGCTGCGCAAGCAGCACACGGTCTGCATCGAGACCAACCCGCAGGAAGCCTTGTTCCGCGCCGCCGAACGCAAGTTCGACCTCGTGATCGTCAGCCTCGCGCTCGCCAATTACGACGCGCTGAGGCTTGCCAGCCAGTTGCGCTCGCTGGAGAGCACGCGCGCAACGCCGATCCTGCTGATCGCCGATCTCGACGACCGCACCAAGGTGCTGCGCGGCCTCGATCTCGGCGTGAACGATTATCTCATGCGGCCGATCGACCAGAACGAATTGATCGCGCGCGTGCGCACGCAAATCCGGCGCCGGCGCTACGCCGACCATCTGCGCGACGATGTCGAGCAGGCGATCGAGGCGGCGGTGATCGATCCGCTGACCGGCCTCTACAACCGCCGTTATTTCGACAGTTGCCTGCCGGCGCTGTTCAGCCAGGCGTCGCAGGGCGTCAAACCTCTGTCGCTGCTCGCCTTCGACATCGACTTCTTCAAGCGCGTGAACGATACGCACGGGCATGACGCGGGCGACGAGGTTTTGCGCGCGCTTTCAGCGCGCGTGCGGCGCGCGGTGCGCAATATCGACCTGGTCTGCCGGCTCGGCGGCGAGGAATTCGTCATCGTGATGCCCGATACGCCGATCGACGTTGCGGCGCGGGTGGCCGAACGCGTGCGCCGGTCGGTGGAGGCAGAGCCTTTCGGCGTGCAATCGGGCGCCGCGCTCGTGCCCGTGACGATTTCGATCGGGATTGCCGAACGCCAGCGCACGGGCAGCCCCGACGCGCTTTACAAGTCGGCCGACAAGGCGCTCTACGAATCGAAGACGCATGGCCGCAACCGGGTGACGCTGGCTGCGGCCTGAACCTGCTGCCGACGTCGCCCAAAGCTTCGCGCCGATAAGGGGAACTTTGCGCCTCGCAGCGCGTTTTCAACCCGACAGCAAACGCTGAAGGGGAAAAACTCATGTCCGAACTGAAAAACGAAATGCGCAAGGCCTTCGAGCACGCGAAGGACGCCGCCGAGCACGCGAAGGACGCCGCATCGGATACGGCGCAGAACGTGAAGGATACCGTTGTCGCCTCGACCGAAAGCGCGGACGTCGCCGCGCTCAAGGCTGATGTGGCGCGCCTTTCGCAGACGCTGGCCGATCTGGTGAAAAACCAGACCAATCAGGCGAGCGCAGCATTTTACGACGCGAGCGAGCGGGTTTCCTCCGCCGCGAGCGATGCCCGCGACCGCATCTCCAGCGCCGCAAGCGATGTGCGCGACAAGCTCGCCGACAGCGCATCGGATGCGCGAGACCGGCTGGGCGCTGTCAGCGGCGACCTCGAAGCCACAATCGAGCGGAACCCGCTGATGGCGGTCATTGCCGCCCTGATAGCCGGCATTTTCGTCGGCATGATGTCGCGCGGTTCGCGGCGCTGACGCATGGACGGCGCTCCTCAGACAGGATCGTTCCTGCAGAGGCTGGTCGGCGACGCCGTCAGCCCCGTGAGCGAGGCGGCTGGCCGCCTCGCCCGCGCGGCCGTTCTGGGGCTGCTGGCGGGGCTGGCTTTCGCCGCCGCGCTCGCGGTCCTGACATTTGCCGGCTACGCCTGGCTCGCCCCCCAGATCGGGCGCGCCTGGGCGATCACGGCGCTCGGCGGCGCCTGGCTGCTCGTGGCCATCGTCTTTGCGATGATGGCTGCGAGCGCGACCAAGCGTCGAATCGCCGTTCCGCCGCCCGCGCCAGTTGCGGTCGCCGACACGCCCGAGGTTGAGGCTGCGCGTCGCGCCGCCGCCAATTTCGGTTCCACGGTCGACGGGTTCGTCGATCCGGTCGCGGGCGTCCTCAGCAGTCTCGGGCTCAAGACGGAAACCGTCGCGCTGCTTTCGGCCGCGCAGGTCGTCAAATCGCTGAAGCCGATCCATCTCGTCGGAGCGGCCATGGCGCTGGGCGTGATTCTCGGGGGCAACATCGGCAAGCGCCGCTGACACGCTCGCAAAGACGTAGGGGAAGGCCGCCGCAGGGCGGCTTTTTCGCATTCACCACAAACGTTTATGTTAACAATGCATTTCCGGGCCGCGACGGTTTCTCGGCATTGCTTTTCGGCCGCCCGCGCGTAATCTCGCTTTTGTCGAATACCCTACGGAGTGCTCAGGTCCGCCGCATCTCCTGGGTCCGTGGGGTCGGCCGGTCGACTGTCGGTTTAGGAGTGGCCTCCTCGAAACTGCGGTCGACCGGCCACCTTTTTCCAAGCAACAGCGCTTCTGTTCAGGCAATAAAAAACGCGCCGATTGGCGCGTTTTTTATTGGGAAATTTGTGAAGATTACTTGATCTTCGTTTCCGTGAACTCGACGTGCTTGCGCGCCACCGGGTCGTACTTCTTGAATTTCAGCTTTTCCGTCTTCGTGCGGGCGTTCTTCTTGGTCACGTAAAAGAAGCCGGTGTCCGCCGTGGACTGAAGCTTGATCTTGATGGTCGCGGCCTTGGCCATGGGATTCGTCCAGTTTCATGCAAAGGAAAAAGGCCGGAGAACGCATTTTGTGCGATCCGGCCCGGAAGCTCGCGCGCAAAATAGCCGCCACGCGCGGTTTGTCAACGCGGAAAGATGCGCAGCGCCATGACATAGGCGGCCAGCAGGCCGGCCAGCGCCCCGAACATGCCATGAGCGGGCGAGGCGTCGATGGCGGCGCCAAGCAGGGGCGGGCCAAGGAGCATGCCCAGCGCATAAAGCATGATGAAGGCGGCGTTGGCGGCGGCGAGTTCTGCGCCGTCGTAGACATCGCCGAGTTCGGCGAGGCCGACCATGTAGAGGCCGCCGAGCAGGCCAGCCCAGACGAACAGCAAGGGTGCGAAGGCCGGCGAGGCGGCGGAGAAAGCGAGCGCCAGCGACAGGAGCGCGCCTGCCGCCGCGATGATGCGCATGAGCCGACGCTTGTCGGTGCGGTCCGCCACGAGGCCGATCGGGATCTGAAAGACAGCGTTGGACAAGGCGATGAGCGTCACCAGCAGCGCAGCGTTGCGGGCATCGTAGCCGTTGCGCATCGCGTGAACCGGCGTCAGCCCCATGCCGCCGGCCTCGACGACGCCGAAAACGAGCGCCGCCAGCATGAGGGTCGGCGCGCGGGCGAACAGCGACGCAGAGCGCGGGGTCGGCGCGTCCGAAAAGCCCGGGATGGCGTTGCGCGCCAGCAGGATCGGCGCCAGCGCCAGCACATGCAGGCCGACGCCAATATAAAGCGCCAGCGGCGTATCCGTTCCGGTAAGCCCGAGCAGCGCCGGGCCTACGGCGAAACCAAGGCCGAGGGCGGTGGAATAGACGCCAACCCAGAAGCCGCGCGAATCATCGGGCGCCATGGCGGTGATGGCGTATTCCGACAGGACGAACAGCGCCGAGAGCGCGCAGCTGTAAAAGAAGCGGATGGCGGTCCATGCCCCGACATTGTTCGTCGAGGCCAGCGCCAGCAGCGCGAGCGCGCCGAGCGCGGCGGCGGCCAGCAGCGTGTTCCCGATGCCGAGCCGGCGCGCCACGACCGGCGCAAGCGGCGAGGCGAAGAAGACCGCCAGACCCGCAACGGCGGTGCTTGCGCCATTGGCGCCGGCGCTGTAGCCCGCCGCCTCCATGCGCAGCGCAATGTAGGGGATGGTCAGCGACAGGCCTGCGCCGACGATGGCGATGGCCGCGATGGCCGCCAGCAGCGGCGCGCGGTTCATGCCGTCAGAGCTCCTCGCGGAACCATTGCCGGTTGCGCTCGAAATAGAACGGCACGGGCAATTCATGGCCCATGCCTTGCGCGCTGCGGGCGTCAAGCTCCTTGAGCACGACGCGCGTGATATGGGGCAGATCGAGCGCCTGCGCATCTTTCAGCGGCACCCATACGAGTTCGACCAGTTCGCTCGACGGGGTGACGACGCCTTCAATCCGTTCGGCGATGGCCGTGGCGTCCATCGACAGGAAGGTCGTGTCGAAACGCTTGGGGCGTTTGGGCGGGGTGATGGCGCGGGCGATGAAGCTGACGCCGGAAAGATCGGGCGTCACGCCATGGCCGACGAAATCGGCCCAAGGGCCGGCGGGCGCTCTCGCCGCGCCCTGTTTGCGGCCGAGCAGAAGGCCGGTTTCCTCGAATGTTTCGCGAATGGCGGCGAGCGCCAGCGCGCGCGGCCGCGAGGCGGCTGGCTTGACGCGGCGCTTCAGCAACTTCTCCTCGACCATCGCTGGCAGGGGCGCACAGAAAGGCGCAAGCCGGTCGGCGCTTTCGATACGTCCGCCGGGAAACACGAATTTTCCGGGCATGAATTTGTGGCCTTCATGGCGCTTGCCCATCAGCACCTTGGCCTCCTTGCCCTTACGGTCGAGCAGGATGAGCGTCGCGGCGTTGCGCGGCCGCACATTGGGCCATTTGCGCTCGCGTTCGGCTTCGGTCAGGCCCCTGGCGTATTCATGATCCTTTTTCGGGCCGTCCATCCGCATCTCCTCATCGCCAAACGCCGTTGCGCGCGGCGCAGGGCGCGCACTCAGCCGACCGTGTCGCTTTCGCCGCCAAACCCATGCATGCGCAGCGCCCACTGATAACCGATGAGCGCGCCCTTCACGAGCGGCAGCAGCCAGAGCGAGGCCAGGATGACGAAACTGGACCAGAGAATCGCGTGCAGCCAGTAGGGCGCATCGGGCCACACTTCGTCGAAGGCCAAAAGCGCGGCGACGACGAAATGGCCGACGATGAAAATGGTGAAATAGGGCGGCGCGTCGTCGGCGCGGTGATGGTGCAGCTCTTCGCCACAGACCGCGCATTTGTCGACGACCTTGAGGTAGGACGAATACAGCTTGCCCTCGCCGCAGGCGGGACACCGGCAGAACAGGCCGCGCCGCATCGCCTGCCACACATCGCGTTTTTGCGGAAGCGCGTCCGCGCCTGTCAGCGTTTCAATGGTCATCGGCGGCCCTTTGCGCCTTTCTTGCCTGATTTTCCGGCGGATTTTTGTCGGCCGCCGTGCGCCGGCTTCGCCTGGCTCCTGCCTTTGCGCAGTGCAAGACCCTTCAGCGGCCGCGCGCTGGATAGCACTTCAAAGCGCATGGCGCCAGCAAGCGGGGCGACCTCCAGCAAGCGCGCCTCCACCGTGTCGCCAAGGCGATAGGCCCGGCCGGACCGGGAGCCGACCAGCGCGGCATGCGCTTCCTCGTGGCGGAAATATTCATCGCCCAGCGTCGAGGCCGGCACAAAACCGTCGGCGCCGGTTTCGCTCAATTTGACGAACAGCCCCGAGCGGGTGACGCCGGAAATGCGCGCCGAGAATGTCGCGCCGATCTGGTCGGCGAGAAACGCCGCGATCAACCGGTCGTTGGTCTCGCGTTCGGCGGCCATCGCGCGCCGCTCGGCGGCCGAAATGCGGGCGGCGATTTCGGCCAGTTCGTCCAGGCCTGTGTCCGGCAGGCCGCCGGGCCCAAGGTGAAGCGCGCGCACCAGCGCTCGATGCACGATGAGATCGGCGTAGCGGCGGATCGGCGACGTGAAATGGGCGTAACGGCGCAGATTCAGGCCGAAATGGCCGTAGTTTTGCGCGGTATATTCGGCCTGCGCCTGACTGCGCAACACGACTTCGTTGACGACATGCTCGTGCTCTGTGTCCTTCACGCGCGCGAGGATGTCGTTGAACTGTTTGGCGCGCATTGTCTGGCCTTTCGCCAGACGCACGCCGACCGTCGCCAGAAAATCCGAAAGCGCATGCAGCTTTTCGACGCTCGGCTCGTCGTGCGCGCGATAGATGAGATGCTGGCGCTTTTCTTCCAGCGTTTCGGCCGCCGCAACGTTGGCGAGGATCATGAACTCCTCGATCACGCGATGGGCTTCGAGGCGCGGGGGAACCTCGACGCGGTCGACCGTTCCATCGGCTTTCAGCCGGATCTTGCGCTCGGGCAGATCGAGATCGAGCGGGCCACGTCTGTCGCGCGCCTGCGTCGCGCATCGATAGGCGGCGAGCAGCGGTTCGAGCGCGCCCTTCATCAGCGGCGCGCAGGTTTCGTCGGGCCGGCCGTCGAACGCCTGCTGCGCCTGCTGATACGACAGCTTCGCCGCCGAACGCATCATGACTCGATGAAAGGCGTGGTCGATCTTGTGTCCGTTCTTGTCGAGCCGCATCTTCACGGCGAGCGCAGGGCGGTCCTCCAGCGGACGCAGCGAACAGAGATCGTTGGAAATGCGTTCGGGCAGCATCGGCACAACGCGGTCGGGGAAATAGACGGAATTGCCGCGCGCCACCGCCTCGCGATCGAGCGCGGAATTGGGCCGCACGTACCAGCTCACATCGGCGATGGCGACGGTGACGACGAAGCCGCCTTCATTGTCGGGCGCAGCGTCGGGCTCGGCGAAAACAGCGTCGTCGTGATCCTTCGCGTCCGGCGGATCGATGGTGAGCAAAGGCGTCGAACGCCAGTCCTCGCGAGCGAAGCCTTCCGCTTCCATCGGAGCGGGTTTGGCCTCTTGCGCTTCGGCGATCGTTGCGGGGCGAAAGGCGTCGGGGATGTCGTGACTGGCGATGGCGATCTGGCTGACCGCCTTTTCCGACGACAGCGAACCGACGACTTCGCGCACGCGCGCGGCGGGCAGGCCGAAGGCGCGCGTGCGCAAGATGTCGACGGCGACGAGGTCGCCATCGCGCGCATCGCCGCGGTCTGCTTCGCTGACAGCAAGTTCCCGGCCGATCTGTTTTCGGTCGATGGGCTCGATGCGGCCGCCGGCGGTGCGGGCGTCTGCGCGGAAGACGCCGAGAACGCGCGCGGTCTTTCGCGAGAGCAGCTTGATGACGCGTCCGACATAGGCCGGCGCGCCAGGCTCTGGATCGCGCGCGCGTTCGGCGCGCACCAGCGCGCGGTCGCCGACGCCCGGAACAGGGACGCCCGGCTTCTGGCGCGCGGGAACATTCAGAAGGATGCGCGGCACGGGACCGAACTGGCTTGCATCCCATTCGACGGGCCGGGCGATCAGTTCGCCGTCGAGATCGCGTCCGGTCACGTCGCACAGCGTGACAGGGGGCAGGGCGCCCGGCCGCGCCAACGCCTTGCCGCGTTTTTCCAGAAGGCCCTCGTCCTGCAATTCGCGCAAAAGACGTTTCAGCTCGATCTTGTCGGACCCCTTGATGGCGAAAGCGCGGGCGATTTCGCGCTTGCCGATCGGGCCGACAGCGCCGCCTTCCCGTTCGCGCGCGACGAAGGCGAGGATATTTTCGCGGGTGGGAAGGGTTTTCGGATTCGCGGCCATTGCGCGAAGCCTACCGTTCCTTGGCCGGGAGGTCGATAAAGGCTTTGGGAGCGGTTATATTGCCGCCGTTTCGCAGAAAGGTCGCCATGCGCCTCGCAGCCATCGCTCTCGCCGCCGCTTTTGCCGCGCCCGTCGCCGCGCAGCAACTGGGACCGGACGAAGTGAGCCGTCTCATTCTCAACGAGCAGGGCGGGGTGCGCGATGCGCGCGGCTGGGGCGCCGATATTCTTGGCGCGATCTCCGACAACAGGTTGCCGGTCAACAACGAGAATGTCTGTGCGGTCGTTGCGGTGGTCTCGCAGGAGTCAGGTTTCAAGGAAAATCCCGCCGTGCCCGGACTGGGCAAGATCGCCGAGGCGGAAGTTCGCAAGCGCGCGTCGGTCGTGCCGTTTCTGGGCGCAAAGGCGGTGGATTATCTCGGCACGATCCCCACGCCGCAAAACTCGTTTCTCAAGCGCATCCGCAATGCGAAGACCGAACGCGATCTCGATCTGACCTATCGCGATTTCGTCGAATACGGCGCCAAGGGCGTGGCCCTCGACGGTTTGCTGAAGACGGGGCTCCTCGACAAGACGGTGGAAGAATACAACCAGATCGGCACTGTCGGCTCGATGCAGGTTTCGGTCGCCTTCGCGCTCGACACCGAGCGCGGCGAACATTGGCGCCCGATCTCGCATAGCGAGGCTGTGGCTGTGCGCGACAAGCTGTATACGCGTCGCGGCGGTCTGTTCTACGGCGTCAAGCAATTGCTCGATTACCAGACAGGCTATCCGCAAAAGCTTTTCCGTTTCGCCGATTACAACGCCGGCCGTTATGCGGCGCGCAATGCGGCGTTTCAGATGCAGATCGCGCGGCTTTCGGGCATGAAAATCGATCACGACGGCGATCTTCTGTCCTACAATAAAAACAAGTCGCCCAAGGGCGATGTGACGAAATCCGAGCAGGCTGCGCGCGCCGCGATCGGCCGGTATCATCTTGGCATCGACGACAATGCGCTGCGCGCCGATCTGCTGCACGAGAAAAAGTTCGATTTCACGCAGACGCGCACCTACAACGTCATCCGCGAGGCTTACCGCAACGCCGCGCACGCGGATGCGGCTTTCGCCGTTATGCCGGGCATCGAACTCAAAAGCGGCAAGATCAAATCGCACATGACGACGGCGATCTACGCGCAACGCGTCGAACGGCGATACGGCAAATGCATGAAGCTTGCGGCCGCAATCACGCAAAATCCGGCCATGCGCGCGCAGACGCAGGCGAAGGGCTGGACCTGGCCGAAATTCTGGCCGGATTGAGAAGACCGGCGAGCGCCTATTTTTTCTTCGCCGCGTTCTTTGCGACAGGCTTTTTCGCAACCGCTTTTTTGGCAGGCTTTGCATCGTCGAAAGGCGCAGCGTCGCTGTCCTCGATCGTCTTTTTCGCTTTCGCCGGCGCCTTTTTGTCTGCAGGTTTCTTGGCCGGCGCCTTTTTGGCCGTCGCCTTTTTCGGCGCAGCTTTTTTGGTCGGGCCTTTCTTGCCCGTCGCCTTGGCTTTCGCATTGACGAGTTCGACAGCTTCCTCGAGCGTCAACGCATCGGGCGACTGGCTTTTCGGAATGGTGGCGAAAACCTTGCCCCAGGCGACATAAGGACCAAAGCGGCCCGCGCGCACGCTGAGCGCGCCGCCCTCGGGATGATCGCCGAGCGCGCGTCCGCCGCCTGCATCGCCGCCCCCATCCTGTTTGGCCTTGATCATCGCCAGCGCGTCGGCGAGCGTCACGCTTTCGGGGTCGGTTCCACGCGGTATCGTCGCGTTGACCTTGTTCCAGTTCACATAGGGGCCGAAGCGGCCGGACTTGATCGTCACCGCGCCGCCCTCGGGATGAGCGCCGAGGTCGCGCGCGCTGGCGCCGCCGCGCTGAAAGCCGCCGCCTTGCTCCTTCTGCACGATCAGGTCGATGGCGCGATTGGCGCCGATGTCGAGCACGTCGTCATCGCGGCCAAGATTGGCGTAAGTCTTGCCGTGCTGAACGTAGGAGCCGTAGCGGCCGATGCCGGCGAGGATCGGTTCGCCGCTGGAGGGGTGGCGCGCGACTTCGCGCGGCAGCGACAGAAGCTTCAACGCCTTTTCGAGCGTGACGTCGTCGGGCTTCAAGCCTTTCGGCAAAGATGAGCGTTTGGGCTTTTCATCGCCGTCTTCTCCTGCTTCGCCCATCTGCACATAGGCGCCGAAACGCCCGTCGCGCAGCGTGACTTCCGCGCCCGTTTCGGGATCGCTGCCGAGCACTTTCACGCCCGGGCGATCGCCGTTGGCGATGGCTTCGGCCGATTGCGGCGTGAGCGTGCGCGTATATTTGCATTCGGGATAATTCGAGCAACCGATGAAGGCGCCGAACTTGCCGACCTTGAGCGACAGTTTGCCCGCGCCGCATGAAGGGCAACCGCGCGGATCGGAACCGTCTTCCTTCGCCGGGAAGATGTGCGGCCCCAGAAGATCGTTCAGCGCATCGAGCACCTGCGTGGTGCGCAGGTCTTTCGTGGCGTCGATGGCCGTGGAAAAATCCTGCCAGAAATCGCGCAGCACCTGCTTCCAGTCGATCTCGGAATTGGAGATGCGATCGAGTTGCTCCTCCAGCCCGGCGGTAAAGCCGTATTCGACATAACGGTCGAAAAAGCTCTCCAGAAAGGCGACGACGAGCCGGCCCTTGTCCTCGGGCACGAGGCGTTTCTTGTCGAGTTTCACATAATCGCGGTCGCGCAACACGGCGAGCGTCGAGGCGTAGGTGGAAGGGCGTCCGATGCCCAGTTCCTCCATCCGCTTGACGAGCGTCGCCTCGGTGAAGCGCGGCGGCGGTTCGGTGAAATGCTGGCTTGCCTCGATCCGCTCGCGCGTGCAGGCCTCGCCCGTCTCCATCGGCGGCAGGCGGCTCGACTCCTCGTCGTCGGGATCGTCGTCGCGGCCTTCCTGATAGAGTTTCAGAAAGCCGTCGAAGCGCACGACCTGGCCTGTTGCGCGCAGGTCGATCGTGCGCGCGCCGGCCTTGGCCTCGATGTCGACGGTGGTGCGTTCCAGTTCAGCCGATTCCATCTGGCTGGCGACAGTGCGCGTCCAGATGAGTTCGTAGAGTTTGGCCTGTTCGGCGTCGAGCATTTTGGCGACGCGGCGGGGCAGGCGGGCCATGTCGGTCGGCCGGATCGCCTCATGCGCTTCCTGCGCATTCTTGGCCTTCACCGTATATTTGCGCGGCGCCTGCGGCACGTAGCGCTCGCCATATTCCTGGCCGATGACGCGGCGGGCGGCGGCGATGGCTTCCGGCGCCATGTCGACGCCATCGGTTCGCATATAAGTGATGAGGCCGACCGTCTCGCCATCGATGTCGACGCCTTCATAAAGGCGCTGGGCGAGTTGCATGGTGCGGGCGGGCGACAGACCCAGCTTGCGCGAAGCCTCCTGCTGCAGGCTCGATGTCGTGAAAGGAGCCGACGGGTGGCGCCGCGCAGGCTTGGCCTCGACCTGGCGCACCGTGAAAGTCGCCACTTCCAGCGACTTTTTGAAATCCTCGGCCTCCTTGCCGGAGCCGATGTCCAGACGGGCGACCTTCTTGCCGTCCGCGCCGACAAGACGGGCGATGAAGGGCGCGCCGGCCTTCGTCTTGAGATGGGCGACGAGCGACCAGTATTCGCGGGCGACGAATTTCTCGATTTCCAGTTCGCGGTCGCAGACGAGGCGCAGCGCCACCGATTGGACGCGGCCGGCCGAGCGCGCGCCCGGCAGCTTGCGCCACAGGACGGGCGAGAGATTGAAGCCGACGAGATAATCGAGCGCCCGGCGGGCGAGATAGGCGTCCACCAGCGCGGCGTCGATCTCGCGCGGATGTTTCATCGCGTCGAGAATTGCGTCCTTGGTGATGGCGTTGAAGACGACGCGCTCGATCTTCTTGTCCTTGAGCACCTTCTTCTGCCGCAGCACTTCCAGAACGTGCCAGGAGATGGCCTCGCCCTCGCGGTCCGGGTCGGTCGCCAGAATGACTTTATTGGCGCCTTTGACGGCGCCAGCGATGTCGGACAGGCGCTTGGCGGCCTTGGCGTCGACCTCCCATTTCATCGCGAAATCGTCGTCCGGCTCGACCGAGCCGTCCTTGGAAGGCAGATCGCGCACATGGCCGAACGAGGCGAGCACCTCGTAATCGCGGCCGAGATATTTGTTGATCGTCTTGGCCTTGGCGGGCGATTCGACGATGACGACGTTCATTGCGTGTCCGAAATGTTGGGGGAGGCCCGAGGGGCGATTTGGGCCGGGAACATGGGGAAGGGGAGGCGGGCTGTCAAATGGGCGCGCGCCGAAACGCCGTGCGCTCGCCTGATGGACGCCATCAGGCGAGGGAGCTTAAGGCTCGGTTATCGCAGGCGAAATATGTCTGTGCGGCAGTCGTGGGCGCGTCAGCGGAAGATCCAGGGATCGGGGCGCCAGAAGACGCCGGGGGCGCTCGTTTCATAAGGCATGGCGTTAAACTGCGTCATGGGCGCCATATAGCGGTCCCGGCTGCCGACCGGCGCGACGACGCCGGAGTCGGTGAAAGATCGCGGGTGCACAACGAGAACGCGTTCTGTCCTTCTGGCTTTGGCGCCATGGCGCAAATGGCGCGCCATGGCCGCCTGCGGCGCCGTCGCCGCCGCACACATGGTCGCCGCACAAATGGCCGCCGCACACTTGGCCGCCGCACACTTGGCGACGCGCGCGAAGGCGAGCGTCTGGCCTGTGCGTGAACGGTGGCGCAGCGCGCCCGCACGATCTGCATTTTTCATCGCCCTGCTCCTCATCGCGCCGCGAGCGCCGCTCGCCGCCATGGCGTCAGACTAGCAAAGGCGCGCAGCGCAGCCTCAAAAACAAAGTTTAGAAATAAGCCGTTTTCGGAGGCGTTCGCGCTGCGCCAGCCCTTGCGAGGGGCGCTCTCAATCGCAGACAGTGACCAATCTGCGCCGCAACCCATGCACCGTGCGCACCCATCGGCGCTGCAAAAAGCATGAAGGGGCGCCGCCATAATAAGGATCGTCGAACCCGTCATCGAACAAGCCGATGGAGGGATAACCCCATCCATAGGCCGGCGCTCCCCAATAACCGCCGCCCCAGCCGCCGCCCCAGCCGCCACGCCAGCCGCCATGCCAGCCGCCCCAGCCGCCGTGAAACCCACCGCCCCTGAAACCGCCGCCCCTGAAACCGCCGCCATGCGCAAAGCCGCCGCCGCCGAAGCCGCCGCCATGCGCGAATCCGCCGCCGCCGAAACCGCCATGTCCGCCGCCACCCCCGCCATGCCCGCCGAACGCCGCCGCCGGGCTTGTCAGGGCGAGTGCGCCAAACAGGGTTGCAACAACGGCGAACGCCGCGCGCGGGCTTTTCACTCTGCTGTTTTTCATGTTGCGTCTCCATCGCAGCACGTCTGCGCTGCGTCATGACGCAAGACATGGGCATGAAAAGCGCAATGAAAACGCATCTAAAGCAAAGTTTATAACCGTTGCTGCGCGCCCGCCTGGCGCAAGTTTGCGAGCCTATGAAAGACCCATTCGACGGCCAGGAGCCGAAATGGGAAGGCATACGACGCTTTGGGCGCAGGCGGCCGCCATCATCGCGGCGTTTGGACTGTTGATCCGCTTCGCCACGACAGGCGCGGACGGTTTCGCCAGCCGCACCTATTCGGTCGCTTTCAATGCCTTTCTGGCGCGACGGGGCGTCGCGGGTCTCGGCGTCGATCGTCTGACGGATGTCGAACTGTCTTGCATTTTGCTGTCGGGCCTTGGGCTGGCGACAATCGCGTCGGCGCTTGCGCTGATCTTCACGCAGGGCCGCGGGCTTGGCTTGAAGGCGGGCGCCCTGGCGGCGCTTCTGCCCGTGGTTGTCGCCGTTTTGGCCTATGGGCGGCTGCATCCGTTCCCGCAGCCTGCCGAACTGCCCGCGATGGCCGCATCGTCGGTCGCGCTGGCGACGGTCTGCCTCACCTTGCCGCAATTGGCCTTTCGCGCGGCGCGGGCGCTTGCCGCTCTGATGGCGCGTTCCGCCGCCCCTGCGCGGCCGCGCGCCCGCCAGACGGCGCCAGCGCCGCAGATCAATCAGGCGCGGATGGATATGGCCCGTCGCACCCATCGCTAGCGGCATTAGGCTTTTGTGAGTGGTTTTGCGGGAAAAAGCCGGGCCGCGGCGTTCCCGCCCTTGCCCGCAGCGGCGGCTTGGCCCATACAGCGGCTTTAATGCCGCAGCACAAAAATCCCGCCTCGTTCCCGCATCGCCATCTGCTCGGGATCGAGGGGCTTTCGCGCCCCGATATCGAGGTTCTGCTCGATATGGCGGAGGAGGCGGTCGACGTGTCCCGCCAGGTCGAGAAAAAGCGCGCGACGCTGCGCGGGCGCACGCAGATCAACCTGTTCTTCGAATCCTCCACCCGTACGCAATCCTCGTTCGAACTTGCCGGCAAGCGCCTCGGCGCCGATGTGATGAACATGTCGGTCGCCAATTCGTCCGTGAAAAAAGGCGAGACGCTGATCGATACGGCGATCACGCTCAACGCCATGCGCCCAGATGTGATCGTGGTGCGCCATTCGCAGGCGGGCGCGGTGCACCTGCTGGCCCGCAAGGTCGATTGCGCCGTCGTGAATGCAGGCGACGGCGCCCATGAACATCCCACGCAAGCCTTGCTCGACGCGCTGACGATCCGCCGCAACAAGGGCCGGATCGAGGGGCTGAACGTGGCGATCTGCGGCGACATCCTGCATTCGCGCGTGGCGCGTTCGAATATCATCCTGCTCTCGGCGCTGGGCGCGCGCGTGCGGGTTGTGGCGCCCTCGACGCTGCTGCCGACCGGCATCGAGCGCATGGGCGTAGACGTGTTTCGCGACATGAAAATGGGGCTCAAGGGCGCCGATGTCGTGATGATGCTGCGCCTGCAGCGCGAGCGGATGAATGGCGGCTTCGTGCCCTCCGTGCGCGAATATTTCCGCTATTTCGGTCTCGACGCCGAAAAACTGGCTCTTGCGGACCCCAAGGCGCTGGTGATGCATCCTGGCCCCATGAATCGTGGCGTGGAAATCGATTCCTCGGTTGCGGACGGTCCGCAATCGCTGATCCGCGAACAGGTCGAAATGGGCGTCGCCGTGCGCATGGCGGTGCTCGAAGCTTTGGCGCGCAACATGCCGAACATGTGAGGGAGCCATGGTCGAAGCAATGCGGATGACAGGCTTTATCGGCGCAGCCGTGATGAGCGACCTGACGACATGGGTCGGCGTTCTCGCCCTCCTGTTCGCCATCATGACGGGCATCAGCAGTTTCGCCTTCGTGACCGTGGTGGCCGAGATCATGACCTTTGCGGTTCTGAAGGAATATCTGGCCCATCCGGCCGGTCTTGTGACGGGCGGGGCGGCGATGCAGTCGATCGCGTTCAATTGCATTTCCTTTGGCGTTATCTGCGTCGTCGGCTTCATCGTCGGGCGCATGTTCGCAAAGCGAGCGGACTGATGCCCGATACAATTCCACCGATCGCGCTTGTGAATGGCCTGCTCGTCGATCCGGCGACAGGCGCGCAGACGCGCGGCGGCGTCATCGCGCAAGACGGCGTCATCAAGGCGGTTGGCGCCGCCGTCACCCGCGCCGACGTGCCGGTCGACATGCGCATTGTCGATTGCAAGGGCGACGTTGTGGCGCCGGGCCTTGTCGACATGCTCGCTTTCGTCGGCGAGCCAGGCGCTGAATCGCGCGAGACCATCGCCAGCGCCAGCGCGGCTGCGGCCGCAGGCGGGGTGACGACGATCGTCACCCGCGCCGACACCAATCCGCCGGTCGACGATCCGGCCGTGGTGGATTTTTTGCGCCGGCGCGCACGCGACACGGGCGCGGTGCGCGTGCTGCCGAGCGCGACGCTGACTCGCGGGCGCGAGGGCAAGGAAATTTCCGAGATCGGCCTGCTGATGGAAGCCGGCGCGGTGTGTTTTTCCGATGCAGGGCGAACGCTGCGCAACGCGCAGACGATGCGCCGCGCGCTGACCTATGCGCGCGACTTCGGCGCGCTGGTGTGCCATTTCTGCGAAGATCGCGATCTGGCCGCCCATGGCGTAATGAACGAAGGCGAATTCGCCTCGCGCCTTGGCCTGACCGGCGTTCCGGCGGAAGCCGAGAGCATCGCGCTCGAGCGCGACATGCGCCTCGTCGCTTTGACGGGCGGGCGTTATCACGCCACGCTGATTTCGACAGAGCAGTCGCTCGAAATCATTGCGCGCGCAAAGGCGGCCGGACTGCCGGTGACCTGCGCGACCTCGATCAACCATCTCACGCTGAACGAGAACGACATCGGCGATTACCGCACCTTTCTGAAAGTGCGTCCGCCTTTGCGCCGCGAGGAAACGCGACGCGCGCTGGCGCATGCGGTCGCCGACGGGCTCATCGACGTCATCGTGTCCGATCACGACCCGCAGGACGTCGAAACCAAGCGTCTGCCGTTCGGAGAGGCCGAATTCGGCGCGGTCGGCCTCGAGACCATGCTGTCGGCCGGTTTGCGGCTCGTGCATTCGGGCGACCTGAAGCTGGCGCAATTGCTGCGGGCGATGTCGTTGCGCCCCGCTGAAATCCTCGGTTTGCCGCAGGGACGGCTGGAGGTTGGCGCGCCGGCCGATCTCATCAGGTTCGATCCGCACGAGCCCTATATCGTCGATCCCGAAAAGCTCCATTCGCGCTGCAAGAACACGCCGTTCGACGAAGCGCGCATGCAGGGTGTCGTCAAGCTGACGCTGGTTGCGGGCGCGGTGGCGCGGGAATAGACTTCGCCCGTCGTCGCCCTGCGAGTTTCTTGATGCCGCTCTCTTCATCTGCGCCGCTCGTCCCGCTCCTGGCGCTGGCGTTCGGTTATCTCTGCGGCTCCATTCCATTCGGCGTTCTGCTGACGCGCGCGGCGGGCGCGGGCGACCTGCGCTCGATTGGCTCGGGCAACATCGGCGCGACTAATGTGTTGCGCACGGGCCGCAAGGGGCTTGCTGCGGCGACCTTGCTGCTCGATGCGCTGAAGGGAACATTCGCCGTTCTGACAGCGGCGCATTTCGGCGGCCCGCTTGCGGCGGGCGCCGCCGCGCTCGGGGCGTTTCTCGGCCACATCTTTCCCGTGTGGCTCGGCTTTCGCGGCGGCAAGGGCGTTGCGACCTTTCTGGGCGGACTGTTTGGTCTGGACTGGCGCGCCGGCGTCGCCTTCGCGCTGGTGTGGCTCGGCGTCGCTTTCGCCAGCCGCTATTCGTCGCTGGCCGCGCTGGTTGCAAGCGCGACGACGCCGTTCGTTCTCTGGATGCTGGGCGAGCGCGATATTGCGCTTCTGGCGGCGGCGATGGTTTGCCTGCTGTGGTGGAAGCATCGCGAAAATATCGCGCGGCTCGCCGCCGGCGCAGAAAGCCGCATCGGGCAGAAAACATGAGCGCGCTGCTGACAGACGAGCAGCGGCTCGACTGGCTGCAACTCATCCGCAGCGAGAATGTGGGCCCTCGCACCTTTCGTGCGCTGATCAACAAATTCGGCGGCGCGCGCGCCGCCCTCGAAGGCCTGCCGGACCTGCTGCGCCATGCGACCGGCGCGCGCGCGATCCGTCTGTTTTCGCGCGACGATGCGGCGCGCGAAATGGATGCTGCGCGCAAAATGGGCGTTGTTTTCGTGGCGCTCGGCGAGGCGCATTATCCGGCGGCTTTGCGCGCGATCGACGCGGCGCCGCCGTTGCTGGCGGTGAAGGGCGATCTTGCGTCGCTCGCGCGTCCCTGCGCGGCGATCGTGGGCTCGCGCAACGCTTCGGCGGCGGGGCTCGCTTTCGCCGAAAAGCTGGCCCGCAGCTTGAGCGCGGAGCGAATTGTCGTCGTCTCGGGCCTTGCGCGCGGCGTCGACGCGGCCGCCCATCGCGCGAGCCTGGCGCATGGCACGATTGCGGCGCTCGCCGGCGGGCATGCGCGACTTTATCCCAGCGAACACGCCGACCTTGCCGCGCAGATTTGCGAGCGCGGCGCGCTCGTTTCGGAAATGCCGCTTGAATGGGAGCCGCGCGGCCGCGATTTTCCCCGGCGCAACCGCATCGTCTCGGGACTTTCGCTGGCGAGCGTCGTTGTGGAGGCGGCGCGCCGTTCAGGTTCGCTCATCACCGCGCGTTTTGCGGCCGAGCAGGGCAGGGAGGTTTTCGCCGTGCCCGGCTCGCCGCTTGACCCACGCGCCGAAGGCACGAACGATCTCCTGCGCGAAGGCGCGCAATTCTGCACGCGGCCGGAAGATGTGATCGCTGCGCTGGCCCCGCTGATCGAGGGCGCGGCCCCGCGCGCCGACCTGTTTCAGGAAACGGCGCCTGCGCATGAAACAGAGCCGCTGTGGGAAGAGAGCGATCTGTTCGGCGCAGCGCAGCCGTCGCCGCGCACGGCGCCCGACCATGAGATGGACGAAGAGCGGGCGGCTTACGCTCCCGCGGTCGACGATCAAGACGCGCGGGCGATGATTGCAGCGATGCTTGGACCGACGCCGATCGCGGTCGATGATCTCGCGCGCGCTGCGCGTTTGCCAGCGCCCGCCGTCCTGACGGCGCTGGTCGAGCTTGAAATGGCGGGCCTCACCGAGCGGCACGCTGGCGGCCGCTTTTCCGCCGCGCGGCCGCGGTCCTGATCAGGCGCGTTCGCGCGATGCGAGGGCGGCCATTTCGGCTTCCACGCGCGACATGTTGAGAAAATAGGTGAGGGTCGACATCCGTTCGCGGCCAGCAAGCGCCGCCAGCTCGCCGCACATATTGGCGATATAAAGCGCCGTCTCGCGGCGTTGTTGAGGCGAATTTTGCTGCGCGGCGCGCGCACCGCGCCGCTTTACGTTCGATTGCATGGAATCCCCGCCGTCCACATTCCCCATACTTGTTTTTATGTCGAGATTCGCCTTTTTGCAACCAATGGTTGCTTAAATCGTGGCGCGATTGAGGCGGTCGAGCGCGCCCTGGAGGATGTAGGCGGCGGCCATCTTGTCGACGACGGCCCGCCGTTTTGCGCGGGACACGTCGGCGGCGATGAGTTCGCGCGTGACGGCGGCGGTCGAAAGTCGTTCGTCCCACAGCACGAAGGGCAGATCGGTGCGGTTCGCGCAATTACGGATGAAGGCGCGCGTCGTCTGCGCGCGCGGCCCTTCGCTGCCATCCATGTTCAAGGGCAGGCCGATGACGAAGGCGGCGACCTGGAACGCGCGCGCGCGTTCCAGCAAAACATCCACGTCCCGCGAGAATTTCGTGCGCTGGATTGTCTCCAGCGGCGAGGCGAGGCTGCGTTCTACATCCGACAGCGCAAGGCCAATCGTCTTGTCGCCGAGATCGAGACCCATCAGCCGGTCGAAGCGCTGCAGGCGCGCCGGCAAGTCTTCCAGCGTCGCGATATGTCCGTGTTTTGACGGCGCGTTCATCGGCAAGCCATTGCGCATGCGGCCTGCGTCGTCAATTGCGGTCGCCATTCGGCGGTCCCGTTCATGATTTGGCAAACAGGCGCGGCGAGACTGCGCGCCATGAACGATGAAGCCGCGACATTGCGCGAAGGACGCCCGCTCTGGGCGCTTGCCGGCCTTGGCGTCACCCTGGCTGGGCCCTTCTTCCTGTCGAGCGAGCCGGCGCAGAATTTCTACAAGCTGGCGGGTTCGGACCATGGCGCCGTTTTCCTCGGACAGCTCTGTTTCACGCTGACGCTGGTTGCAGCCTTGCTCTGCCTGACGCTGGGCGAAAAGCTGCCGCTGGCGAGCGTCGGTCTCGTGCGCCCGCAGTTGCGGTCGGTTCTGACGGGTATTGCGATCGGCGGGGGCGTCTTCGCTGTCCTGTTCGGCGCTGCCGTCGTCCTGTCGCATTTCGGAAAGTTCGACACCAGGCAGGCGGCCGCTGTCGTGCTCGACTGGCCGCTTTGGCTGAAAATATACGCCGTTGTGACCGCCGGCGTCGTCGAAGAGGCGATCTATCGCGGTTACGCGATCTCGCGGCTGACGGCGCTGACGGGCCGCCGCTGGCTCGCCGCAGCGCTTTCCCTGGCGGCTTTCGTTGTGGCGCACCTGCCATTCTGGGGTGTCGGCGCGATTGCGACGCCCCTGATCGGCGGCGCCTTCTTCACGATCGTCTATCTGTGGCGGCGCGACCTGATTGCGGTCATGAGCGCGCATGTCATGGTCGATTTCGTCGGCCTGATCCTGGCGCCGATGCTGGGGGCGCATTGAGTTTGCGCCTGCGAAGGGCCGGATGGTATAGGGCGCCAAGCGCTTTCCACTGACCATTCCGGAGCTTTCATGTCCGTCGATCAGGCGACCGTCCGCCGCATTGCGCATCTGGCGCGCATTGCGGTCGAGGAAAAAGAAGTCGAACACCTGCAGGGCGAGATCAACGCCATTTTGTCTTTCGTCGAGGAATTGTCGAGCGTCGACGTCGCGGGCGTCGAAGCCATGACATCGACCATGCCGATGAAGCTGCGCATGCGCGCCGATGTCGTCAACGATGGACACAAGGCGGCCGATATCGTCGCCAACGCGCCGGAGCGCGAGGACAATTTCTTCGTCGTGCCGAAGGTTGTGGAGTAAGTCATGACCGAACTGACGAAACTCACGCTGGCGGCTGCGCGCGACGGGCTTCGCGCCAGGAAATTCACGGCCACCGAATTGACGAAAGCCCATATCGCGGCAGTCGAGAAGGCGCGCGCGCTCAACGCCTATATTGCGGAGACGCCGGAGCGCGCCCTGGCGCAAGCTGCAGACAGCGATGCGCGGCTTGCAAAAGGCGAGGGCCGTCCGCTCGAGGGACTGCCGCTCGGCATCAAGGATCTCTATTGCACGCAGGGCGTGGAGACGACTGCCGCCAGCCGCATCCTGAAGGGGTTCAAGCCGCATTATGAATCCACGGTCACCGCGCAGCTCTGGCGCGACGGCGGCGTGATGCTCGGCAAACTCAATCTCGACGAATTCGCGATGGGCTCTTCGAACGAGACAAGCGCATTCGGACCCGTGGTTTCGCCATGGAGGCGCAAAGGGTCGGACGCCAAGATCGTGCCGGGCGGCTCTTCGGGCGGTTCTGCTGCGGCTGTCGCCGCGCACCTCTGCCTTGCGGCGACCGCGACGGATACGGGCGGCTCGATCCGCCAGCCGGCCGCCTTCACCGGCACCGTCGGCGTCAAGCCGACCTATGGGCGCTGCTCGCGCTGGGGCGTGGTGGCGTTTGCGTCCTCGCTCGATCAGGCTGGCCCGATTGCGCGCGATGTGCGCGACTGCGCCATCATGCTGCGTTCGATGGCCGGGTTCGATCCCAAGGATTCCACTTCCGTCGACCGGCCTGTGCCCGATTACGAAAAAGCCATCGGCGCGTCGGTCTCCGGCAAAACGATCGGCATTCCCCGGGAATACCGGCTCGAAGGCATGTCGGCCGAAATCGACGGACTGTGGAAGCAGGGCGTCGAATGGCTGCGCGACGCCGGCGCAAAAATCGTCGACATTTCCTTGCCGCATACGCGCATGGCGCTGCCGGCCTATTATATCGTCGCGCCGGCGGAGGCCTCCTCCAATCTCGCGCGCTATGATGGCGTGCGCTACGGCTTGCGCGAGAACGGGCGCGATATTGTGGAGCTGTACGAGAAGACGCGCGCGGCCGGCTTCGGCCCGGAAGTGCGGCGGCGCATCATGATCGGCACCTATGTTCTGTCGGCGGGTTATTACGACGCCTATTACGTGCGGGCGCAGAAAATCCGCACGCTCATCAAGCAGGATTTCGAGCAGGCGTTTCATGCCGGCGTCGACGCCATTTTGACGCCCGCGACGCCTTCGCCTGCTTTCGCGCTCGGTGAAAAGGGGTCGGCCGATCCCGTCGAAATGTATCTCAACGACGTGTTCACGGTTACGGTGAACATGGCCGGGCTGCCCGGGCTTGTCGCGCCCTGCGGGCTCGCCGCCGATGGCCTGCCGCTGGGCCTGCAATTGATCGGACGCCCTTTCGAGGAGGAAACCTTGTTTTCGCTCGGCGCGGCGCTGGAGAATGCGGCGCCGAAAATCGGATTGCCCAAAGCCTGGTGGTGACGAAATGCCTTTCACCAAAGCGATGCTTTCCGCGACGCTCTCGGTTCTCGGACTGATCGTCTACTTCATTGGCGGCCTGCTGGCGTTGCTGGCGGCCAGCGCCCTGTGGCGCAACGAGGCCTCGCCAGTTTCGCCGCTCGCAAGCCTTGCCATGGCGGCCGGATGCCTTGTCATCGCCTATGGCCTGCGCGTCGTCGCCCGCAAGGTCGCCGAATCCGACGTTTTGGACTGACCGTCTAGCGCAAGCCTTTTTCGATGCGGGCGCCGAAGGCCGAAGGCTTTTCGGCGAACAGGCGCTCAGCCGCTTTCATCGCGCGTTTGAGAAGATCCTTGCGCCGCCGGCGAAACGGCTTGGCGAAGGCCTCGTAGCGCTGCGGGGCGAGGGCGTCCAGATGGACCATCAGCACGTCGATGTCGTTGACTTCGCCAAGCGCGTCGCGCGCGCTTTTGGCGGCTGCGTAAATGTCGCCGAGCTTGGGCGCATGCGCGGCGAGCAGGAAGACCTGATATTGCAGATCGACGGCGCTGCGGCGCAGACGGTGCAAATCGTCCGTTTCGCCATCGGCCGCCTGCTTCAGCCGCTTGCGGCCGCGCCGATAGACCTTTTGCGTCGCCTCCACGAGATCGCTCACGGCGATGCCGGACGCATCGATCGCGCGCCATTCGGCTGCGAGCGCTTCGAACGCGCTCGCGCTCTGCGATGGCGCGCTGGCCTGCGGGCCGTTCCTTTCGAGCATGGCGGCGAAAGCTGCGCCCGCGCCTGGCGCATGCGGCTCGAGCGCGGCGAGCGTCTGGCGGCGTACTTCCGCATCGCGTGTTTCGCCCAGCGCGCGGCGCGCGGCGCTGGCGGCGTGCTGCGTGCTGCGCGCGAGCGCATGCAGGCTGGCGGGCGCGAGACGCGCGAGCGCCCGGGCGCGCTTGGCCGACTTGCGCGCCTCGTGCGAGGCGCCGCGCTCGCGCGCGGCCTCCAGGTTTTCCAGCGCCGCCACGATCGCGTCGCGCCAATGTTCGGATAGGCTCGGGTCGGTCATGGCCGCCATTGCCCGCATGGGCCCGTCATAGTCAAGCACGGTTCCGTTCGTCGCCGAAAGGCATTAAAAGACCGGCCAATCTCACACCCGTTGAGGAATTTTCCCATGAGCCAGCACGTCAAACCATCCAAACTCGTCAAGGGCGCGACGGGCGATTGGGAAATCGTGGTGGGTATGGAAATCCATGCACAGGTTTCCTCGCAGTCCAAACTGTTTTCCGGCGCCTCGACCGAATTCGGCGGCGAGCCCAACGATCACGTCTCGCTGGTGGACGCCGCCATGCCCGGCATGCTGCCGGTCATCAACGAGGAATGCGTCAAGCAAGCGGTGCGCACCGGTCTTGGGCTGAAGGCCAGGATCAACCTTCGCTCGGTGTTCGATCGCAAGAACTACTTCTACCCCGATCTTCCGCAGGGGTATCAGATCTCGCAGTTCAAATATCCCATCGTGGGCGAGGGCGAGGTGATCGTGGACGTGACGCCGACCGAACAGATCACGGTCGGCATTGAGCGTCTGCATCTCGAGCAGGACGCGGGCAAGTCGCTGCACGATCAGGCGCCGAACGAGAGTTTCGTCGATCTCAACCGCTCGGGCGTTGCGCTGATGGAAATCGTCTCGCGCCCCGACATCCGCTCGGCGGAAGAGGCGCGCGCCTATGTGACGAAGCTGCGTTCCATCCTGCGCTACATCGGCGCGTGCGACGGCAATATGGAGCAGGGGTCATTGCGCGCGGACGTCAACGTTTCGGTGCGCCGCCCGGGCGAGCCGCTCGGCACACGTTGCGAAATCAAGAACGTGAACTCCATCCGTTTCATCGGACAGGCGGTGGAGACGGAAGCGCGCCGCCAGATCGCCATTCTGGAAGACGGCGGCAAGATCGATCAGGAAACGCGGCTGTTCGATCCTGCGCGCGGCGAAACGCGCGCCATGCGCTCCAAGGAAGAAGCGCACGACTATCGTTATTTCCCCGATCCCGATCTGCTGCCGCTCGAGTTCGATCAGGCCTTCGTCGATGCGCTGGCGCGCGATCTGCCGGAACTGCCGGACGCCAAGCGCGCGCGCTTCATCGGTGATTACGGGCTGCCGCCCTATGACGCGGGCGTGCTCGTCGCCGACAAGGAAACGGCCGACTATTACGAGGCCTGCGTGCAGGCGCAGACCGGCAAACGCGACGCCAAGGCGGTCGCCAACTGGGTGACGGGCGACATCGCCGCCGCCGCCAACGCCGCAGGCCGCTCCATCGCTCAGGCTGGCGTTTCGCCCGCGCAAGTCGCTGGTCTTGTCGACCTCATCGGCGATGGGACCATCTCCGGCAAGATCGCCAAGGACGTGCTCGCCCTGATGTTCGACGAGGAACAGGGCAAGGCGCCGCGCGACATTGTCGAACGGCGCGGGATGAAACAGGTGACCGATACGGGCGAGATCGAAAAGGCGATCGACGCGATCATCGCCGCCAATCCCGACAAGGTCGCACAAGCGAAAGCGAAGCCGACGATGCTCGGCTGGTTCGTCGGTCAGGCGATGAAAGCCACCGGCGGAAAAGCCAATCCGCAGGCGGTCAACGACATCCTGAAAGCGAAACTCGGACTGTAAATTCCCTGCGCGCGCGAATCGCTCTTGGCGGCGATTCGCGCGATTTTTGTTTTTCGCCGCTGCGCGGGCGCCGGCGAAAAGCAAAAAATTTCACTTCTCCAAAAAAAAATTTTCAAGGCGCGCGCCGTCTTTTCGATTGACGGGCGCGCGCCGTCCGAGTCGCGCGTTGCGCCGGCCGCAGCACAGCGCGGCCGCATCCAGCGAACGGCGCGCGCAGCCGAATCGCTCGGCGCGGCAGACGGCGGCGCCCACAGCTTGCAAAACGCGCACCGCGTCGCTGCAGCTTCGATTCACGTCGATAAAACAACGTTTTTTGTGACGGCGATTTTGCGCGCGACGATTGTTCTGCGCGCTTTATTTGCGGCGCGCCTGTCCAGCTTCGCGCGCCGCGCGCAAACATTTCGGGCGGCGGCGCTTATGCTTGCAACGTCCTGCGCAACGGGCGCGCGCGCGATTGCGCAGAGCGTTGCGGCGAAGCGTTTTTGCGTCGTGAGCATGCGCGGATTGCGCGTTGCGCGGCGCGCGCCTCTTGCAGGATTGATTAACCAAGCTACGGTAATCAGGCCTCTTGCCGGTGAATAAATTTTCCTGACCGGCGACTCGACGAGGGGAAAAGAAGATGGCGAAAGCAACGACCAAGCGTAAGCCGGCCCGTAAGGCCGCCAAGAAAAGCGTCCGTAAAGCTGCGAAGAAGACCGTCCGCAAGAGCGTGAAGAAGACGGCGCGCAAGGCTACCAAGAAGCCGGTTCGCAAGGCCGCCAAGAAGACGGCTCGCAAGGCTACGAAGAAGACGGCCCGCAAGGCCACCAAGAAGACGGCCCGCAAGGCCACGAAGCGCCGCGCGCCCGCCAAGAAGGCGGCTGCTCCTGCGCCGACGATGTAATGCGCGCGGGCGTCCGCGCCCGCATCGCCTCCGCGCCTGAGCGCGGGGCCATTCATGCGTCCTCCTGACTTCGTCGGGAGGACGTTTTTATTTTGTGCGGTTTATCGGCCGGGTTTGCCGGTCTGGGCGGGATGCGGCGATGGCCCGGCGTCGGGCTGTGTCAGACATTGCGTCGCGAACTGGCGCCAGGTCGTTCCAAGATCCTTGCCGCTCTTTTTCATCTGCTCCCACTTCATCCCGCATTCGTGCATCTTCGCCCGGCTGGCGGGCGGCAGCGTCGGCGCCTTGTCCGGATCGAGGCCGATGATCGTTTGCGGCGGCGCGACGTTTTGCGGCGATGTGTTCGGCGATGTGTTCGGCGATGCGTTCGGCGGCGCGGTCTGGCCGAGATCGGCGGGGCGCGGCACGGGTTCGGGCGGATTGCCGGCCGCCTGCGCGCGCAAGGGCGCGGCGGCCAGGAGGGCCGCTGCGAGCGCGATCACGCGAAGCCGGAGTGTGTTCATGCTTTTGCGGCCTGTCCTGCGCGGGGGTATGCGGCCTCTAACATAAGCGCACGCGGGCGTCTGCGGGAGCCTGCCGGAAGACATGCGTCGGTGCGTGCGCAAACAAAAAGCGCGCCGTCGCCAGCGCGCTTCCTGTTGCAGCCGATGCGGCTGTGATTTTACCAGCGCCTATTTCTTCGAGGTCGGCACCTCGCCCGCCATGACGCGCTTGGCGAACTCGCCCATCTCGCCCTTCGCCAGATGTTTGGCCTGTTCGATCCATTGCTCGCGATCGATGCGGCCGGGGAAGGCCAGATAGGCGCCAACCCATTTCACATTTTCCGGAGACCAGGATGCGATCTGATCGAAATGGAAGATGCCGAGCTTGTGCAGGCGCTCCTCGTTCTGCTTTCCGATGCCCTTGATGAGCTTCAGATCGTCGTGCTTGCCGCCGCGCGCGCCGGCAAGGCCCAGCGGGCGACGCCCGCCATAGCTGTCTTCGTTCTCGACGCGTGCGGCCTGCTGCGGCAGCGCCTTGCGCAGCGCGTCGGCGTCGGCCGCGCTCAAGGCATCGTCCGAAACCTTGACGCGGCCCGCGCGCACGGCGGCCGAATGTTCGGTCTCCATGCCATTGGCGAGGAAGCGCGCCTGTTCGATCCAGTGCTCGCGCTCGATGCGGCCGGGGAACTTCATGTGATGCCCGACCCATTCGGCATTTTGCGGCGTCCATTCCGCGATCTGGATGAAGCGTCGCACGCCAAGTCCGTTGAGCGCGGCTTCGTTCTTCGGCCCGATGCCCTTGATGAGCTTCAGGTCGTCGGCGCTCTCGGAGCCGGCGTAAGCGGCCGGCCGATGCTTGTCGGCGGGCGCCGGCGTTTCCACGACGCGCGGGGCGGGCGCAGCCTTTTGCGCGGCTGCGGCCTTGCGCGCGTTTTCTTCCGCTTCGGCGGCGAGGCGTGCGCGCTCGCTTTCAGCGGCCGCACGCGCTTTTTCCGCCTCCTGCAGTTTCACGCGATCGGCCTCGAGCGCGGCGCGCGCCTGCTGCGCCGCACGGCTGCGCGCATCCAGATCTGCGACGATCTTTGCGCGTTCGGCCTCCCAATTCGCGCGAGCCTTTTCCTGCTCGGCGACCTTGGCGCGTTCTGCGTCGATGGCGGCTTTGGCCTGTTCGGCGGCGCGGCGTTTGGCTTCGACATCCTGCGCGATGCGGGCGCGTTCGGCCTCCCAGTTCGCGCGGGCCTTTTCCTGCTCGGCGACCTTGGCGCGTTCTGCGTCGATGGCGGCCTTGGCCTGTTCGGCGGCGCGGCGTTTGGCCTCGACATCCTGCGCGATGCGGGCGCGTTCGGCCTCCCAGTTCGCGCGGGCCTTTTCCTGCTCGGCGACCTTGGCGCGCTCTGCGTCGATGGCGGCCTTGGCCTGTTCGGCGGCGCGGCGTTTGGCCTCGACGTCCTGCGCGATGCGGGCGCGTTCGGCCTCCCAGTTCGCGCGGGCCTTTTCCTGCTCGGCGACCTTGGCGCGTTCCGCTTCGATGGCGGCCTTGGCCTGTTCGGCGGCGCGGCGTTTGGCCTCGACGTCCTGCGCGATGCGCGCGCGTTCGGCTTCCCAATCGCTGCGCGCCTTGTCGTGTTCAGCGACCTTGGCGCGTTCGGCGTCGATCAAGCCGCGCGCCTGCGTCGCCGCCTTGGCGCGGGCCTCGACGTCCTGAGCGATGCGGGCGCGTTCGGCCTCCCAGTTGGCGCGCGCCTTGTCGTGCTCGGCGAGTTTTGCGCGCTCTGCATCGACAGCCGCCTTGGCCTGCGCCGCAGCGCGGCTGCGCGTTTCGACATCCTGCGCAACCCGCGCGCGTTCGGCCTCGTGTTCCTTTCGCGCCTTTTCAAGATCGGCGATTTTGGCGTTCTCGGCGTCGAGCAGACCGCGCGCCTTGCTCGCCGCTTCATTGGCGAGACGGAGACGTTCGGCGTCGGCGGCGCGGGCCTTTTCGGTTTCGGTTGCGCGCGCGCGCTCGGCGTCATGCGCGGCCTTGGCTTTCGCCTCGACCTCGGCGACGATTTTTGCGCGTTCGGCGTCGAGCGTCGCGCGCTGCTTTTCGTAATCGCCGATTTTCACACGTTCGGCGTCGATGGCGGCGCGCGCTTGCGTCACGGAGCGCGATTTCGCCTCGACCTCCTGTGCGATGCGCGCGCGCTCTGCTTCCGCGGTCTGGCGCGCCTTTTCCTGTTCGGCGAGCCGGGCGCGCTCGACGTCGACGGCGGCCTTGGCCTGTTGGGCGGCGCGCGCCTTGGCCTCGACATCCGCGACGATTTTGGCGCGTTCGGCGTCGAAGTTTGCGCGGGCCTTGTCATGCTCGGCGATCTTCGCGCGTTCGGCGTCGATCAAGGCGCGGGCGTCATGCGCGGCCTTCGCTCTGGCTTCGGCATCCTGCGCGATGCGGGCGCGTTCCGCGTCCGCTGCGTTGCGCGCCTTGTCGTGCTCGGCGAGCTTGGCGCGCTCGACATCGATGGCTGCTTTCGCGTGCTGCGCGGCGCGCGCCTTCGCTTCGACTTCGCCGGCGATTTTTGCGCGTTCGGCGTCCCAGGCGGTGCGCGCCTTTTCATGCTCGGCGATCTTGGCGCGCTCGGCGTCGATCAGACCGCGCGCATCATTGGCGGCCTTGGCCTTGGCGGCGGCTTCGCCCGCGATTTTCGCGTGTTCGGCGGTCCAGCTGGCGTGCGCCTTTTCGTGCTCGCCGATTTTCGCACGCTCGGCGTCGACAAGGCCGCGCGCCTGTTCGGCGGCGCGACGGCGGGCTTCCACATCCTGCGCGATCTTCGCGCGTTCGGCCTCGGCAGCCTGCAGCGCTTTCTCATGCTCGGCGGTCTTGGCCCGTTCGGCGTCAATCGCTGCACGCGCCTTGGCGGCTGCTTCGGCCGCCTGGCGGGCGCGCTCGACTTCGGCGGCGTGCGCTTTCTGCGCATCGGCCAGAGCGCGCGCATGCGCTTCGGCTTCCTGCGCGGCTTTGGCGCGTTGGGCGTCGATCGCCGCTTTTTGTTGAGCGGCGGCTTCGGCCGCTGCGCGCGCCTTTTCGGCTTCCGCCGCGCGCGCCTTTTCAGCTTCGGCTGCAATGCGGGCGCGCTCGGCGTCCGCCGCTTTCGCCTTTGCTTCCGCTTCGGCGCGGGCCTTTGCCTCCGCTTCGGCGCGAGCCTTTGCTTCCGCTTCGGCGCGAGCCCTGGCCTCCTGTTCGGCGCGAGCCTTGGCCTCTGCGTCTGCGCGGGCCTTCGCCTCCTGTTCGGCGCGTAGTTTGGCCTCGTGCTCGGCTTTCGCTTTGGCGTCGGCTTCCGCGCGCGCTTTCAACTCCGCCTCGTGTTTGGCTTTTTGGGCGGCGGCGGCCGCGGCGGCCGCAGCGGCGGTCGCTGCAGCGGCGGCGGCGGCCTTGGCTTCGGGCGAGCCGGCGTAGGTCGGTCCGGGGCCGGCTTTCAGATAGGTGTGCACCCAGCTGTCGGGCGCTGGCGTCTGCGGCTGCGCAGGGGCGACAGGCGCCGGCGCAGATTTCACCGCATCGGCTTCAATCGCGCGTGCGACCGTCTTGTGCGCAACCGGCGCCGACGCTTCAACTGCTTTTGCAGGCGCAGCGTGATGAACGCCATGGTCGTCGTCCGCAGCTTCCTTGCCGGAGCCAAAACCGCAGCCGAGCATGCAGCCGATGAGATAAGCGGCCAGAAGCATCGTCGCCACTTCCAGCGCAAGACCCCACCAGCCCGGAATGACTTTGAAGATCGCAAGGAACAGCGCAATCAGCAAAGCGCCGATCGCCCAATAGACCCAGCTGTTGCGCCAGCCGGTTCGCGCCGGCTGGCCGCAGGTGCTCCAGCCCACGAAAATGCCGAGCACGAGCGCCAATGCGATGAAAATCCAGAATTGTGAAAAAAGATATGCCATGACGCGACCCGCTCACTTCACGCTAAATTCAATGCGACGATTTTTGGCGCGGCCATCGGCCGAGTCATTGGATGCGATCGGACGCTCCTCGCCATAGCCGACGCCCGTGAGGTGGTCGGCGGCGACGCCGCGTTTGACGAGCGCTGCGACGACCGCCTTGGCGCGGCGATCGGACAAGCCCTTGTTCATGTCGGCCGCGCCGACATTGTCAGTGTGGCCCGACACTTCGACGATCGCAGCGGGGCAGGACTTCAGGACAGACGCCAATTCGTCGATCAAAGCCTGCGACGCGCTGGCGATCTCGGCCGAACCCGTGGCGAAGTTGATCTTGTTGTTGGCCATTCTGTCGAGCAGACCCTTCTGGCAGGCGATTGCTTCGGGCGCCGGAGCAGGCGGCGGCGGCGGCGGGGGCGGCGGGGGCGGAGGCGGCGGGGGCGCCGCGACAACGATGGACTTGATGTCCTCGAGCTTCAGCTTCACGCCGGCCGGAAGATGCGCGAGTTGAGCGCGCACGGCCTTCACCACGTCCTCGTCGCCTTCGCCATGGATGACCAGACCGTCCTCGCCGAGAATCATCTGGCCCCATTTCAGACGGGCGATGGCGTTGACGCCTGCGTTCACCGACTGGCCGAAATCAATCCCGCCTGGCAGGCCGGCCGCCAGTTGCGCGGCGCCGGAGACAGCGCCGAGATCCTTCGCGCGGGCGAAAGCTGCAGCGCGCGCGGCTTCGCTCGGCGCAAATCCCGAGACCTTGACCTTGCCGTCCGTCGAACGGTCAATCTCAAAGACATAGGGATGCTGTTCGCCGACCTTCACCTCGTTGCGGGCGACCGAGAAACCGCCGGGAAGGGCGCCTTTCAGATAAGCGCCGACCGTGTCGACATTTTCGCCCTGCTTGCCGATGCCGATGATCGACAGCGCCTGATCGACCAGCGAGGCCTTTCCGGACACAAGATGCGACAGGCCCGAGAGGCCCGCGCCGACAGCGCCGCCGAATCCGGCGGGCGCGCCGGCGGCGAGCGTCATGCGATCGACGATGGAAACGCCGGGAAGGGCGCTTTTGGCGGCGGCGAGCGCGGCGGCGCGCGCTTCTTCGGAGGGAACGGCGCCTTCCAGAGTGACCGTTTTGCCGTCGTTCGTCGCCGACCACACGTAAGGCGACAGAACCGGCGCCTTGATGTCCGCCTTGGCGAGCGTCATGCCAGCCGGCAAGGTGCGCGCGGCGGCGTTGGCGGCGGCGTAATTGCCGGCGTCGGGCGCTTCGCCCGTGATTGTATATGATGTGTCGACCAGATCTGCGGCGCCCGCCTTGAGCTTGCCAAGCGGCGCGAGCGCGGCGGCGGCCAGCGCCGCGTAATTGGCGGGCGCGCCCTGGGCATAGGTCATCTTGTCGACGACGTTGGGCGCAATTTTCTTGGCGCTCGCGACAATCGAGGCCCGGGTCGTCTCGTCGGGCGTGAAGCCGGTGAGCGTTACGGCGTCGCCCGCGCGCACCGCGCCGAACCGGTAAGGTTTCTCCAGCGCGGGCAAGGTGAGGCCGTTGTTGACGAGCCGGACGCCGTTGACGGCGTCGGCGGTCGCGACGGCCTTGTTCTGGCCTTCGGCCGAGAAAGCCGCGCCGCCTAGGGTGACGTCGCGTCCGTGAACGTCGACGCTGCGTTGGGCGAGACCTGCGCCCGCAAGCGCCGATTCGGCGCGAGTCGTCAGGTCATGTTTGATTTCTGAGGTCTTCAGACCGAGCGCTGCAAGAAGGATCAGCGCGAGAGGAAGCAATCCGGGGAACCAGCGGCTGGGACGGCACATTATATAAAAATCCCGATACGCGACCGAAAAGGACGCTCAATTACGATGCGCCGAGTACGCAAAATGCGCCAAAAACATGGCTTTCCCGAGCCTCGGCGCGGTTACATTACGTAAGAAAACGCACTTGTAAACTGACTTTTAACCCCTTTTAAACACCGCAACGCGGCGCGTTTTCCGCTGCAGCGCCACAATTCGTTGCACTCTTGCCACAGCCCCACCGGAAAGACTCTAAATTTCGATTTATCGTTTTGAGGACTCAGGGGCCCTCTGTATGGTCCAGCCTGCGAGCAGGGCTGACAGGCGACAAAGTCTCCTTTGGCCTGTCCGCCTCGCAGTCGGCATGGTCCCGCCGCAATAGCCAGGGACCGGCGGTCGGCTCAGTAGCGTAAAAACGAAAACCAACCGGCCGTTTTAAAGGCCATACTGGAGGTCCACACATGAAGGTTAAAAGCCTTCTTCTCGGCGCCGCCGCCGGTCTCGTGACCGTCGCCGCCTCGCAGGCCGCCGATCTTCCGACCCGGAAGGCCGCGCCTGTCAACTACGTCCGCGTTTGCGACGCCTATGGCGCGGGCTTCTTCTACATTCCCGGCACGGACACCTGTCTGCGCGTCGGCGGCTCCGTGCTCGCCCAGACCCGCATCCAGGGCTCGTCCCAGATGTACGCCATGGCCCCGAACGCGGGTCTCGGCCAGATCATCGCCGGCACGACGGCTACGGCGGTCGGCGCTGTCCCGACTTCGGTCTATTACGCCGGTTCGGCGTATCGTCCGGCCGGCCTCGGCCTGACGCGCGACCAGGTCGGCTATGACGCCATCGGCGCCATCGAGCTCGACGCGCGCACCCAGTCCCCGTGGGGCACGGTTCGTTCGTTCGTCCGCATCCGCAGCGTCTTCGGCTCGGGCGTGAACGCCACGACCGGCGCTTACGGCGCTCTGCTGCCGGGCGGTTCGGGCTTCGTCGCTGGTCCGGCGAAGGACTTCACCTATCTCGACAAGGCGTTCATCCAGTTCGCCGGCATCACGATGGGTCGCGTCCAGTCGTTCTTCGACTTCTACACCGACAACTTCAACTATGAATCGCTGCGCGGTTCGAACCAGAACGTGTGGGCCCTCGCTTACACGGCGGCGTTCGGCGGCGGCATGTCGGCCACGCTGTCGATCGAGGACAACTACTCGCATCGCGGTCCGGTTGCCTCGGTTCTGCCGCAGAGCAACTACACGTTCCCGGGCTTCTTTAACTTCGGCGGCGCTGGCATTGCGGCTGCCCAGATCCCGAACGTTGTCGCCAACCTGCGCATCGACCAGCCTTGGGGCTCGGCTCAGATCGCCGGCGCGATCAACCCGGTCCGCGCGGTTGCCTACGCTGTCCCGACGGGTTCGGGCACGCCGGCTGGCATGCCCCTCATCGTCGCCAACAAGATTGGCTGGGCGGTTTCGGGCGGCCTGAAGTTCAACCTCGACATGCTGTCGCCGGGCGACCAGCTGTGGCTCCAGGCGATCTACGCCCAGGGCGCCATCGGCTACGTCTCGGGCGCCAACATGGCGTTCGTCGGTTCGCCTAACCTGACGCCGGCTTACGGCATCGGCGTTGCGCGCACCTCGAACGCTTACGGCTGGGGCAACGCCACGGACGCCGATTGCGTTCTGACGCTCGCGGGCACCTGCGAACTGTCGAAGGCTCTCGCTGTCACGGCTGCTCTGAAGCACTACTGGTCGCCGACCCTGAGCTCTGCTCTGTTCGGCAGCTACTATGCTGTGAACTACTCGCAGAACGCTCTGACGCCGGTCACGATGACCGGCGGCGCCGGCGGCGCTACGCCGATGGCTCTTGGCGGCATCTCCAACTACAAGGAAGTCCGTATCGGCACGAACCTTGTTTGGTCGCCTGTCAAGAACTTCGACATCGGTGGCGAAATCGCCTGGATCCGTGGCATCACGAGCCGTCCGTTCGGTCTCCCGAACGACTACACGCTCGCCGCGACCGGTCTGCCGACCTTCCATGGCGTGAACGACTCGTTCTACGGCAAGATCCGTATGGTCCGCGCGTTCTGATCGAACCGCAGATTTACGAAACAGGAGAACCCCGGCTTCGGCCGGGGTTTTTCTTTTGTAAAGGCTCTCTTCAGCCGCAGTCGCACCGCGCAACGTCGGGCGAATTCTGCAGCCTGATGGCGCGTATGACGGCGCGCAATGGAAAGTGTTGTTTGCTTTTGGCCTCGCAATACCGCGCGTGCGGCGCCGGTTGCGACCGCATCTGTTCAGAACTGCGCAGCCCGTCCGCGCAGCGCTTGCAAAAGCCGCCCGCGCCGTTCATATGTCAGCGCGCTGGAGACGTGGCCGAGAGGCTGAAGGCACTCGTTTGCTAAATGAGCAAGCCCCAAAAGGGCTTCGAGGGTTCGAATCCCTCCGTCTCCGCCATTTAACGCGCCGTTTCCGTTCGAACCCTCGAATCTTTTCTTTCGCCCAGCGCAGCTGGAGCGAAAGCATGAGACTTGGGTTCGAATCCCTCCGTCTCCGCCATTTAACGCGCCGTTTCCGTTCGAACCCTCGAATTTTTTCTTTCGCCCAGCGGAGCTGGAGCGAAAGCATGAGACCTGGGTTCGAATCCCTCCGTCTCCGCCATTTAACGCGCCGTTTCCGTTCGAACCCTCGAATTTTTTCTTTCGCCCGGCGGAGCTGGAGCGAAAGCCTCCGTCTGCGCATTCACAATGGCGAATAGCGAGTAGGGCGTAGCGAATAGAGCCGTTGCTATTCCGCGACATCCGCAGCGATTGCACCGTCATTGCGAGGAGCCGAAGGCGACGCGGCAATCCATCCTCGCGCTTTTGTCGCAGAGGCGATGCGTGAGAAAGCCGCGTCTTGCTCGACAGGATGCGGGGCTGGATTGCTTCGTCGCTGCACTCCTCGCAATGACGGGAAATTCAGCGCGTGCGCCCTTTGCCGTCTCATGGTTGGAGACGCGCTCGCCATGAAGGTTCGAGACGCGCTCGCCATGAAGATTGCTCTACTCGCTACTCGCCCTTTATCCCCCGCACAAAACCCGCAATCGCGTCGATCGCGGCTGCGTCAATCAGCAATGGCGCGTGGCCTTCGCCGGGCGCCTTGTAGAGTCTTGCGTCGGGGCGGCGCATGGCCATTTCCGCCAGCGTTTTCTCGCTCAACAGATCGGAGTTTTCGCCGCGCAGGATCATCAGCGGCGTTTGCTTCAAGGCGTCATACAGCGGCCAGAGTTCGATCGGCGGCATGTCGGGCGTGATGGCGTCAAGTGTTTTCATCAGCGCAGGGTCGTAGCGGATCGTCAGCGCGCCTTCGCGCTCGGCGAAGGTCATGCGCGCGTATGTTTCCCATTGCGCGTGGTCGAGGCCGGGAAACTGTGCGCTCATCGTACGCTTCAACACGGCGACCGCTTCATGCCAGTCGCGCGGCGTCGGCCATTTGCCGACATAGCTCTTGATGCGCAGCAGGCCAGCGGTCTCGACGACGGGGCCGACATCGTTCAGCACGGCGCCGGCCAGCATGTGCGGGACGACAGCGGCGAGGCCCATGATGTGCAAGCCGCCACGCGACGTGCCGATGAAAATCGCGCGCGCAACATTGGCGGCGCGCAACACTGCGAGAATGTCGGCGCCTTCCGTCTGCAGATTGTAGCGCGTCCAGTCCTTGTCGAAATCGGACAAGCCGCGACCGCGATAGTCGAGGACCAGGACGCGCCGTCCATCTCGTGCGAGCCGGCGCGCAAGCACGTCGAAATCTTCGGTCGTGCGCGTGAGACCGGGCAGGCAGACGACAGGCGTCGACGCGTGCCCTGCGCCATATTCGCGCCAGTAAAGCCGCAGCCCGTCGGGCGCGAAGCTGAAGTGGTGGATGAATGCATCGCTCATGCGCGCACCATGGCGCAAATGCGGCGAGGCGCCAAACCCGCGTCCTGAGACGTCGCGCAGCAGCGCGTCGAAGCACGTGCAAACGCTGCGCGGGCATCGGGACGCTTCCGGCTCTCGCGGTTCTGGAGGGCCGTCGCGCGACCCTTTCGCCACGAAGCCGTTTGTATTTGCAAAGGAAGCGTCAGCGCATCCGCGCTTCGGTGCGCAGCGGGTCGATCGGCGGGCGCGCCGTATCGCCGAGGCGCGCACGGTAAACCATCAGGTTTTCCATGACACGCTGCACGTAATTGCGCGTTTCGGGGATCGGGATGCGTTCGATCCAGTCGATGGGATCGACGTCGGCATGGCGCGGGTCGCCATGCGCGTTGATCCATTCCTGCACGCGACCGGCGCCAGCGTTGTAATCGGCGAATGTCAGGATGAGCGAGCCGCGCGTTTCGTTGAGCAGCGCGCCGAGATGGGCGGCGCCAAGCTGCGCGTTGAATGTCGGATCGGTGCGCATGCGCGACACGTCGAAAGGCACGCCGACCTGGCGGGCGGTGATGCGCGCGGTGGAGGCGATCATCTGCATCAGGCCCATGGCGCCGGCGCGCGACAGCGCTGTCGCGTCGAAAGCGCTTTCCTGACGCGCGATTGCGTGCACGATCGGCAGCGAGGCCGATCGGCCGAGCGGCGTGAATTGCGGAATCCCGAATGTCGGGAAGGCGAGATCGTCCATCGGCACGCCATGCTGGGCGGTGGTCTTGCCGATGTTGAGCGCCATTTTCGGATCGCGGTCCTTGATGACGACGTGGCCGAGCGCGGCGACTTGCGCAGGATCGCGCAAGGTTTTCGCGCAGAGCATGGCGAGCGGCGCGGCGATTTGCTTTTGTCCGGCTGCGTAAAGCAATTCGACGACGCGCACCGCTTCGGAACGGTTCAGCCCCTGCGCTGCGACGGCCGGGCGGCGCAGCGGGACGTCGTTCATGCCAAGCCGCAAGCGCGCAAGCTGTCCATAAAAGGCCGTCGATTCAATCGCGGCCTTTTCGTAATACGGTCGGCCGTCCTCGCCCAGCGCATCGGCGGCGCGACCGCGCCAATAACCGGCGCGCGCGCGCGACAGCGGCGTATAGGCCAGTTCCATCGCGACATCGAAATGACGCGCGGCGTCTTTGGGTTGGCGGGCATAGCGCAAGGCGATCCAGCCCGCATGAAAGGCGGCGTCGATGCGCTTGTCCTTGCTTAGCGGACGGGCGCCGTCGCAAAGCTCGTAGGCGAGCTTGTAATCGCCTTTGTCGAGCAGTTTGCGCGCGAGATCGCGGCGCAATTGCCACCAGGCGTCGCCATCGACCTGCGCGTCGACATCGAGCGGGACGATCAGCTTGCCGGCTTCGGCGAATTTCTTGGACGCCGCGAGCGATTTCGCCTTGGCGTAAAACAGGCCGGGGTCCTTTTTGAACGCGGCGGGCGCATTTTCCGGCTTGCCCATCGCGCGGGCTTTCGCCCAGGCCTGAACATCAGGCGAGCCGAGCGCGGCTGTGCGCATGGCCGCGCCGCTATAGCCCTTGTAGAAAAGACGGTCGGCGCGGAATTTTATGTCGGCGTCGGTGAAAACGGCGCGGAAACTGGCGACCATTTCCTTTTCCATGCCGCTCGTCAGGCCGTCCTCGCGCCAGATTTTGCGCGCCAGATCGTTAGCCTGCTGCGTTGCGCCTTCGGCAAGCAGCGCGCGCGCGAGCATCACGCGTCCGGCAGGCGATTCGGGTTCCCAGCCTGTGAAAAACGCGTGCACCGCTGCGGGCGCGGGCGCGGCCTCGACGTAGAATTGCTCCTCCGCTGTCCGGCGCAGCGTCGCATCATGCGGCCAGTCGGGATGGTCGGCGTAAAACCGCCGCACGCGAGCGTAGCCCGCCTGCATCGGCTTGTCGCGCAGGAGCGCCCATTCCAGCGCCGTCTTGACCAGCGGATCGCGCGCGTTGGCGGCGATGGCGTCGCCGCGCGCTATGTCGCCGGCGCGATAGGCGTCCAGCCCTTCGCGCAGGCCTTTGGCGTCGACGGCGATGTGGCTGAGGGGGTCGACGGTGACGCTGGGGTCGGTCGGGCTGACGGCGGGCGCATAGGCGCTGACGCGCGGCGGATCGAAGGCGCCGGATGACTTGCCGGCGCGCGGGGCGATGGCCTCGATGGCGTCGAGCGCATTGGCCGGCCCCTCGAGCACGACCGGCTTTTCGACTGCGGCGATTTGGGGCGCAGGTTGCGGCGCGGGCGCTGATGGCGTGGCGATCTGCGCGGGAGCCGATGGCTGCGTGGTCTCGCTCGCCTGCGGCGATGTTTGCGCGGGGGCCGGCGCCGCAGCGGGGTGGGGCGCCTCCGATTCCGTCAGAACGAAGGGCGCGGGCTCGGGCGCCGGGCGCGCTTCAGCGGGATTTGCCGGTTCTGCGGGCCTGGCGTCGGCCGACGCGACGGCGGCTAGCGCATGCGCCTTCTCGTCGGCGATGCGGTCGACATACAGCATCGGCGCCAGAACAAGCGGGCCGGCGGCGGCTGTCGCCAGCAGGAAATTTTTGAAAAATCTGCTCGTCACTCTGCCTGTCCGATTCCCTTAAATCGTCGCGCAACGCCCCTAACGGAGCGATAATTCGGAACTGCGCCATTGGCGGCCCGGGACGGGTGTCGTAAATAGGCCTGCGAATAAGGCAGGGATGGGGCAGGCCGTTGAAAGGCTTGAACCTCTGCGGACGGGATCGGAAAAGATGGCTGCTCAGGCTAATTTCAGGGGTTGGATGCCGGCGCTGGTGACGCCCTTCAAGGACGGCGCCGTCGACGAAAACGCATTTCGCGCGCTCGTCGACTGGCAGATCGCCAGCGGGGCGTCGGCGCTGGTGCCATGCGGCACGACCGGCGAAAGCCCGACGCTCACCCACGAGGAGCATCGCCGCGTCGTCGAAATCTGCATTTCCGAAGCGCGCGGCCGTGTTCCTGTGATCGCGGGGGCGGGCTCGAACAATACGGCCGAGGCCGTTGCGCTCGCCAGGCACGCGGAAAAGGCGGGCGCGGCGGGCGTGCTGGTGGTGACGCCCTATTACAACAAGCCCAATCAGGAAGGGCTGTTTCAACATTTCAAGGCGATCGACGCCGCCATCGGCATTCCGATCGTTATTTATAACATCCCGCCGCGCTCGGTGATCGATATGAGCGTCGATACGATGCAGCGTTGTTACGAGTTGAAGAACGTTTGCGGCGTGAAGGACGCCACCGGCAACATCGGGCGCATTTCCTTGCAACGGCAGGCGATGGGCGCTGATTTCATCCAGCTCTCGGGCGACGACATCACGGCGCTCGCCTGCATGGCGGCGGGCGCGCATGGTTGCATCTCGGTCGTCTCCAACATGGCGCCGCGCCTGTGCGCCGATCTGCAGGATGCTTGTTTTGCCGGCGACTACAAAAAGGCGCTCGCCGTGCAGGACCGTCTTGTTCCGCTGCATGCGGCCACCTTCCTCGAGGCGGGCGTCACCGGCGCGAAATATGGCCTGTCGCTGCTCGGCAAGGCGCGCGAGGATGTGCGACTGCCGCTCGTTCCGTCCACCGAACCGACGAAAAAGGCCATTCGCGCCGCGCTGGTTCACGCCGGCCTGCTGAACGCCTGAGCCCATGGCGCAGAAGGAACAGCCGAATTTCAAGGTTGTGGCCGACAACCGGCGCGCGCGTTTCGATTATGAAATCGGCGAGCGTTTCGAGGCGGGGCTGATGCTGACGGGCACCGAGGTCAAGTCGCTGCGCACGGGCAAGGCGACGATTGCGGAAAGCTACGCCAGCGTCGACAAGGCCGGCGAGATGTGGCTCTACAACGCGAACATTCCCGAATATCTCGCAGGCAATCGCTTCAATCACGAGCCGAAACGGCCGCGCAAGCTGCTGCTCAAGAAACGCGAGATCGCCAAGCTGGCGCAAGGCGTCCAGCGCGAAGGCATGACGATCGTGCCGCTCAAGCTGTTTTTCAACGAGAAGGGCAGAGCCAAGCTCGATGTTGCGCTCGGCCGCGGCAAGAAGATTCACGACAAGCGCGAAACCGAAAAGAAGCGCGACTGGGGGCGCGAAAAAGGCCGCCTGATGCGCCAGCGCGGGTGATAGGTTCGCCTGCGTTCATTCACGGGCGTCGTTACGTCAGCAGCTCATCGCTCGCCGCTTTGCGCGACACGCGTTTCACCTCGCAGATCTGCAGGCTGTATTCGGCATAGAAATCGCGGCGGCCCTTGGCCTGCGCGGCGCGATGATCGGGATGCATCGCCCAGGCGCGCTGCGTTTCCTCATCCTCGAATTCGACGATGGTGACGCGCTCGCCGTCTTCGGCCGTGAAGACCTTGTGCGCGATATAGCCCGGCATGGCGCGCGCGAGCGCGCTCATCTGCGCAGCGAGCGGGTCATATTCGGCGCGGGCGCCGTCCTTGAGGCGGGACCGGAAGACGGTGACGATCATCGGCGCGCTCCGTATCGAGAATCGCGCGGGCCTGTTTGAAAACCGCGCGAAACATGGCGGGCGTCAGCACCCCTGTATTCGTGTTGTAGCGCGAGCAATGATAGCTGTCCAAAAGCCGCACGTCGCCAAGATCATGCTCGAGGCCGTGGCCGAACGGAAAGGCGGCGAGCCGGCCGCCCAAGGCGCGCACGACGCTCTCATGCGCGATCCGGCCCAGCGCGACGATGACGCGCAGGCGGGCGGCGCTTTCGCGCGTCGCTTCCAGAAACGGACGGCAGGTCTTGATCTCTGCGGGCGTCGGCTTGTTTTGCGGCGGCACGCAGCGCACGGCGTTGGCGATTGCGCAATCGACAAGGCGCAACCCGTCATCGGGGCGCGCTTCGTAACGGCCTTGCGCAAAGCCGAAGGCGAGCAGGGTTTCATAGAGCAGATCGCCGGCATAATCGCCGGTGAAGGGCCGCCCCGTGCGATTTGCGCCCTGCAGGCCCGGCGCCAGGCCGACAATCAGCAGACGCGCCGTTTGCGGCGCGCCGAATGTCGGCACAGGCCCATTGAACCAGTCCGGACGCTCGCGTCGCTGCGCGTTCCGAAACGCCGCCAGCCGAGGGCAGAGCGGGCAGTCATGGTCAGGTTCGGAGGCGTTCAAGCCGGGTCAGTCGTCGTAAGCCGGGCCCAGATCGCCATTGACCGCCACGGGGCGGCGCTCGCCGGCAATGCGGGGACCGCGTTCGCCAGGCTCGCGCCCGATACGGCTCATCATGTGGACGATGTCGATGAATTCGTCGGCCTGGCGCCGCAATTCGTCGGCCACCATCGGCGGCTGCGTTGCAATGGTGGAAACGACCGTCACGCGGACACCCTTGCGCTGGATCGCCTCCACCAGCGAGCGAAAATCGCCATCGCCGGAGAAAAGCACGACGTGATCGAGATGCTCGGCCATCTCCATGGCGTCGACCGCCAGTTCGATGTCCATGTTGCCCTTGACCTTGCGACGGCCCATGGAATCCACGAATTCCTTGGTCGGCTTTGTCACCACCTTGTAGCCGTTGTAATCAAGCCAGTCGATCAGGGGGCGAATGGAAGAATATTCCTGATCCTCGACCAGCGCGGTATAATAAAAGGCGCGGATGAGGCGGCCTTTCCCTTGGAAGTCCTTGAGAAGACGTTTATAGTCGATGTCGAAATTGAGCGCCTTTGCGGTAGCGTAGAGATTCGCGCCATCGATGAATAGGGCGGTGCGATCATTGTCTGACATATTTGTCTCGGTTACTTTCGAAATAGACGATGCGAATAGTGCATGAGCGCCAAATTACTCTGCGCGGGCGAAAAAGCCTTCGCTTGAGCAGCGCCATACGCGTGGCAATCGCGGCTGGATTGCGCCAATGTGAGAATGCAAGTCCCATTCGTCAAGTGGCAAAATAGGCGACCAAATTAGCTTATTAATTGATTTAATGTGATAATTTTGCCCGCCCATTCGCATATTTGGTGCCGCTCGCAGCAAATATAGTTGATTTTGCGGCGTCTTCCCTTGGGGAAGCTTGTCGCGCTGCGCTGCGGTTGCGTCGCCTGCCGTTCCTGTGTATGGACTGCGGCTTCCCAATTCCCGTTCAGGAACCGCTCTACCATGGCGCGCGTCACCGTTGAAGACTGCATTGAAAAAGTCGAGAATCGATTCGATCTCGTGCTTCTGGCGAGCCATCGCGCGCGCATGATTTCTTCCGGCCAGCAGATTTTGGTCGACCGCGACCGCGATAAAAACCCGGTCGTCGCGTTGCGCGAAATTGCCGACGGCAAGCTCACGCCGGAAGACCTTGAGGAAGATTTCATCCATTCGCTGCAGAAGCACGTGGAAGTGGACGAGCCGGAGGCCGAGACGACGCCGGCGCTGACCTCGAGCGCGCCTTCCGTCGACTCGCAGGGCGAGCCGCAGTTCGACCGCATGACGGAAGAAGACCTGTTGCGCGGCCTCGAGGGGCTGGTGCCGCCCGCCGCCACGGCCGACGACGACGGCGAGTAAGCCCGCCGGGATTTCGCGAAAAGCCGCTCCTTGCCGGGGCGGCTTTTTTGTTTGCTGCAAGACTGCCGCTCTGGCTCGATATGTTCTAATTTCCCGCGACTCGGGGCGACAGGCAAACGGGATTTTCGCGCGCGATGATGCGGCAGTACGACCTTCTGGAACGCGTTCGGAAATATAATCCCAATGCGAACGAAGATCTGCTGAACCGCGCCTATGTCTATGCGATGAAGGCGCATGGCGCGCAAAAGCGCGCGTCGGGCGATCCCTATTTCACCCATCCGCTCGAAGTCGCCGCCATCCTCATCGACATGGGTCTGGACGATTCCACGATCGTCGCCGCCATTCTGCACGATACGATCGAGGATACGGAGGCGACGCGCGAGGAAATCGATCAGATGTTCGGCCCCGACATCGGCCGACTGGTCGAGGGCCTCACCAAGATCAAGAAGCTCGACCTCGTTTCCAAGAAAGCCGCGCAGGCGGAAAATTTCCGCAAGCTGTTGCTGGCGATTGCGGACGATATTCGCGTGCTGATCGTCAAACTCGCCGACCGGTTGCACAATATGCGAACGTTGCATCATGTGCCGCTGGCCAAACGCGCGCGCATTGCCGAGGAGACGCTGGAGATCTATGCCCCGCTCGCCGCGCGCATGGGCATGCAGAGTGTGCGAGAGGAACTCGAAAACATCGCGTTCCAGAATCTGATGCCCGACGCCAGCGCGACTATTGCTGCGCGTCTCGACGATCTGGAAAAGAAAAACGGCGCGACCATCGCGCGCGTCGAGAGCGAGTTGCGCGAGGAACTGTCGGAGCGCGGCATCGACGCGGATGTGCGCGGGCGGCGCAAGTCGCCTTATTCCGTCTGGAGCAAGATGGAGCGCAAGTCGCTCGCCTTCGAACAATTGTCTGACATCTACGGTTTCCGCGTCGTCGTGCCGACGGTGGAGGACTGCTACCGCGTGCTGGGCGTCGTGCACACGAAATGGTCGATGGTGCCGGGGCGTTTCAAGGACTACATCTCGACGCCGAAGCAGAACGATTACCGCTCGCTGCATACGACGGTGGTCGGGCCCGGACGCCAGCGCGTCGAATTGCAGATCCGCACGCAGGCGATGAACGACATTGCGCGTTACGGCATCGCGGCGCATTCGCTCTACAAGGATTCGGCCGTCGCCGATCCAGAAAGTCTCTCGCGCGAAAGCGGCGCTTACCGCTGGCTGCAGCGCACGCTGGAGCTGTTGGGCGATGGCGACAGTCCGGAAGAATTTCTGGAACACACCAAGCTCGAACTGTTTCACGATCAGGTGTTCTGCTTCACGCCGAAAGGACGCCTGATCGCCTTGCCGCGCGGGGCCACGCCGATCGATTTCGCCTATGCGGTGCACACCAATGTCGGCAATTCGGCCGTCGGCGCGAAAATCAATGGACGCATTTCGCCGCTGCTGTCCGAACTGAACAATGGCGATGAAGTGGAGATCGTGCGCGCCGACGGCCAGACGCCGCCGGCGGCCTGGGAGTCGCTTGTGGTCACCGGCAAGGCGCGTGCAGCCATTCGCCGGGCGACGCGCGAGGCGGTGCGCGCGCAATATGCGGGGCTCGGCAAGCAGATCGTCGCGCGCGCTTTCGAGCGCGCAGGCAAAACCTTCAGCGATGACGAATTGCGCAAGGCGCTGCCGAGGCTCGCGCGCGCATCGAGCGAGGACGTTTTCGCCGCCGTCGGGCGCGGCGAGATCGCCTCGGCCGATGTCGTGAAGGCGGTGCATCCGGAGTTCAAGGACGAGCCGCGCAAGGCTGCGCCGGCGGTCGACAAATCGGAGACCGGCTGGTTCGGCCTCAAAAAGGCGTCGCGTCTCATTTTCCGTGTGCCGGGATCGAATGCCGGCGCGCGCGCCATTCCCATTCGCGGCCTCAATCACGACCTGCCCGTGCGCTTTGCGCCCAATGGCGGCGCTGTGCCGGGCGATCGCATCGTCGGCATCGTCACACCGGGCGAGGGGATCACGATCTATCCGATCCAGTCGCCGGCGCTGTCGGCCTTCGACAATCAGCCGGACCGCTGGCTGGACGTGCGCTGGGACCTCGAGGAAGCGGGCGCGGAAAAATATCCAGCGCAAATTCGCGTTCAGGCGATCAATGAGCCTGGCACGCTGGGCGCCATCGCTGCGACAATCGGCGAGAGCGGCGCCAATATCGACGAAATCGTCTTCGAGAAGCACTCGCCTGATTTTCGCGATATCATCATCGACATCGAGGTCGCCGATCTCAAACAGCTCAACGCCATTGTCGCGGCGCTGAAAGCGAAATCGGTGGTCAACAAGGTGGAACGGGTGAACGGCTGATGGCGCACCATCCGAAATTGCGGCTCGGCGTCAACGTCGATCACGTCGCCACGGTGCGCAATGCGCGCGGCGGCGCGCGGCCCGATCCCGTGCGCGCGGCCCTGATGGCGATCGAGGCGGGCGCAGACGGGATTACGGCGCATCTGCGCGAAGACCGGCGCCATATTCGCGACGATGATATGGAGCGCCTCAAGGCGGCGATCACGAAGCCGCTCAATTTCGAAATGGCGGCAACCGAGCAGATGCTGGACATCGCCTTGCGCATCAAGCCGCACGCCTGCTGTCTGGTGCCCGAGAAGCGCACCGAGCGCACGACGGAAGGCGGGCTCGATGTGATTGGCGGGCAGGGGCATCTGGCGCCATATATCGCCGAACTTGCGCGCGGGGGCGTGCGCGTGTCGCTGTTCATCGAGCCGGACGAAGAAGCCATTCTGACCGCCGCCGCGCTGAAAGCGCCCGTGATCGAATTGCACACCGGCAGCTGGTGCCACGCATTCGAGAACGGCGAAGCGGCGCGGGCGGAAGCGGAGTTTCAGAGGATCGTGCGTGGCGCGCGGACGGCGCGTGCAGCGGGGCTCGAATGTCACGCTGGCCACGGCCTCGACTTCGAAACGGCGCGACGCATCGCCGCACTGCCCGAGATCGTGGAACTGAATATCGGGCATTTTCTCATGGGAGAGGCTTTGTTCGTCGGGTTGCCGAAGGCGATTGCGACCATGCGCGCGGCAATGGATGCTGGACGGGCGGAGGCCGCACGTTCATGATCCTGGGGCTGGGGAGCGATCTTTGCGACATCCGGCGCATCGAGGCGGCGCTGGAGCGTTTCGGCGAACGTTTCACGCATCGTTGCTTTACGCAGACCGAGAGGGCCCGTTCCGACCGCCGCGCCGGCCGGGCCGCCTCCTACGCCAAGCGTTTCGCGGCCAAAGAAGCGTGTGCGAAAGCGCTTGGCACAGGGCTCGCGCAGGGCGTGCATTGGCGCGATATGGGCGTCGTCAATCTTCCGGGCGGGCAGCCGACGCTCGTTCTGACCGGGGGGGCTGCGGCGCGGCTTGCCGCAATAACGCCAAACGGGCATGAAACGCGGCTGATTGTGACGATCACGGACGAATATCCACTCGCCTTTGCGCAGGTGATGATCGAGGCCCTGCCAAAAGGCTGAGGAAGGGAACGGGATGAGCCAGACAGAAAAAGCAAAGCCGGCCAAAAGCGAGGGCGGGTTCTGGGGCGGCGCGCGCGTCATCATCGAAGCGCTCGCAATCGCGCTCGTGCTGCGCATCGTTCTGTTTCAGACCAACAACATTCCTTCCGGCTCGATGATTCCGACCTTGCTGGTCGGCGACTATGTGATCGTGACGAAATATCCTTACGGCTATTCGCGCTACTCGATCCCGTTCGGCCCGCCGCTGTTCAACGGGCGTATCCTGTCCTCGCCCGCCAAGCGGGGCGATGTCGTCGTGTTCAAGCTGCCGAGCGACAATTCCACCGACTACATCAAGCGCGTGATCGGCCTGCCCGGCGACAAGGTGCAGATGAAAGCCGGTCGTCTCTACATCAATGGCGAAATGGTTCCACGCGAGCCGCTTCCCAAGGTGCGCACGCGCGATCTCTACGGCAAGGACATCGATGCGCCCGCCTATATGGAAACGCTGCCGGGCGGTGTGAAGCACATGATCGTCGAAATTCAGGGCGACGACGGCTACAACGACAATACCGGCGTGTATGAGGTGCCGCCCAACAATTATTTCATGATGGGCGACAATCGCGACAATTCATCGGACTCGCGCATTCCTCCCGAACAGGGCGGCGTCGGCTTCGTGCCGTTCGAAAATTTCGAAGGCCGCGCCGAGCGCATTTATTTTTCCGTCAACGACGACAGTGCGCTCAATTTCTGGCGCTGGCCGCAGACGCTCCGGCTCGATCGTATTCTGAAGCCCGCGCATTGACATGCAATCGCGACTGCAAAAGGAACCGTATGAAAGCGCCGGCGGCGAACTGGTGAAAATCGCCATTCAGGCGCTGCTCATCGCCGCCATCGTGCGCGTATTCCTTTTTCAGCCTTTCGCCATTCCCTCGGGTTCGATGATCCCGACACTGCTCGTCGGCGACTATCTGATCGTCTCGAAATATTCCTACGGCTATTCGCGATATTCTTTCCCCTTCGCGCCGAATTTTTTTCATGGACGGCTGTTTGGCGACGCGCCGAAACGCGGCGATGTCGTCGTGTTCAAATTGCCGAGCGACTCGAGCAAGGATTACATCAAGCGCATCGTCGGCCTGCCGGGCGACAAGCTGCAGATGAAGGACGGACGCCTGTTCATCAACGGCCAGATCGTCCAGCGCGCGGAAGCAACCAAGGCGCGAACGGAAGATTTCTACGGCCATGTCGTCGATGTGCCGACCTACACAGAGACGCTGCCTGGCGGCTTTGCGCATACGATCATCGAGATTCAGGGCGACGTCGCCTTCAACGACAATACGGGCGTGTTCGAGGTGCCGGCCGATCATTATTTCATGATGGGCGACAATCGCGACAATTCCAGCGACTCGCGCGCGGACGGCAATGAGGGGGGCGTCGGCATGGTTCCGCTCGCCAATATCATCGGCCGCGCGCAGATCGTGTTCTTCTCAGTCAAAAAGGGCGAAGAGGCCTGGCGGTTCTGGAAATGGCCGCAGACGGTGCGTTTCGAGCGCATCTTCACACAGGTGCGCTGATGGGCGGACGCGATCTCGACCGGTTTGAAAAGGCGCTCGATTACACGTTTTCCGATCGCGCCTTGCTGGAGCTGGCGCTGACGCATGTCAGCGCGACCAACAAGAGGCTGCAATCCTATCAACGGCTGGAATTTCTCGGCGATCGCGTGCTGGGCCTTGCCGTCGCGAACATGCTTTTCATCGCCTTCCCGCAAGCGGAGGAAGGCGAATTGTCGCGTCGTCTCGCCGATCTCGTGCGCAAGGAAACCTGCGCCGATGTTGCGCGCGAATGGGCTGCTGCGCGCGTTTTGAAACTGGGCGAGGGCGAGGCGCAGTCGGGCGGCGCGCAGAAGGCGGCCATTCTGGGCGACATTTGCGAGGCGGTGATCGGCGCCGTGTTTATCGATGGCGGCTACGACGCAGCGGCGACGCTCGTCGAGCGCGCCTTCGGGCCGCGTATGACGGCCGCGCGCAGCGCTGCGCGCGATCCAAAAAGCGCGCTTCAGGAATGGGCGCAGGGCCTCGGACACGCTGCGCCCGCCTATAGTCTGGCGGGCCAGAGCGGTCCAGACCACGCGCCCACCTTCATCGTCGCGGTTGCGGTCGGCGGCTATGCGAGCGCAAAGGGCGAGGGCCCGTCCAAACGGGCCGCCGAACAAGCGGCGGCGGAAGCCTTCATGACGCGAGAGAAAATCGGAGCGGGCGTTTGAGCGAGCATGAAACCCGGTGCGGCTTTGTCGCGTTGATCGGCGCGCCGAACGCCGGCAAATCGACATTGCTCAATCAACTTGTCGGCGCAAAAGTGTCGATCGTTTCGCGCAAGGTGCAGACAACGCGCGCGCTGGTGCGCGGCATCGCGCTCGCCGGCGCCGCGCAGATCATTTTTGTCGATACGCCCGGCATCTTTTCGCCGAAACGGCGGCTTGACCGGGCGATGGTCACCACCGCTTGGGGCGGCGCCGGAGACGCCGATGTGGTCGCCTTGCTGGTCGATGCGCGCAAGGGCGTCGACGAGGAAGTCGAGGCCATTCTGGCGCGCCTTGGCGAATTGCGCGCGCCCAAGGTGTTGGTGCTCAACAAGATCGATCTGATCGCGCGCGACCAGTTGCTGGCGCTGGCGCAAACGCTGAACGAGAAAGCCACGTTCAAGGAGACATTCATGGTGTCGGCGCTGAAGGGCGACGGCACGGCGCGGCTGCTCGAAAAGCTCGGCGCAATGATGAAGCCGGGGCCATGGCTCTATCCGGAAGATCAGGTGTCGGATGCGCCGCTGCGCGCGCTCGCCGCCGAGATCACGCGCGAAAAATTGTTCGAGCGCCTGCACGACGAATTGCCTTACGAGACGACCGTCGAGACGGAAAACTGGACGCAACAGAAGGATGGATCGGCGCGCATCGAACAGGTGATCTATGTCGCGCGCGATGGCCAAAAGAAGATCGTGATTGGCGAAGGCGGGCGCATGATCAAGAGCATTGGCCAGTCCGCGCGCAAGGAGATTGCGGAAGCCGCCGAGCAGAACGTTCATCTGTTCCTGTTCGTGAAAGTGCGCGCCAACTGGGTGGACGATCCCGAGCGCTACCGCGAGATGGGGCTCGATTTCCCGAAAAAATGATCAGCAGCGGCGCCCCAGCCTCAGTCCGGCTACGGCGCCCCCGTGTCGCCGCCTTTGCGGGCGAATGTGGGACGAATCATGATAGGGAGAGAGACATGCGCCGATTGCTGCTTTCGGGTTTGGCCGCGCTGGCGCTGGCCGGCGCCGCTCAGGCGCAGGAACGCGTGATCGACGGCGCGCTGGGCGGGGCGGCCGGCGGCGTTGTTTTCGGACCGCTCGGGCTGGTGACGGGCGCGGTCGTCGGCGCGACGGCGGGCCCGGCCATCGCATCGAGCTGGGGGTTGCGACACAATCGCGCTCACCGGCGCGCCCGCCATTACCGGCGGCGCCATTATTGATCCCGGCGCGCTGCGGCCGCATAAAGACGCATGGACTGGAGCGACCGCGGACTGGTCATCGGTTTGCGCAAACATGGCGAAACCGGCGTCATCCTTGAAGCCATGACAGCGGCGCACGGCCGCCACCTCGGCGTGGTGCGCGGCGGGCGTTCGCGCGCCCATCGCGCCGTGCTGCAACCGGGCAATGGCGTCGCGCTCGTCTGGCGCGCGCGGCTCGAGGAACATCTCGGCGCTTTCGAGGTGGAGCCCGACCGTCTGCGCGCGGCCGCGCTGATCCACAGCCCAATGGCGCTGCATGGGCTGCAATGGCTCGCAGTGCTTTTGCGGCTTCTGCCGGAACGCGAGAATTTCAGCCGGTTGTTCGCGATGGCGGAAAGCCTCGCCGATCATCTCGGCGACAGTCGTCGCGCTCCGGAGCTGATGGTGCGTTTTGAACTCGCGGTGCTGGCCGAACTCGGCTTCGGGCTCGATCTCGAGCGCTGCGCCGTGTCTGGCGCGCGCGAACAGCTTGCTTTCGTTTCGCCGCGGAGCGGTCGGGCTGTCGCGCTGGGCGAGGCGGGCCGATGGGCCGATCGCCTGCTGGTTTTGCCCGCATTCGTGCTGGATTCGCCGCGCGAAGATGCGCCCGACGCGCAGGCGCTTGAAGCGGGATTGCGGCTGACCGCGTATTTTCTTCAGAAGGACTTGTTTGGCCCGCGCGGAGCGGATGTTTCCGGCAGCCGCGATCTTTTCATCAAAGAATACATGCGATCAGTGGCTTAGCGGCCGCAGGGCAGCGCAGCGTTGTAGCCATAACCGTCAGAGGGGGTCTGCTCGACGCCGCAGGCGCGCTGAATGGCCTGAAACGCGGCCTGTTCGCTCGCGACCGCGTCGCTGAAGGCGGGGGCCCCGACAAAACCGATGGCCGCAAGGGAAAGGGCGACCAAAAGGCCCAAAGCTGAAATAATTTTCTTCATGCCCGCCTGTCCCACGCCGAACGCGTCGTTGCTAGTGCGCTGCGGCAACACTTGCCTGAGAATTGTTGCATTGCGTTAACGCGGCCCGGTTTAGAGCTGTTAACGTCGCGCGGGCTGTCTAGTTCCGATGCCGAGGGGGCGCATCTGCCGGAAGGCTCTTGCCACGACTCAGGCGCTTCGCTAGTTGCCTCCAATGGCCAAACATGTCGATCCGCCGCCGCCGCCGGACGGCGGGGCAACTCCCGTAAATCTGCGGGAGGCGCTGGAAGAGCGCTATCTCGCCTACGCCCTGTCCACCATCATGGGCCGCGCCCTGCCTGATGCGCGCGACGGGCTGAAGCCCGTGCACCGTCGCATCCTGTACGGCATGCAGGTGCTCAAGCTCGATCCCGGCGCCGCCTTCAAGAAATGCGCGAAGATCGTCGGCGATGTGATGGGCTCCTACCACCCGCACGGCGACCAGGCGATCTACGATGCGCTGGTCCGCCTCGCGCAGGATTTCTCCTCGCGTTATCCCCTGATCGAGGGGCAGGGGAATTTCGGCAATATCGACGGCGATTCGGCCGCCGCCTACCGTTACACAGAGGCGCGCATGACCGATGTCGCGCGTCTGCTGCTCGAAGGGATCGACGAGGACGCCGTCGATTTTCGCGACAATTATTCGGGCGATCAGAAAGAGCCGATCGTTCTGCCGGCGGCCTTGCCCAATCTGCTCGTGAACGGCGCGCAGGGCATTGCGGTTGGCATGGCCACGTCCATTCCTCCGCACAATCTCGCGGAAATCTGCGACGCTGCGCTGTATCTGATCGGCCATCGCGACGCCAACGCCGCGCAATTGATGAATTTCGTGCCCGGGCCCGATTTTCCGACCGGCGGCGTGATTGTCGATCCGCCCGCAGCGCTTGCGGAAATCTATCGCACCGGGCGCGGCTCGATCCGCTTGCGCGCGCGCTGGAAAAAGGAAGAGGGCGTGCGCGGCGCCTGGATCGCGGTCGTGACCGAGATTCCTTACGGCGTGCAGAAAAGCCGGCTGATCGAAAAAATTGCGGAATTGTTCAACGAGCGCAAACTGCCGCTGATCGGCGACATTCGCGATGAGTCGGCCGAAGACGTGCGCATCGTCATCGAGCCGAAAACGCGCACGATAGACGCCGATGTGATGATGGAATCCCTGTTCAAGCTGACCGAGCTGGAAACGCGCGTCGGCGTGAACATGAATGTGCTGGTGGATGGCGTTACGCCGCGCGTCGTGTCGCTCGGCGAGGCGATCGGGCAGTGGCTCGACCATCGCCGCGACGTGCTGCTGCGGCGCTCGCGCAATCGTCTGGCGGAAATCGAACGCCGGCTCGAATTGCTCGCGGGCATGATTATCGTCTTCTTGAACCTCGACGAGGTCATCCGCATCATCCGCGAGGAGGACGAGCCGAAACAGGCGTTGATGGCGCGTTTCAAATTGTCGGATATGCAGGCCAATTATGTGCTCGACACGCGCCTGCGCTCGTTGCGGCGTCTCGAAGAGATGGAGTTGCGCCGCGAGCACGACGAGCTGACGAAAGAAAAGGCGGAAGTCGAGAAACTGCTGGGCGACGAAAAGGCCCAGTGGAAAACGGTGACCTGGCAAATCCGCGAGCTGAAGAAAAAATATCCCGCCGATTCCAAGATCGGCAAGCGGCGCACATCTTTCGGCGTCGCGCCGGCGGCGGCGGAGATCGATCTGGCCGAAGCGCTTGTCGAGCGCGAGCCGGTCACCATCGTCATATCCGAGAAGGGTTGGATCCGCGCATTGAAGGGCCATGTGCAGGACCTCTCGAGCCTGCAATTCAAGGGCGACGACAGTTTGCAAGCATCGTTCTTTGCGGAGACGACGTCGAAGATTCTGGTGCTTGCGTCCAATGGCAAGGTGTTCACGCTGGATGCTGCCAAACTGCCGGGCGGGCGCGGACATGGCGAGCCGATCCGGCTGATGGCCGATATCGACGAAGGCGCCGATATCGTCGCCGTCATGCCGTATCGCGCCGGCGCGAAAATGCTGATCGCGACCGCGGACGGGCGCGGGTTCATCGTCGGCCAGGACGAAATGACCGGCAATACGCGCAAGGGCAAGGTCGTGCTGAATGTCGATGAATCGCGCGCCGCGCTGCTGGTTCCCGCCGAAGGCGATCACATCGCGGTCATCGGCGAGAATCGCAAGCTGCTGATTTTCCCGCGCGACCAATTGCCGGAAATGGCGCGCGGCAAGGGCGTGCGCCTGCAACGCTACAAGGACGGCGGCGTCAGCGACGCGAAGGCCTTCGTGCTGAAGGACGGGCTGACGTGGCGCGATTCCGCCGGACGGACTTTCACGGTCGAGAAGGCCGATCTGACAGACTGGATCGGCGCGCGGGCGGAAGCCGGGCGGATTGTGTCGTTCAAGGGGTTTCCAAAGAACAACCGGTTTGGGTGAGGCGATGGCCGACTGTGCGGCGCGCGCATTTTCGGCTGATGAGAGAATCTTTCTGCGATCCCTCCGGGTTTCTGGAAGCCATGATCGAATAGAATGTTAGCCTGTCGCGCCGTCATTGCGAGCGCAGCGAAGCGCCATCCGGCGGGCGCTTCCGCAAGGGCGCAATGACGCTGCTGCAACGAGCGCGCGGGGATGGATTGTTTCGTCGCTGCGCTCCTCGCAATGACGCCTGGCGCTTCACGCCGGCCAGGCCCATAAAATCAGCGGCGTTCCCGCAAGCAGCACAAGCAGCGACAGCGGCAGGCCAAGACGCGCGTAATCGCCGAACCGGTAGCCTCCGGGCTCTTTCACCAGAAGGTTGTTCTGGTGGCCGATGGGCGAGAGAAAATCGCAGGCCGCCCCGAGCGCCACAGCCATCAAAAACGGATCGACGCTGTGGCCGAGCGATTTGCCGAGTTCTGCAGCAATGGGCCCCATCACGACAACCGCGGGCGCATGATGCATGATTGGCGTCACGATCATCGACACCGCCAAAATGCTGCCGACGGCGAGGGAGACGGGCAGATGTGCAGCGAACGCCGTGAGATGCTGCGCGATGATGTGCGTGACGCCGACATCTTTCAAGGCCTCGCCAATCGGCAGCAGGGCCGCGAGCATGACGATGACCGGACCTTCGATGGCGGCATAGGCGTTCTGCAGGGAAATCTGTTTCGTCAGCACGATCAGCACGGCGGCGCCGAAGAAAGCAGCCTCGGGCGGGGCGCGATGCGTCAGCATCAGGAAGATTGCGAAGGCAAGAATGCCGAGCGGAATGATCCCGCGCTCGATGCGGCCCAGATCGATGCGCCGGTCGGCAAGCGGCAGGCAGCCGATTTCGGCGAGCGTCGCGGCAAGGCGATTTTCAAATCCCTGTACGGCGATGACGTCGCCTGCTGCGAAACGGTGCTGGTTCAGGCGCGTGACCGGCGCGCCCGAATTGCGGTTGACGGCGAGCAGATTGATCTCGTAGCGCCCGCGCAG
>JAGWTA010000039.1 GCA_028869185.1 Hyphomicrobiales bacterium
CAAAGAAATCTGATCGTAATGGCGCACGACCTCGACCCCAAAGACTGGGACGCCTTCGCCCGCGACGCGCATGCAGCGCTCGATTCCATGATCGAGCATCTGCGTCATGTCCGCGAGCGTCCGGCCTGGCAGGAACCGACCGAAGAGGCGCGCGCGCGTTTTCACACGCCGATGCCGCGCAAGGGCAAGCCCTTGCAACATGCGCTTGATGATTTCGAGCGTTACATCCGGCCATATTCGACCGGCAATGTGCACCCGCTGTTCCTTGGCTGGGTGCATGGCGCAGGCACGCCGGTCGGCATGGTCGCGGAAATGCTGGCCGCCGGCCTCAACGCCAATTGCGGCGGCCGCGATCACATCGCCATCGAGGTGGAGCGCCAGATCACGCGCTGGATGTGCGAGGCCATCGGCTTTCCGCAAAATGCGACGGGACTGTTCCTCACCGGATCATCCATCGCCAATTTCGTTGCCGTGCTGATCGCGCGCACCAAAAAGCTCGGGCAGGGTTCGCGTCACGCCGGGCTCTGCGTGCAGGGCGAGCGCCTGATCGCTTACGCATCGCGCGAAGCCCATCAATGCATTCCGCGCGCGCTGGACATGACGGGGCTCGGGTCCGACAATCTGCGCCTCATCGACGTCGACGAAAACCGCGCGATGAACGTCGATGCGCTGCGGCTGGCGATCCGCAAGGATCGCGCGGCGGGCAACGAGCCCTTCATGATCGTCGGTTCGGCGGGCACGGTGAACACCGGCGCCGTCGATCCGCTCGATGCGCTCGCCGATGTAGCGCAGGAAGAGAACATCTGGTTCCATGTCGATGGCGCCATCGGCGCGGTTGCGACGCTTTCGTCCGAACTCAAGCCGAAGTTCAAGGGCATGGAGCGCGCCGACACGATCGCGCTCGATTTCCACAAATGGCTGAACGCGCCCTACGATGCCGGGTTCATCCTGGCGCGCGATCCTGCAAGCCATGTCGCCGCCTTTGCCCGCGAGGCCGATTACCTCGTGCGCGCTGAGCGCGGCCTCGCCGCTGGCGGCGTCTGGCCGAACGATCTTGGCCCCGACCTCTCCCGCGGGTTTCGCGCCTTGAAAGTGTGGATGCAATTCGAGACCTGTGGCGCGGACGCCATGGGCGCGATGATGGCGGACCGCTGCGTCATCGCCCGCTATCTGGCGGACCGGCTGGAGGCGACAGGCAAATTTGCGCTCAAGGCGCCGGTTTCTCTGAATATCGTCTGTTTTGGGGTGAAGGACGATGTGGAGGGCAAAATCTCCGGCCCGCTCGTCGAGGCGCTGCATCTGTCGGGCCTTGCCGTGCCCTCGCTGACCCGTTTCGACGGCGTTCCCTCCATCCGGGCGGCGGTGGTCAATCACCGGGCGACGCGCGCAGACATGGACCGCTTCGTCGAAATCATGCTGGAATGGCTGGACAAGGTGACCGCGCATTGACCGCGGTCGGCGGGCGCATTATGTCCGCGCTCCGCGATGAGGCGCGTTATGGTCGAGAGCAGAACAGCGAAATTTGGCATCGGGCAGGTGGTCAGGCATCGCCGCTTTCCTTTTCGCGGCGTCATTTATGACGTCGATCCGGTCTTCGCCAACACCGAGGAATGGTGGCTGGCGATCCCCGAGGATATGCGCCCGCGCAAGGACCAGCCGTTTTATCATCTGCTCGCCGAAAACGCCGAGACGGAATACGACGCCTATGTCTCGGAGCAGAACCTGCTGGAAGACGAATCCGGCGAGCCCCTGCGCCATCCGCGCATTCCCGACATGTTCGTGCGCGAGGGCGCGCGCTATCGCCTGAAACCGCGCAGCGCGAACTAGCAAAACGGATCAAAAAAAAGCCGCCCGGAATGGGCGGCTTTCTGTTTGGATGAGCTTGCGCTTACTTCGGCGCGGCGGGCGCGGCCGGAGCCGGCGCAGCGCCGCCCGCAGCCGGGGCGCCGCCCTGCTTTTCAAGCTGTTCGCGCTGTTCCTTCGCCTTCTTCTCGAGCTGCTCCTGCAGCGCCTTCTGCTGCGCTTCGAGAACCTTCGGGTCGATGGCGGGGCCGTCGAAGCCCTTGCCGAAACCTTCGAGCGGCACGTTGAACGTCACTTCCGTCATCATCTGATTGCGGACCGCGACGTGGAGCGTGTGCCCCTTCTTCATCGCCTCGAGCGTGGCGGCCGGCAGCTTCACTTCGCCGAAACAGCCGTTCGGGAAGCACAGCTCATAGGTGCCGTCCATCGTCTTGCCGCCATCGATCGAGGCGCGGAAGCCCGGCTTCAGCATCAGGCCGACGGGCAGAAGCAGGCGCATGACGCGGTTGGCGTCGCCCTTGATGTCGTAAACGGCGACGGCCAGAACCGGCGGTTGATCGAGCTGCGTGGCGAAATCGCGCGTGGTGTAGCAGAGCTTCTTCTGCTCGGGATCGCAAATCTTGGTCCAGTCCGCCTGCACGGCCTTGAGGTCGACCTTGATCGGTCCCTGCGGCTGCTGCGGGGCGGCTTCGCCCTGCTGCGCTGGCGCGGCGGGTTGGGCGGGGGCGGGCTGTGCGGCCTTGGGCGCGGCCTTCGGCGCGGCCTGCGCAAAAGCGTTTCCGGCCATCGCCAGCGAGGCGGCGACAACCGCGCCAGCGAGCTTTGCATTGAACGACATGAAGGTTCCTTTCGAACATGACCGGACAGGCGCAAAACAGGCGCCCGGCGCGCTCTTCGCCTTGGATTGCGGCGACAAAGTGACGGCGCCCTCTTAAACCCTTCGGGCGCGCGGCGAAAGTCTGAAAAGCGTTCCGTCGCCGCCTATGCCTGTTTAGATTGATGCATGACGATTCGCCCGAACCGCCGCACTGTGCTGGCCCTGGCCGCCGCCGGTTTCGCGGGTGCGGGCCGGGCGCAGGACACTGGCGCGCCCGCCGCGCTCGCGCCATCGCCGCACGCGCAACCCCTGCGCGGCGACGGGCGCATTCTGCACGCCATCGCCATGCACGGCGAACCGGCCCTGCCGCCCGATTTCCGGCATTTGCCCTACGCCAATCCCGATGCGCCAAAGGGCGGCCGGCTCAATCTTTCCTTCCCCGGCTCCTTCGACAGCCTGAACCCCTACAATCTGAAATCGGGCTCAGCGGCGCAGGGGCTTTCGGGCGCGGTCTACCAGACGTTGCTCACGCGCTCCTTCGATGAGCCCTTCACGCTTTACGGTCAGATCGCCAGGACCATCGAGACGAACGCTGCGCGCGATTACGTCGTCTATCGGCTCGATCCCGCGGCGCGTTTTTCCGATGGCGCGCCGCTGACGGCCGCCGATGTCCTGTTCACGTTCAATCTTCTGAAAGAGCAGGGGCGCCCGCAACATCGCGGCGCCTATGCGCTTGTGCGCAAGATCGAGGCGCTGGACGAACACACGATTTTCTACGATCTGGCCGGCGCAGACGATCGTGAACTGCCGTTGACGCTTGGCTTCATGCCCGTGCTGCCGCGTCACCGCACAGATGTCGCCCGCTTCGCCGATTCCTCCTTCGAGCCCCCCGTGGCCTCGGGGCCCTACCGCATTGTCGAGGTCAAGCCGGGCGAGTCGCTGCTGCTGCGTCGCAATCCCGATTTCTGGGGCGCCAATCTCCCCGTCGCGCGCGGGCTGTTCAATTTCGACGAGATCGCCATCACGTATTTCCGCGATCAGAGCGCGCAATTCGAGGCCTTCAAAACCGGGCTGACCGACTATCGAGAGGAAAACAGCCCGACGCGCTGGGCGAGCGCCTATAATTTTCCCGCCGTGCGCGACGGGCGCGTGGTGCGCGAGCAATTGCCGATCGGCGCGCCGCGCGGCCTCGAGGGGTTCGCGTTCAATCTGCGCCGGCCGCTGTTTCAGGACATTCGCGTGCGCGAGGCGCTCGCCATGATGTTCGATTTCGAGTGGATGAACGGCGCGCTGTTCGCCGGGCTTTATCAACGCACCAGAAGCTTCTTCGACAATTCCGAACTGTCCTCGGTCGGGCGTGCGGCGAGCATCGCCGAACGAAAACTGCTGGCGCCCTTTCCCGGCGCCGTGCGCCCGGATGTGATGGAGGGGACATGGCGCCCCTACGTGAGCGACGGCACCGGGCGCGACCGCGTGCAGGCGCGCCGCGCGCTGGCCCTGCTGGCGGAAGCCGGTTGGCGCATCGCGCACGCCGCTCTGGAGAAGGACGGGGTTCCCTTCGCCTTCGAAATCATGACCGCCGACCGAAGCCAGGAGCGCCTCGCGCTGGCTTACGCCAATTCCCTGAAACGCATTGGCGTTTCGGCGCGTGTGCGCACGGTGGACGAGGTGCAGTATCAGCGCCGCCGCCAGACATTCGATTTCGACATGATGCTCGGATTGTGGGCGGCCTCGGCATCGCCCGGCAACGAGCAGCGCATGCGCTGGGGCGAGGGCAGCGCCGATCAGGAAGCCTCGTTCAACCTGTCGGGAGCGCGTTCGCCTGCGCTCGACGAATTGATTCGCGCGATGCTGGCGGCCACGCGACGGGAGGATTTCATCGACGCCGTGCGCGCTTACGATCGCGTTTTGCTCTCGGGCTTTTACGTCGTGCCGCTCTATCACACGACCGAGCAATGGGACGCCTACTGGACGCGAATCGCGCGACCTGCAATTTTACCGAAATGGGCGGCGCCACTGTTCAATTCGACGCTCGAAACCTGGTGGGCGAAACAGGCATGACCGCGGCGAACCAACAACAAGGCGCACAGCATTCGCTGGCCAATTTCGGCATCGCCATTCTGGCGCGCGGCGCAGCCAAACTGCGCGGCGACCGTCTCTGTCTCGTCGAGGAAGGCGAGTTCGGCGGCGCCGCCATCACTTTCGCCGAATTCGACCGGCTCGTCGGGTCATTCGCCGCGCGAGCGCGCGAGTGCGGCTTGACGCCGGGCGAGCGCGTGCTCGTGTTCGGCGCCGCGCGCATCGGCGTCATCGGCGCCGTCATCGGCGCGCTCGCCGCCGGGCTCGAGCCGGTGATCGTTCCGGCCCATGCCGACGCCACGACGCTGTCGCTGCTTGCCCAGTCGAGCGCGGCGACCGCGATCTTCTGGCCCTCGCAATACGGCGACGAGGCGCTGGAGCCGCTCATTTTCGAGGCCGCAGCCAAGGCGCCCGATATCCGCCTCGTCGCTTCGCTCGGTCCCGATCAGTGCGACGGCGCCGTGGACTTCTCTTTCATCAGCCTGTTGCTCGAACCGGGCTCTGGCGTCGTTCTGGCGCGCGACGCCGCCGCGCGCATCGGCTTCCTCACGCGCCCGCGCGATCTCGCGCCGCAGATCGTTTTTCTGTCGCAGCAGCGTCTGGTCGAGCAGGCGCTGGACATCGTCGCGCAAATTCGCATCGCGCCGGGACAGCCCGTCGCGAGCCTGCTTTCTCCCGCCAGCCTTGCGGGCTTCATCGCCGGTCCGGTCGCCGCGTTGCTCGCCGGCACGCCGCTGCACATGCAGGCGCCGTTCGACAGCGGCGCCATGCTGACGATGCTCGACAAGATCGGACCAGCCCATCTCGTCGCGCCCGACGCAATCCTGCCGGAAATTGCGCGTAGTGGTCTCCTGGAGAGCGCCGTGCTGGAGAGCCTCGCCTTGGCGCGGCAGGCGGCCGCCTTCGCGACGCCGTTTGGCGAAAGCAAGACGCCGATCGTGCGCCTGTCGGCCGGCGAGGACGGCGTTTTGCACATCGGTCAGGCGGCGCCTTTCGCACGCGCCAGCTAGCGCCTTTTCGGCGCATGACCATGCGGCGAAATGCCTGACTGGAATGCGTCGGGCAAAAATTGTAGCTTCAGCCCCTTGAGGCATCTGCGGCGGCGGCAGCGAAATCGAATATATTCTTCGATTTGGCGAGGATGCGCCGCGAACGGCGCGCGGGAGGTTTGCATGAGCGACAAAACGCCCGGCGGCAAAGCGCCCCAAGAACATGCGCATCAAGAACATCCGCCCCAAGAACATCCGCCCCAAGAACATCCGCGCCAAGAACAAGCGCTTCACGGCAATCCGCTCGACGTCATCGTTGTGTCGGATGCGGTTTGTCCGTGGTGCTATGTCGGCAAGCGCAATCTCGAGGCCGCTCTCGCCAGCGCGCCCGACATCGCCGCGCGCATCGACTGGCGTCCGTTTCAGCTCGACGCGTCCATTCCCCGCGGCGGCGTCGACCGCAAGGAATATTATGCGAAGAAATTCGGCGACCGCGTTCCCGAAATCCAGAAACGCCTCGACGACGTCGGCGCGAGCGTCGGCATTCCCTTCGCCTTCGATGCGATCCGCATATCGCCCAACACGCTCGATGCGCATCGGCTTATTCGCTGGGCGGCGTCCGCAGGGGTGCAGGACAAGATTGTCGAGCGCCTGTTTCGCGATTTCTTCGTGGAGGGGCGCGACATCGGCGCCGCCGATACATTGATCGCAGCCGCGCGCGATTGCGGCATGGATGAACAGCTCGTCGCCAGGCTGCTCGCATCCGATGCCGATGCCGCAAATGTTCAGGGCGAAATCGCAGAGGCGCAGCGCCTCGGCGTTTCGGGCGTTCCCTTCTTTATTTTCGGCGGACGCTACGCGCTCTCGGGCGCGCAGCCGCCGCAAGCGATTGCTCAGGCGATGCGCGCAGCCATCGCCAGCGTGGAGACCAGCGATGCAAAGGCCTGATGCAATGGATCCTGCGGCCCGCCGCGCCGCCATGCGCGCAGAGATCGTCGCGCGCACGAGCATCGACGAAGCGATGATCGAAAAACTCGTGCGCGGCTTCTACGACCGCATCCAGAAGGATGAAATGCTGGCTCCGGTCTTCGCCGAAAAGATCAGCGATTGGGAACCCCATCTCCAGAACATGTTCGCTTTCTGGTCGTCGGTCGCGCTGGCCAGCGGCGCATATCATGGCCGTCCGATGGAAAAGCATGTGTTTCTGCCTGTTGACGCCGCTCATTTCGACCGCTGGCTGCAATTGTTCGAAGCGACGGCGCGCGAGCTTTGCCCCCCCGCCGCCGCCGATCATTTCATCGACCGCGCGCGGCGCGTCGCCGAAAGCCTCGAACTCGGCATGGCTCAGGTCGCAGGCGTGACGCTGAAACCAGGCGAGCGCTTCAAAAGGGCCTGACCATTGTTGCGCGCGCTGACCGCGCTTATATCAAGGCTGCGGGTTGGGGAAGGAGGCATGCGATGCCGTCCCCTCACAACAGCATTTCACAAATGGACGACTATGATATCCGCTTTGCGGAATATCACCGGTTCGTGCACATCCTGTGGGCGTGCGTTGGCGCAGTTGCGCTGACGCTCGCAATTCTGGCGGCGCTGTTTGGGTGACTACGCCGCTTTCTTCTGCGCCAGCGCGGCGAGCGTGCGCAGCAATTGGCGCGCGCCGTCGAGCCGCTCCTTCGCATCGTCGAGGTCGCGCACGAAAACAAGCTTCATGTCCGGGCGCACTTTCGCGCGCGGCCCTTGCTCGTTCACGAAACGCACGAGCCCCGCCGGATTGGCGAAGGAATTGTCGCGGAACGACACGATGACGCCCTTGGGCCCGGCCTCGACCTTTTCGACATGCGCCTTGCGCGCCAGCGCCTTGATCGCGACGATTTCCAGCAATTGCCCGACTTCGGGCGGAGCAGGACCGAAGCGATCGATCATTTCGGCGGCGAAGGCCTCGATCTCTTCTTCGTTCTCGATGGTCGACAGGCGCCGGTACAATTGCAGGCGCAGCGTCAGATCCTCGATATAGGTCTCCGGTATCGTCACCGGCGCGCCGACCGTAATCGTCGGCGACCAGGTCTCCTCCACCGGCTCTTCGTGGCCCGCCTTCAGCGCCTCGATCGCATCGGTCAGCATCTGCTGATAGAGTTCGTAACCCACTTCCTTGATATGGCCCGATTGTTCGTCGCCAAGCAGATTGCCGGCTCCGCGAATGTCGAGATCGTGGCTGGCGAGCTGGAAGCCCGCGCCCAGCGTGTCGAGCGATTGCAGCACCTTCAGCCTTTTGTCAGCCTGCGGGGTGATCTGCTTTTTCGCCGGGACCGTGAACAGCGCGTAGGCGCGCGTTTTCGAGCGGCCGACGCGACCGCGCAATTGATACAGCTGGCCAAGGCCGAACATGTCGGCGCGATGCACGATCATCGTATTGGCGCTGGGAATGTCGAGGCCGGATTCGACGATCGCCGTTGAAACGAGAATGTCGTATTTGCCGTCGTAGAATGCGCTCATCTTGTCTTCGAGCTCGCCGGCCGCCATCTGGCCATGCGCGACGACAATCTTTGCCTCCGGCGCATTCTGCCGCAAGAACGCGGCCGCTTCATCGAGATCCTCGATGCGCGGGCAGACATAGAAGGACTGCCCGCCGCGATAACGCTCGCGCAGCAGCGCCTCGCGCACGATCAACTCGTCGAACGGCGTCACGAATGTGCGCACGGCGAGCCGGTCGACCGGCGGCGTGGCGATGATCGACAGGTCGCGCACGCCCGTCATGGCGAGCTGCAGCGTGCGCGGGATCGGCGTCGCCGACAGCGTGAGCACATGCACCTCGGCGCGCAATTCTTTCAGACGCTCCTTGTGGCCGACGCCGAAATGCTGCTCCTCGTCGATCACGACAAGGCCGAGATCCTTGAACGATACGGTCTTGCCGAGCACGGCGTGCGTGCCGACGACGATATCGACCTCGCCGGACGCTGCGCCCGCCTTGGCGGCTTTCAGATCGGCTGACGAAACCATGCGCGACATCTGCGCGACTTTCACCGGCAGGCCGGCGAAACGCTCCGAGAAATTCTTGTAATGCTGGCGCGCCAGCAATGTCGTCGGCACGACGACGGCGACCTGCTTGCCGTTGAGCGCGGCCGTGAACGCGGCGCGCAGGGCGACTTCCGTCTTGCCGAAACCGACGTCGCCGCACACGAGGCGGTCCATGGGCCGGCCCGCCGCCATATCGTCCAGCGTCGCATCGATCGCGGCCTGCTGGTCCTCTGTCTCGTCGTAGGGAAAGCGCGCGCAGAATTCGTCGTAGAGGCCTGCGGGCGGGATGAGGCGCGGCGCCTGCTGCATCGTGCGTTGCGCGGCCAGCTTGATAAGCCCGTGCGCAATTTCGCGCACGCGCCGTTTCATGCGCGCCTTGCGCGCCTGCCAGCCCGCGCCGCCAAGCTTGTCGAGCTGCGCGTCCTGATCTTCCGTTCCGTAGCGCGACAGCAGTTCGATGTTTTCGACCGGCACGAACAGTTTCTGGCTGTCGGCGTAATGCAGTTCGAGGCAATCATGCGGCAGCCCCAGCGCCTGCACTTGCGTCAATCCGACGAAGCGGCCGATGCCATAGTCGACATGCACGACGAGATCGCCCGCCGAAAGCGCGGACACTTCATGCAGCGCATCGTCGGCGCGCTTGCGCTTCTTGTGCGCGCGCACGAGCCGGTCGCCGAGAATATCCTGCTCGCCCACGACCGCGAGATCGCCGGCGACGAATCCCTGTTCGAGCCCGATGACGGCGAGCGCAACGCCCTTGGCGCCGCGCGCCTGGGCCAGCGATGAAGCGGTTTCAGCGCCTTTCAACCCGTGTTCGGCCAGCACATGGCCAAGCCTTTCGCGCGATCCGTCGGACCAGCCGGCGACGATGACCTTCTTGCCGGCCGCGCGCAGCGCCGCGATATGGTCCACTGCGGCCTGAAAGACATTGGCGTTTTCGTCGGCGCGTTCCGCCGCAAAAGAGCGCCCGGTCTGCGCGCCAAGATCGATAACCTCCGGAGATTCTGGCACAGCGAAGGGCGTGATCTTGGCCGCGCGAGAATCTTCGATGCGTTGGCGCCATTCCTGCGGCTGCAGATAAAGCGTCTCGGGCTTCAGCGGCTTGTAATTGGCGCTCGCGGGATCGGCTTCATATTGCTCGCGCCGCGCATCGTAATAGTCGCGCGCCTGCGCGATGCGCGCAGCGGCGGCGTCATCTGCGTGATCGTCGAGAAGCAGCGGCGCGCCGGGCGTATAGTCGAACAGCGTGTCGAGCTTGTCGTAAAAAAGCGGCAGCCAATGTTCCATGCCGGGATGGCGGCGGCCCTGGCTGATGGCTTCATAGAGCGCGTCGTCGCGCGTCTGCGCGCCGAACGCAGCCGTATAACCGAGACGGAAGCGCCGCATCGTTTCGCTGGTCAGCAAGGCCTCGCTCATCGGCGTGAGATCGAGCGCGCGCAATTGCAGCGTGGTGCGCTGTGTTTCCGGATCGAAGGCGCGGATCGATTCCAGCGTATCGCCGAAGAAATCGAGCCGCACCGGCGTCGGCAGACCTGCTGGATAGAGATCGACAATGCCGCCGCGCACGGCAAACTCGCCGGTCTCGCGCACGGTGGAGGCGCGTAGAAAGCCGTTCGTCGTCAGCCAGGCGATGAGGTCGTCGGTCTTCACAAGATTGCCGGGCGCGGCGGAGAACGTGTCGGCGGCGACGCGCGCAAGCGGCGGGACGCGCTGGACGAGCGCATTGACGGTTGTCGCCAGAATGCGCGGCCGCTCCGCCGAGCCGCCGGAACGGGCAAGCCGCGAGAGCGCCGTCATGCGGCGCGCGGTGATTGCGCCATTGGGCGACACGCGGTCATAAGGCTGGCAGTCCCAGGACGGAAAATCGAGAATCTCGATCTCGGGCGCCGCAAATGCGAACGCGTCCTGAAACGCGCGTGAGCGTTGTCCGTCGCGCGCGACATGCGTCAGCACGACCGCGCGCCCTTCAGCTCCCTTGGCGAGCGCGCGCGCCAGATCGGCGGCCGCAAAAGCGTCGAAACCGTCTGGCGTGCGGGAGAGGGTCAGAGGTCCTCCGCGCTCGAGCGCGCGGATGATCCGTTGCAACGCAGTCACGAAGCGTGTCCGTCAGAGGTGGAGCGGGCTGTCATGCCGGTGAAATTCGACAATCTTGCGGAAGACCGGCGTATCCCAATGCGCCGGAGGCGTTTCGGCGCCCGTCAGCCAGGCGAAGGCTTGCTGGTCCGGCGCATCAAGCAGCTTTTCGAGGTCGCCCACGTCGCGCGCGTCCAGCCCGTCGAGCCGGGCGTCGACAAAAGAGCCGATCAGAATATCCATTTCGCGCATTCCCCGGCGCCATGCGCGGATGCGGATCGCCTTGCGGCGCGTTTCGAGGCTGGCGGGTTCGGTCATGGCGCTTCTATAGCCGGGCGGGGCGCATGTGTCAGCCGTTTTGCGAAAAGGCGCCGCCGCGCCGCCGCCGCTTTGTGTTAGACAAAACCATGCGCCCTTCGCTGCTCGATCCGTTTTTTGCGCCACTCGCCGCATTGCCCGGCGTCGGCCCCAAGACCGCCAAGGCCTTTGATCGCCTGCTGCGCGAGAACGCGCGCGTAATCGACCTGCTGTTTCACGCGCCCGTCGACCTCGTCGACAATCGCCTCTCGCCGACCATCGCCGACGCTCCGATCGACCGCCATGTCGTCTTCGCCGCCCGCGTCGTCGAGCATCGCAATCAGGCAAGGCGGGGCGGAGCGCCGTTCACCGTGCTGGTGGAGGACGAGACGGCCGACGTCGCGCTGGTCTTTTTCCGCACCAATCCCGACTGGGTCGCGCGCGCCCTCCCGGTGGGGGAAATCCGCTGGATCGCCGGCGATCTCAAATTATGGAACGGCTATCGCCAGATCGCCCATCCGCAGATTTACGATGCGGCCGCTTACCAGAAGCTGCGCGCTTTCGAGCCAGTTTACGGACTGACAGAAGGGCTCCATCAGCGCAATGTCGCCAAGGCTGTCGAGGCGGCCCTTTCACGCGCGCCGCAAGTCCCCGAATGGCTGGCCGCCAATACGGCGCGCCGTCTGGATGGGCTGGCCTTCGTCGAGGCGTTGCGCGCCGTGCATGCGCCCGCAAAGCTGGCCGATCTCTCGCCGGAGGCGCCAGCGCGCAAACGTCTGGCCTATGACGAATTGCTGGCCCAGCAGCTCGCGCTGCGACTCGTGCGCGCGCGCATGCGCCACGTGAAGGGCCTCAGCGCGCGCGGCGACGGGCGCATCGCCGCAAAAATCGAGGCGGCCCTGCCGTGGTCCCTCACCAATGCGCAACGCGCCGCGCTCAAGGACATTCGCGCCGACATGGCGCGTGAGGAAAAGATGCTGCGGCTGCTGCAGGGCGATGTCGGCTCCGGCAAGACCATCGTTGCGCTGCTGGCAATGGCGACCGCCGTGGAATCGGGCCGGCAGGCTGCATTGATGGCGCCGACGGAAATTCTCGCGCGCCAGCATTTCGAACGTATGGCGCCGCTTGCGGAAACGGCGGGCATGCGGCTGGCGCTCGTCACGGGCCGCGACCGGCCGGCCGAGCGGCGCGCATCGCTCGAAGGATTGCGCGACGGCGCCATCGACATTGCCGTCGGAACGCACGCGCTCGTGCAGGAGGGCGTCGCCTTTCGCGACCTGGCGCTCGCGGTCGTTGACGAACAGCATCGCTTCGGCGTTCACCAGCGCCTGGCGCTTGGCGAGAAGGGCGCGGCGGCGGACGTCCTCGTCATGACTGCGACGCCCATCCCGCGCACGCTGGTGCTGAGCTACTTCGGCGATATGGACGTTTCAAACCTCACCGAAAAACCGGCCGGGCGCACGCCGGTCAAAACGGTCACGATGCCGCTGGAGCGCATCGGCGAGCTTGTCGCGCGCGTCGGCGCAGCGATGGAGCAGGGCGCGCGCTGCTATTGGGTCTGTCCGCTGGTGGAAGAAAACGAGACGCTCGACCTTGCCGCCGCCAGCGCGCGTTACGAGGATTTGCGCCAGCACTTCGGCGCGCGCGTCGGCCTCGTGCACGGGCAGATGAAAGGCAAGGACAAGGATGCGGCGATGGTCGCGTTTCAGCGCGGCGAAACGCAATTGCTCGTCGCCACGACCGTCATCGAAGTGGGGGTGGACGTGCCGGAGGCCACGATCATGGTGATCGAACACGCCGAGCGTTTCGGCCTTGCGCAACTGCATCAGTTGCGCGGGCGCGTCGGGCGCGGCGCGGGGCAGTCCTCGTGCATCCTGCTCTACAAGGGCCCGCTTGGCGAAACCGCGAAAGCGCGCCTGTCGATCCTGCGCGAAAGCGACGATGGCTTTCGCATCGCCGAGGAAGACCTGCGCCTGCGCGGCGAAGGCGAAATACTCGGGAAGCGCCAGTCAGGCGCGCCGGGCTTTCATTTCGCCGATCTCGCCGTTCATGCGGGCCTACTGCGGCTCGCGCGCGACGAAGCGGCTGCTGCGCTCGACGCCGATCCCGCACTCGCCGACGAAACGGGCCGCGCGTTGCGGCTGCTTCTCTATATTTTCGGTCAGGACGAAGCGGCGCCGCTGCTGCGCGCGGGTTGAAATCGCAGCAGGCAAGACGCATTGAATATCGCGTAGACGACATAGGCGGCCAGATAGCAAAGGCCGGCGCCGGCCAGCGAATGCGGCGCGGCGATGGTCAGAAGCGCCGCAAACAAGGGCAACGAAAGCAATTCGCCCCAGGCGACCGCTTTCACCTGCGCCGTCGCAAACAGGCCCTGCAACCCGATCCAGGACAGCACGCGCAAAGCATCGCCGGCAAAAAACGCCGCAGCGGCTGCGCGCGGCGCCGTCAGCGCGTTGTTGTACAGAACGGGCGTCAAAACCGGCAGCGCAAACCATAGCAGCATGAGCGCCATCGTCGTCGGCGCCCAGAGCCGCAACGCCGCGCGCGAAAATTCCGCGCGCAGATCGCCATGCGCCGCCGCTTCCGCCATGCGCGGCATGACGACGAGGCCGATCAGCCCGCCGGCGACGCCCATCACCCATTCTTCCGTGCGCCCCAGCGTATGCCATTGCGACACATCGGCCCATGAGAGGTTGCGCGCCAGCTCGGCGCGCGCCCAGATATTGGATAGCGGGCTGAGAACGCCGATCGAAACGCCCGCAGGAATGTAGCGCGCCAGCGCGCTTGCGCGCAGATCGACCGGTGCGCGCGCAACGTCGCGGCGCGCAAAAACGAGCAGCAACGCGAGCAGCGCGACGACCGCAAGTTGCGTCGCCTGCATGAGCAGCACGGTTGGCGCGCCAAACAGCCCGGCGCTCGCCAGCGCCATCGGCGCCCAGCCCGCAAGCGACAGCGCGAGCAGCCAGATGCGCGCGCGTCGCCCCGTCCAGTAACAGGCTGCAAGGCCGGGAATGACCGAGATCGTCCCGCCCAGCGCAGAAATCGCCAGCACGCTGCGCTCGGGCGCCAGCGGCAGGCCGGTCCAGCCGTCCAGCAAGGGCGCGATGATCAGCAGCGCCAGCGCGGCGACGCCCGCCACGCCAAGGCCAAGCAGCGCTGCTTCCTTGATGGCATGGCTGAGGCTGCCGCGTTCGCGCGCAGCAAGAACGGTCAGACCCTGTCCGACGCCCTGCAACGCGACGGTCGCGGGCAAATCGTAGAAGGAAACCGCCTGCGCCCATTTGCCGAAGAAGTCGGCGTCAACGCGCAGCGCCAGCATCTTGTCCGACAGCGCGCGCAACGCCAGCATGAGCAGGACGAGCGCAAGCCCCGCAAGCGGCCCTTGCGACAACCGCGCCTTTGCAGTCATACGACTTCGAACCACGTCGCAAGACCGGCTTGCTCGTGGTCTGCGATGTCGCAGCGCAAGGCCCATTTGCCGGGCGTGTCGGCGAGCAGCGCGACATGTTTGCGCGCGCCTTTCGGCACGATGACGGAGTTGCGCCAGTATGGCTCCCAGCCGTCGTCGAGATCGTGCAGCAGGCGCATGGCGTGTCCGTGAATATGCAGCGACAGCGCCGCCTCCGATTTGTTCGCAAAACCGAAGGAAAGCGCCGCGCCGCGCTTGACGGAAAACAGCGGCTTGCCTGAAAAGCCGCGCGGTTCGCCGTTGAACGTCCAGCGTCCGCCCGGCGCCTCTGGCGGCTCGATCGAAAGTTCGGTTTTCTTCGCCCTGTCCAGTTTGATCTCCGGCGGCAGATGGGCGTTGGCCGCAACGCCGGCGAAAGGTCCGCGCTCCTTCACGCGGGCGCCCTGCGCTTTGAAGGCTGCGACCGGCCTGAGCGCAGCGCCGGCGCCGTTCCACACGCCAAGCCGCACTTGCGCCCCCTCTTCGGCCGGCATGTCGAGCATCAGTTCGAACCTTGCGCCGGGCGCCACGGGCACGGTGTTGCGCACGAGTTCAAACGGGTCGCAAGCCTGTCCGTCGATGGCGAAACATTTCGGCGTCGCGCCCTCGAAGGTGAAGATCATGATGCGCGCAGCGCAGGCGTTGACGAGACGAAGCCGCGCGCGCGCGCCCGGCGCCAGCCTTTGCGTCAGCGGCGCAGCTTTTGCATTGACGGTGATGTGGTCGCCGATGCGTCCGGCGCCGGCGGCCGCCGCCGGATCGGCGAAGGCGCCGGAGAAACCGCCCTTGCTGTCGAGCCCCCAATCCTGAAAGACGAGCAGCAAATCGTTGTCGACCTCAGGCGGATTCGCCTCGTCGACGATCAGAACGCCCGCCATGCCGCGGGCGCGCTGCTCCACGACATTGGCGACGCCGCACGGTTGATACAGAAACAGGCCCGCATCCTGCGCCTTGAAACGATAGTCGAAGGATGCGCCCGGGGCGACAGGCGCCTGCGTGAGGCCCGCCACGCCGTCAGCCGCGTTTTGCGCGCGCAAGCCATGCCAGTGCAGGCTTGTCGGCTGGTCGAGTTTGTTCACGAGGCGAAGCAGCACATCTTCGCCCTGTTTGGCGCGCAGCAGCGGGCCAGGGATCACGCCGTCATAGGTCAGGCACGCGGTGTCGGCGTCGCCGCCAGGCGCTATGCGCAGCGCAGCGGCGCGCGCTTCAAGCAGGCGTTGAGGAACATCGCCCTGCGCGCGCAACGGCAGAGCGACGAGAGAAGCCGAAACGCCTCCCAGAAAAGCGCGGCGCGTCGGCATCAGGCGAGACCGCGCTTTTCGAGCAGAGCGTGCGAATCGGGATCGCGACCGCGAAAATTGCGGTAGGCCTCGTCCGGCTTTTCGCGCCCGCCTGCGGCATAGACATATTTCTGAAGCCGCGCGGCGACGTCGGCGTCGAACACATTGTGCTTTTCGGTGAAGGCCGCAAAACCATCTGCGTCCAGCACTTCGGACCACAGGTAGGCGTAATAGCCGGCAGCATAGCCGGGGCCGGAGAAAATGTGCAGAAAATGCGGGCACCGATGCCGCATGGCGATTTCCCGGGGCATGCCGATGCGCGCCAGCGTTTGCTTTTCCTGTGCGAGAACGTCGAGATTTTCATCGGCGTTCAACAGGTGCAGGTCGAGATCGACGATCGCAGACGAGCAATATTCGACCGTCGCAAAACCTTGATTGAAATTGCGCGCTTTCTGGATGCGGGAGACCAGTTCGGCGGGCATTGGCGCGCCGGTCTTTTCGTGCCGCGTGAAACGCGCCAGCACTTCCGGGCGCAGGAACCAGTGTTCGTAAAGCTGCGAGGGAAATTCGACGAAATCGCGCGCGACCGACGTGCCCGAAATGGAGGGATAGGTTGTTTGCGAGAGCATGCCGTGCAGCGCATGGCCGAATTCGTGAAAAAGCGTGCGCGCATCGTCGAGCCCGATGTGCGCGTCCGATCCTTCCGCTCCCTTGGAAAAATTCATCACGTTGACGACGATCGGCCGTTCGCCGCGCAAGCCGTCCTGCGAACGGAAATTCGACATCCACGCGCCGCCGCGCTTTGACGGCCGTGCGAAATAGTCGCCGAGAAACAGTGCGACATGGTCGCCAGCTGCGTCGACGACGTCGAAAGCGCGCACTTCCGGATGGTAGAGCGCGAGATCTTTCACCTCCCTGAACGACACGCCGAACAATTTATGCGCGACGTCGAACGCGGCCTGAATGACACTTTCGAGCGGCAGATAGGCCCGAATTTCAGCCTCGTCGAGATTGTGCAGCTTGTTGCGCGCCTTTTCCGAATAGTAGCGCCAGTCATGGGCGGCGATTTCGAGATTGTCGCCGTTCTCGGCGGCGATCTCCTGCAAGACGTCGCGTTCGCGCATCGCGCGCGCCCGCGCAGGCGTCCACACCGAATCGAGCAGCGCGCGCACATGCTCGGGCGTTTTGGCCATCTGATCTTCGAGCTTGTAATGCGCATAGCTGCGATAGCCGAGCATGCGCGCGCTTTCATCGCGCAGCCGAATCGTCTCGGCCATGATCGCGCTATTGTCGCTTTGCCCGCCCATCTGCCCGCGCATCGTCCATGCGGCGAAAGCCTTTTCGCGCAGGTCGCGACGCGCCGAATAGGTCAGGAAAGGTTCGACGCTGGAGCGCGAAAGGGTGATGGCGTAAGCGCCGGGCTTGCCGCGTTCGGCGCTTGCGCGCGCGGCCCCATCGCGCAGGGACTGCGGAAGCCCCGCCAGATCGGCTTCTTCCAGAAACATCGTCCAGCCGGATTCGTCGGCCAGCACGTTCTGCGAGAATTCCGCGCCGAGCGTTGCAAGGCGCTGCGCGATTTCCGCGTAACGCTTCTTCTGTTCGGACGACAAAAGCACGCCCGAGCGCACGAAGCTTTCGTAGGTCAGATCGAGCACGCGGCGCTGCTCGGCAGTAAGATCGAGCAGCTCGCGCTCGCGCCAAACGGCTTCGACGCGCCGGAACAGGGCCTCGTTCATGCCGATGGCGCTGTAATGGGCGGCGAGTTTCGGCGCCATCTCGCGCTCGATTTCCTGCAATTGCGCTGTCGTGTCCGTGCCGGTCAGATTCCAGAACACGGCGCCGACCTGCCCAAGCAGGCGACCGGCCCGCTCCAGCGCCTCCACGGTGTTCTCGAAGCGCGCCGGCGCGGGGTCGCCGACAATGGCGGCGATCTCGCGATCGTGCTCCTGCATGCCGCGCTCGAAAGCAGCGACGTAATGTTCGGGGCGGATAGCCGCGAAAGGCGGCAGGCCGAAGGGGCCGTTCCAGTCTTCGAAAAACGGGTTGATCTGGGCTTGGGTCAAGGAGGCGGCCTCGGGGGCAGGGGAGGAAATCCCCATATAGGCGGAACTCGGGCGCTTTTGGCGCCGCTCCCGGCATTTTTTTGCTGCGCGCCGGTTTGCGCATGCTATAGAGCCGCCACCTGAGGGGGCGGACGCGGCGCAAGCCGCTGGCCGTCTTTTCGCGCGGCGGGCGTGGCGGAACTGGTAGACGCAGTGGATTTAGGTTCCACCGCCGCAAGGCGTGGGGGTTCGAGTCCCTCCGCCCGCACCACGCCCGGCAGACACGGAATTCGATCAGAGGTTTGAAACGATGCAGGTGACCGAGACGAGCGCTGAAGGCCTGAAGCGCGAATATAAAGTGGTGCTTCCGGCGGCCGATCTCGCCGCAAAGCTGGCGAGCCAGCTGGAGCAGATGAAGGACAAGGTCCGCATCAACGGCTTCCGCCCCGGCAAGGTGCCGATGGCCCATATTCGCAAGCTCTACGGCAAGTCCGTGATGGGCGAGGTGGTGCAGGAGGCCGTCAACGAGGCCAATCGCAAGATTGTCGAGGACAACAATCTGCGCCTCGCCGGCGAGCCGCGCCTCGACATTGCGGGCGGTCAGGACGAGATGGAAAAGGTTCTGGAGGCCAAGGGCGACCTGGCGTTCACCGTCGCTCTCGAAACGCTGCCGCAATTCGATATCGGCTCGTTTGACGACGTGCAGGTCGAGCGCGTCGTGGTGGATATTCCCGACGCCGAGGTCGACGAGGCGATCAAGCGCATGGCCGACAACCAGCGGCCGTATGCCGAAAAGGAGGGCGATGCGCCCGTCGCCGGCGATGGCGACAAGGCGACCCTCGATTTCGTCGGCAAGATCGGCGGCGAGCCCTTCGAGGGCGGCGCAGGCGAGGGCATCGACCTCATTCTGGGCTCCAAGAGCTTCATCCCCGGCTTCGAGGAGCAGGTTACGGGCATGAAGAAGGGTGAGACGCGCACAATCTCCGTGAAATTCCCGGAAAATTACGCCGCCCCGGCGCTGGCCGGCAAGGATGCGACCTTCGACGTCACGGTCAAGAATGTCGCCGCTCCCGGCGAAATGACCATCGACGACGAATTCGCCAAGAAGCTCGGCATGGACAATCTCGACGCCCTGCGCACGGCGATGCGCGGCTCGATCGAGAGCGATCTTGGCCGCGGCGCCCGCGCCCTGACCAAGCGGCGCCTGCTGGATGCGCTGGACGGACGCTATTCCTTCGCGCTGCCGCAAGGCCTCGTGGATCAGGAATTCGGCGCCATCTGGCAGTCGCTGCTGAGCGAGCAGCAGGCCGCAGGCAAGACGTTTGAGAGCGAGGGCACGACCGAGGAAAAGGCCCGCGATGAATATCGCAAGATCGCCGAGCGTCGCGTGCGCCTCGGCCTTCTGCTGGCCGAAGTCGGCGAAAAGGCGGGTGTGAAGGTCGACGACAACGAGGTCACGCAGGCCCTCGTCGAGCGCGTCCGCTCCTTCCCGGGCCAGGAACAGGCCGTTTGGGACTATTACCGCAAGAATCCGCAGGCGATGGCCGAAATCCGCGCGCCGCTCTA
>JAGWTA010000040.1 GCA_028869185.1 Hyphomicrobiales bacterium
CGTCTCGGCGAGAACCTTCGTGATCGCCGCCGTCAACGACGTCTTCCCATGGTCAACGTGACCAATCGTGCCAATGTTGCAGTGCGGCTTGTTGCGTGCGAATTTTTCCTTGGCCATGACCTTCAATCCGTTGTCTGGGCTGCCGTTGTCGGGGCTTGCGGGCGAAGCGTTTAAGGCTCTTTGCAGCCCGGTTCAAGGGGGCGCTTCTACCCGATTTTGACTACGGCGAAGATAAGAATGGGAACGATCAAAACAAGCGCCCCCTCGTTGAGAACGCGGTAAAACACCCCCGAACGCGGAAAACGCCCGGCCGCCATCTCGAAAACGTGCCAGCCGCAATAGAGGTAATAGACGATCAGGGCCGCCACAAAGGCCAGTTTCCAGTGGAGCCAGGCCCCGCCGACGCCATCGACCAGCCAGAGCCAGAGCCCCGCCGCCAGCGCCACGACGCCAAGGCCGAGGCAGAAGCGGAACAGCCTCACCGCCATGCCCTGCAGCCTAGCGACCGGCTCCCCCGCCGCATGCGCCTCGGCCAGATTCACAAGCAGGCGGGGCAGGTAGAAAATGCCGGCCATCCATCCCATGACGCCAAGCAAATGAAGCGTTTTCACCCAGAGCATCGGTTTTCTCCGCTGGCGGGGGTGTAGGCGCGCGCGGGCAGGCCCGTCAATCGGCGAGCGCGCCGACGCCCGCCGCAAACAGCTGCGCCACCAGATCGGCATAGGCCTCGCGCGAGAGCGGGCCGTCGTCGCGAAACCACAGGTAGGACCAGTTCATCGCGCCAAACAGGCACATCGTGACGGGCTTGAGCAGCGCCGCCTCGCCCTTGTCCTGCAAATGCGGGTTTACCGCCGCCAGCGCCGCCGCAAACAGCGCGACAATCCGCCGCTGTATCTTGCGGATGGCGCGCTGGTGGGTCGCGGGCAGCTTGTCGAGTTCGTTGATCTGCACCTTGTGCAGCGCGTCGCTGTCGCGATAAGCGCGCAAGGCGGCGCCGATCAGCGCCCGCAGTCGCTCGGGCGGCGCAAGGCCCGGCGCGTCGGCCGCCAGGATCTGCGCCTCCAGCGCGCACAGGTGCCGCTCGACGATATCGAACAGCAGCGCGTCCTTGTTCTCGTAATAATGATAGAGCAGCGCTTTCGAGACGCCCGCCGCCTCGCCCAGTTGCGCCATCGACGTGCGGTCGAAGCCATTGCGCGCAAACAGCCGCGCGGCGACCATCAGCAGCTTGACGCGCTTGTCGTCGTAATCGGCCGCCCTGACGCGCGCCATCAATCTTTCTCGCGCTTGTCCACAACGCGTCGCGCCTTGCCGGTCGAGCGCTCCAGCGCGCCGGGATCGACAACATCCACCGCCACGGACACGCCGACGATCGATTTGACGCGATGAGCGAGATCGCTCGCCTGCTGCGCGCGCACATCATCGCCCGCATAGGCGGGATTGGCCTCGACCAGCACTTTCATGCGGTCGAGCCGGTCGCGCGAGGTGAGCTCGATCTGGAAATGCGGCGCCAGGCCGGGGCACTTCAGGATCTGTTCCTCGATCTGCGTGGGGAACACGTTGACGCCGCGCAGGATGATCATGTCGTCCGAACGTCCCGTCACCTTTTCCATCCGCCGCATGCTGCGCGCCGTGCCCGGCAGCAGGCGCGTCAGATCGCGCGTGCGGTAGCGAATGACCGGCAGCGCCTCCTTGGTGAGCGAGGTGAAAACCAGTTCGCCCATTTCGCCATCGGGCAGAACCTGTCCTGAGACGGGATCAATGATTTCGGGATAGAAATGGTCTTCCCAGATGTGCAGCCCGTCCTTGGTCTCCACACATTCGTTGGCGACGCCCGGCCCCATCACTTCCGACAATCCGTAAATATCGACCGCATGCATGTCGAACGCCTGCTCGATCTCGCCGCGCATGGCGTTGGTCCAGGGCTCGGCGCCGAAAATCCCCGCCTTCAGGCTCGACTGGCGCGGATCGAGCCCTGCGGCGCGAAAGCCATCCAGCAGCGCAAGCATGTAGGAGGGCGTGACCATGATGATGTCCGGCTTGAAATCATCGATCAGTTGCACCTGCCGTTCCGTCATGCCGCCCGACATTGGAATGACCGTGCAGCCGAGACGCTCGGCGCCGTAGTGGGCCCCAAGTCCGCCCGTGAAAAGACCGTAGCCGTAAGCGACATGCACTTTCATGCCCGGACGCCCGCCCGAGGCGCGGATCGAGCGCGCGACGACATCGGCCCAAACGTCGATGTCGTTCTGCGTATAGGCGACCACGGTCGGTTTTCCGGTTGTGCCGGACGAGGCGTGGATGCGTACGACCTTTTCCATCGGCGTCGCAACCATCCCGAATGGATAGGTTTCGCGCAGATCGGCCTTTGTCGTGAAGGGAAACTTCGCAAGATCGGCGAGCGTGTTCAAATCGTCGGGATGAACGCCGGCCGCCTGGAATTTTGCGCGATAATGCGCCGAGTTATCGTAAGCATGGCGCAACGACCATTTGAGCCGGCGCAATTGCAAGGCGGCAATTTCGTCGCGCGACGCAATTTCGATCGGATCAAGGGCGGCTCTGTCCGGCGCCAGATTTTCCATCGCACGCTCCTTTCTAGAAAAACGTTCCTGTAACGACGCGGCTGTGCCCACGAAATTCGGCGATCGCATCGCCCTGATCGTTCGTCACCAGCACATCGTAAATGCCGCTCCGGCCGCCGCGCTGCTTTTCCTGCGCCTGCGCGAGCAGGATCATGCCGCGTTTGCCCGGCCGCAGAAAAGTCACGGCGCAATGCTGCGCAACGACGCGCTGGTTGTAGGTGTTGCAGGCGAAGGCGAAGGCTGAATCGGCCAACGTGAAGATGAAACCGCCATGACAGATGTCGTGGCCGTTGACCATGTCCTCGCGCACCGTCATCGAAAGAACTGCGCGCCCCGGCGCCACGGATTCGACCTTCATGCCGAGTCCCTTGCTCGCCTTGTCTTCGGCCCACATCAGGTCGGCGCAGCGTTGCGCTATCTCCTGCGCGTTCATGCCGGGCCCTTTCCGGAAAATCTGGGAGCGCGCTTTTCCATGAAAGCCTTGACGCCCTCTGCATAATCGTCCGACGCGCCCGCCTTGCGTTGCAGGTCGCGCTCGAGATCGAGCTGCGCGTCGAGCGAATTCTGCGCAGACGCCGTCAGCGCCTGCTTGATCAGCGCAAAGCCGTAGGTCGGCCCGTCCGCGAGCCGATGCGCAATCGCGCGCGCTTCGCTCATCAACATGGCGTCGTCCACCGCCCGGTAGATCATGCCCCATTGCTCGGCCTGTTCGGCGGGAATTTGTTCGGCCAGAAAGATCGCGGCGCGCGCGCGCGCATCGCCCATCAGGCGCGGCAAAATCCATGTGCCGCCCGAATCCGGCACGAGGCCGATCTTGGCGAAAGCCTGCAGGAATTTCGCGGATTTGCCCGCCAGCACAATGTCGCAGGCGAGCGCGATATTGGCGCCCGCCCCCGCCGCCGCGCCATTGACCGCGCAGACAATCGGCTTGGGCATGGCGCGCAGCCGCCGCACCAGCGGATTGTAGCGTTGCTCCAGCGATTCCCCGAGGTCGGGCCGTCCGGCGCCAGGCGCCACGGAGCGGTCGGACAAATCCTGCCCCGCGCAAAACGCCTTGCCCGCGCCCGTCAGCAGGATCGCGCGCACGCCATCGTCAGCGCGCGCCGCATCGAGCGCCGCAGCCAGCTGCGCGTGCAAATCGACCGTGAAAGCATTGAAACGATCGGGCCGGTTCAGGGTCAGGATGAGGACGCCGCCCTCACGCGATTGCAGCAGAATATCGGGCGTGCCTGTGGGTTGCGCGGCCATCGCAAAACCTCCCTGTCAGAACGCGCCATACGTGCAGCGCGTCATTATGCAGCTAGTTTGCATTAGCCGACCAAACAGTCAACGAATATTCAGGAGGCGATCAACGCCTGCAAAACCTCGATTGTATCGGCTTCCTCGACAGGCTTGTCCTTCCGCCAGCGCAGCATGCGCGGAAAGCGCACCGCCACGCCGCTTTTGTGGCGTTGCGATGGTCCGATCCCTTCGAAGCCGAGTTCGAAAACCATCGCCGGCGCCACCTGGCGCACCGGACCGAATGTTTCGCGCGTCGTCGCGCGGATGATGCGGTCGACCTCGCGCATCTCGGCGTCGGTCAGTCCCGAATAGGCCTTGGCGAAAGGCACGAGGGTGCGATCCTTCTGCCCCGCCGGCCGGTCCCACACGGCGAATGTGTAATCGCTGAACACGCCCGAGCGGCGCCCGTGGCCGCGTTGCGCATAGACCAGCACCGCATCGACGCTGTAGGGATCAAGCTTCCACTTGTGCCAGACGCTGGCGCCATCGGCCGCTTTGCGGCGGCCCGCGCCGTAGATGCCGTTGCGCGACTTCAACATGAAGCCTTCTGCAAAAAATTCGCGCGCCCGCCCGCGCAGCGCATCGAGGGCGGCCCAGTCGTCGGCCTGCACGAGCGGGCTGAGCCGCAGCAGCGCGCGATCGCCGAAATCATGCGCCCTTGCGCGCGTCGCGCCGATCAGCCGCTCGAGGGCCGCCCGCCGTTCATGCTGCGGCATTTGGCGCAGATCGCGCCCCTCGCTCTCCAAAAGATCGTAGGCGATCAGCGCGGCCGGCCATTCGCGCAGGATTTTCGGCGTGATCTGCTTGCGCCCGAGCCGCCGTTGCAACACCGAAAACGGTTGAAGGCCGGAAAGGTCGTCGCCCGAAACGTCAGCGCCGTCGGTGACGACGAGTTCGCCGTCGATCACCGTTCCGTCCGGAAGCCAGCGCTGCAAATGCGCAAATTCCGGCCAGGATTCCGTAATCAGCTCTTCGCCGCGCGACCAAAGGGCAGCCTTGCCGTTGCGCTGGACATATTGCGCGCGAATGCCGTCGAACTTCCATTCGATCTGCCAGTCGCGCGGATCGCCGAGCTGCTGCGCAATCTCGTTCAGCGGCGCCTGCAGGGAATGGGCGAGATAAAACGGATAGGGCTGCGCGCCCGCGCTCGCTTCTTGCGGTTCCTGCGCGGTGAGACGCTCGAAATCGCGAGCCTGCGGCGCGCGTTCCGATTGCGCAAACCCCATCATGCGCATCGCCATCTGCTGCGGATCGACGCCGCTCGCCTGCGCCAGCGCCTGCGTCGCCTGCGATTTCGAGACGCCGACGCGTAGCGAACCCGTGATGATCTTGAACAGCACGAAACGCTCGTCGTCCGGCAGACGCGAAAGCCATTGCGACAGCGCGGCGATTTTTTCATCGTCGCTCTTGCCCCGCAACGGCAGAAGCCGCTCGCTCATCCAGCGATGGAGCGGAAGCTCCTCCTCCCCTTGCGCAGGCGGCAAGAGCAGCGACAGCGTTTCGGCAAGATCGCCGGTGCGCTGGCGGCACTGGTCGAACAGCCATTCGGGCAATCCCGTCTGCGCCAGCACCAGCGCCCGCAAGGCCTTGGCCGGCGCAATCTGGCGCGGCTTGCCGCCGGATAGGAAATAGGCTGTCCATGCGGCGTCCGCCCGCCGCGTTTCATCGCCGATGGCGGCCGCAAAATAGCTTTCCATCGCCGCAAGTTTTCGCTTCGTCGCGGTCGCAGCGTCCAGCGCGCGATAGAGTTCGGCGAATTCCTTCACGTCTCGTCCGTTTCCAGATCGTTGTCGCGCGCCTCGTATCCGGCAATCTCGTCGGCCTCCAGCCCCTGCTCGCGCAAATAGCGCGCGAGCGTGTGCGTGAAACCATGCGTAACCAGAACGCGCTGCGCGCCCGTCGCCGCGATTGCGGCGAGCGCGCCTGGCCAATCGACGTGATCGGACATGACGAAGCCGCGATCGACGCCGCGCCTGCGTCTGTCCCCGCGCACCTGCATCCAGCCGGACGCAAAAGCGTCGGAATAGGCGCCAAGGCGCGTCAGCGCGCGACTTCCCAGAGCCGATGGCGGCGCGATGAAAATGGCGCGCGTCGCATGGCGCTTGTCCAGCTCGTCGAGCGCAATTGTCGCCGGCAACGACGCGCCGAGCGCGCGGTGAATTGCGTTGAGCGGCTCGATGGCGCCATGACAGACGATCGGTCCATCGCTGGCGTCCAGATGGCGCAGGATGCGTTGCGCTTTTCCCAGAGCATAGGCGTAAACGACGCTGGCGCGGCCCTGCGCGCTGTTCTCTCGCCGCCACTGGTTGATTTCGTCGGCCAAAGCCTGCTGCGCGCGCCAGCGATAGATCGGCAAGGCAAATGTCGATTCGGTGATGAATACATCGCAGCGCACCGGCTCGAACGGCGCGCTGACTCCATCGTCCTCGAGCTTGTAATCGCCTGATGCGACCCACACTTCGCCGCGATATTCAACGCGCGCCTGCGCCGATCCCAGAACATGCCCCGCCGGATGCAGGCTGACGCGCACCCCGTTGCGTTCGACTGTTTCGCCATAGTTCAAAGTCTGCGCGCTGATAGAGCCGAGGCGTTTTTCGAGAATGGGAAGAGACTGCTGCGTGCACAGATAACGCGCCGAGCCCGGCCGCGCATGATCGGAATGTCCATGCGTGATGACCGCAAAGTCGACGGGCCGCCAAGGGTCGATGTAAAAATCGCCCGGCGGACAATACAGCCCTCGCGGCGTGGCGCAGATGAGGTCCATACGCGCATCCTGTGAATGCATCGCCGAAATGCAAGCGGCGCCGTCGATGCGGCGCCGCTTTTCCGTAAAACCTGCTTGGGAACCGGTCGCTCAGCGTCCCAGCGCTTTCTCGACCTTGCCCTTGGCGTCGCCAACGGCGACCTGAACTTCGCCTTTGGCCTTCTGCATGGCGCCTTCGGCTTCCATCTTCTTCGAGCCGACGGCCTTGCCGACGCCCTGCTTGACGGAACCAGCGGCCTCGTTGGCCATTCCCTTGATCTTGTCGGTGGTGCTGCCCATGTTTCGCTCCAATGATTTAAAGAAACGAACGGCGTTCGTTCGCTCCTTCAACGTGCGAGCAAGCCGGGGGTTCCCGCAAAAATTGCTGAAGGCGTCAAAATTCTTTTGAGCGTGTGGCGATGCTGGCGAGAAGGGGGTCGGCGCCGATCTCTCTCGTTTCAGTCAGGCCGAGCAGCTCGGCGAGGCGCGCGCGGGCGCGGTTCAGGCGGCTCTTGACCGTGCCGACAGCGACATTGGTGATCTCGGCCGCTTCCTCGTAGGAAAGCTCGGCAAGGCCCACGAGCAGCAGGATTTCCTTGTGCTCGGGCGCCAGCTTGTCCATCGCCTGCTGCACCTCGTTCATCTGCAGGCGCGAATCCTGTTCGGCGCGCACGGAAACCTGACCGGCGAAAATGCCGTCTGTATCCTGCACCTCGCGCGAACGCTTGCGATATTGGGAGAAATAGGTGTTGCGCAGGATCGTGACGAGCCAGGCGCGCAGATTGGTCCCTTGCGTGAAGGAATCCGAATGCGACCACGCTTTCACAAGCGTATCCTGCACGAGATCATCGGCGGCGCTGTATGAGCCGGAGAGCGATATGCCGATAGCGCGGAGATAAGGAATTTCCCGCACCATCTGATCGCCGAAAGAAGGCTGTGGTCCCGTCATTCGCCCGACCGTTCTTTCGCCTCAAGCTTGGCGAGGAGAACGAGGAATGTATCCGGGATTGGTTCGGCGATCAGGTCGTCGCAATAGGCGCGGAAGGTGCGGCCCAGCTGTTCCTGAATTTTCGGATCAAGCGCAGCATCCTCGCTGATGGGATGGAGACCATCCCGAGGGGTTTTGTCGGCTTTTTCGTCCATCCAGATGACACCTTGTGAGGCTGGGCCCCTCGGCTAATCCCGATCAACGCGTCGGCAGCGTCGATGTTCCGCCCTATATATTAAATTTTTTCCAATCGAGAAATTCGCTATTCCGTTGACAGGATGCGCATATATCCCGCATCTGGCTGTGCCTTTCGAGATGAGAGACTTTTCATGCCGCTTTCCAAGGAAATTGCGCCCCATTTGCCCTATCTGCGCCGTTACGCCCGCGCCCTGACAGGCTCCCAGGCGAGCGGCGACGCCTATGTCGTGGCGACGCTCGAGGCGCTGGTGGCCGATCCCGCCAGCTTCCCGCGCGATCTGGGACCGCGAATCGGCCTCTACCGGATGTTTTCGACCCTCTGGAATTCCGTCCCCGTGAACGTGAAAGGCGGCGACGAGCCCAGCCGCTCCTCGGCGGAGCGCAACCTGGCGCAGCTCACGCCCCGCTCGCGTCAGGCTTTCCTGTTGCAGGCGGTCGAAGGGTTCGACGAGACGGAGGCGGCGGCCATTTTGAACGTCGGCCCGCAGGAAATTTCCAATCTCACGACGGAAGCGGGTCGGGAAATCGCCCAGCGCGTGGCGACCGACGTCCTCATCATCGAGGACGAGGCGATCATCGCCGCCGACATCGAGTTTCTGGTCACCGATCTTGGCCATCGCGTCACCGGCGTCGCCCGCACCCATAAGGAAGCGGTCGAACTTGTCGGCCGCAAGGCGCCCGGCCTCGTTCTGGCGGACATCCAGCTCGCGGACGGCTCTTCAGGCCTCGACGCGGTTAACGAAATCTTGCGCGACATCGATGTGCCGGTGATCTTCATCACTGCCTATCCCGAGCGCTTCCTCACCGGCGAACGGCCTGAGCCCGCCTTCCTCATCAGCAAGCCCTACAAGGTGGATTCGGTGAAGGCCACGATCAGCCAGGCGCTGTTCTTCGATCGCAAGGCGGGCAAACGCGCCGTCTGATTTTTTTGGGAACTTCGCCTGCGCCCCTGCATTGTTTACATTGAATGATGGGCGCGGCGCCGGCAGCGCCGGCGGCGCGCCAAGGATGCAACATCCCAAAAAAGCGTTGGGGGCTGCGTTGATGCTTGCTGATGAATGGCCATTGCTGGACGCCCTGCCCTGCGCAGTCCTTTATGCGCGCGAAGGAAAACTCGCTCTCGCCAATCCCGCCGCACACAGGATGTTTGGGCCCGAGAGCCTCGAGGCGTTGCCGGGCGAGACAGGCGGCCTGCGCGCGTTCCACGACAACGGACGCGAAGTGACGGCTGCCGAATTTCCGATCAATCGCATTCTGGCCGGCGATACGGACGTTCCCGAACTCGAATGCCGCTTCATCAAGCCCGCTGGCGATAGCGTCTGGATGCGCCTGCAGGCCGCCCCCGTCCGCGGCCCCGATGGAGCGCCAGCCGGCGCAACGATGTGCCTCTTCGATATCACTGCCGAAAAACTGGCGCGCGATCAGGCGACCGCGATGAATCGCGAATTGTATCACCGCGTCAACAACGCGCTCGCCATCGTGCAGGGCGTCGCCAACATGAGCGCACGCGGCGCGCGCGACATCGAGGCATTTCGCGAAGCGTTTTCGGGTCGCGTTCGTGCGCTTAGCAAAACGCAAACGCTGCTCGTACGGCATAACTGGCTGGAAGTTCCGCTGGTCGAACTGCTGCAGACTGAACTCGACGCCGAAATCGGCGATGGCCGCGTGAAGCTTGACGGCCCCGACCTTGCGCTGAAATCCGAAGTTGCGCTGGCGCTCGGCCTCGCCGTCCACGAATTGAAATCCAATGCGACCAAATACGGTTCATTGTCGAAAACCGGCGGCAATGTTCATTTCGCCTGGAGCGCTGCGACCGAGGATCGTCGCGTGAGGCTCGAATGGCGAGAGATGGGCGGCCCGTCCATCCAGCCGCCGACGCATGCCGGCATCGGCACGCATCTCCTCACGCGCGCGCTTGCCCAGCAGCTGGGCGGCTCTGTGGAACTGGCTTACGAACCCTCGGGTCTCAAGGCGCTCATCACGGCAAGCCTGTAGAGCGATCGCGCGGTCGCAGAGCGCGCGTCATGCCTTCGCAAGTTTGTCTTCCAGCAACGCGCGGAATGCGGGGTCGATCGGCGCGCCGCGCAATTTTCCGGAAGGCTCGCGCACGGCGAAAGCGCGCTGTTCAAAGCCCTCGGCGGCGAGCGTTTCGCCGCGCAAGATCCGATAGGCGATGCGAAAACGCTTCTCCGCAATATCGGCCAGCGTCATTTCGATCGAAACTTCGTCGTCGTATGAAATCGGCGCGCGAAATTGCGCCCCAGCCTCGACCAGCGGCGTGATGGCGGAATATTTCTCGCGCAGCTTGCGCTGGCTGAGCCCCGCCGAGCGCAGGAAGCGCTGATACGACGTGTCGAAAATATAGAAGTAGTTCGGATAGAAGATGATGCCGGCTTCGTCGCAATCGCCCCATTCGATCGTCGTGCGCGTCAGGAACATGTCGCCTCAGAATTTTCCGATCGCATTCACGAACAGCCCGCGATTGTTCATGCTGAGATTGGTCAGATCGTCCGAATAGCGCGAGAAATTGTAACCCACGCCAACCTTGAAATTATCGTTCAGGTGGCGATAGACCGCAAGCAGGGCGCTCGGCTGGCGGTTTTGCCCGCTGAGCGACATCATCTCACGCAATTCCGCGGTCACGTCCCATTGCTTGACGACATGCCAGTCGGCGCGGGCGACGAACAGATGCACATCGTTGGAGAACCACGAGCCGCCGACCAGATTGTCGCGCGTCTCGGAAATGCGCAGCCCGTATTTGCCGCCAATCGAGAGCCATTGATTGACGTCGTAGATCGCGTCGGCCGACAGCACATGACTGCGCTGCGAGTAATTGTTGATGCTGTTTGCGATGACCACCTGCCCTGGCGAAGGCACGTTGTAGAAGAACGTATATTTGAAGAGCATGTTGATGCGGTCGTTGGTTGTCGGCCGATAAGCCGCGCCCAGCACGCCTTCGAAATAATTGCCCATATTGAAATCGCCGAGCGACGACGTCGAATACGAGCCGTTCAGTTTCGCGATGAGCCGCCAGTCCGGACTGAGCTTCATCGTCAAAAGGTTGTTCATCAGATAGGTGGTGCGCTCGTTCTGCTGCGACCCGAGCAGGGTCGGAATGCCGAGCATCGCCAGCGTCTGGTCGTCGTGCCGGTATTCGAAACGGCCTGTGTAGGAAATCCTGTCGTCGGTGTAGCCGATCGTCGGACTGACGGCCGTACGCTGGATCGTGCCGGACAGCGGATCGGTCAGCTTGCCGGTTTCGAACTTGAGACCGGCCCGTATCGCGGCGGTCGGCGTGAAATCCAGCCCATAGGCGTGCGTCAGTCCGGAATAGCCGCCGCCGCCGCGCATTTTCTCTTCGCCGAAAGCCGACAATGTATCGGTGTAGCGCTGGCGCGCGCCGGCCGTCACCTGGCTCAATCCGCCGCGCTCCATGATGTCGGTGCGATCGGGATTGGCGGCGTAGTTGATGTAGGCTGTGCGGTCCTGATCGGTCTTCATTTCAAGACCGATCTTGGCGCCCGGCCCCAGATTGCCGATGGAGCCCTCCGCAGAAGCGGTGATCTTCTCGCTCAGGCGCATATAGGCGCCGATGCCGATGCGGTTGTTTTCCTGCCGCAGCCCGGTGCGCATGACGGTCTTCTGGCCGTAAACGTAGGCGCCCCAGTCATGATCGGATTTGTAGTCGAAGCGCAGCGCCGTATCGATGCGCCGCCCCGGCTGGTTGAGGTCCGGGCTGTAGGTCGGCTGATAAGCGGAATAGCCGTCCATGCGCACGCCCGCCGTCGCGCTCCAGTAGCGACTGAACGCATAGGAAACGTCCGTCTCGCCGGCCGTCAATGCGTGATAATAATCCTGCGAACTGTCGATCTTCGTGCGCAGCGACCAGTTTTCGCCAAGCTTCGTCGCGCCGGCAACGCCCATTTGCCGCGAACCGTAATCGTTGAGCGCAAGTTCGCCCGGCCCCGCAAAACCCGCGTCCTTCTGCTTGTAGAATGCGGTGATGCGCCCCTGCCCGCCTGCAAAAATATCGGCGAGATTGACGGCCGCCTCGGCGCGTTTGGCCATGGCCGTACGGCTGGCGACGCTGTGCTGCTGGAACGTGAAACCGCCGTCGTAGGAAAGGTTTTCGCCCGAGCCGGCGCCGCTCGAACGGGCGCCTTCGAGTTTCAGATAGGTCGTCGGCGTGTAGCGCATCGTCACATCGGCTCCGCCGATGAACAGCTTTTCCGCCTGCGCCATCTGGTCATAGGCCGTCACGCCGACCTGAACGTGATCGTTCAACCAGTAGGTCGCGCGCCCGCCCGCCACATAATCATGCGCGGGTTTGACGATCGGGGAATATTCATAATTGACGACGAGGTAATTCTGCACGCCGCCAAGGCCGCCCGACTGCACGAGAAAGGCGGAAGAACCCTGCATGGACAGCGATGTGTTGAGCAGGATGCGCCCTTGCAGATAATTGACGTCGTAGTCGACAGTCGGCGCCAGCGTGCGAGAGGCCAGCACGAGGCCGGTCGCGACATCGCGCGTCTCGACGGTTATGCGTTCGGACCCCTGCGTAATGTTCTGGCGGCTGAGGAAATACATCGAGCCGCCCGTGCCGATGAACACATCGCGCACGCCAAGCGTGCCAGGTTGCGCGGCAAAAGCTTCCGCTGTGCCGCGCCGCTCGCCGTAAGCGGTCGATTCCGACGTCTTCGTCTGCGCGCGCGCGCCGTAAAGGCCGCGATCGTAGCGGGCGAATTCCGTGCCGGTGATCGACGTCTTGAAATTGCCCCACATCACATTGCTGTCGCGATGGTCGAGGCGGACGTAGAACTTTCCGCGCGTCGGCGCGTCCTCCACCAGTGTGGAATCGTCGCCATAGACCGGATAGTAGCGATTGGGATCGAGCGTGCGCAGAAGATAGGTCGGATCGGTGCTCGTGAAATTCGAGAACAGGCTGCGGATCGGCTGATCGCGCGTGTCGGCCGAGGCCGTCAGCATCGTTTCGCCCTGCTTGGCCTTGAGATAAAAGGCGAGCCTGCCGTCGGCGTGGAAGCGGTCTTTGTAATTATCGGGCTGGTCGGGATTGATCAGCGCCCACGGCCCGCTCGAATGCCCTGTGCTGACCGTAGCGTCGGCGAGCGCGACATAAAACACATCGCGCTCGGGCACGATGGCGCTGCGCGTCAGCACTGCGCGGCCCGTCCGGTCGTCGATCACGACTTCCACATCGTGCCGGCCGGGCGAGAAAATTTCGCGCATCGCGAAATCGCCCTTGGAATCGGCCGTCACAGGCACGCCCATCACCGTCACCGTCTCGCCGGGATGAATGTTCTTGCCCGAAACGATGACGCTGCCGCCATCGACCGGAATGTTGCGCACCTCGCGCCGGTTGCCGTCTTTCAATGCGACGGGATCGAGAACGATCTGCTTTCCGCCGCGAATGGCGGCCAGATCGAGCCGCTGCGGCGCGGTTTCGTCGAAACGGCCTTCGCGATCGTAAACGCGCAGCACATAGATCACGCCATCGCCCGCATTGGCGGGCGGAACCCAGTAGGCGTCGTCGCCCGTCATCGGCACGATGACGGCGGGCGCCTGCATCGTCGAGGCGCCGGCGGGAAAAATGCGGATTTCGCTCCGCGCCAACCGGAGCGAATAGTTCGAATAGGACTTGAAGGCGACGCCGGCGCCGCGATTGGCGGCATTTGGCGAGGCGATCACGTTCAGGCGCGGATCATTGTCGAGTCCGTCGTAACGCACCTGGATCTCAGCGCGCTCGAGCGCGGAATCAACGCAAAGCGCCGCGCTTTCCGCATCATGCGGCGGGCCGCCGTTCGCCGGCATGCCATCGACCGACAGTGCGAAGGGCGCAGCTGGCGCGCGCGGTCTGGCGCGGCAATGAGCGGTCGCTTTCAATTCGCGCACGCGCACGGGCGGGCTGGCCGGAACGCGCACGAGGCCCGGGACCGGCGCAACGACGGGCGGCGGGGCGTGCGCCTGCGGCGGCGGTTGCGTGATATCGCTGAACTTCGGCGCGCCGCCAAAACCGCTCGGAATATCGCCCGAAGAGATGCAATCGCCCGCGCCCGGCAGGCAGGCCGCGCGCGCGCCGTGCCCGTTCAGCGCGAGCATCATGAGGGCGAACGCCGCCCCACCGCCCAGCGCAAGCTGACGAAACGTCAACCAGGGGGCGCGCGCCGTAGTCTGATGGGGGAACAAGGCGGACATAAAGCGTTTGGTTTTAAAGAAGTTGCCGGAGTGTAAAGCTGTATGGTTAGCGCTTTACTAATGGGCGCCCTCGAGGGGCGGGCCAGCCGCGCCCGTGCGGGGCGCCGGCCCATCGATCGATCAAAGGCGCAGCGGGAAATGCCCCCGCCGCCAAAAAAGGCCACGACAAGCGTCCTGCGCGGTTGCTGGAAAGGCTCTCAACGCGAGCCAGACCGTGCGGCTTCAAGCGTCACTGTTGTTTCGATCTTCAGATCATATGGCGCGCCCGCCTGTCGCCAGGCTTGCTGGATCGCCTCTTCCAGCGCCCGCATGCGCTCGACCGCCAGATCGCCATCCTCGCGCGCCGAGCGGCGATAATAAAGACGCAGGATCGACGTCTGGCGTCGTAGCGCCTCGATGACTCGCGGCATCTGCGCGGCCCATTGCGGCGCCAGCGCCGTCGCCCCCGGCCGGAACGCGGCGTCCATCAGATCGAGACGCACGACATGCTGGAGCGCAGCGCCGAAATTGATCTTGGCCATCTTGCCGGGCGTGATGCGGATGACGCGCGGGTTTTCGGTCGTGACGCGATAACCCGTGGGCAGGCTGCGCTCGTCCAGCTTGAGAATGTAATTCGTGCCGCGCGGGTTCGAGGGAACATCGGCGCAGGCGATATGGAAGCGGCCCTCCGAATCGGTGGTGATGAGCTGCCCGCGCACGGTGGCGAGGCGCACGTTGGCGATGCCCGGCTCGCCCTCGTCCTGGTAGCCATTGCTGTTCTTGTCGTCGAACACCTTGCCGATGATATCCGAGCAGTCGAAGGTCGGGTCGCCGATCAGACGCACGTTCGCCTGCCCGATATTGGAGATGATCGAGCCCGAGGCGTCCGTCAGCCAGGCCTGATTGGCGTATTCGCCAAAGCCGAGGCCCGAACCCGCGGCGAGCATCAGTTTCACTGTCACCGTCGAGCGCGGCGCGATCGACAGTCCCGTCCATGTCAGCTGGCGACCGGCCACGGCCGGCTCGCGCGCCACGCCCGCGATGGACGCCGAGCGCACCTTGTAGGCGAAGCCCGCCGGGATCATGTCCACGAGCGTGACGTGGTCGCGCAGCTGGTTCTGGTTGTTCTGCACCGTGATCGTATAGGGAACCACCTCGCCGCGCGTGATTTCGCTGCGCGGCGTCGATTTCGTGACCGTCAGCGGGCCGCTCGACGGCGTGCCGATCGAAGCGGCGCTCGAACTGGGATCGACCGCATCGGAAGCAAGCGAGCACGCGCCGCTGGCGGTCTGCACGCAGCCCGTCACGACAACCGCGTCGTAAAGCGACTGCGGCGGCGATTTATAGGTGACGGTGTAGACGAAAGTGATGCTCTCGCCCGGCGCCAGCGTCTCGCCGGGCCCGCGAATGTAATCGGGGTTGAACGAGGTCGCCGTGAAGGATGGGTTGGTCGTCCCCAGCGGGCCGCGCGTCGAAGATGTTTCGGACGTGATCGTCGCCGAGACGATCGAAACATCGGGAGCAATGCTGCACGGCGGGATCGTTTGCCCCGGCGGGCTCGTGAAGCCGAAACAGCCTTTGAGCTTCACATCGGTCAGCGGGGCGGAAGACGGGTTGGCGATGGTGACGACAAACGACGTCGTGAACGTGCCATCGCCGTTATCGCGCGATGTTGTGACGCCATGCGGGTTGTTGTCTTCCACAACCTTGATCTTCGCGCTCGGCACGCTGAGCGTCACGCTCGGCGAGACGGTCGAGCCTGACGTCGCCGAGGCGGTGTTGGCGACCGCGCCTGCGGCCACGTCGCCGGCCGTCGTCGTGTAGGAACCCGTGCAGGTGATCGACGCGCCAGGTTTCAGGCCGCCCGCTGGCAAGGCGGGGCAGGATACGGCTGCGATCTTGTTGTCGCTCACGCTCACCGGACTCGTCAGATCGACATTGCCGCTGTTGGTGACGAGGTAGGAATAAACGATCGTCTGGCCAGCCGCTGTGAACCCGCCGCGATCGGCGCTCTTGGCGATGGTCAGCGCCGGCGCCTGCGCAGCCGTGACCGTTGCCTGCGTCACCGCCGAAACGGTCGCGCCCGATTTTGCGGAAGCCACATTGGTCACCGATCCCGCATCGAGATCGGCCTGCGTCGTCGTATACGAACCCGTACAGGTGATGAAAGCGCCCGGCGCAAGGCCGCCCGCCGGCAGCGCCGGACAGGTCACGCTCGCGATCTTGTTGTCGCTCACCGTGATCGCATTGGTCAGCGTGACATTGCCCGTGTTCGTCACCTTGTAGCTGTAGGTGATGCTCGCGCCGACCGCGTTGAACGTGGTGGGAGAAGCCGATTTCGCAATCGACAGAGCCGGCGTCTGCTGCGTCGTCACGGTCGCGCTGGCGGCAGGCGAAACGGTCGCGCCGGACGAAGCTGTCGCAATATTGGTGACGGACCCTGCATCCATATCGGCCTGCGTCACCACATAGGTCGCCGTGCAGGTGATCGAGCCGCCCGGCGCGAGGCCGCCGGCCGGCAGGGCCGGACAGCTCACGCTTGCAATCTTGTTGTCGTTCACCGACACCGCGCTGGTCAGCGTCACATTGCCGGTATTCGTCACCTTGTAGGCGAAGGTCACGCTCGCGCCCGCATTCGCCGCCGTCGCCGGCGACGGCGTCTTGGTCATGGACAGCGCAGGCCCGCTTGTCGATGTGGCTGTTGCGCTGACGGTCGGCGATGTTGTCGCTCCCGATCTGGCGCTGGCCGTATTCGTCACGCCGCCCGCATCCACATCGGCCTGCGTTGTCGTGTAGGAGCCCGTGCAGGTGATGAAGGCGCCGGGCGCAAGGCCGCCCGCAGGCAGGGCCGGACACGTCACGCTCGCAATCTTGTTGTCGCTCACCGTCACCGCATTGGTCAGCGTCACATTGCCCGAGTTCGTGACCTTGTAGCTGTAGGACACGACCGTCCCCGCCGTCGTGAATGTCGTTGGCGATGGCGTCTTGGCGATCGTCATCGCCGGCGTCTGCGTAGCGTTGATCGTATGGCTTTCATTGGCCGAAACGGTCGTCCCCGACTTCGCGCTCGCCGTATTGGTGATCGAGCCCGCATCGAGATCGGCCTGCGTCACCGTGTAGGATCCCGTGCAGGTGATGCTGCCCCCCGGCGCAAGACCGCCCGCCGGCAGCGCCGGACAGGTCACGCTCGCGATCTTCGAGTCGGTGACGCTCACCGGGCTCGTCAGCGTCGCCGAACCGGCGTTGGTCACCTGGAATGTATAGGGGATCGACTGCCCGACCGTTGCGAAGCCCGTCATGGTCGTCGACTTCACGAGCGCAAGGCTGGCGTTCGGATTCGAACTCACCGTCAGCGTCGCCGGGGTCGATGTCGTCGCGCCCGATTTGGCCGAGGCGACATTGGTCACGCCGCCGCCATCGACATCGGCCTGCGTCGTTGTGTAGGCCGCTGCGCAAGTGATGGACGCGCCGGGCGCAAGGCCGCCCGCCGGCAGCGCCGGACAGGCGACCGAAGCGATCTTGTTGTCGCTCACAGTGATCGCGTTGGTCAGCGTCACATTGCCGGCGTTCGTCACCTTGTAGGCATAATTGATCGTCGCGCCCGCCGTCGTGAAATTCGCCGGCGAAGAGGATTTGACGATGCCGAGCGCAGGCGCAGGCGCGGCCGTGACCGTCGCGCTCGCAGGCGTGGATGTTGTTGCGCCGGATTTTGCCGAGGCGACATTGGTCACCCCGCCCGCATCCACATCGGCCTGCGTCACCGTATAGGAGCCCGTACACGTGATGAACGCGCCAGGCGCAAGACCGCCGGCCGGGAGCGACGGACACGACACGGTCGCGATCTTGTTGTCGCTCACGGTGATCGCGTTGGTCAGCGTCACATTGCCGGCGTTGGTCACGTTATAGCTGTATGAAACGACAGCGCCGGCGGCCGCAACGCTCGTGGGCGACGCCGTCTTCGTCATGCTGAGCGCCGGCGTCGGCGCGCTGGTCGCCGTGGCGCTGGTCGTCGGGCTCGTCGTAGCGCCCGATTTGGCGCTGGCGATATTGGTCACGCCGCCCGCATCCACATCGGCCTGCGTCGTCGTGTAAGACCCCGTACAGGTGATGCTGGCGCCCGGCGCAAGGCCGCCCGCAGGCAGCGCCGGACAGGTTACGCTCGCAATCTTGTTGTCGGCCACCGTCACAGCGCTCGTCAGCGTCGTATTGCCGGCGTTCGTCACCTTGTAGGCATAATTGATCGTCGCCCCGGCCGCCGCGAAAGAGCCGGGCGACGCGGTCTTTGCGACCGTCAGCGCGGGCGATTGCGTTGCCGGCAGCGTATGCGTCGTCGGCGTCGAACTTGTCGCGCCCGACTTCGCGCTCGCCGTATTCACGATCGCGCCCGCATCGAGATCGGCCTGCGTCACAATATACGAACCCGTGCACGCGATGCTGCCCCCCGGCGCAAGGCCGCCCGCAGGAAGCGCCGGGCACGTCACGCTCGCGATCTTGCTGTCGGAGACAGTCACCGCGCTCGTCAGCGTGGTGTTGCCCGCGTTCGTCACCTGGAACGTATAGGGGATCGTCTGTCCGACGCTCGCATAGCCGGTCGCCGTCGAGGATTTGATAAGCGAAAGCGCAGGCGACTGGCTCGAGGGCGTCGTCAGACTGACCGTCGGCGACTGGATCGTCCCCGCCTTGGCGCTGGCCGTATTCGTCACGCCGCCCGCATCCACATCGGCCTGCGTCGTCGTGTACGAACCCGTGCAGGTGATGAACGCGCCGGGCGCAAGACCGCCCGCAGGAAGCGCCGGGCACGTGACGCTCGCAATCTTGTTGTCGGAGACCGTAACCGCATTGGTCAGCGTCACATTGCCGGAATTGGTGACTTTGTAAGTGTAGGAAATGACGGCGCCGGCCGCGCTGAAATTCGCAGGCGAACCGCTTTTCGCAATCGTCAACGCAGGCGAATTGGCGGCGTTGATCGTATGCTGATCGACCGGCGATGTGGTGGTCCCCGATTTCGCGCTCGCAACGTTCGTGATCGAGCCCGCATCGAGATCGGCCTGCGTCACCGTGTACGAACCCGTGCACGTGATGCTGGCCCCCGGCGCAAGGCCGCCCGCCGGCAGCGCCGGGCACGT
>JAGWTA010000056.1 GCA_028869185.1 Hyphomicrobiales bacterium
GCACCGCGCGCCGTATGGGGTTGCGCACGGTTGCGGTCTATTCGGATGCGGATGCGGAAGCGCTGCATGTGAAAATGGCCGACGAGGCTGTCGCGATCGGCCCGGCGCCGGCGCGCGAGAGCTATCTCGATCAGGACAAGATCATCGCCGCCGCGCAGATGACGGGCGCCGCCTCCATCCATCCGGGCTACGGCTTCCTTTCGGAAAATGCGCAATTTGCCGAAGCCTGCGCCGCGGCGGGAATCGTTTTCATTGGTCCGCCGCCTTCGGCCATTCGCGCGATGGGCCTCAAGGATGCCGCCAAGGCGCTGATGCAGAAAGCCGGCGTCCCCATCGTGCCTGGCTATTTCGGCGACGAGCAGGGGCCGATCGTGCTCGCCGGACGGGCGCGCGAGATCGGCTATCCGGTGCTCATCAAGGCCGTTGCCGGCGGCGGCGGCAAGGGCATGCGGCGCGTCGACGCCGAAGCCGATTTCCCCGCGGCGCTGGAAGCGGCCAAACGCGAGGCGGCCGGCGCATTCGGCAATGACCGCGTGCTGATCGAGAAATATGTGTCCGCCCCGCGGCACATCGAGGTGCAGGTGTTCGCCGACGGGCAGGGCGGCGCTGTGCATCTTTTCGAGCGCGATTGTTCGCTGCAACGGCGGCACCAGAAGGTCATCGAGGAAGCGCCGGCGCCGGGGCTTGGCGCCTCGATGCGCGAAGTGATCGGGCGCGCTGCGGTGAACGCCGCCCGCGCGGTCGGGTATCGCGGCGCGGGGACGGTTGAATTCATCGCCGACGGCGCCGACGGGCTGCGCGCCGACCGCTTCTGGTTCATGGAGATGAACACGCGCCTGCAGGTCGAGCACCCCGTTACAGAAGCCGTCACCGGTCTCGATCTCGTGGAATGGCAATTGCGCGTCGCATCGGGCGAGCGGCTGCCGCTGACGCAGGACAGAATCGCGCTGAGGGGCCATGCCGTGGAGGCGCGGCTTTATGCGGAAGACCCGGAAAGCGGATTTTTGCCTTCGACAGGACGCATCTGGGCGCTCCGTCTGCCGCAAGGCGAGGGCGTTCGCGTCGATTCCGGCGTCGAGGAAGGCGGCGAAGTGACGCCTTTTTACGATCCGATGATCGCCAAGGTCATTGCGCATGCGCCAAGCCGCGAGGAAGCGCTGGCCAAACTTGCCGCTGCGCTGTCGCAGACCATCGTCGCCGGGCCGCGCTGCAACGTCGCTTTTCTGAAAGCCTTGTGCGAGGCGCCGGACTTTCGCGCGGGCCGCTTCGATACGGGCTTCATCGACCGCAATCTGGAATCGCTTGGCGCGGTTCGCCGCCCGCTCGACGCCGCCGCCGCCGCCGCTGGCGCGACCTATGCGCTTGCCGCGCAGGAGGCCGCAATGCGCCGGCGCATCGCTGAAGAACCGGGCCAACGCCACTCGCCCTGGGCGACGCGCGACGGGTTTGCGCTCGCCGCCGGTCGCGCCAGCCGCATCCGCGCCGACGCCGATGGCGAGACGTTCGAGCTGGTCGAGACTTATGGCGACGGAGGCCCGGCGCATCAGGTTGCCGGCGTTGCGCCGGCCGCCGACGCGTCTGTCGTGATGGGCGCGGGCGAGGCCTTCGTGCTGAGGGCAGGGCGCCAGACGCGCGTGCGTCTTCTCGACCCCCTCGATGTCGACGTCGAGAGCGGCGATCAGCAGGACAGCGTCGTCAAGGCGCCGATGCACGGCAAGCTTGTCGCGCTGTTCGTGCAGGCGGGCGAGCATGTCGAGAAGGGACAGCGGCTCGCAATCGTGGAGGCGATGAAGATGGAGCATGCGCTGGTTGCGCCGCGCGCAGGCAAGGTGCTGGAGGTTTCGGGCGCGCCGGGCGCGCAGGTTGCTCAGGGCGCCAAGATCGTCGTCATTCACGACGACGAGGCGGGACGGTCATGAGCGCGCGGATCGCGCTCGTCACAGGCGCGTCGGCCGGCATCGGCAAGGCCTGCGCCATCGCTCTGGCGAAAGCCGGTTTCGACGTCGCGCTGGCGGCGCGCAGGCGCGATGCGCTCGACGCGGCGGCGCGCGAGATCGAAGCGACGGGTCGGCGCGCGCTGCCCATCGTTTGCGATGTCGGCGATCCGGCGCAGGTGACGGCGATGTTCGAGTCCGTGCGTGAAAATTTCGGGCGACTCGATTTCCTGTTCAACAATGCGGGCGTTTTCGCCCCGCCGCTGCCGCTCGAGGATTTGTCCTACGCGCAATGGAAAAGCGTCGTCGACGCCAATCTCACGGGCGTCTTTCTGTGCATGCAGGGCGCATTCCGGCTGATGCGCGACCAGACCCCGCGCGGCGGGCGCATCGTCAACAACGGGTCGATTTCCGCGCACGCCCCGCGCCCGAACAGCGCGCCTTACACGGCGACCAAACATGCCGTGACAGGCCTGACGCGCGCGGGCGCGCTCGACGGGCGCAAATATGATATCGCCGTCGGCCAGATCGACATCGGCAACGCCGATACAGCGATGGCCGGGCCGATGAAAACGGGTGTCGCGCAGGCCGATGGCTCGACACGCGTCGAGGCGGTGATGGATGTGAGCCATGTCGCGGACGCTGTGACCCAGATGGCGCTTCTGCCGCTGGAGGCCAATATTCTGTTCATGACCGTCATGGCGACAAAAATGCCGTTTGTCGGGCGGGGGTGATGGAGCGCAGGAAAACTCCCGCCGCCCCCTGCTGCGCGGTCGCAACCGCTGCGACGCCGGCGACATAGAAACACGAGCGCAATGCCCCTTCATCTCCTCAAACTCTGCGTCGGCGCTGAATCGATCGCCGATCTCGAAGCCTGGATTGCGGCGCGCACTACGGCGGGCAAGCGCACCTGGGCGGATGGAGAGCAGATGCATACGACGCGCATGGTTCCCAAACGCGTGAAAGAGCTGCTCGATGGCGGCTCGCTCTACTGGGTCATCAAGGGCCAGATCTCGGCGCGGCAAAAGTTGCTCGACATCAGGCCGTTCACCGACAGCGGCGGGATCGGGCGCTGTCATATCGTCATGGAGCCGGTCGTCCATCCCGTGCTGCCGCGCCCGTGCCGGCCGTTTCAAGGCTGGCGCTATCTGCCGGGAAAGGACGCTCCGGTCGATCTCAGCAAAGGCGCCGCCGCGCTTGCGGAGATGCCGGAGGAATTGCGGCGCGAATTGCGGGAACTGGGGCTGCTGTGACCGGCCTCTTGCGCCCGACGCCGCCGAGCACGATCTAAAGACCAAAGCCCGGAGGGCGGAATGGCTCAGGTTCCCAACACGTCGGCGCGCGCCGATGGCGTGCAGTCGCGCACGGAAGTCGACGCATTTCTCGACAAGGCTGGCCGCGCGCCGGTTATGCACGAGGGGCGGGGGCGGCTGATTTTTGCGCTCGACGCCACGATGAGCCGGCAGCCGACATGGGATATGGCGCAGGGCTTGCAGCAGCGCATGTTTCAGGAAACCGGCAAGCTTGGCGGGCTCGACGTGCAGCTTGTGTATTTTCGCGGCCTTTCCGAATGCAAGGCTTCTCGTTTCGTCTCGCAAGGCGCGGGGCTCGCCGCGCTCATGGCGAAAATCGATTGCCGCGGCGGCGAAACGCAGATCGAGAAAGTGCTCCGCCATACGCGCGACGAAGCGCGGATTGCGCGCGTCGGCGCGCTGATTTTCGTCGGCGATGCGATGGAGGAGAAAGTCGACCGGCTTTGCATGGCCGCCGGCGAACTGGCGATGCTCGGCGTCAAGGCGTTCATGTTTCACGAAGGCGCCGACAGCGCGGCGCGCAATGCGTTCCAGGAAATTGCGCGGCTGACGGGCGGGGCCTATGCTGCGTTCGACGCTTCCGCGCCGCAGCGCCTCGCTGCGCTTTTGGGAGCGGCCGCCGCTTATGCCGCAGGCGGTTACGCTGCGCTTGAAGCCAAAGCCAAAAGCGGCGATAGCGGCGCCCAGCTGTTGTTGGGGCAAATGGGCAGGAAGTAATGCCGGCTCTGTTTATCGGACTCTTGTTGCTGATCGTCGGGGTGCAGATTCTG
>JAGWTA010000057.1 GCA_028869185.1 Hyphomicrobiales bacterium
TTTATGAAAGCGTTGCGCGATGACCAGCGCCGAGCGCATAGCGCCAAACATTACGCCGATGATTCTGACATTCGACGAAGCCGCCAATATCGCGCGAACGCTCGATCGATTGCGTTGGGCGAAGGAAGTGTTGATCGTCGACAGCGGCAGCGCCGATGAAACGCTGACGATTGCGAAGCAATACGCCAATGTCCGTGTTGTCGGGCGGCCTTTCGATGACGCTGCAAGCCAGTGCAATTTCGGCCTCACGCAGATTTCAACGCGCTGGGTTCTCTCGCTTGATGCAGATTATGTTCTGAGCGAGGCTCTTGTCGCCGAGATCGAGGCGCTGTGCGAAGGAGAGGCTGCGGCCTATGCCGCGAGCTTCGTTTATTGCGTTTACGGAAAGCGATTGCGCGGTTCCCTTTATCCGCCGCGCACCATCCTTTATCGCCGCGACAGCGCTCATTACATCAACGAAGGCCATACGCAACGCGTCAAGATCGTCGGTGCGACAGGCGCTCTCGCAGCGCCGGTTCTGCATGACGATCGCAAGCCGCTTGCGCGCTGGTTCGCTTCTCAAAATCGCTATGCAGCGCGCGAAGCCGAATTCCTGTTGGCCAGCGATGCAGCCGGGCTGAAAACAACAGCGCGCCTGCGCCGGCTTGGCTGGCCCGCGCCAATTCTCTCGTTCTTTTATACGCTGTTCTGGAAGGGCTGCCTGCTCGATGGGTGGGCCGGCTGGTTCTATGTGATGCAACGCGCGACGGCGGAATTCATGATCGCGCTGGCGATTGCAGACAAGAGGCTGGCCCGGCGCGTTGAAAATAAGGCTGAACAATCGTGATCGTTCTGGGTCTCAATGCTTTTCATGGCGATGCCTCCGCCTGCATTTTACGCGACGGCGTTCTTATCGCCGCCGCCGAGGAGGAGCGCTTCCGCCGCATCAAACACTGGGCGGGATTTCCTGCGCAAGCGACCGGCTATTGCCTTGAAGAAGCGGGCGTTCGTCTGGCCGATGTGGATCATGTCGCCGTCAACAGCGACCCTCGCGCCAATTTCGGCAGGAAAGTGATTTACGCCGCGCTCAAGCGGCCGGATATCAAACTGGCGTTCGACCGGCTGAAAAACCAGCGCAAGCGCATTTCGATCGAGCGCGAATTGACGGACGCCTTTCCGGGACAAACGTTCGATGGCGCCGTTCATCGCGTCGAACATCACCTGGCGCATCTGGCTTCAGCGTTTCTTGTCTCGCCGTTCGACCGTGCGGCTGTTGTTTCCGTCGATGGCTTTGGCGACTTTTCGTCATCGGCGTGGGGCGTGGGCGAAGGCGGCGACATGGATGTGCTCGGCCGCGTCTATTTCCCGCACTCGCTCGGCGTTTTCTATCAAGCCATCACGCAGCACATCGGATTTCCTCATTATGGCGATGAGTACAAGGTCATGGGCCTTGCGCCCTATGGGCAGCCGAAAATGCTCGACGCCATGCGGCGCATCGTGACGTTGCAGCATGACGGATCCTTCGCGCTCGATCTGCAGTATTTTCGACATCACCGCGAAAAGATCGCCTACGCGTGGGAAGGCGGCGCGCCCAGCGTCGGCGCGCTTTTTTCCCCTGCGCTGGAAGACCTGCTTGGTCCGGCGCGCAAGCGCGACGAGGCGCTGACGCAACGCCATATGGACATCGCCCATTCGGCGCAAGCCATGTATGAAGAAGCGTTCTTTCATCTGCTGAACAAGCTGCATGCGCGCTGTGGCGCAGAGGCGGTTGCGCTGGCGGGCGGCTGCGCGATGAATTCCGTCGCCAACGGCAAGGTGGCGCGGCGCACGCCTTTTCGGAAGATCTATGTGCAGGCGGCCGCTGGCGATGCGGGCGGCGCTATCGGCGCCGCCATGCAGGTGTGGCGCGCGCAGGGCGGGGCGCGCACATTCCAGATGCGCCACGCCTATTGGGGCCCGCATTACGGGGGCGCCGCCATCGCTGAAACGATTGCGGGCGAAGCAAAAAGATTGCAGGACGCCGATTGCCTCATCGAGACGCTGGATGAGCCGACCTTGCTTGCGCGAACGGCGGATGCGATCGCGGCTGGCGAGGTTGTCGGCTGGTTCCAGGGGCGGATGGAATGGGGGCCGCGTGCGCTCGGCAATCGATCAATTCTTGGCGATCCGCGCCGCGCCGACATGAAGGATATTCTCAACATCAAGATCAAGCGCCGCGAATCGTTCCGGCCGTTCGCGCCTTCCGTGCTGAGCGAGGCTGTCGACGCGTGGTTTGAAGAGGATGGCGAGGCGCCGTTCATGATGCAGGTCTACCAAATTCGCGCCGAGAAAAGACCTGTCATTCCCGCTGTGACGCATGTCGACGGTTCGGGGCGGCTGCAAAGCGTGCATGCCGACACAAACCCGCGCTATCATCGGTTGATCACAGCTTTTGCGGCGCGCACGAATGTGCCGATGGTGCTCAATACATCGTTCAACGAAAGCGAGCCGATTGTGACGCATCCGCGCGAAGCGCTCGATTGCTTCCTGCGCACGAATATGGATGTGCTGGTTCTTGGCGAAACGATGATCCGCCGCAAGCGCTAGAAATAGCGCTCCTGCAGCTTGATGAGATCGCCCGGCGTGACCGGAATTTCCGGAGACATCGGGTATTCCTTGAAGCTCTTGTCGCCCACGTGCTGGATCAGCACTTTCGATGTGTTGGCGCGATAGGTCGAGCCGCCGGCGAGCGCGACCGCGCTCATCACGTTGAGGCCGTTCTTGAACTGATACTCGCCGGGTTTGGCGATCTCGCCCATGATGTAGAACGGGCGGAAATTTGAAACGTCGACCGTCACTTTCGGGTCGCGCAAATATTCGCCGCGAAATTTTTTCGTCAGCTCTTTTTCAAGCTGCGGCTTCGTCAGGCCAGACACCTTGACCGTCCCTGCCAGCGGCAGCGACATGAAGCCGGCCTGATCCACCTCATATTCGCCGGTCAACCGGTCTTCGCCGAAAACCGTCACACGCACCTTGTCGCCGGGCTGGATGTTCGGCGCCGCGGTGGCGGTTCGCTTGATCGCCGTCTCCTCGGCGTCAGAGACCTTGCCGACAGACATGGCGCCGTCGCAACCGGCCAGAAGCAGGCAGACCAACAAGGTGGGAAGGGAGGTCGCACGCATGGAACAGCTCAACTTTCAAGGGCGCCGCAGCTCACGCAACGTCGCTCTCTCACCCTGCGCTGCAAATGTTGACAAAAAATTAAACATGCTTGGCGAAGATGCCCCAAAGGAATATGCGGCCCCAAGGGGCCGCTGGCGCCGGAGCGTGAAACATGTCGGACGAACGCGTGGAGCGCATTTGGGTCGCCGGCCATAACGGCATGGTGGGCTCTGCGCTGACACGGTTGCTGGAGGCCGAAGGGCGCGAGGTCATCACCGTGGACCGCGCCATTCTCGATCTCCGGCGGGCCAGCGATGTCGAGTTCTGGCTGAAAGCTGCGCGGCCGTCGGCCATCATTTTTGCGGCCGCCAAAGTCGGCGGCATTGCCGCCAACAGCGCCTATCCGGCTGATTTCATCTATGACAATCTGATGATCCAGACGAATGTCATCCATGCCGCGCATAAATCCAATGTCGATCGGCTGGTTTTCCTGGGCTCGTCCTGCATTTATCCGAAATTCGCCGAGCAGCCGATCCGCGAGGATGCGCTGCTGACGGGCCCGCTCGAGCCGACCAACGAATGGTACGCAGTCGCCAAGATTGCGGGCATCAAGACCTGTCAGGCTTACAGGCTCCAGCACAATCGGCGCTATATTTCTGCGATGCCGTGCAACCTCTACGGACCCAACGACAATTTCGACCTGCAGAACAGCCACGTCCTGCCGGCGCTGTTTCGTAAGTTTCACGAGGCGAAAACGTCAGGCGCGCGCGAGGTGGTGATCTGGGGAACAGGCGCGCCCTTGCGCGAATTCCTGCATGTCGACGATCTGGCGCGCGGCGTCGTGCATTGCCTCGACCATTACGACGAGCTCGAAC
>JAGWTA010000058.1 GCA_028869185.1 Hyphomicrobiales bacterium
GGCATAAGGATAAAACGGTTCGCGCCTGCAAGAAGCAGCATGCCGACGACGAGCGCCACCTTCACCGCGAGCGCCCGCCCCCAACTCGACGCGAATAGCATCTCAGGCGTGAACGCGCCGTGCGCCAGCATGTTGATCAACCCACCGATGATAATGGCGGCGACTGCTGCGAGTCCGACGCTCGAGAAACGCACGAGAAGCTCCTCGGCGGTTTTCCGCTCGGACGCTGCAATAGCTCGCGGGCCTTTCATGGCGATCGCGAGCGACAGAAGGCCGCCGAACCACGCACCAGCGCCGAGAACGTGCAACGCATAGGCGAGCGTGACACCCCAGCGCGCCGGCGCGGCAAGGGACGCGACGTGGCCGACCCACGCCTGGCTAATAAGCAGGCCCGCGCTCAACGCGACGACGGCCGCGAACGCGCTTCGGCCCCGCGTGCCGCAAATGGTCAACATGATCGCAATCGCCAGCGCGCCCCGCGCAACCCACGCGAGCCCGAAACTCGTGTCGAACAAAAAACTCAACCAGGCGCTGCGATCCCAAAGCGCCGAGCCGTCGCCTGCCATATTGACCAGCGCTGCGCCCGCCCAGGCAAATGTCGACGCCAACGTCAGGGCGCCGCCGACAATCATCAAGCTTCGCATCGTTCGTTGTGCGAGATAGGCGCCCCGCGCCGCCTCCGGTACATAGAGCGGGAACAAGGCCATGCCGAACAGCCCGGCGACGGCCACGAAATTCAACCATCGTGCGAAGACGAGCGCGATCCATTCGCCTGTCACCGCGCCACCTGAAAGCTGAAGGAGCCCTCCATCTTGTGAGAGTCGGCAGCAGAGACGCGCCAGCGCACGCGGTACGTTCCGGCAGGAAGCTGTTTGACGCGCACATGAAGAAGCGCTCTGTCGGAAGCGTCGACCGTGGGCTTTCCGTCCTCGAAATGCGCGCCTACGCCGTCGACCACCTCGATTTTGTTGAAGACCGGTTCGATTTTCTCGGAAAACCACAGCGAAATCTGTATCGGCTCTTTGGCTTTTTCTCCGGCCGCCGGGTTCGAACGCACCAGCATGGGATGCGCGTGCGCCGCCAGTGGCGACAGTGCGATCAGTCCGATGGCGGCGGCCGAGAGGATCGTCGGGCCCGATTTCATGAGTCGCTCCGGGTGTGGGGGAATGGGTTGCACAGAGTCACGGCGCGCGGGTTCCAAAGAGGCGGCCTTTGACCTGATCGAAATGCGGCTTTGGATCGTAGATTTGCGACGCAATGCCGAGATCGACCGCGGTCAGCCGCCCGATCGCGGCAAGGATTGCGTAGGATGCGACGACGCGCTCGCGCTGCGCCATCACAAGCGCGACGCGGTTATTGAGCAAGGTCTGCTGCGCCGTCAGAATGTCGAAGGTCGTGCGCTGGCCGACGAGCGCCTCGCTGCGTATGCCGCTGAGCGCGATTTCCGCGGCCGTGACGGCGGCTTTCGACGAGTCGATCAGCGACCTTGCGGCCTGCAATTGCGCCCATGCGGCGCCGACATTCGCACGAATCTGGTTGCGCTGAACGTCGACCACGAAGCGGGCCTGCCCAAGCTGCTCCTTCGCCTGCCGGATCGACGCGTATTCCATACCGCCTTGATAGATGGGTATATTGATCTGCCCGAAGATCGCGGCAGTGAATGATTTCTTTCCCGTCATGCCTTCGGAATCGAGGTCTCGATTGACGGCGCCGGCGATGGAGGCGGTCGGGTAAAGAGCGGCTTCTGCCACCTTGACGGCCGCAGCGGCAGCATCGACGGCGTGCATGGCCGAGGCGATGGCCGGATGCTCGCGTTGCCCTATTTCAATGGCGTGGTCGAGCCGCTCCGGTAGAAGCGCCTCCAGGCTTCTTGCCGGCTGAAGCGCGCGCGGCTCGACCCCGACGATCTGCCGGTATGTCGCCATGCTCGCCTGTAGCGCGCCGCGCGCCGCAAAATACTCTGATCGCCCCTGCGCGAGCGCAGCCTCCGCTTGCGCGACGTCGGTTTCGGTCGCTTGCCCGATCGCACCGCGAGCTCGCGTCTGTCTCACCTGCTCCTTGAGCACTTCGACGTTGTTCCCACGCAAGCCGAGGATCGCGGTATCGCGCAGCACGTCCATGTAGCTGGTCACGCCGCCCATAAGCGTGTCTTGCTCGACGCTGCGCAGGTCCGCACGGCCGCCGAAAACCTGCGACTCGGCTTGGCGCAAGCTGTTCAACGTCTTGAAGCCGTCGAAAATCGGTTGGCTGACGCTGATGCCGTAACCCTTGGGGAACGAACGAAATTTCTGGCCGCGCGGCGGCTTCGTCGATTCGTCGTCCGCGGGATCGACGCCGGGGTCCGGCACGGACTTTCGCGGCGGCGGGTCGCGTTGATACAGGTACGAACGGCCCGCATATCCCGTCAGTCCGATCGTCGGCAGCCAGCCCGCGCGCGCTTTGGGGACATTCTCGTCGAGGCCCCGCACAGCGGCGCGCTGCTGATTGAGATTGGGATTGTTGACGTAAGCGCGCGCGAGCGCGCCAGAAATCGTTTCGGCTTTGGCCGGAATGCTCGGCGCCATGCAGATCGCCAGAAGCGCAAGCACGCCTCGACGCGCGCGCGACAAACGCCGGACGTCGATGTGCTGCGAGGTCGTCATCAGGCGAGCCTCTTCCGTATCGTGGAGAAGATATTTTTGGCAGCGCCCCGCATCGACCGCTTCGCGCGCTCTCGGGCGTCGATGACGCCGAACAGAACCGAGGGCCGCGGCACAACCGAAAGCAGCAGGTCGGCGATACGAACACGACCGCGCCAAACGCGCAGCATTGTCAGATCGTCAGCCGCCGCGCAGGAATCAATCGAATCGACCTCTCCACTGTCTCGGAGGAACTCCGACAGCTTGACCAGCATCATCAAGCCCGGCGAATACTTCGCATAGCTCTCGTCGTAGGCCATCTTCCAGAAGGCGGCGAGACGGGACTCAATCAGCAGGACGCTCATCGCGATCGGACGCCCCGCATGTTCCAAACTTGCGATTCTGCAGCAACCGCGGCCCGAGAGCCCATTGACGATTGCACGGGCAAATCGCTCGACTGACTCGTCTTTGGCCAAGGCGGTGCCGCGCTCGCCTTTCCAGCCCATTGCCTCGAGCGCGAGAAATTGCCCGACGGCTGCCTCCAGTCGCATTGGATCACGGTGAATGTGGAACGACAGATCGCCTTGGCTCGACAGTTGCGCCGCGTAACGAGCGAAGGATTTCAGCGTCTTGCGCGAAAATCCTATTGCGGAAGCGTCAGCAGGCAGGAACTGCGATCGCTCGTGGAGCCCCATTGGCTTGGCCGCGCCACCGAGGCGTCGGGCGCGCGCAACGGCCATACACGCAAATTCGCCGTCAACGCGGATGGCGGGTATCACGATTGCGCTTCGCCCAGGTTGCAGGCTCGCCAACCAGTCCAGCGCAGCGTCGAACGCTCCCTTGAAATAGCGACTATCGAGAAGAGGTGTGCAAGCCGCCAGGTATTTGTGGCTCCACACGCGCACGGTTCGACGTCCAGACCGCACGTCGCGCGCAACAAGCGGGAGGACGCCGACCAATTGAATTCGCCCATCGATCATTCGACGAATGACGACGAAAATTGGCACCTCGCCAATTCCGCAGTTCGCGGCAGCCAGCGCGAAATCAGGTCCAAAGAACACGTTGGGCTCGATGGAGCGGGACGAGAGAGACAGCCATTCGTCTCGATGCGCCGCAGCCTGTCGTTGATCGAGCGCCTCTACCCGATATCCATG